>JAYKIS010000078.1:0-29444 GCA_035286125.1 Candidatus Sericytochromatia bacterium
TACCTACGCGTTACGCACCCGTCCGCCACTAAGCATTGCTGCTTCGTTCGACTTGCATGTGTTAGGCACGCCGCCAGCGTTCGTCCTGAGCCAGGATCAAACTCTCCGAATGAAATCCGGAAAGCCTAATGGCTCTCGCGCTGTACGTTGGATGATTGACATGCCTCTCGGCATACAAACATCTTGAATTGACAGGCTTGAAATAAACCTTGCCACTCGATTGTCAATGTCCGCCACCCACCTCGTCTCCGAGGCAGGAATCCCATATTAAGACAGCATTTGGCCGCCGTCAAGCATGGAACGCAGAAAAGTTCAGCGGCCCCGGCGCGCAACGGCCAGGGCCGCCACAGCCACCTCGAGTTGGCCATCCGCGGCACGCCTCGTCGTCAGGCGCTGGAGCCACTGGCCGGGCGCCGTCAACGACAACGCGAACCGAGGCAGGAATCCGGCACCGGGCAGGTTGCCCCGACCGGCGGCACGGATCAACTCGAAGGAAAGGCCCGCCACGACAGGCAGGAGGAGCAACTTGGCCCCGACGCGCCAACCCAGGGCCAACGCCCCCTCGAGGGCTTCCGGACGGGGGATCATGGCAAAAACAACGATGCCGACGACAGCCGTCAGGAACAGGAAACTGGTCCCGCATCGCGGATGGCGCGGCGATTGTCCGCGTGCCGCCTCGACGGTCTCGCCGAGGCCAGCCTCATGGGCGTGAATCACCTGGTGCTCTGCCCCGTGATAGGCGTACAGCGTCGCCACTTCGGCATGCCGACCCAACAGGGCCACATAGCCTACGAAGAGCCCCAGCCTCACACCACCCTCGACAGCCGCACGTGCCAGCGGGTGCCACGCAAGGGGCGTCTGGCCGTGAATCCATGCCGGCAAGACCATGAACAGCGCAACGGCGACCAGCAAGCCGACCAACAGGGAGAAGGCGGATTCGGTCTTGCCGGACCGCTCGCCCGTAGTCAGCTCGAGGGAGCGGTCCAGCATCTTCATGCCGAGGGACAAGGCCTCGACCATGGCCGCCGCGCCCCTCAGTACGGGCCAAGCCAAAGGGGCCAGGCGACGACGCCATGGGATGTGGTCGTGAAACTCGGCGTGAATGCCTCCGTCCGCCAGCCTCACGGCCAGACCGACGCCACCGGGGGCGCGCATCATCACACCTTCGACCACCGCCTGCCCGCCCACCGGGTCGATGACCGGCGCGGCCGCGGCACCCGACCCGACAGGGGCATCAGGAACCGTCTCATCCGCTGCAAGCAGCAGGCCGGCCCCGAGCAGGTGCAGACGCCTGATCGCGCACCCCGGGCCCGCCATCAAGGACTCTCCCCCTCAGCAGGGGGCGTCGTCTCCGTGGTCCCCGCGCTCTGGCCGTCCTGCCCCGTGACAGGCGGTTCCGAAGACTCGGGGAGCACCTCCGCCGGCTCCGTGCGCACGGGTCGAGGGACGGGCCGGGCGGGCCGGACAACGGCACCTTGGGGCGGACGAACGACGGGCTTGGCCTGAGTCGGCTGCAACAGGCTGTTCCGGGCGATACCCTGCGGCGTAACCCGGAACGCCATGGCGTAGACCGAGGACCCCGGCGGCCCCAGGCGGCCCAATGAAGCGTCGTTGAGGCGCCCCTCGACCTGCCCGGGTTGCCCGATGCGCACCGACAATTGGCGGTCTGCACCCCACTGCCTGTCGCTGCCGCCAGGCACCATGCCCTCGTGCACCACCTGCCCGTCAGCCATGATCCGCATCCAGCTGGCCGAGACCGGCCGTACACCGAAGCGCAGCGGCTTGGCCGCAGCCTGAGGCGCGGGAGTCGCGACGGGCAGGGGCGTGGCCTCGATGGCAGGGCTCGCCTGGTCCGACAAGCCGGGCACGAGCGTGGCTGTCGCATCGGCCGAGGCGTCTGTCGTGGCCAGTCCGGTGGGCTCGGGGCTCGCGACCGGCGCCAGTGAGGCCGTTGCCTGCAGGGGTTCCCCGCCCGTGCCGCCAAGCAGGGTCTGCACCCCATCCGGACGCGTCACGGCCATGGTCCCGACGATGGCGGCGAGGACGGCACTGGCCATCAGGGGCCAGATCCACCAAGGCATGACGACTTCGATCGTCGTCGGCTCCAGCGGCGCCGTGACCGCCTGGGCAGGGCGATGCTCCCAATAGACACGAGCGAGGTCGGCGCCATCCAGACCCAGGGCATCACCGGCCTTGCGGACGAAACTCTTGACGTAGAAGGGTTCGGGAAGCAGGTCTTCCCGAGCCTCCTCCAACGCCCGCAGGTGGCGGACATGGATGCGCGTCTGCCCGCTCAGGACATCCAGGCTCACGCCCTTGGCCTCCCGGGCCTCGCGAAGGCGAGCCCCGAGTTCGGCAAGGCTAGGGTTCACGTCGACTGGCTCCCGTCCGTGCAGCGGCGCAGCCATTCTAACTCCCCCGCCTGCGGTTCCCGCCAGCATCCCACACCAAGGTCGCCCAGCCGAACCGGACCGATGGCCAGGCGAGCGAGACGACGCACGGGATGCCCCACGGCCTCCAGCATGCGCCGCACCTGGCGATTGCGCCCCTCGTGCAACCAGAGGTCGACCGTGGCATCCGTCTCGGCCCGTTCGGTCAGCGAAACCCGGCATGGGGCGGTCATGCCGTCCTCGAGCCGGATGCCCGTCGACAGTCTGCGAAGGGTCGCAGCATCGGGCACGCCCTCGACGACCGCACGATAGTGCTTGGTCACACCGCGGGAAGGGTGAGTCAGCGCGTGCGTCAGCGCCCCGTCATTGGTCAGGATCAGCAAGCCGGACGTCATCATGTCAAGTCGCCCGACCGGATGCAGGCCCGGCACGGCGGGCACCAGGTCCATGACCGTCGGGCGCCCCTCCTCATCCTCGCGGGTCGTCACCCGACCCACGGGCTTGTGCAGCAGAAAGATACGCCTTTCCGGACGCAATGCGACAGGTCGCCCGTCAACCGCGATCTGATCGCGATCGGGGTCCACGCGCGTGCCCAGCACATCGACCACGCTGCCGTTGACGGACACGCGCCCGGCGAGGATCAGATCCTCGGCCTTGCGACGGCTGGCAACCCCCGCTTCAGCGAGCGCCCGCTGAAGCCGCAACGGGTCGTCCCTCATCATCGAATGCAGGCAGCAGCATGTGGGAACGCACCTCGACGAGTGTCCGCCGGGCCTCGGCACGCGCCCGCCTGTTTCCCGCTGCCAGGATGGCATCCAACCTTTCCGGGTCAGCCGCCCAAGCCTCGCGTCGGGCCCGCATCGGCGCCAGCCATGACTCGACCAGCTCGGCCATGGCCCGCTTGTCCGCCACGCAGCCCAGCGTGCCTGCGCGGCAACCGGACTCGACCTCGGCACACCGGTCCGGTGCGAGCGCCCGCCAGTAGGCGTGGACCGTACAAACCTCCGGGTAGCCGGGATCATCCCGTCGCTGCCGACCCGGGTCCGTCACCATACCCATCACGCGCTGCGCCACCTCGGCCGCCGGAGCAGCCATGCGCAGGTCGTTGCCGTAGCTCTTGCTCATCTTGCGGCCATCGGTGCCGACGATGAGCGGCGTCTCCGACAGCAGGCCCTCGGGCTCGGGGAAGGTCTCCCCGTACATGTGGTTGAATCGCCGGGCGATGTCGCGCGACAACTCGAGGTGGGGCAACTGGTCCTTGCCCACCGGAACGCGCGCGCCCTTGAAGGCCAGGATGTCCGCGGCCTGCAGGATGGGATAGCCCATCAGGCCGTAGCCGACACGCTCCTCGTCCAGCCCCAGATCATGAATCTGCTCCTTGATGGTCGGATTCCGCTGCAGCCAAGTCAGCGGCGTAATCATCCCGAAGAGCAGAGCGAGTTCGGCAATCTCGGGGACGGCAGACTGCACGTAGATCGTGCACCGCTCCGGGTCCACACCCGCCGCCAACCAGTCGAGCAGGACCTCGCGCACGTTGTCGCGCAAGCCGGACGTGTCACTGGCGCCGGTCGTCAGGGCGTGCCAGTCGACAATCGAGAAGTAGCAGTCGTAGGTCTCCTGCAAGGCCACCCAGTTGCGCAGCACACCTGCCAGATGGCCGAGGTGCAGGGTGCCCGTCGGCCGCATGCCGCTCATCACGCGGATCTTCGCCACGGTCCCCTCCCATCGTCGCAGGGTTCATGCTAGCACGACCTACCGCCACCACCCCGGACGGTGAGAGGCGGACGACAGCACGGGTACACAGGGAACGACATGGAAGCCCGTCGCGCCCTCATGCCCCTCGTGGCCGCAGCAGCCCTCGCGGGAAGTGGCTGCGAGCCCATCCTGGGCATCCTGGGCCCGACGCCCACGGAACGAGGGATCCTTCAGGAGCTGCGTCTGATCCAGCGTGCCGTGAGTCCGACGGCCAGTGGTGAGATGGCCCTTGCGACCCGGGCCGTCCGCAGCGTCCTCGAGATGGGCCTGCCCAGCTACTACGGCGTGGATCTCGAACCCTTCCTTCGTACCGTGCCTTGGGCTCAGGTCGCGCCGCTGCAGGGCCTCGTCGCCATCCCGGACGGCACGACGGACGAGATCAGCCAACTGCGCAGCATGGACAACGGCAGAATCCTGACCTACCTGTTCAACAACCGCGCGACCACGATCAGCAATCCGCAGGTCCCCTTCGCGCTGACGCTGGAACGGCACCCCGAGGGCTTCTCGGGCAGGATGGACGTCGAGACCCGGGCCGGTTCGGTCGGTGTCTGGCGCGCCCTGCCCCAGACCCAGCCCGTACCCGGGCAACCGGCGGCCTTCGCGGCTTCAGGTCGCGCGCTCGTGCTGGGACGTCACTTCCAGTGCCTCGCCCCGACCTCGGTGACGGTCTCCGGTCGCCTTGACCGCCAGGGCCAGTCCCTGATCTCGGGCACCGGCACATTCGCTCCGCTGCCGGGCGTGCCGGGGGGTGCCCTCCAGACCCTCGATCTGCAGGTCACGCTGCCACGCGTGCAAGCCACCCTCAAGGGGCGCCTCGAGGGCAGCGGCCTGCAGATGACCGGTGAGATCGTCTTCACGCCCGACGGGGGCACTCGAGTGCCCCTGTCCGTGACCCGGCTCGTCTGCAACGGGCAGTCCGTGAACCTCGTCGGCGTGGCGACCTCAAGGAACTTCAAGGTCGATATCACCCTGCAGGACGGCAAGCTACAAGGGGAAGTCCGGACCCTCGGCACCGGGCGGGATGCCGTCCTGCTGACGCTGACGCCCGCTGCCAACGTCGCCGAGCTCCGCTGGTCGGACACCGGCAGCCCCGAGCCCTGGCGCTGAGGCTGTCCGCGGACGCGGCAACCACGAGGCGACACGCGGGGCCCAGGGGGCCCACGGCCGACGCCCCTGCCAGGCCCGGACGGCTTCGAAGGCCACCAATCCGAAGACGACGACCAACCACAACGTGAGCAGCAAGCCGACGAGCATCAGCCACTCGAGCGGCCCTCCCCGACCACTGCCGAGCACCACCATCGGCCCGAGCAGCATCAGACCCAGCGCAAGGGAATTGGCCGCATGCTCGCGCACCAGGCGCACCTGGGCCATCTCGGAATGCAACAGGGCCACCACGGCGACCGGCAACAGGTAACTGGCCGCAGCCCACAGCCGGACAGGCGGCGAAAGCGGGCGCCTCAAGGGTTTCCGCTGGCCGCGAGGTCGACCTCGAGGGGCCCCGAGCCCGTGACCTCTATCGTGCGCGACGCCACGAGACGACCTGTCGGGTCAGAGGCCACGAGATCGTAAGTGCCCTTTTCGACCGGCGCGAGCAGGAAGAAACCCTTGGCCGTCGTGGTCCGCGCCATCGGGCGGGAAGCCCCGTCCAGACGAACGGCGACTCCCGATCGCGGCACGCCCGCCCCGTCGCGAACCCGACCCCAGACAGCCACGGCAGGGGGAGAAGGCGGCACGACAGACTCGGAGGCCACGACAGGCTGCGCCGCCTCGAGGCCGTTCAGACCCGCGTGCACCAGGCCGGCCAATGGCGCGGGGTCCAGCCTGGCCACCGTACCCTGCAGGTTTCGCGAAGCCTCGGTCGCAGGCGCGAAGGGCGCGCGCCACGTCACACCCAGCGACAGCGCACGGGCACCGAAGTCGACGAGGCGCCCCGGATGCCCGAAGGTCACGAGCTTCAAGGCCAACTCCTTGGAAACCTGCCAACCCACGCCCAGGTTGAGCGAGCTGTCGTCGTCGGTCTGGCTGCTGCCCAGATACTCGGCAAACGCCTGCCCGCCACGGGCCACCGGCACGGTCAGGCCAGCCACGAAGCGGGAACGGATGAACTGGGCCTGAGCCTGCATCCGGCCGGTGAAGCCCATCGACCACGAACCGGCCACGACCTCCTTGCCCTCGATGGGCAGCGTCAGGTCACGGCCGACAAGCAGATGCAACTGATTGGCCGCCACGAAGGAGGGCGACTCTGCCGCACCGCCGACGGCAAGCCTCAAGTCCTGGCCCATCAGGTTCGTGACGCCGCAGACGACGCGGGTTGCGTCCTCAGGTCGAGAAAGCCGGGCATTGACGTGGGCCATGACCCCCGAGTAGCCGGGCTGACCGAATGGGGCAGTCAAGGCCACCTCGAGTCCGGGCAGGACTCCGGCCGCCAGGCCCAGCGGCGCCATCATCGACGCACCGCCCGGCAACACGAGCGCCGATGCGGAGAGACCGATCTCGCCGGCCTCGAGCGTGCGGGTCCCCGGCAGCACGCCCTCGCCGCTGTAACCCCAAAGCGAGGCGGCTGCGGCCGGAACCGGCACGCAGGCCCCGGCAAGCAGTCCGGCGGCCAGCCACTGGCGTCGCGACATCATCGGCTCGTTCCTCCCGTTGTCTGACCGGCGTGGTGCGCGGCGCCATGCCACGCGTCCCAGCAGGCCCATCCCTTGGCCCCCAGCATCCCGACGGTCACGAGCGTGCGCGCCGTGCCGGAACCTGTGCTCGCGTCCAAGGCCCAAGCCACCGGATAGAGCCCCCAGGCCCCCAGGAGCCACCAGGCCTTGTCCCAGTCCCCGTTGTAGGCTTGCCCCAGTCCGTTGACCGCAAACGAGAGGCCTGCCGCCACCCACGGATCGTCGGGCGGCAAGCCGGGAAGGGCCAGCGTCTCCCGCGCAGGCGATACCACGACAGCCGCCGGCGGGACGACCGGAGGCACGGCAGGAGCAGCGGCAAGCCACACGGTTGGCATCGTAGCACGCCCTTGACACCGTGACGGCCAGCGGCGATGATGACAGCCCCCTTGCCGAGGTGGCGGAACTGGCAGACGCGCACGTTTGAGGGGCGTGTACCGAAAGGTGTACGAGTTCAAGTCTCGTCCTCGGCACTCGACGCGCCGTCCGGTCTTCCGGGCGGCGTCTTTCTTTGGGCCCTAGAGCCTGAACCGCACGGTCTTGCCGTGGCGGGTCCCATGCGGCTCTCCTTTGGCCCATCGCCTGCGCCATCCCTGGATCCACAGGTTGGTCACATCGGCTTCGGTCGAGCAGAACTGATCGCCCAACCGGCGCAGATGACGCGCCTGATGCTCGAGGATGGCGCGGTCCTGACCCAACACCAGGCGACCGACCAGCGCAATGACCGGCGCCAGGACCGGCGTCAACGGCGAGAGTCGCCAAGCGACATCGACATGCACGGCTGTCTGCCAAGGGCTCATCGGGGTGCAGGTCTGCCGCCCCACCACTTCCCAGCGCGTCCCGAATCGATAGCGAACCTCGACGGTAGCCGGTGGCATGAAGCGATCGACGTGTTCGACCCGCATCCCGCTGCGCACCAGCAAGCGACCCAGCAGGCTGCGCGGACGTGCCACTTCCTCGATGTCGACAGTCACCCCCGACGGGTCCTGGCGGACGTGATGGACGGCCTCGTGATCCGCAGGCGTCCGGAACAGTCCCCCATGCACGTAACCCGTATGCGGGCAGTCGATGAAGTTCTCGATCACCTCGTCCACCCGCGCCTCGAGGATCTGGCTGAACCGACCATGTCCCCAGCCCGGCCAACCATGCCCCGGCACCTCCGGAGGCTCGCCCTCCGGTTCCACTGAGCCCTGCCAGGCCCAGAGCCAGCCTTGACGCTCACGCAGGACCAGGGCTTCCACACAGGCTCCCCGCGGCGGTGTCCCCCCCGGGCCCAGTGCCGGCACCAGCGCACAGCGGCCTTCCCCGTCGAATTCCCAGCCGTGGTAGGCGCAGGCCAGGCGACCGCTACGGGCCTTGCCGAGCGACAAGGGCACACCGCGATGGGGACAGCGGTCCAGGATGGCGGCAGGATGGCCGTCCGCCCCAGCAAACATGACATAGGGCACGCCGCGCAACGTCAGCTTGCGGATGCCCCCGACGCGCTGCCCGGCCCTGCCCACGATGAACCAAGCCGGAGTCATGGCGCCATCCTCGCTCACGATCGCGCCTCGTGCGAGGGCGCAGGCGACGAGATGCGTCGCCATGCCGCCTCGGTTGCCGCAGCCGGCACCACGCCCAGTTCGCGCTCCAGCATCTCCGTCAGCAAGCGGTATTGCCGCCGGGCCGCATCGACCCGTCCCGTCCGGGCAAGGGCCTCCATCCGGGCGACATGCGCTTCCTCGCAAGTACGATCGTGACCCAACACCCGGTCAGCCCACGTCAGCACGGCTTCATCTTCACCGGACGCCTCCAGCATGGCCACGAGCGCCACGAAGGCCTCCCGCAAGCGACGGCGCCAGGCCTCCTGGGCCATCACGGCCCAGAGCTCCCCGTCCATGTCCGCGAGGAACCGGCCCGTCTCGAGAGCCAGGGCCTCCTCGAGCGCCTTGCGCCTCAGCCCTGTCTCGAGCCCGGGTTCGGCCGCACGATCCAGGCAGCGGCGCACCGTGGCTGCATCCCATGTGACATCCTGTTCGAGGGCGATTCGGTAGCGCCCTTCCTCAAGCTTGAGGAATCGGGAGTCCTGGGGTCGTGCCAGGCCCGGTTCGAGAGCCTGCCGCAGGCGCGAAACCACCACATGGACGGCGGAACGCGTCGTATCCCGCTCTCCGTAAAGGTGCTCGGCCAACTCCTCCTTGGTTGCCCCGCGGGGATGAACCAGGAGGTAGGCGAGCAGGACGCGCGGCCTGTGGCCCTGCCAATCCCTTGCCGTCAGGAGACGTCCTGCCACCTCGACCTCGAGGCTGCCGAAAGACCGGATGGCGAGGGCGGGCACACGGGCCTCCTCGGCCTGCGCCGGCAGGGTTCCCAACCCCTTGAGCCCGGCGTAGCCGTGGGTCTCGGCCAATTCGGCGGCCTCTGCCCCGGCGGTCTCGTCCCCGAGCGCCCCCAGCAAGGCCAGCGCCTGGGCCAACCTGTAGCGATAACCGAGCCGACGCAGGCCAGGCACGGCCTGCGTGAGGAGCGTGCGCGCCTCGCCTGCACGGTCACGTGCCGCATGCACCCTGACCAACGTGAAGACCAGATCGCCGAGGGTAGGGTCATCCTCCCGAGGCGCACGCAACTCGATCGCTTCACGAATCAGTCGCTCGGCCTCCGGAGGCTGCCCCTCGGCGAGCGCGACCTGGGCGAGGCCGGCATGGGCAGCCGCCTCCTGAACCCGATCTCCGAGTTGCCTCGCCTCGTCCCGCGCTGCGATGAAGCCAGTACGCGCCTCGAGCACGTAGCCCTGGCGCAATGCCCAGTCGCCCAGAGAAATCATGAGGTAGAGGGCTTCCCGACGCCCGCCGGATACCCGGGCCAATTCAAGGCCCTCGTCCAGGTGGCGCCGCGCGGCCTCGGCGTCGCCGGCGTGGAGGCAAAGCGCGCCCAGGTTGTTGGCGGTCATGGCCATGGGCAAAAGACCGGCCAGCCGCGACAGGCGGATGGCGTCCTCGTAGGAGGCGCGGGCGGCTCCAAATCGGCCGTGCCGGGCATGCAGCAGCCCGAGGTTGTGCTGGACACGCGCCTGTGCCGCCATGTCGGCAGCCAGGCGCCCGGCCTCGAGGGCCCGCTCCAGATGCTCGCGTGCCAGACTCTCGTCATCCGCGAACAGGGCCTGAACGCCCAGGACCGTCTCGGCAAGGCCCCGAGGACCATGTCGGTCAAGCGGCAGATCCCGCAGCGCACGGCGTGCCGTCCGGGATGCCCCCGCCTCGCCGCGCGCCGCCTCGACAGCCGCAAGGTGCGCCAGGGCCTCGGCCGCAGCCTCCGGATGGCCGTCGCGATCTTCCATGTCCGCAGCGCGGGCCAGGTGGCTGGCTGCCCGATCGAACTGCCCCTCGAGCCGATCCCGCTCCCCCGCCAACATCCGCCACGCTGCGGACTCGCGTCCGGCCGACGAGACCCGATCGAGCAACCTCGAGACCGTGGCCAGGTGACGTCGATGCATCTGGTCCCAGCCGATCGCGATGGCGCGGCGATCGGCCTCCTCCGCAGGCAAGGCGACTTGCCACAGGCGCAAGGCCTCCATCGGGTCCTCGGCGGCCCACATTTCGGCCGTTCGCACCAGAGCCTCGCCCTGCCCTGCCTCAAGCAGCAGGCGCGGCCCCCGGGAACGAAGGACATCACGCAGCAACGGATGCATGCGCCAGCCCCCATCTGCGACACGCACCAGGAGGCAGGCATCCGCCAAGGGCTCGATTACCGGACGGACCTCCGGCCCCAGCAAGCGGGTCACGGTCTCGGGCATCAGATCCGGCAACAGGGCCAGCAGCAACAGGGTGTTCCGCGAATCGGGCTCGCGCCGTTCGACGATTTCGGTGACCAGATAATCCGCGAGGCCGCCCGGAGGATCATCCCCCACCTCAGGCAACACGCCAGTCTCAACGGCGAGCAGCAAGGCCGCCAGCCAACCCTCGGTCCTCACCGCCGCCCGCTGCAGGAAGAGCTCGGACCGACCATCGGCTCGGTCGGCAAGGAACTCGGCCACCTCATCCTCATCGAGCGCCATGTCCTCGGCCGAGAGATGCAGGGCATGACGTCGCACGCGCCAAAGCGGCACGGGCAAGTCCGGCAGGGTCCGGGTCGTGACGAGGACATGTCCGCGCGCGGGCAGCCCCTCGAGGAAAGCCGCGAAGGCCGGCCAGATGCCCGGGATGGCGGATGCCTCGTGGAGATCATCCAGAACGAGGAGGGCAGGCTCGGCCAACGTGCTGGCCCACGCGTCCGAGAGTCGTTCCATCGCCTGGGCCAGGGCCTGGCTCCGGTCCTTGGCCTGGGCCAGGCCGGACAGTACGGACTGGCCGAGCGTGACGCCCAGCCCCGAGAGCGCGGCCTCGAGATGCCCGAGGAACTGGACGGGGTCCTGGTCGGCCCCGTCCATGCGATACCAGGCGACCCGGCCCGGGAACGCCGCCGCATGCCGCGCAGCCGCCGTGGTCTTGCCGTATCCGGGTCCTGCAGAAAGCAGGGTCAGGAAACACCCCTCACGCAGCCCCTCCGCGAGTCGGGCAGCAAGGCGCGGGCGGGGTATCGCTCCCGGTGGGACAGGTACAGGCCTGAGCTTGCGCCTGGAGATCTCTTGCTGCGTCAAGCCGCCGTCGAGCCCTCGGCCTCGCGAAGGTCCATGATGCCCGTGCAACCCATCGTCAGGAACTCCCTGCGCGCCTGTTCCGGATTTTCGGGGGCCCATACCCCTGGGTCGTTCCAGACGCCGACCCGACCGTAAGGCTGCAGGCGGGCCACGATGGCGGGCGTGACCAGATCTGCCCGAAGTGCGAAATGCACGGGGCTTCCTGCGGCCTTGCCCATGGTGACGAGTCGATCGATCTGCGGTTCCGTGTAGCGATCCCCGGGCCGCGACCCCCGCGTCGCGATACCCAGGCTGATGATGGCGTCGGGTTGCTCCCTGCGGATCCGCACCAAGGTCGCTCGAGAAGGCACGCGATCGGCCACCAGTTCGATCAGCCGCTGCTTCCATCCCGAAGGCGCACCCGGGCCGTCGACGACGTCCATGTTGAGCATCAGGCGCCCAGCAGGGACAGGATGACGCTTGAGGAGATCGAGGATGTCCGGAACTGCCGCCGCATGCTTCAAGTCGAGCTTCAGGCCCTTGCCGGACCGGATACCCAGTTCGAGCCACTCGGAGGTGCGCAGGGTGGGACGTTCCGTCGGATCATGCGCCATGATGGGCTCGCGCATACGCTCGAGCGGCCCCAGCCGTCGTGCGGCTCCCTCGAGCCAGACGTCGCCTTCCATCCAGTCCCACGGGCCTTCAAGCGCCTGGGCAAAGTCCTGAAAGGTGTTGGTGTGGTGGGCGCTGCGGGCCTCATGCAGGGGTCGGGCAGGATCCCAAGTATCGGGACCTGCTGCGGCGGCATCGGCTCGTTGCAGCATGACTTCGCGGACAGAGGCCTTCATGGGTCCGTGGAACGTGAAGTTGCCCAGACCGCGGAGAAACTCGGGAATGCCCCCTCGGAGGACGGAAAGGGCGTCCTTGGGCAGGGGCGGCAGGTCGCGCGCTGCGCGCGGCGAATCCCCGTGCGCAGCGCGAAGGAGGGACTTGCTGCCCCCTTGCGTGCCTGCACGTTCCAACGCCACCGGCCGAACCTCCGCTCCCGATCCTATACCCGGTTGTGGGCATCAGGCGCTCATCCGCATCCCTACTGAACGGTGAAGGGAACGATCCACGTCTCCTCAGGCACGGCAGAAACGGACTCCGTTGCCAGGAACGAGGCCGGCATGGCGGTCACCGTCAACCGGAAGGACCGCTGAGGCTGCCTCGGGGTGGGCACCCGTGCCGAGTACAGGCCATCACGCGGGATATCGTCCCCCCGCGTCCCGTCATCCACGAGCCGGATGGGCGCGGAGCCCAGTCCCGTGGCCATCACCAGGGTGGGAGCCGGTGCCGACATCTTGACCCGCAACAACACCTGGCTGTTGGGCGGTATTTCGGGGAAACGGTCCCGGCGGATCAGCTTGTCGAAGCGCTCGTGTTCGGGGACCCGGCGCATGTCGCCATAGACCCCGTCGATCCAGCTTATGCGCGGCGCCGTGGTCGGCAGGGCATCCGAGACGAATCGCGTCGACGAGACGGACAGGACGTCCCAGCCCGTACGTCGGCGCACGAACTCGAACCGGGTCTCCGCCCGACCTGAACGGACAGGCAGGCCGACCCCATCCCCGAACTCACCCTCGCCGATATCGGAGAAGCGACCCGGCGAATAGGGGGGCAAGTCAATCGCGAGGCGCCCTTCCAGACGCTCGGCAGACACCACGGCCGCCGTCCGGCGTCCGCGGTCGAGGCAGATGGAGCGGCGCCGAGCCTCGCCGGGATCCTCGATATCCTTGCCGCACGACAGGGCGACGGCATCCGGCTTGCCCGTAGCCTTGCGGGCCATCGGCAGCACGCGCAGCCTGGGGATGTCCTCGAAGTCGCGGTCATAGGGACGCCCCAACACCCCGAGCGAGGCCGTCCTGAAAGCCGAGGCAGCCTGATCGAGGAATACGGCCCCACCGTCATTGATGAGCGGCGTGAGACCCGCCAGGTCCTCGAGCGTCGTATCCGCAGCCAGCGCACGCCCCAGCAACGCGAGCTCCTCGGCATCCGTGCCCAGTTCGACCGTCTCCCCGAGATCATCGGGAGACAGCGTCGCGACGGGCGACACGGTCGTCGTCGCCGTGGGTGCCTGAGCCTGCTGGCACGCCACCAGGAGCAGGGTCACCAGGACGGGCAGCGTGGCGGCACGGTTACCGAATCGGACGTTCATGACTGCATCATGCCCGGCGATGCTTACAAGTGGCTTACGGATCGACGACAAGGCCTTCCGACCCGTATCCTGAGGCCATGTTCACGGAAATCATCGCGTTTCTTGCCGGCTGGGTGAAGAGCCTGCTGGAAGCCTTCGGATACGGTGGCGTCGTACTCGCCATGGCCATCGAAAGTGCCTGCATCCCCCTGCCGAGCGAGGTCATCATGCCAGCCGCGGGCGTCCTGGTCGCGCAAGGGCAGATGAATTTCCACCTCGCGGCCTTCGCCGGTGGCGTCGGCAATCTGGTAGGCAGTTGGCTGGCCTGGGCCGTGGGCGCCTACGGCGGCCGTCCCTTCCTCGAGCGCTATGGACGCTACGTGTTCATGTCGGCCCACGACCTCGAACTGGCCGATCGGTTCTTTGCCCGCTGGGGCCACGCCGCCTCGTTCTGGGGTCGCCTGTTGCCCGTGGTCCGTACCTTCATCTCCTTGCCGGCGGGCATCTCGCGCGTGCCGCTCCTGCCTTTCTCGGTCTACACGCTTCTGGGATCATGGATCTGGTCCTATCTGTTCCTGTGGGTGGGCGTCCGACTGGGCGAGAACCTGGAGCCGCTCCGCCACTGGATGCACCGCTTCGACCTGATCATCGGCGTGATCCTCGTTGGCGGCGCCGGTTGGTGGATTCGTCGGCACATCCTCGCCGGACGCCAACCCGTCAACTCCCCGCCTGTCGGCTGAACGCCTCCCACAGTTTGAGTGCCGGCGGCCCGAGCGTGACGACGAGCAGGGCCGGAAACATCCCGAAGACCAGCGGGAAAAGCAGCCTTACCGGAGCCTCGAGGGCCAACTTTCGGGCGCGCTGACGACGCGTGGCACGAATGGCTGCGGCCTGTGCCTGCAGCACGCCCTGCAGCGCAATACCGTGCCGATCGGCCTGCAGCAGCGCAGCCGCGAGTCGCCCGACCTCGGGCAACCCCGTTCGCGTGGCCATCTCCGCAAGCGCCTCGGCTCGTGATGCCCCGAGTCGTATCCCCGCCAGGTAGCGGGCCATCGCATCGTGCAGGGGATGTGCAGGTGCAGCCGGAGGCCCCTCGAGAATCAACGCCCAGGCCGCATCCAGCCCCATCCCGGCCCCGACCGCCGCCGCCGTCAGATCCAGCAGATCCGGCAGGGCCGAGGCGACATGCGTCCGAGCCGATCGCCCGAGTCGGGCGCCGGATCGGGCCGACCGCGGGGAGGACCGACGCTCGCCGAGAAGACGCTCAGCCGCACGAATGCCGGGTACGGGCCTCGCCAGGAGCCACGCAAGACCAGAACCGGACAATGTCACGAGGACGAGGGACCAGGGATGCACGCACCCAGCGTGAGCCATGGGGATGTTGCGCACGTGACGGGGGAGTGGCGCGCGGGTGGACCAGGCACGCAACCCGCGGCCGGGCGGGGTATCCTGACGGCCATGGAACGCCCGACCTTCCGAATCGCCCCGGCTTCCCTCGCCACCATCACGGCACTTGTTCTGGGCATCTGGCTGCTGCTGCGCCTCGTCGACGTGCTCGTCCTGATCTTCCTCGCTGCCCTGGTCGCTGCCGCTCTGCAACCCGCGGTCGCAGGCATCCGGCGCCGGACCGGACTGGGACAGGGACCTGCTGCCGTCCTCGCCTTCGCGGGCAGCCTCCTGGTGTTCCTGGCCGCAGGGGCCGCCCTTGTCCCGAGCATCCTGGGCCAGGCCGAGGCCTTCGCCAGCGCCCTCCCCGGACTCGCCGAGACGTGGCGGGAACACTTCGGCGAACTGCGACGGCTGGCCGTACGTCTCGGCATGCCGCTCGGCGAGACCGACCTGGCAGGCTGGTTGGCGAGCCGCGCGGCCGGCGCCATCCGATCCGGCGTCAGCGTTGCGGGCACGGTCCTCGGCGCCGTCGCCAACACCGGTATCGTGCTGATCACGGCGCTGTTCATCCTCATCGATGCCCCGCTGCTCGAACGGGGCGTCCTCGCCTGCTTCCCCCCAGCGCGGCGCGCCCAGGTCCGTGCCCAGCTCGAACCGATCGCCCTGCGCCTGGGCGCCTATGTACGCGCCATGCTGCTGACGCTGGCCGCGCTTGCAGTGCTGCTTGCGGCAGGCTACAGCCTGATCGGCCTGCCCTTCGGCGTCGTGCTGGCCGTGGTCACGGGCCTGCTCGAGCTCGTGCCCTTCGGAGGGGCCGTAGGAGGCCTGCTTGCCTTGCTGGTGGCCATCTCGGGCAGCCCCGCGCTTGCCCTCAAGACCCTGCTCGTCTTCGTCGTCGCACAGGGCATCCAGCAGAACCTCATCGGTCCGTGGCTGTATGCGCGTGCGGTCGACCTCCCGCCTTCCCTGCTCATTCTGGGCATCCTGCTCGGCGGCAGCCTGCTCGGGCTACAAGGTGCCCTCATCGCCGTCCCGCTGACGGCCGTGCTGCTCGAGATCGGCCGGAACCTCTGGGTCCCGCTCGTCGAGGGTCGCCCGCTACCCGTCCTCGAGGCGGAGGATTCGACGCATGCCGAGCACGCCGAGTCCCTGCGCCAGCAGGGCCACGAAGGCCATCTGCCGCCCGACCGGATGCGCGAGGAAACCGCCGATGTGCCCGGGAGCCACAAGGAACATCAGACCGGCCACCCCGAAGGGCAGGATGCCCAGCACCCAGCCGGATAGGCGACCTTGGGCCGTCAGGGCCGCAAGCTCGCCCTCGAGCTCGGCCCGATGCCTCATGGTCTCCGTGATGCGGGCCAGGACGTCGGCCAGCGGCACACCCGTGCGCTGCTGCAACGCCACGGCGCGGACCAGCAGGTCGTGCTCGGGCAAGGGCGTGCGCCGAGCCATGCCTGCAAGGGCCTCGGTCCACGCCAGGCCGAGCACCATCTCGGCCTGAACACGACGCCATTCCCTGCCCAGGGGATCGGGCCACTGCATGGCAACCGTCTGCCACGACGCCTGCAGGCCCTGGCCAATGCGCAACCCCTCGACGAGCATCTCGATACCGTCGGGCAGTTGGCTCCGCAGTCTGGCCGACCGCCGTGCGGCCCGGAAGCGGGCAGACAGCCAGAACGGCAACGGCAGCAGGATCAACGCCGCGAGCTCACGACGCCCCAGCCTGTCATGGCCCGCGCGCCACAGCAGGTCCTCGACGTGACGTCCTGCCGCGCCCGGCAGGCGGACGAACGTGCCGCTGCCGGGTGCGACTCCGGTTCGTCTCAACCACGCCTGTGCGCGCCGGCTGGCCGCATCGCGGGCCAGGATGACCGCCGCAAGGGTCGCGACGACAACAGCGGCCACGAGGCCCGGCGGCAGGTCGGACAGCGTCACCATCGCGGGCCGGCCGCGGACCTCGCCGGCCCCGAGGGCACCCAACCCGCCTCGCGCAAACGACCGGCCAGGCGCGGCATCAGACCGCTCTCCCGCAGGGGCGTCACGGGCTCGGGTCCCTCGTGACGCCGAAAGAGTTCCTGGGTCGTCAAGGTTTCCCCCTCCATGCCAAGCACCTCGACCACGGACACCACGCCGCGCATGCCCCCGGGCCATCGGGCCACCTGCACGATCAGGTCCACGGCGCGGGCCACCTGCTCACGGATGGCCCGCAAGGGCAGGTCGGCACCGGCCATCAGGACCATCGTCTCGAGTCGCGACAGCGCGTCGCGGGGCGCATTGGCGTGGAGCGTCGCGAGGGAACCCTCGTGGCCGGTATTCATGGCCTGCAGCATGGTCAGGGCCTCGGCGCCTCGGACCTCTCCCAGCAGGATGCGGTCGGGACGCATCCGCAGGCTGTTGCGGAGCAGCTCCGCCTGGTCGACGCGTCCTTGGCCGCCCGGCAGCCCGGGGCGTGTCTCGAGCCGGACGACATGGGGCTGCTGCAAGCGCAGCTCCGCGGCATCCTCGATGGTGATCAGGCGCTCGCGATCGGGGATGTAGCGCGACAGCACGTTGAGCAAGGTCGTCTTGCCCGAACCCGTGCCCCCCGAGACCAGGATGTTGCAGCGCGCCCGGACGGCAGCAGCCATGAACCCCTCGACCTCGGTCGTCCACGCCCCCTGGGCCACCAGCTCGGCCGCATCCGGGGGGGTGGCCCTGAATCGGCGAATCGTCAGGATCGGCCCATCCAGGGCAAGGGGCGGCAAGATGACATTGACGCGGCTGCCATCAGGCAACCGGGCGTCGGCCATCGGCGCAGCCTCGTCGACCCTGCGACCCACGCGCTGCACGATCCGATCGATGATGCGCCGCAGGTGCGCCTCATCCTGGAAGCGCAGCGACGTGCGCTCGAGTTGGCCGGATCGCTCGGTCCAGACAGCCACGGGCCCGTTGACCATGATCTCGCTGACCTCGGGATCGGCCAGCAGGGGCTCGAGCGGCCCGAGCCCGCGTACCTCGGCCAGCAGCAATTGGACCATTACGGGCAATTCGGCAGGTCGCCCCCCCAGGACATCCTGCACGGCCCGACGCGCGGCATGCTCGAGGACCTCGACCGGGGGGTCCTGCTCCTGCCCCTGCTCGCGCAGCAGGACCAGCAGGCGCCTGTGCGCCTGCGCCACCATGTCTGCAGCCAGCGGGATGCGGCTCATGCGCGTCCCCTGCCGGGCAGGAGCTGATCCCACCAGGACGTGCCACGACGGTCGCCGCCGCGCAGGCCGGCATCGGGCCACAGGTGGATGGCCATCTCCTCGAGTGCCGCGAGGTAGGGCCTGCCAGTCCGTTCCTGGGCAAGGGGGATGCCCCGTTCGAGCGCATCGCCGGCTGCCGCAGGCAGCCACGGGAAGATGCCGTCGATGGGACGATCGAGAATCCGGGCCGCGAGGTCCCGCTCAGGGCCGGCGGGGCGTCGGAACAGCAGGAACGAGAACCGGTCCGTGGCTAGGCCACGACCTGCCCAGCGGGCAGGCAGGCCACGGGCCGAGCGCAGGTGACCCAGTTCTGCGGGCACGGGCACCAGGACCCGCTCGGCACGCGCAAGGACGACGCGATTGACCTCGTCTGTCCCTGCCGAGGTATCGACCACCACCATCGGGTGCCGGGAAGACAGCCAGTCGAGCAGGCGCTCGATGGCGTGCGCATCGGGTCCCGGAGCCAGGAAGGGCTCGCGCAGGCCCAGCATCAGGCGGATCCCGCCAGGCATGCCCGTCCATGCCTCGGGCACCGGCACCTCGCCCGAGAGCACCTCATCGAGGCGATGCTGGGGCGTGACCTGCCAGATGAGATCCTGATCCGCGCCACGCAGGGCGAGATCAAGGAGCAGGACCGGACCTGCCACCCGTGCCCAGAGCACCGCGAGGGAAGCCGCCAGCGTCGAGGAGCCGGCACCTGCCCGGGCGGCGTGGACCACGACGACACGGCCGGGCGAACCCGTTGCCGCCTGCCTGCGCGTCCTCAGGCGCGCGACGAGGCCGGCATCCTGCACCAGGCGCAACCGTCTCATCAAGCCACCAGCCTGACGGCGAAGCGGGTCCCGGAGCCCTCGACCCGCTTCGCCTCCTGCCAGGCGAGGACACGGGCACGGATCTCGCCGGCCGCGGTGGCGCGCGTCAGGCGAACGCTGACGAAACCGACCACCTCCCTGACGGCAGGCGCATCATCTCCCGACGGATCCGACAGGACGGCAACCAACCATTCGGTTCCGGATCCCGAAGCCGCCCCGGCCTCCAGCAAGCGTGCTGCAGCGGCAGCGGCAGCCGGTCCGACGTGGGCGGACTCACGGGTCACCTTGTCACCGACCCGGACGGTTTCACGGGCCCCGAGGGTCACGGCCCGGGCGTGGGCCTCGGCACCGGGACCATCCAGGACCAGCGGCATCGCGGCAAGGCCCCAGGGACGCGCCAGCACGATCTCCCTGCCCGGCTGGGCCTCCTGGCGCGTGATGCCCCACGGACGGAGGCCGGCCTCGGGACGCAGGCAATGCAGTTCACCCACCGCCCGCGCCGAGACGGAGGCGGTGGCCCACCCCCAGGCGCCAGTCCACGCTAGGGGACGTTCCTGCGTACACGTGACTTCCACCCGGCTGGGGCCCATCATCCGGATTCGGGGCGGGGGCGCCCCGTTGAGCCCCGCCATCACCTCGGCCTCGCGGCGTGCGACGCCCGTGGTCCGGGCCAGGCCGGCCGCACCGGCCAATGCCGCTGCATCGGCAGCATTCTGCAACTTGCTTCGGGCCTGCCAAAGGCTACCGGCCTCCCACGCCAGAGCGGACGCCAGCATCAGGCCCGTAGCCGCCAGGGCCAGCAGCGGCAGGGCCTGCCCACGGGGGTGGAAGCGTTTCATGGTTGCTCGATCTCCAGGACGCGAGGGGTGACGACAATCGTGAGTTCGGTGCGCTGCCGCTCGGTGCGCCGATGGCGGAAGAGGGCTCCCACGAAAGGCAGATCGCCCAGCAAAGGCACGCGATCGACGACCTCATCCTCGCCCTCCTGGATCAGGCCGCTCATCACAAGGGCCTGTCCGGACGCCAGCGTGACCTCGGTGCTGGCCTTACGGGAACCGAGCCCCGGCAGGTCGAGGGTCCCGAGCCTCAGGCCGTGGGCCTGATCAAGATTGGAAACCTCGGGCGCGACCTTGAGACGGATCCGTCGGTCCGGCAGGACCTTGGGGGCGACGGCCAGGCGAATGCCGTATTCCCGCCAGGTCATGGTGGTGTTGCCGAATTGCTGGGCAACAGGGACGGGGACCTCTCCACCGACAAGGAAAGTTGCCTCGCTGCCCGAATCAGCCACCAGGCGGGGATCGGCCAGGAGTCGGGCACGACCATCCCGGAGCATGGCCCTTGCGTTGGCCGCAATCCGGTCGACAAGGCCGAAGCCGGCGGGCCGCAAGGCGCCGGGTGCCATTTCCCCGAAGGTCATCTGCCCGGGTTCGTAGCGCACCTGGGCATCGGGCCCCTGGACCAGGCTTCCCCACGTCACGCCGGCCTCCTGGCGATCCGTCAGCCGGGTCTCCAGCACCTGGACATGGACCTCGACGCGACCGGACAGCGACGGCCTCGGCGCGACGACGACCTCGCGGCGCTCCCGTCCGCCGCGGTGCCAGACCCAGAGGCTCGTGCGGCCTTCTCCACGCGCCTGGACGAGGAGCTCCCTACGCCCGGCCAGCGTCACGTCCGCGACACCGGGCAAGGTTACGGCAACACGCCGGATATCTACGGGCAGAATCAGGACCTCTGCCTGACCGGGCTCGAGTCTGAGCACGGAAACGCCCTCCGCGGGTGACGCCGGGACGACGCCCGCAGGCAAGGCGGTATCCGGCGTGGCGGCGGGTACGGCGGCAAGGGCGAGCAGCACGGCCATCTGACTCATTCCGTACGGGTCCAATCGGTCTGCGGTCCACGATGAACCGGCACGGGTGCCTCGGTCGGCAGGGGGGTCACAGGAGGCTCTGCATGGGGGCGACGGAGCCTGCCAAACGCAGCCTTCGGCCTTGCTGGCCGAGCCTCGGTGCCGGCCAGCAGGCGCCGCGCCGTCCAGACGGCGGGACTGGCGGACCGCAGGCTCTGATCGCCCGAAGCCCGCATCGCGAGCCGGATATGACCGCGGTCGCTGGCCAGGATCAGGCGGGTCGCCTCGTCCGGCCGAACGGCAAGGGTCGCCGAAGGCACGATGCGGGGTTCGTCAGCCACCTCGCCCCCGGTTCGCTGGGCGACGGCGAGGACGACCAGGTCCTCGAGGATGACGCGGCTCGTGGGCATGCCATCCAGATCCATCGTCGCCACGACATCGACCCGCGACCCGGGAACGACGAATCCGGCCACGCCAACGACCTCGTCCACGGCGACCGTGACGGCCCTGTGCCCGACGGGGACAGGCAATGTTCCCGGTCCTGCCGCTTCCCCCGGTTGCTGCAGGCGCGCCTCAAGGAGGGGTTCACCCGGGAGCAGGTTCACGCGAGGTACCTTGCCGACCGGCGAATCCCCTGCCGGCCGAGGCCCTTCGGGGACCCTGTCGCTCGGCCACGACTCGAGCCGGACATCCGCGGAGGCGATGGGGTGACCGGCCGGTACGGCGTGTTGCATGGTCCAGACGGGACGCAACGGCACGACAACGTGCGCAGCACCGACCGTGCCCCTGTCCAGCAGGTGGGCGACCCCGCCGGCGGCAGCCCCGGCCGCAATCACGAGCACACTGCGCCAGACCGTCCTCATCACTCGTGCCTCATCGTGGCGGATGCTTGCAAGGGCAGGAACTCGGGAAGACCCGGTCCCCGCCACGGCGAGGGGTAATCCCACGAAAGTGTGACCCTTACCAGCGCACCGGCCTCCGCACGGTCACCTTCGAACGCGATCCTTGTCTGTCCGGAAGGATCCAGCGGAGCCAGGTGGCGCCTGACCTCTCCCTGCGTCACCGTGGCCCCCCGACCCACGGCCAGGGACCGGGCGCCCTCGCGGCTCGCGTGGACGAGGGCCAGGCCTGCGGCGTGCACCTGACCCACGCCGAGGACGGCATGGATCAGGATCAGCAGGATGGGCAGGGCCAAGGCCACCTCGACGATGGCCTGACCCCGGAGTCGCCTGTCAGGGACTCGCATTGCCCCCGGCTCCCGTGTTGCCGAGCGTCGACGCGATGGACTTCAGCATGTTGTTGACATTGGTGCCCATCAGCGACAAGGCTCCGACACAGACGACGGCAATCAGGCCCAGGATCAACCCATATTCGGTCAAGGCCTGGCCTTCCTCCTCCTCAAGCAACCTTCTCCACATCGCCACCACCTCCTTCGGCCCTCAGGCCATCCTCAGGCTCGCTCCCGAGGGTTGCCCGAAGGTTTCCGCGAAACGGCAGGCTGATGAAGGCGTGCATCGAGGCGTTCCCGAAACTCCCTTGCCTCAGGGGGGTGACCTGCCGCCTGACGTCCCCATCGGCGCCACGCCGGCACGGCATCCAGCCTGGTCACGAGGTCTGCGAGCCAGGGGACAAGGGCCAGGACCTCGGGCGCCGTGGGTGCCGTGCTGGCGAGGAGGCCTCCGGGCAGACACGGTGCCAGCCAGTGGTCGACCTGTAGCCACGACGGTCCCCTTCCGGCGAACGCGAGCAGGCGTTCCCGCTCGTTCGCCTGCGCCTCGAGCGCCGGAAGCGCAACCTCGAGCGCCGGCCAGCGGAAGATGACGCGAGGCCCCCTGCGACCGCGCCGGACATCCTCGATGTGAAAGAGCCCCACGTCGAGGCAGGCCACAAGGTGCCAGTGGTAGCCCAGCCACCGGTGCTGGGCCCTGAAAGCCGCGACGTCGGCCTCCGACAGCCATAGGTGACGGTCGATGCGGCGACGCATGCGCCGGGGGTCCGGACACAACCGGACAGGATGGGTGTGGAAGGCGGCCACGCCCTCGAACAGGTGGGTCCGACACGCATACCGGACCCCGAGATGCGCGCCGTCCCGGGAGAGGACGGAGCGCCGGGTCAGATCGGCAAACGCATCCATCACGCCCCGACTGGCGCCGAAGACTCCGCCGCGTTCCCCGAAGAGCAGGTTGCGCCCCCGGGCCAGGGCGGGGGGGTCGCCCGGTTGCGGCGGATGACCCGCCATATGGGCACCAAGGCTGGCAACAAACGCATCGTGCAGGCGCGCAGGCAATTCCAAGCCGGTCTCTCCCCCTCGGG
This sequence comes from Candidatus Sericytochromatia bacterium, assembly GCA_035286125.1. Lineage (GTDB taxonomy): Bacteria > Cyanobacteriota > Sericytochromatia > S15B-MN24 > VGJW01 > VGJW01. The sequence continues at coordinate 23,169 of JAYKIS010000078.1, forward strand.
ACGGGCGCATGGCCCCCCGGGGGAGCCGACACGCCAGCATGGACGAGGGTGTCATGCCTGGGAGTTAAGGGCGCATGTCGGCCGCGTGACTGCATCCCCGGGGGCCGATACGGGTACAAGGGCATCCGGGAGGATGCTCGATGCGTCGCTTGATCTGGCTGTCGCTTCTGGCCTTGGCCGTTTCTGGCCTTACCGGTTGCCGAAATGGCCTCGGCAACGTCTTCGACGTCTGGTAGCGCCTTGCGGGCGGGTCAGGTCGCAGGGGGTGCGGATCGGACCAGCAGGTACACGGCCCCCGGAGACAGGGCGCCCTCTTCGGCGACTTCATAGCCATCCCGGTCCGTCAGCAGGGCCTTGCCGTCCGCGAGTTCACGGCGCGTCCCAACCGGAAGACGACCCACCAGGTCCCTCACCGTCGCGCCGGGAAAGAACCGGTATGCGCGGTCCTCCAGCCAGACGACCAGATGGGTCCCGTTCAAACGGGCAGGCCAGGCCGCGTCAGGCGACCCCCTCGGGCAGCCGACCCGTCAGGGCCAAGGCCACGAGGATGGCTCCCACCACCAATCGATAGACGATGAAGACCATCGTCGAGTTTTCGCGCAGGTAGCGCAGCAGGAAGCGGATGCACATGTAGCCGCTGACACCCGAGGCGAGGATGCCGGCGCCCACCACCGACCAGGAGAGGTTGGGATCCTCGAGAAGATGCCGACTCTCGAGGATGGCGGCGCCAAGAATGATCGGCGACCCCAGCAGGAAGCTGAAGCGGGCCGCTGCCTCGCGCCGCAGGCCGCCGAAGAGGCCGGCGGTCATCGTCACGCCCGAGCGGCTTGCCCCGGGGATGATGGCCAGCGCTTGCGCGAAGCCGACCATCAGCGCCTCGCGCCAGCCCATCGACCGCAGGTCCTTCGTGCGGACGCCGACGCGCTCGGCCACCAGCAAGACAATCGAGAACGCCAGCATCGCGACCCCGATGACGAGGGGATGACGCAGCACGGTCGCGACCTTGTCCTCGAAGAACAGCCCCGCGATGACGGCGGGCAGGCAGGAGACCACGAGGAACCAAGCCATGCGCTGGTCCGGATCCCCGGCCAGATCGGGCTTGCGCAGGCTGCGAAGGCCACCCTTCAGGATGGCAAGCAGGTCGTTGCGGAAGTAGCCGAATACGGCGACCAGCGTCCCGATGTGCAGGGCCACGTCGAAAGCGAGGCCGTTGGCCTTCCAGCCGAGGAAGATGGGAAACAGCACGAGGTGCGCCGTGCTGGATACGGGGAGGAACTCGGTCAAGCCCTGCACCACGCCCAGGATGATCGCCTGCAGGATCTCCACGCGCCTGATGCCCCTTTCCACGTTCCGGACGGGCCATGCTACCGATCACGCCGGAGCGAGGCAAGGAAACGGGCGCCGGATGCCCCAAAAGACCGAACACCGGAGCGAGGGGGGTCGCTCCGGTGTCGCCTGGCGGGTTCCCGATGAGGAGGGGGGGTGGGAACGCCGCCTCGTCCTTGGCCCTGAAGGAGGGGGGGTAGGGCCGGGACGGGACTCAATCCTGCTGGACGCCGATCGTCACGCCGCGAGCGGCGGTGCTGATGCGCGCCAGTTCATCCATGGTGGGCAATTCGAAACTCTTGGACTCGTTGACGGCGAGTTCGATGGACTTGGCTGTCATCGTCGCGAACAGGACACCGCGCTGGATGGTGGCACCGAGATCATTGCCACCGTACTGGGCGAGCTGGATGGGGTTGGTGATGCCGACGGCGTGCATGATGCGGGCATAGTCGGCCTTGGTGCCGGGGACGCGCATCAGGTCGGCCATCTGGGCGTATTGGCGAAGATTTTCCTTGGGCACGCCCGTCAACAGCGACGTGATGAAGCGCCGGATCGGGCCGCCGCCCCAGAAACGCATCGCTCCGGGGCCCTTGATGCCCATCCCGAAGAGCTTGGAGAGATGGTCGAGGTTACCCACCAGGCGGGACATGTCGTAGACGCCCTGCTGGCTGGCCGGATCGACCTGCTGCTGGACCTGCACCGGAGGCGTCGACTGGGCTGCCACGAAGGGCTGCGCAGCCACCGCAGGCTGGATGCCGCCGGCCCGGACGTGGGCGCGGCCAACCTGCATATTGCCGATGGGAGCGAGCATGGGGACCGACCTCTCGATGGAAGGGTGACCTGAGGGATTGTCGCCAGAATGCCCTCCCGGATTCTTAAGAGACGGGAAAGCCCTCCTGAAGCTTTCTCCAAGGCCGTTTGACCGAGGGCGCGCGAGTCGCTAACGTGTCCTTGGCGAGGTGTAGCTCAGCTTGGTAGAGCGCCTGCTTTGGGAGCAGGATGTCGTCGGTTCGAATCCGGCCACCTCGACTTCGGGGGACGACGCTTGCGCGGACGGGCACGGGAGACGTCCGCTACCATGCCGGGGCAGCTCCCTTCCGAGGTCCGACCTTGCCCGCCAACAGCCCCGCAGATCCGCTCGCACACGCCTCCCTCAAGGCGCGCCATCGCGCCGCGCGCGACGGCTTCGACCCCGGCCTGAACCTGCGGGTGCACCGCGCGCTGAGTTGGCTCGATCGGGCCAACCAACTGGCCGCACAGGACGATCCGGACGGGCAGGTCATCTTCCTGTGGATCGCCTTCAACGCGGCCTATGCCACCGACATCGACGACCGGGCGCTGCTGTCGGAGCAGGACAGTTTCCGGGCGTTCATCTCCGCACTGCTGTCCCTCGATGCGCGGGAGCGTCACCTCGAGCGGCTGGTCTGGAAGGAGTTTCCCGGCAGCATCCGGATGCTGCTCGACAATCGCTACGTCTTTCCCCCTTTCTGGGACTTCCAGAAAGGCATCCTGTCTGAGACGGCATGGCAGAAGGCGTTCGAGGAAGCCCGCGCCACGGCGCACCGGGCGCTTGGCGACGGCAACACCGAAAGGGTGCTGGCCGTCGTCCTGTCGCGGGTCTACACCTTGCGGAACCAACTCGTCCACGGCGGGGCCACATGGAACGGCAGCGTCAACCGCGAGCAGGTCCGGGACACGGCCCGGTTCCTCGCCCGGTTCGTGCCCCTGACGCTTTCGCTGATGATGGACCATCCCCGAAAGACCTGGAGCAACCCGGCCTATCCGGTCGTCTCGTGACGTGCAGGCCTCGCCGTCGGTCAGAGCTTGAAGGCGTCCGAAGCCGGCCGCGGATCCCAGCGGAACGACAGGAACGTATAGTCGACGACCAGATGCGTGGCGTCGAACATCCGCAGGAACCCGACGGTCATGTCCTGAGGGTCGAGCGCCAGCAACTCACGCCGGACGCCGGCGTCCACCGGCGGCACGCCACGCACCTCGACGATCTCCATGGTCCGGCCCGAGACGGCCTGACGCCCGACGACCATCCAGGTGGCCGAGGCCCCGAGCAAGCGCCCGAACATCGCATCCGGGGACAGGTCCCCGAACTTGTGATTGCGATTGTTGGCGAGCAGGTCGTCATCGACCTTGACGTTGATGGGGAACAGGCCCAGGAAGCCGCTGGCCTTGACCCGCACGTTCCGACCGTCGGTCGTGACCATGGAGGCGCCGGAAACGAGCCAGTTGTCCGTTTCGAGGACATCGCCCCGCATCCGCGCGGGCTTCTGCCAGAGCAGGCGGGTGCGGTAGGTACTGCGGCGCAATTCCTGAACGGGCTTGCCTGCCTTGAAGCGCCCCTCAGAGAAGGAGCGCACCAGAGCCTCGACTCCGGTGGCTTGCTGCATCCGCTGCCGCAGTCGCTGAAGGAGGGCCTGCCCACCCTGGGCATCTCCCTGAGCGGGCGCGTCCGGCTGGGGCTGGGGAGCTCCGGTTGGCGCCACGACAGGCTCCGGCAAGGGCGCCCCCTGGCCGACGCGACCGCAGCCCACCACGCCGGCGAACGCCAGCACGACGGAAAGTGCACAGGACCAAGTCTTCATAACTTCTTCTTAACAGACTAACTCCGCGTCGGAACGCTTGCAAGTCCAGACTGCCCAGGCCTTGTCGTCCTGCATGGCATGCCGGCAGCCCCTCAGGCCCCGGCGCTCCACGCATCCGCCCGATGGAAATCGGGCTCGGGACCGGTGTGGGCCAAGGCCCAGTAAGAGAGGCTGCCGCCACGATCCTCGATGACGGCCGTGAGGCCGACCCGCCAAGGCTCCGGGCCCAGAGGCTCGAAGCCGGAAGTGAAGCGCGCTTCCAGCAGGATCGAATGCTCTCCCCGCACGACCCGGACTTCCGGAGCCGACACTCCGGCCAAGGCACCGCGCCCCTCCCGATACCCGGAGAATCCGTAGCACTGCCAGTCGCCTGACGGGGCCACGTTGATCTCGACATACGCAGGATCCCCATCCCGGGCGACGAAGGCCTCGAAGCACGTGGCCTCCCACAGGCCGTCGCGACGCCCCGAGGTCGTGGCCACGGCAGGAACAACCACGAGACCCAGCGGGTCCTCGAGCTCCCATGTCAGGATCAGGGCTGCTTCTTCCCGGGACACCCGTGCCCTGACACGGACGCTGGCCGGCACGGCATCGTCCGGCCAAGGGATCAGCGACTGCCAAACCCCGCTCACGCCAGGCTCCTGACGATGCCGGCAAGCGTGTCGTGCCGCGCGGCCGCCTGTTCCGCAAGCCTGAACTGGACCATGGCCCGCCGCAGGTTCTGGCCTCGATGGCCAACCCGGAAGTACGTGTCACCCTCGAGGTGGTCCGTAAGGAAGCGCAAGCCTAGCTCGAAGGGCAGCAAGCGGGCGGAGCCGGGAATCAGCTCCAGGTCATCCGGGCCCAGCACGGTTCCGGCCGCCGCCATATAGCCCTCGAGCACGGCTCGGGCGAGATCCAGGTCGAAGGCCACCGCATCCAGGTCCTCGGGCTCCTCGCCCGCCGGATTGCAGCTGGATCGCAGGCAGTCCCCCAGATCGTAGTGCAGCAGGCCGGGCTTGACGGTGTCGAGGTCAATCATGGCGACGGCCTCGCCTGTGCGGCTGTCCAGCAGGATGTTGTTGACCTTGGGGTCGCCATGAATGGTCCGCGGTGCGAGGCGTCCGGCCGCGAGGGCATCCTCGAGCATGCCGGCCCAGGCGCGGTTGGCCTCCACGATGGCGAGGCAGCGGCGGACATCGGGATCGTCCGCGCCGTCTGGCGCCTCGGCCACCACGGCATCGAAGCGGGCGAGGTAACCGGGCGTGACGTGAAAGCCTGGCAACGTGTCGGCCAGGTCTCCAACCGGCAGATCGGCCACCAGGGCGTGGAAGGCCCCGAGGCCACGCCCGACCTCGCGCGCGACGGCGGCATCCTTGACGAGGTCAACGGTCATCGTCCCCGGGATGAAACGCTGGGCCCGCCACCACGCGCCATCCTCGCCGCGGACATGGTCGACGCCGTCCCCGGTCGGCAGGACGTGGGGCAGCTCCCAGCGGGAGACTCCCGCAGGCATGCCCGAAGCGAGGCGCTGGCCCAGATGCCCCAGCACCGCCCGGATGTTGGCCGAGACAAGTTCCGGCGCCCGAAAGACACGCGTGTTCAGGCTCTGCAACAGGAAGGCTGGCGCAGCCTCGGGTTCGACGAGGTAGGTGCGGTTGATGTTTCCGGACCCGAACGCACGGCAACGCAAGATGGCCCCTGCCGGGTGGAAGGAGGCCGCCACGCGGGCGGCCTCGGTCAGTTCGGGGTTGACCTCAATCATTGAGTGGCGACCTAACGCTTACAGAGTGACTTGCAGGATGCAGGCTGAGCATTACCAGTTGGAGGCTTTGCAGGTAACCTTGAACTAGCTGAAAATGCCCACGCAATCCTGCCCCACGTGACAAAATCAATGACTGCCCAGACGCAAGCGGGGTACAACTCTAGATCATGAACAGGGGAAAGACAATCAGGGTCTACCTGGCTGACGGGACTGCGACGGGAATTCGCCACGCAACCCTAGGAAATTGGAGTGGCCAGGCGCTACTGATACCAAGAACGCTCTACCCTAAGGTGAGAAACTGGACAGAGCTGCTAAAACCAGGCGTATATTTTTTAATAGGGAATGAGCTTAACGACTACTACCAAAAATCTGTCTACATAGGCGAATCTGAAAATATAATATCAAGATTAGACAGCCATATTTCAAGCAAGCCATTCTGGGGAGAGGTTGTTGTATTCACAAACAAGGACGACTACCTAACCAAAGCCCATGTGAGATACCTTGAATCAGAGCTTATCCGAACCTCTAGATCCTCAGGTCGATATGCCGTCGAGAATAGCACCGCATCTAATTTGACCAGATTACCGAGAAGCGACCAGGACGAAATGG
>JAYKIS010000079.1:0-7316 GCA_035286125.1 Candidatus Sericytochromatia bacterium
GTGACCGCATCGCCCCGCAGCAACGGGAACGACTAGGGGATAACAGACATGAAAAACCTCTCATCTCTCTCCCCGCGAGCCCGCCTTGCCCTGGGCGGTCTGGTCTCGATCACGGTGGGCCTGGGCCTCGCGCCGCAAGCCGGTGCGCACTACTACTCCAATGACGGCTCCGCTGAACCGGACAAGCACCTCAAGGGCCCCATCTCCCTGACGCGTGTCATCCGCAACGGCCAGGTCTGCTACCAGGTGGCCTACACCGAGTTCATCTACCGAGATGTCTCGCCGCTGTTCTACCCTGCCGAGACGGCACTCCAGGCCCTTGAGGCGGCATATTGCGCGGCGCCGAACAGCTGGGGAGCCGATCCGGACCAGTCGCTAAACTGCCATGATTCCCACGGTGGAGCGCAATCCGCGTTGTATTCCGGCGCAGTCTCTCCTCACGGCCAGGCCCTGCGCATCCCGCAGGACATGAAGGAATTCCAGTCGTACCTGGCAGGCTCCACCAACGGGGGCGGCAACAACCAGAACGGTGGATTCGCCCAGAACGCCACCGTGGCCGGTAGCCGCCTGAGTCAGGTCAACAGCGAACCCCTGATGGATGCAGCGGTCGCCCGCATGTATGCCTTCCAGTTCGCGGCCCAGGCTTCGGGTACGAAACCCAACTCCGTCGATGGCATGCTCAAGGGGGCCGACGCCTACACGAAGATGTCGCCTGCCGCGCAGGTGTTCATGCAGGTGGCAGCCCTCTACAAGGGCCAAATCGACTTCCAGGCCAACGGCAACGTTGTCAGCAACAACAACGGTGGCAACTACAACAACGGTACCCTCGCCAACCTGTTGAGGAGCAAGGGCATCGCTACGGGCGGGGGCGTCGGAGCCAACGATGTCGAGACCTTGGGCGCCATCGCCAAGGCCCTCGACTCCGGCAAGATTACCCTGAACGAGATCATCAACTCCGGTGCCATCGGCGACCAGGCGCGCTACAACCGGATCATCGACTTCGTCGAATCCGGGACGTATGCGATGACCCTCGCGCAGTACGACCGAACGGCCTACAACCCGAACTCAGGTACCAGGGGCAACCTCAACGGCAACACGGGCAACGCGACGTTCAACTCGGTGTCACGTGCCACGCTGGCCAGCGACCAGTCTGCCAAGACGTCTGTCCTTCAGGCCGCCTACGCCATCTCGCCGAACCCCTCCCGGGCCGGCGCGCTGGCAGCGACGGACCCCTTTTACCAGAAGGTCCTCGACCTGCACGACCTGAACGGAGTCGGCCGGATCTACGGCAAGGCCGAAGCCCAGAACTTCGCCTCGTCCATCCGGTGCTTCATGGCAATGGCGATGGACGGTGACCGTGTCCTGGCCAACCTGGACGCGCACGACCGCAACCATCTGGCCGCGTTCGACGCGGACAACAACGGCGTGGTCAGCGATGCCGAGTTGGAGACCGGACTGAAGAAGCTGGCGACCTTCACGGACGCCGTGGCCCAGGATGCTCGCGAGCAGACCGGAGGCGTGGCGCCCGGAGGCACCAGGGACGAGGCTTGCGGCCTCGCGCCTGCCCCGGTCGTGACCCCCAAGCCGACGCCTGTCCCGACCCCGGTGCCGACCCAGGCGCCGCGGTCGGGCGGCTACTAGGACCGAACCAAGGCCCCCGATCCCTCAGGATCGGGGGCCTTGCCATCATTGTTCATGCCACGGGTTCTTTTCCTGAGTCCCCCGCGGCGCGCCGACGGGTCGCGTCCCCTCTTCAACCACGCAAGCCTGACGCTCGCTTCCTTTCTGGTGCGGCAGGGCATCGAAGCGCGCATGGAACCCCTCGTCGGGCCAGGATGGGCACGCCATCTCGAACATGTCCTTGCAGACTTCCGACCTGACCATGCCGCCATCAGCTGCAAGTGGTGGGACACGCTCCATGGCGCGACAGAGGTCGCCAGGCGCGTCAAGGCCCAGGACAGCCGCATTGCCACGTTGGCGGGGGGGCAAACGGCTACGGCCTTCGCGGACGAGCTTGTGCGCAGGGGCATGCTGGATGCCGTCGTACGAGGCGACGGGGAGCGTCCCCTGCTCGCACGTGTCAGGGGCGAGCCCGGCCCAAACCTGACGTGGATGCAGGACGGGATCGTCAGGACCACGGAACAGACCTATGTGCAGCGACCGGCAGACGGAGAGGACCTGACGCTCCTCGATGACCTTACGGAAATTGCGGACTCCCGCCTGCTCGCATGGATTGGCCGGGAAGTGCCCTTCGTCTGGACAGGGAAGGGCTGCCGAAGCACGTGCCTCTATTGCGCGGGGAGCGCCCTGGGGCACAAGCGACTCTTCAATCGGACAGGCTATGTCTACCGGCCCATCGACCAGGTCATCCACGATCTGGAAGTCTTTGCACCCTGGTCCGGCGGCAGCTTCCTGTTCGACTTCGACCCGGTCACGGACCCCGACAAGGAACCCTACTACCTCGAACTGTTCAGTCGCCTGCCCAGAAGACGCTACCATGCGCTGTTCTATTGCTGGTCGCTGCCAAGCCGAAGCTTCATCGAGAGGATCTCCGACACCTTTGCATCCGCCGTCGTCGGCCTCGACGCCCAGACCTACTCCGAACCGCTGCGCCAGCGACTCGCCCAACGCGCCTGGATCAAGCCATTCTCTTCGGATGATGCCATCCTCGACCGGCTCGCTGCCATCGGGGAGACCCCCAATCTGACGGCCTCGGTCTACGGCATCCTGGGACTTGCCACGGAGACCGCAGAGGACGTTCGGCGGGCAGAGGAGTTTCTGGAGCGCATCCATGCCGATCACGGGCCCCATCTGCACGAACTGGCGCTGACGCCCCTGTCGATCGAACCGGGAGCGCTCGTCAACGGAAATCCCCAGAAGTACGGCATCGTGCCGTTACGTCACACGCTGGATGATTACCTTGCGCACACAGGACAAGCTTGGTCGGGACAAGCAGGATTTCATGGCCAACCATGGAAGGAGGATGGCCCGCACCCCTTCGGGCTCATGCTTGCAGGTGACGCGCCCGATCGTGTCTGGCGCGACTACCAGCGTCTCCAGGACAGGCTCGCCGCGATGGATACCGAGCGACACCAGGCGCGTGCCATGGGCAATCTGACCTTTACGGAAGATGCCGTACGGTTGGTGCTGCGCAATCGCACGGTCTTCGAGCCCGTCTGGGAGTTGCTGCCGTGGGCCGTGGACAATGCCCTGGCGTGGGAACGACCGCAGGTCCACATCGAAGCTGAAGACGCCTGGATCCACGTGCCGGACTCGGAGACCTTGACCTTCGACGAACGATTCCAGGTCACTGTCGAGGGACTTGGCCGTGTCCGCCACGCCCTCTCATCCGGGCAAGCGCGTCTTCACCTCGAGACGAAGCAGGGGCAGCAATGGGGTGCCATAGGCGAGCTGCCATCGATTCGCATGCCCAGCTGAAGGATCGGGTGCCTGCCGCCTCTATTTGGCGCGCGCGCCCTTGCCCACTTCCGTCTCGAGGGCGCGAACCCGCTTCAGGACCTTGATTCGCAGGCCGCCCAGATTCTCGGAAGCAGGTGCCTTGGCCAGGGCCAGGACGGCACGCTTCAGGTTCCGATGGGCACGCACCAGATCGGGATGGGCCTCGCCAAGCGCCTTTCCGGGGAGCTTGACGCCCTTCTCGAGCTTGCTTGCAGGCGTACGCGTCGCCTTCTCCAACTGGCGAATGGCGTCATCGACTTCCTTGATGATACCCGGCTTGCGGATCCCGAGGGGTCCGCCTGCCGGCGCCGCGTCCAGAGCCTTGCGTGCCCTGCCCAGATCACGCAGGGCTCGATGAATGTAGGGGAAGCGACGCCCGGGGTGACCGTGTGCGGGCTCATTGGGGTCAAGGACCACATCGCCCGTCGCATACGGAACGGCGTCTGGCGCGGCAGGCTGCTGCGCCAGAACCGGCATCTGACCCGCAGCAAGAAGGCCGAGGGCAAGAGCCAAACGAAGCGGGAAGCAAGCAGCCATATCGAACCCCCTACCCATGCTGGGCAACCATGCGCGCGACGTGCCCCGTTGCCTTGACGGCACGATAGACATATCTGATGACTCCATCCCCGTCGGCAACGAAGGTGGAACGTATCACACCCTTGACGACCTTGCCGTACATCTTCTTTTCGCCGTAAGCACCCAGTTGCGACAGGACCTCGAGTCCGGTGTCGCTCAGCAAAGGGAAGCTCAGGCCGTGCTTGGCCATGAACTTGCGATGGCTGGCCACGGGATCGGGGCTGATGCCCACGACCTTGACGCCAAAGCCCGCAGCCAGGGCATCCCGGAAGTCGCAAGCCTGGGTCGTGCAACCCGGTGTGTCGTCCTTGGGATAGACGTAGAGCAGGAGCCCCCCGGACGCCCGAGCGAGGGACATCAGGTCCGTGGCCAATTCCTCTCCGGAAGCCCCGATGCCTTCAAGCCGCGTCTCGGGAAGGCTGTCCCCAACATCCAGCATGAGCTCCTCCTGTTGCCTGCATCCTAGCACAAAGCAGCCGAAGGACCTGATCAGGCAAGGACCCGGTAGACCAGCGCCGCGAGCCCATACGCCAGGACATTGAAGCCGAGAAGTTGCCCCCAGGCGACACGCGCACTGCCCGACTCTCGCCAGGCCACGACGAAGGTGCTCGCGCACTGCATGGCGATCACGAAATACACGAGCAAGGCAACGCCCGAAGCCAGGGTGAACATCGGGGTACCATCCTGAAGCGTGGCCTTGGCCATCGCCCCGAGCAGGCCCGCCTGCAGGCTGTCTCCGACAGCCGTGACGCCAAGTGCAAGCGCGAGCGAGGCCACGAAGACCTCGCGAGCAGCAAACGCGGCGATCAAGGCGACGCCGGCACGCCAGTCAAGCCCGAGGGGTGCAAAGGCGAAATCGATGGCCTGGCCCCAGCTGGCCGCATAGGACCCTTGCAGCCGCAAGACGGGGTCATCGCCCGCGACCGGGAAATAGGTTGCTGCCCAGAGAAGGGTTGCCACGACCGTAATGGGCAGGGTTGCCTTCTCGAGGTAGGAGCGCACCTTGAGAAGGACACCATGGACGACCCTTCCCAGCACGGGACGACGGTAAACGGGCAATTCCAGCACGAAGGGTACGGAAGCGCGCGCGTCCGCCGGAAGGGTCCGCGCAACGCACCACGCGAGCAGAGCGGCCAGGGCCAGGCCACCGAGGTAGAGCGTCGCCAGGGCCACCCCACCAAGCCAAGGCTTGTCTGCCGGCACAAGGAAACCCAGGATCAGGGCGTAGACAGGCAGTCGCGCCGAGCAACTGGCCAAGGGAACCACAAGGATGGTCAGGCGCCGGATGCGGGCGTCAGGAATCGTGCGCGTGGCCAACATGGCAGGGATGGCACACGCGAAACCCGACAGCAAGGGAACGAAGGAACGCCCCTCCAGTCCCAGAACGGAGAGCGGACGGTCCGCCATGGTGGCCGCCCTCGCCAGATACCCGGAATCCTCGAGCAGGATCATCGCAAGGAAGAGCAGCGCGATCTGCGGCACGAACATCAGGACCGAGCCCAGACCAGCCACGAGACCGTCCCTGACGAAGTCTGCAAGGGCACCCGGCGGCATACGGTCGTGCAGCCATCCCCCCAACGCGCCCACCGTCGCATCCACGGCGTCCATGGCAGGTTGTGCGACCCAGAAGACCGCACTGAAGACCGCGGCCATGGCCACGAAGAAAGCCACGAAGCCCCAGAAGGGATGCAGCAGCCAGGGATCGAGGCGCTCATGGAGCGGCACGCGGACGCGCAGGGCAGGACGCGGCAGCGGCGAGAGGACCTGCAGCGCCAACGCATCGGCTTCCTGCCGGGCAGCTTCGACCCGGTCACGATCCCAAGGCACGGGGGGGTGAGGAGATGTCGTCACGACAGGCAACGCGGCAACGGAGTCAGCCAGCCCCTCAAGCGACTTCGGATCACCCGCATCGACACGAACGACGGGCATGCGCAAGGAGGCCTCGAGGTCGCTCCGGCAGACTTCCTGTCCTTGTTCGGCGAGCAGGTCGCCCATGGTCAGGGCGACCACCACCGGCAGACCCGTCTCGCGCAACTGGAATGCGAGGTAGAGGTGACGTGCCAGTTGGGTCTGATCCAGCACCAGCACGACACGCGGTGGGCGCTCGGCCCCAGCCGGGAAGAGAATGTGCCGTGTCACGGCCTCGTCCGCACCACGCGGTTCGAGACCTACAATTCCCGGGGTATCGAGGACGCGCCAACCCTCCCCCACTCCTGTGCCGACCCAGCGACCTTCCTGAAGGTCCACCGTCGCCCCGGGGTAGTTGACGATACGCGCCCTGATGCCACTCAGGGCCTGAAACAGGGTTGACTTGCCGACATTGGGTGGCCCCACCAGGACAACCGGCAAGCCGTCCGAAGCCCGGGCACGATCTCCCGGTGCAGGATTCAGGCCTTCAGGCACGCGGCATCGGAGAGACGGATGGCCAGGCGCGCACCACGAACCTCGACGATTACAGGCCCGCCGAAGGGCGCCCGGGCCAGCAGGCGCACACGCGTGCCCCGCGTGAAGCCAAGTTCCATCAGGTGCCGGACGCGGCTGTCGCCACCTTCGACATCCGTGAGGATGACCTCATCACCGGGATTCAGGCTCGACCACACGACGCCACGCACCTCCGCAGCCCTGAAAGCTTCTCAACGCCCAATGATGCGCCTAGATGAGAATCATTGTCAACAAGACAGGCAATAGCGGAACGTTGACCGAAGTAGCGGCCTGCGCGACACTGGCGCACCATGGCCTTGTCGCTCGAGGAAATCGATCGTCGCCTGCAAGCGTACGTCCCTGACGTGGCGCGCAACTGGCAGATGATTCTGGACGACACCTCCGACCTGTTGCCCAGGGAGACGCGCCGGGGCTTGGTACTGGCCTGCTCCCTGGCCTTGCGTGCGCGCATCCTCACGACCGCGCTGCAAGCTGCTGGCGAAGACTGGGCAGCAGCAACCACGCGCAAGGATGCCTTGACGACCGCGGCGTTGATGACGATGAACAATGTGTTCTACCGATTTCGTCACGAGTTGGCGCAGACAGCCTACACGACGACGCCCGCCCGCTTGCGCATGACAGGCATGCTCCAACCCGCAGGTACACGGGCCGATGTTGAGCTCTGGGCTACGGCGCTGAGTGCCCTCAACGCCTGCGGCGCCTGCACAAGGGCCCATGAGGCCAAGGCCCGCCCGCTTGGCTGGGACGAACCGCAGATCCTGGAAGCCGTGCGCATCGCAGCCGTCGTGGCATCCGTCTGCGTGGTCCTGTCGGCCAGCGAGGCTGACTGACAGGGAGGA
>JAYKIS010000080.1:0-43514 GCA_035286125.1 Candidatus Sericytochromatia bacterium
CCATGAGGCCAAGGCCCGCCCGCTTGGCTGGGACGAACCGCAGATCCTGGAAGCCGTGCGCATCGCAGCCGTCGTGGCATCCGTCTGCGTGGTCCTGTCGGCCAGCGAGGCTGACTGACAGGGAGGAAGCCCTCAGCCGTCGGCAGAAGCCGCAGGCCCGGATTCCTGAGCCTGTGTCGCGGCATCGAAGTCTGGAAAGCCGACATCGAAACCCAGTTTGAGAAACTCCTCTGCCTCGGTCTTGGCAGCAGGCGTACCCGGAAAGAGGACCAGGTCGATCCGGCTCGCATCCAGCCAACGATGCAGCGCGATGCCCACTTTCATGCCCTGTGCAAGGACCAAGTCCCGCAGTTCGGCCACCTTGGCGGACAACAATTCGAGATCCGCAGGCTCCGACAGGTCGACGGTCATGCGGAGGAGGGGCTCAATCTGTCGGGACAAGACTTCTCAACCTCCGGCAGGCTGGACGATGGGTGCCTGCGCACCGCGCACGCCGAGTGCAGGATGGCGCCGGAACACGGCAGCCGCCACGACAATGGCACCCGCGAAAAGGGTGGCACCCGCGAAGAAGGCAATGCCCGGCAGCGTGAACGAAAGGCCCGGAGCGGTGGCCGAAGAGAACAGCCCGTTGGCCATGACGGGACCGATTACACCCGTCAGGCTGACGAGACTGGCCAAGGCGCCCTGCAGGCGGCCCTGCTCGGCTGGCGGGACCTGCATCGAGATCAAGGCCTGAAGGGCAGGCCCTGACAATCCCCCGAGGGCAGCAACGGAAAGAATGGCATACATCATCCATCCTTGGGTCGCGAGTCCATAGGCCACGAAGACCACAGCCGACCAGGCCATGCCCCAAAGGACGGCGCGACGTTCCCCCAGCGCAGGCATGATGCGCCGGATCAGGCCTCCTTGAACGACGGCGGCCGAGACCCCGACCAGCGCCAGCGCAAAGCCATTTTCCGTAGGGGACCACCGGAACCGGTAGGTCGTGTAGACGACCCAGTTCGTCTGCAGGCACTGTTGGGCGAGGCTCGACAGAACCAGAACAGCCACCAGGCCTCGCCCCGCATCGAGCCTCCAGAGCATCGGCCAGCTACCCAATGGATTGAGGCGGTCCAGCGACACGGGACGCCGCTGATCGTCCGGCAGGGACTCCTTGACGACAAACAGGCCATAGACGGCATTGAGCGCGGCCAGGATGGCCGCCGCCCAGAAGGGAGTCCGCAGGCCGTGGCCGGAGAGCAGGCCTCCCAACGCCGGACCGAGGATGAAGCCAATGCCAAAGGCCGCACCCAGGAGCCCGAAATTCTTGGAACGGTCCTCGGGCGAGCTGAGATCGGCAATCGCCGTGCTCACGACGGAGAGACTGGCACCCGCAAGGCCTGCTGCCACGCGCGCAGCGAAGAGCATGTCGAGGCTGGTGGCGAGGGCCATGCCGACATAGCTCAGCGAGGTTCCGACGAGTGCGTAGAGCAGGATGGGCTTGCGTCCCCACGCATCCGACAGGGCACCCAGGAAGGGAGCGGCCAGGAACTGCATGAACGTGAAGGAAGCGAACAGGTAGCCGACAGACGCGGCATGGGCCGAGGGATCGGCTCCCGGCGACAACTCGGCCACGAGGCCCGGGGTAATCGGCACGATGAGGCCGATGCCCATGATGTCCAGCAGCAGCGTGACAAACAGGAAGAACAGCGGGGAGGGAGCCTTGCGCGCGCTCACGGCTGAACGATTCCGAGGAGCCAGAGCGAGATGGACGGCACGTAGGTCACCAAGGCAAGGACCACGAGGGTCGCAAGAAGGAAGGGCAAGGTGGCGCGGTAGAGGGCCATGATGGGCTGATTGAATCGGAACGAGGCCACGAAGAGATTGAGCCCCATCGGTGGCAGGCTGTAGCCGATCTCGAGGTTCATCAGGAAGACGATGCCCAGGTGGACGGGGTCAACTCCGTAGTTGGCCGCGAGCGGCAGGATCAGCGGCAGGACCACGAGGATTGCCGAGAACACGTCGAGCAGAGCCGCCACGACCAGCAGGAAGATATTCAGGACCAGCAGGAAAGTGATCTTATTGGTAATGAAAGGCTCGATAGCCTGGAACAAGTGGTCCGGGACCTCGCGGTCGACCAGCAGGTTCGTCAGACCCAGCGCAGCCCCGATGATGATGAGGATGCCCCCGACCAGGACCATCGATTCACGGATGACCCGGGGCACGTCGCGCCGCCAATGGAGGTCCTTGTAGATGAAAACCTCCACGATGAAGACATAGAGTGCCATGGTGACGGCCGCCTCGGCTGCCGTAAGGAAGCCCCCGTAAATCCCCCCGAAGATGATGAAGGGAACCGGAATCTCCCAGGCGGCTGCCTTGATTGCCCGTACAGCCTCGTCGAGGCGAAAGGGGATGCGCTCCGTTGGGCCGCGCCCGCCCAAGAACAGGCAAAGCATCAGGGCGGCGGCAAGGTCAAGCACGCCCGGCACGACGCCCGCAATGAACAGCTTGCCGATGTCGACCTGCGCGATGACGCCGTAGATGATGATGGGAAGAGAGGGCGGGAAAAGCAGGCCGCGGCTGCCCCCCGTCGTCAGCAGGCCGAGCGCGAAGCGTTCGGTGTACCCCTCGCGGAGCAGGGCGGGCAGCAACAAGCCGCCCAGCGCAATGACCGTGACGCCGGAAACGCCCGTGAAGACGGTGAAGAAAGCGCACGAGAGCAGCGCCACGATGGCGACACCGCCCGGCAACCAGCCGACCAGTGCCTTGGTGAGGTCGATCAGGCGGACGCTGGTCCTGGCTTCCGCCATCAGGTAGCCCGCAAAGGTGAACAGCGGGATGGCGATGAACATCGGCTGCTCGGCGATCTTCACGAACTCGGTGAAGAGGATGGCAGCATCCTGGCCGTCGGCGAGGAAGCCAAGCACCGTGATCAGCGACAGGATGACGAAGAGCGGCGCACCCAGCAGCGTGGCGAGGGTCAACCCGATTCCCGCAGCCCACGCCATGTCAGTTGCCCTTCTCGCGAAGCAGGGCGGCCTCGGCCCGGGGGAAACACAGAAGCAGGCCGTCATTCAGGGCCAGCAAGGTGAACCTGAAACCCATCACCGCAAGGGCAACCGGAAAAGCAATCTGGAACTGGGCCTGTGTGATGCCGAAGGCGACCTCTTCACCCCCGTGCGCCAACTCGTCGCGCAGGTAGGGCACGACGATCACCAGCAGCCAGAGGCACGTGATGCCCGAGAGTGCCTCGGCGATGACTTCTGCCCCACGACGCAGGCCCTCGGGCAGGACGCGGACCAGGGCATCCATCGCGAGATGGCGCCGGGCATGCGTGGCCGTCATCGCACCGAACAGACCCGTCAGCAGGACCAGATGGCGCAACAGGCCGTCCGCCCACGACCAACCGGACTGGAAGAACTCGCGCAGGACCACCTGACCGAGCCCCAGAAAGATCATCCCGGCAAGAAGCAGACCCAGCACTCCGACCTCCGCCGCCACCAACCATCGGTCGAGGCGGAAAAGCGGGGCCAGCAGCGGAAGCTCGAGGCGGGCCGACCCCGCACCGGCATCCGCCCCTTCCGGGGCTACGGCGCCCCCGATCGGTCCTGTCACGCGGCTAGCGCCCCGCAGCCTGGCGGACCTGACGCAGCAAGTCGGCCGGATAAAGCGAACCGACCAATTCGTCCGCCACACGGTCCGCCGCCTGCCGAACCCGCTTGCGGTCCTCGGCGGGCAGGGACGTCAGCTGCACACCCTGGCGCTTGAGGGCCTCGAGGGCCTTGCGATTGTCTTCCCGGCCCTCACGTACGAGCGTCTCGCAGTGACGACGCGACGCTTCGCGGAGCACCCGTTGCTGCTCTGGGGAGAGGCCATCCCAGGCCTTTCGCGTCACGACCAGCGCGCCGACCGACTGCGTCAGGCGGAAGTCAAGCGCGTAGCGGACCTTGGAGTTCCACTGCAGCGCCACGAGCCCCTGCGGAGAGTTGTAGACACCATCGACCATGCCGGTCTGAAGGGAAGTCAGGACGCTCGTGATCGCCAGTGGCGTCGGCTGGAGCCCAAGCTCCTTGAAGATCGCCTCAGCAAGACGGTCATTATCCCACATCCACATGCGGGTTCCCTTGAAGTCCGCAAGCCGCCGGATCGGCTTGTTGGTGAAGACGTGCACGGGACCGACCTCGGCCCAGCCGAGCAACACGTGGCCCTTCTCCCCCAGACGCGCACCCAGTTGGTCCTCGACCTTGGCCGTGACCCTGTCGACGTCGGCATCCGAGTCGTAAAGCATGGGCAGCTCGAGAACACGGACCTGGGGTTCGATGAGACCCAGTCCCATGCCGGTGAGCGCAGCGCCCTGCAACTGGCCGCGCCGCATCTTGCGGACGACGTCCGGCTCGTCTCCCATGACGCCGCCGCCGATGAAGCGAATGCGAATCTCGCCCGACGTCTTGTCGGAGACCTCGTCGCTGATGCGCTTGAAGGTCTGGTCCCACTTGGAACCTGGCGGCGCGAGGAAGGCAATCTTGAGCGTCCTGGCAGCCAGGGCAGCAGGTGCCTGCAGGACGACGAGGCTGCCGATGACAGCAGCGGCAAGCATACGGGACAGGTTCATGGTCTCTACCTCCGAGGCTTCTGACGAGGGGCCACCGGCACACGGTTCCGCACGGCCGGCACTGGCGTGCTCCGGACCCTGGGCGAGGGCGTCGGGGATGGGGCAGGGACGGCCTCGGCGTCCGAAGCGTCGAAGCCTGCATCTTCGGCTGCTTCGAGATCGAAACAGTCCGCGATCCGATCGAGCAGGACCCGCGCCCGACGTTGCGCCAGAAGGTTCGCAAGGCGCTCTTCCGGCAGGACGTCGGCCGGCGTCGCGAGGACCGCCTCGAGTACCTTGCGGAACTCGGCCGCGTCCTGAGTCTGGACGCAACCGTACTGCGCATAGAGGACATCCGTCATCAGGAATCGCCCGCCCGAGGCCTCGCGTGCCTTTGACCACGCAGCCCTGGCCGCGACGGGATCCCCGCCGAGGAGCGTCGGCCTCGAGGCATACCGCACCATGAGGAAGGCCTGAGCACCGCCGTGGTAGTAGCCCGGCGCCAGCTCCTCGACGCGCCGCATCATCATCTCGGCCTTCTCGAACTCGGCACTCAGCTCGATGTCGTCGAAGGAGAGAAGGGCAAGCTGGCCCCAGTTGTAGGCCATCCAGAACAGGGCAGGCACCTCGGGGAGACCGGCCGAGGCCACGGCTGTCCGGAAGACCTCGAGGTCGCCGTCGACACCGGCCACGAAGCCCGGCAGCGACGTCAGGCCGCGCATCGCATAGGCACGTCCCTCACGAAAGGCCTTCCGCGCCTGGGCCAACGCCTCCTGCGGCGGCTCGAAACCGGGCGTGAGCACCGGGTCGAGGTAGCCCAGCGCATAGCCACCGAGCGCCTGGGCCGCGGCGACGTTGACCGGCGCATGATCCGGAGCAAGGTCGGCGAGGAAGCGCAGCTGCGCAAGATTGCCCGGGATGTCGACGCGCGACCGCTCCGCATCCCCGGAGGCGAACATCTCCGCACTTCGCCAACGCACGACAGGCATGGCGGCCCCGGCCAGCAGCGCGCATCCGGGCAAGGTCGTCAGCGTGGCGAGGATCGCAAGGCGAGCGGCAAGCGCACGGGAATCAAAGTGGCGTGGCACGCCAAAAGGTTAGGACACGGGGGGCTGCTTGTCCAACACCTTGCGGGCGACCCATCCTGCACAAACAGGGACGCAAGATACACGGCGGAGATGGGGATAACAGGAGGGAAGACTGTTTGCCTCAGCTTTTCGGGAGTCCCCCAGCATGTCCGAAATCCATAACCGCGGGTCCGTCCATCGCCTCGGGCGCGTCGGCCAGGTCCGGGCCTCGCTCGACCAGGCGCTGCGCGCTGCCGAACCGCGGCTTGAGGCAGACCAGACCGAGTTGCGGTCCTCGCCCGTTGCGCGCGGGTCCAGCGTCAAGGACCAGATCCTCGCTCTGGATGGCAGGCGTCGGGATACCCGTGACCGCATCGACGCCGTGGCGGGCCAGTTGGCCAAGGCCCAGCAGATTCAGGAGCGCCTCGAACAGGAGATTGAGGCCAAGCGCCGAGACCTGGCCGAACTCGAGCGGCGCGGTGCAGGACTCGAGGATGCCAAGGCCCGCCTCGAGGCGGACCTGGATCAGGATCTGCGGAAACTCGAGGGTCTCGAGCAGCGTGTTCGCGACCTGAAGGCCGAGGCCAAGGCCCTCGCGGCGCAGGGGAACGAACTGGCCGAGGCCCATCGGGAGGCCTTCGTGAAGGCGCGGACGGCCAAGGCCTACTACGACTACCTGAAGGGTCTGGACCCGCGCACCTTGCCGGACGGTGCCCTCCAGCGGGCCGAGCGCGAGTGGCGGTCGGCCGAGGCGGCAGCGGCGGAGAAGGGCCTCAAGACCGGTGAGACCGACATCGCCCGCAACAGGGACGCACGGGATGGCAACGCTCGGGCAACCGGCAGGGCAGAGCGTGACGTGACGTCACAGCAAGGCATCGTGGCCCGGATCGGCGAGGCCGTCGCCAAGGCACGGGCCGAACTGCTGGGCGTTCGCCAGAAGGCAGGGGAGCTTGAGCAGCGCACCCGTGCCCAGGAGCAGGAGGCTTCGGCCAATCTCGACGAGATTCGCGCCGCGCGCGGCAAGATTGATGATCTGGGTCGCTCGCTCAATCGCTTGACCCAGGAGAGGAACACCCTTCTCGAGCGGGCGCTCGATGCCGACCAGCGCACTCTGGCCAAGATCCGTCGCGAGGAGCAGACGCTCGCGGCCGAGACGGAGCGGGTCAAGGACGCCATTCGCGCCGCACAGGACGTGTTCGATCGGGCCATGGCTCGGCGGGATGCCCTGAAGGGCGAGCAGGCCGAACTGGCGCGGCAGTTGGCCGAGCTTCAGGCCGAGCTGCGCCGGTTGGGCGAAGAGCGCGGACACACCCAGGGCGAAATTTCCGGTGCCAAGGAAGGCGTGGCACGAGCGGCCGACGCCATCAGGCGCCTGGAGGGCAACGATCAGACCCTGGTCCAGCGCGGCAACGACTTGAGTGACACCCGCTTCGACCTCCTGCGCGAACAGGCCGGTCTCGATCGACTTGCCCAGCTTGACCCCGACCAGCTCTCCGAGCGCGATCGCCAACGGCTTGCGAGGCGCCCCGAGCTCGAGCGCCGGATCGCGGACCTGACCAGCCGAATCTCGGACCTCAACGGCAAGCGGCAAGACGTCGCCCGCGAGATCGACGGCCAGGAGCAGCGCATCGCCGAAGCCAAGCAGCGCATCGCCGGTGCGCAACGTCGCCTGGCGCGCATCGAGCAAACCATCGACAAGGACAGCGCGACGGCCAGCCGGGCGCGTGAAGAGTTGCGTGCGGCCGAAGACGAACTGCGCAGCGCGACGGAAGGGGCCCGGAAGGCTCTGGCCGCGCAGGACAAGCTGCGCGGGGATCTCGAGGACATCGGCCGCGAGCAGCGTCAATTGCTGGGCGCCCGAGAGCAGGTGCTCCGGGAGATCCAGGATCTGCTGTCCCTGCGGGAGTAGGCTCGGTCATGCTCCCGATGCCGGGGTATGCTGCAAGCAGCATGCCCCGGCATCATTGCTTCAGGGGGACTCTGGGGTCCTTGGCCTTGGCGTGGCTGTCAGGCTGTGCGACACCTCCGCCTGCACAACTGCCGGCCTTGATGTCCGAGGTCGTCGAACCGGAGGTTCGCCTCGTCGGCTGGCGGACCGAACTCGACGACGCGGCGATCACGGCACTCGTGACGGAGATGGGCGGAACGACCCTCAATCGGCCACTGCCAGACGTCAGCACATTGGTCTTTCCGAGCAGAGATCGGGCCAAGTTGGCGGAGGATCGCCTTGCCGCGAGCGGTCTTGCGCGCTGGGTCAGCCGCAACCATCGCCGGTCGCTTGGTCTGTTGCCCGTGGCATCCGTGACTTCTGCAGAGCCGGACAGGGCCGTCCAGACCTTCGGAGACCTCAACACCAGTTCGAGCAGCCAATGGGGCCTTGCCCAGGCCAACATCCCGGCCGCCTGGCAAAGCTACCCGAGCATAAGGGGCCAAGGGGTACTCGTAGGTGTCCTCGATTCCGGAATCGACTACCGTCACCCGGACCTCTCCCTGAACATGGCACGCGACGGCGCCGGACAACCACTGCGTGTCGACGCCATCGAGGCTGCCGGGCGCAACGACAGTTGCCTCGGTCTCACCTACAGCTATGCCACCGCGTATTCGGACGCATCGCATCCCGGGCCGGACGGGAACGGTCACGGGACCCACGTGGCCGGCATCATCGGCGCCGTTGGCGACAACCAGACAGGCCTGCGCAACAACATCGTCGGCGTGGCCCCTTCAGTCCGCATTCTGGACATCAAGGCCATGGACTGTCAGGGAGGGGGGACGGACGATGTCATCGCACTTGGCATCCGTCGTGCCGTCGACCTTGGCGTCCGGGTCCTGAACATGTCCATCGGGGGTGAAGAACCGGCGCCCATCCTGGCGGAGGCCATGGCCTACGGCCAGGCACGCGGTGTCCTGTTCGTGGTGGCGGCAGGCAATGGCAGCGGCGTCCCCGTCTACTACCCCGCCGCCTATGCCGGGGTCCTGGCCGTGGGAGCGCTGGATCCGCGTGGCAGGCGTTCCAGCTACGGCAATATCGGCCCCGAAATGGGGGTCATGGCGGCAGGCGGCGGTCTCAGCCAGGACGCGGAAGGCATCCTGTCGACGCTTCCAACCTACGCCCACATGCTCTCCGTGGGACGGAACCAAGGGTCGTGGCCCGGACATGGGCGTGTCTCCGGAACGTCCCAGGCTTCGCCCCTCGTGGCAGGCCTCGCCGCCCTTATCCTCTCGCAGGAACCCGGACTCTCGGCCGACCAGGTGCGTCTGAGGATTCTCGCGTCCGCGACGGACATGGGAACGCCCGGTTTTGACCCGGAAACGGGCTGGGGCCGAGTCGACGCTCTGGCAGCGCTCGGCATGCAACAACCCAATG
Source organism: Candidatus Sericytochromatia bacterium (assembly GCA_035286125.1). GTDB lineage: Bacteria > Cyanobacteriota > Sericytochromatia > S15B-MN24 > VGJW01 > VGJW01. The sequence goes on from JAYKIS010000080.1 coordinate 9,002, forward strand.
GGAGCCGTCCTTGAATACCCGGGCCCAAGTGACGCTCGGGCTGGTCCTGACGGGCTGCGCAGCCACGGCCTATCCCTCGCCGACCCCCACCCCTCCCGTCACGCGTACGGTCGTGTCGACCCCCTCGCCTGGCAACAGCCAGGGTGCTCCCCCGGGTGGCCAGGATCGCTGCGAGGCCGACGGGGGATGCATCAGCCCCTCCAACCTGATTGGCGGCAGCCTGAGGATACAGGTGCGGGACACGGCGGATGCCCCCCTCGCCGGTGCCACGGTGGTCGCCGCGGGCTCGGGCCTGGGGTTCGGCCGGACCGATGGCGCGGGCGCCCGTGCCTTCGACGACATGAACGCAGGCACCTATACGGTCACGGTCTCGGCGACCGGCCACTTGACGCAACAGGCAACGGTTTCGCTCTCGGCGGTACCCCTGCCCGGGATCGGCTCTTCCCAGGTCACCATCCCCGTCGTGCAACTGTCTTTCCGCCTCGCGCCAACCACCCGCATCCTCGAAGGCAGCCTCAGGGACACGTCTGGCCAGCCTGTCAGCGGGGCGCGCATCGTGTTGGGTCTCCAGGACACGGAATCCGGCCCTGACGGTAGCTTTCGCCTCGAGGCAGGCCCGGGCACGGGTGCCGCAACCATCCACCACGTCGGCTTCGAGGAGGAGACGACGACCGGTGGAGCCAAAGTACTGACGGCGCGACCCGTGGCCCTGACCCTCACCGGATGGCCCTTCGGCGAGCCAGACGCTGCCACCCTCACCCGACTTCAGGCCGCGTTGGGACAGGCTCCCCTCTCGCTTACCGGTCCTGTCGCGCCTACGGCCAGGCTGGGCACGATACTCTGGTGCGCGGCCCCCTCGGCCCTGTCACCCAGCGAAGAGGAAGCCATGGGCCAGCACCTCGATCTGGGCGGAACGGTCCTGGTTTCGGCAGACTGGGGTGCAGCCCGGGGCCTCGCCGCCCTGCGCCTCCAGGAAGTGCTGCGTCGACTCGGAGCCTACACGCGGATCGACATCGTCCGCGCCTCGAATGGTCTTCCCGATCTGCTGCCGGACTGGAATACGCCGGTCGATGACCTGAATCTCATGATGCGGGGAGCCTGTACCGTCGAGGCCGCGCCCCCGTCGGCTATCCTCGGAACCGTGCCCCTCGCGGCCTATCGGGTCGCGTCCGGCACAGCCCCGAGCTACCACCTGGCGGTCAGCCGCAGGACGGGACGTGGCCGACTGGTTGTCGTGGGCGATACCCAGATGCTCTGGCCTGTCGATGACACCGCAGCCAACGCGGCAGCCCAGTGGCTGAGACGGATCATCGCGCAGTTGGGCTGAACGCCGCCCCACTCAACGCCGGGGTTCGGCGACCCAGATCGAACCTGCGGGACCGATATCCCCGAGCAGCACCTTGCGCCCGGCAACCTTGACCGCGCGGCCCGAGAGGACTTCGCGAAGCACGGTGCCATCCGCGATGCTGGTGTCCGCCACCGGCACCTCGAGGCGCCCGCCAGCATCGCCGGCGTTGACGACGACCAACGCGCGACTTTCCCCCTGCCAATCGCGGAGGTAAGCCCAGAGACGTCGGTCGTTGTGGCGAAGCAGGGTCTGGAACCAGCCGTCGCGCAGCGCACGGACCTCGTGGCGCGCCTTGATCAGGGCCCGGTAATGCCGGAGGGTGCCATCATCCCACTGCGCCGTCTGCCACGGGAAACACCGCCGATCGTCGGGGTCCTTGCCTCCGGTCATGCCGACTTCGTCGCCGTAGTAGACGACGGGTGTCCCGGGGTAGGTCATCTGCAACAGCACGGCCGCCCGCTGGCGTTCCGGGCGCTCACCCGTCTCGAATCGGAAGCGTTCGACATCGTGGCTCCCCAGGATGTTGAACATCGCATTGGTCGACGAACCACCCCAACCCCGCTGCGTGGCCAGTTCCCGGTCGAGCGTGTCGACATCCATCTGGCGCTTGGCCGCGAAGGCCACAAGGGCCTTCTGGAAAGGATAGTTCATCGTCGCATCGAAGCGCCCGAGCCACGGACGCGGGTCGTCCCAGATCTCGCCGACGAGGTAGGCGTCGGGGTTGATGGCGAGGACCCTGGCGCGGAAGGCTTCCCAGAAGCCGGGTTCGGAAATCTCGTTGGGCACGTCGAGACGCCAGCCATCGATGCCCATGCGCGTCCAGTGCGGCACCACCGTATCGAGGATGTAGTCCCGAACGGCGGGATTGCGGTAGTTGAGCTTGGGCAACGTCGCAAAGCCCCACCACGAGTCATAGTTGGGCTTGGGCTGCTGCACGACGGGGAATCCATAGAAGTTGTACCAGGACCAGAATGGCGACTCAGGCCCCCTCCGAGCCGCCTCGCGGAAGCCGGCGAACTGGTCGCCCGTATGGTTGAAGACACCGTCGAGGATGATTCGCATGCCCCGGGCATGGACATCGGCAACCAAGGCGCGGAAGGTGGCCTCGTCGCCAAATGCGGGGTCGATCCGCATGTAATCCGTCGTGTCGTACTTGTGGTTCGAGGGGGACTGGAAGATGGGGTTCAGGTAGAGCGCCGTGACGCCCAGATCCTGCAGGTGGTCGAGATGCTGCCGGATGCCCTCGAGGTCTCCCCCGAAGAAATTCGTGAAGGTCGGCTTCCCCCCCCACGGCTCGGTGCCTGACGGGTCATTGGCCGTCGAGCCGTTCGCGAAGCGATCCGGGAATATCTGGTAAAAGACGGCGTCCTTGGCCCATGCCGGAGCACCCTGCCGCACCGTGCGGGCCGCGAGCCCGTTGCGTTCGGAAGCGACCATCGCCCCGCGGGGGCCGGTCAGGGCACACCCCGCCACCAGGCCTGCCAAGGCTAGAATCGACGCGCGATGCATCATCCGACGCTCTCCTACATATACTGAAGGGCCAACGGGCAAACAAGCTGTTAAAGTAGAGATTACACGACGTTAATAGCAAAGGGAAGCCCCCGGCATGACATTCCAGGAGATGCGCGCAGCCTTGGACCAGGCCTTGGAGGCGGGCCCGAGGGACCAGCAGCATCTGGTCGCGACGGTCGATGCGGCGTGGGCGTGGATCGAGGAGAATCCTGACGCCGGCGCGGAAGCCATCACGGACCTCAGGGTCCGGATTGCACACGCCGAGAGTCTTATAGGCCGCTACTTCGGCATGTAGGCCGCGAGGACCTTGCGGACGACGGCCGGATCGGCGCGGTCTGCAGCGTCGGCACCGATGTGTGCCCACGCGACCCGTCCATCAGGTCCGACCACCACCAGGGCAGGCCGAGCATAGACGCGGTTGGCCTCCCGGCCGGCACACGCGTCGATCAGGCGATAGCCCGTGTCGGCGACAAGGGGATAGTCAAGCTCCAATTCTCGAGCAAGCACGCGGAGGTCTTCCGGCCGGTCATGACTGATGGCCAGGAGGGCGATCCCCTTCGGCCACGTCTTGCGTTCCTCGCGCAACTGCGCGAGCTGGTGGCGACAGTGCCCTCAGGTGAAAACCCGGAAGAAGACCAGAACCTGGGGCCCCGGCAGGGGCAAGCTGACGGTGGCACCCTGCGCCGTCGGCAGGGCCACCCTCGGAAACGGCTGGCCTGCCCACGCCCGCGCAGCCCGACCGAAGGCCTCGCGTACCGGCGTGTCGGCAGGTGGGGCCGTCATGGTCCAGACGCCCCACAGGACAAGCAGGCCGGAGGCCACAAACGCAACCAAGGCCAGCCAGCGGGGCACGCTCACACCGGAATCGACTGTCGGACGGTCCACGCAGATGAGCATAGCAAATCAGCCGCACCCTGCTCTGTTCGTTGCCACGTCTGCGGCGAGGGTGCTAGACTGCCGTTCGGTTGTCGTGCCGCGGCCTCATGGGCCGTCCATACTCAGGTAGATAACGCCGCAACCGCGTTCCCACGCCGCAATTCCGGACCACGTCCGTCCAGGAAACGGCCCGCCCCGCACTGTGGCGCATGAAGGCAGAGACGAAACGTCGCGTGGTGCTGCACGGCACCTGGTGTCCCGACGAGGCCCAGGGGCAGTTCGTGTTCTGGGCCGAGGATATCGGCGGCCCGCTCGACTCGACGCGGGTGTGCGAGGCCTTCAACGGCATCCTGCCTGACGTACCGGCCCGTTCATTCTTTGTCACGGACGCCCGGCTCCCGGGCACCGGCAACCGGCCGGCCGCCTCTCCGGATGCCAACCCTGCCGTGCTCACCGAGGAACGCACCCTCGTCGAGACCCGCCTTTTCCACCTGCCTTGCGGCCCCGCGGAGGCCATCCGCCTGCTGGCCGGGATGGCGGACACTCCCGCAACCGGACGCGCCCTCGGGCCCGACCTGCGCTTCTGGCGTCTCGTCGCGAACTGGGTGCTCGAGTTGGCCGCGCGGCGGCATTTCGTACCGGCGTTGACCCACGAAGGCACACGGTTGGTGGGTCGCTGGCAACCCATCCTGAACACCGAGGAAGTCCGCCTTGCCCAGATGGCCCGCATCATGCCGCCCGTCGCCCGGGCGCTGGGACGTGCCGGACAGCCTCCTGCGCCCCGGCACCTTGTCAGCAGCTTCGCGAGCCGGGGCCTTGATGCCCTGATTCGCCAGTGGGCCATCGCCATTCCCAAGCCGCTGCGGCCCTCGGGGCCTGGCGTCTGGGACCGCTGGGCCGCCTCACTCGGGGCGTCCCCCGAGGACTTCGAGAGCCTTCAGGTCAAGGGTCCGGTCCGGGAGTTGCAGGCGCTTGAATCGGCGGTCGAACGGTGGCTAGTCCCTGTCCACACGCCACTCCCACCGCTCAGGACGGCATTCCGCCTGACGCCTCCGGACGACCCCGAGGGCCCTTGGCTGTTGCAATTCGGTTTCCAGGCACCCGACGAACCCGCGCTCTTCGTCACGGCCTCGGAAATCTGGCGAGAGGGTGGCCACAAGGGCGTGTTTCACGCCCGCGAGATCGCCCAACCCCAGATCACGTTCCTGCAGTCGCTCGGGGAAGCGCAGGAGGTCTTCAAGAAGAACTCCCACGCAGGACTCGGGGACAATCTGGCGGCCGCCATCCGGGTGCCCCGGCCGGACCACGCCGTGCTTCGCATCGAGGAGGCCCATGACTTCCTCGCCAACGTGGCTCCGGTTCTGGAAAGCGCGGAAGAAAAATTCGGATGCATCCTGCCTTCGTGGTGGTCGCCGGGCAAGAGCCGCCTGGGAGTCCGGTTGACCATCAAGCCGATGGACGACGAACCGCAGAAGGCGGGGACCGGCATGCTTCGCGCAGCCGACGCGGGCGCAGGCATCGAGACGATGGTCCGCTACGACTGGGACCTGGCCCTGCCGGACGGCGCCCTGTCCGCGGCTGAATTCCAGCTGCTGCAGGCACAACAGGCTCCGCTGCGCCACGTTCGTGGCCAGTGGTTCGAGGTTCGTCCGGAAGATCTGGAGCTGACCATCCAGCACTGGGGCAGGCAAGCCGCCCACGCGCGGACGATGGAACTCTCCAAGGCCATGCAGTTGGCCTTCGCCAATCCCGCCGCGAGTCAATCGAAGGGCTTGCCTGTGCTGGGCGTGGTCGGCCAGGGTTGGCTCGCAGACATGCTCGGAGGCGACAATCAGCGTATACCGACGCTGCCCAGTCCGGACGGCTTCAACGGCACGCTGCGCCCCTATCAGCTCCGGGGATTCTCCTGGCTGGCATTCCTGACGGGCCAAGGCCTCGGCGTCTGCCTCGCGGACGACATGGGTCTGGGCAAGACCATCCAATTGCTGGCCCTGCTGATCCACAACCGGCGGACGCGGGCACGGAGACGCGCTACCCTGCTGGTCTGTCCCACGTCGGTCCTGGGCAACTGGTGGCGGGAAATCCAGCGATTCACGCCGGGCCTGACGGTGCATGTCCATCACGGGCCCGACCGCAAGCAGGGCGAGGCCTTGCTCGCCCACGTCCGGGATGTCGACGTGGTCCTGACGACCTACAGCATCGCAACCCGCGATCGCGAGACGCTGGCAGCGCACACGTGGGACGGGGTGGTGCTGGACGAAGCCCAGAACATCCGCAATCCGGACACCCAGCAGGCCAAGGCCGTATGCATGCTGCGCAGCCGCTACCGCGTCGCGCTGACAGGCACGCCTGTCGAGAATCGCCTCGCCGAACTCTGGAGCCTGTTCCAGTTCCTCAACCCCGAATACCTGGGGGACAAGGCGTTCTTCAAGCAACGCTACTCGACTCCCATCGAACGCTTCCGCGACCCCGTGGCCTCGATTCGCCTTCGCAAGCTGATCAGTCCGTTCATCCTCCGCAGGATGAAGACGGACCCCTTCGTCATCCAGGACCTGCCCGAGAAGATCGAGATGAAGGTCTATACCAACCTGACCCGAGAGCAGGCCGACCTCTATCGCCAGACCCTGGCCCAGATGATGGACGAGATCGAGCAGGCCAACGGCATCGCCCGTCACGGCGCTGTCCTTCGGACGCTGACCCGCCTGAAGCAGGTCTGCAACCACCCTGCCCAGGCCGTCGACGAAGGCGAGATGCCCGTCCTCGCGGGCCGGTCGGGGAAGCTGTCCCGCCTGTCGGACATGCTGGACGAGATCGTGCAAATCGGGGATCGCGCGCTCATCTTCACGCAGTTCGTCGAGATGGGCCACCTGCTGGCCAGGCACCTGAAGGATCAATTCGGTTACCAGGCCGTGGCATTCCTGCATGGCGGCATACCGCAACGCCAGCGGGACGAGATGGTTCAGCGCTTCCAGGAAAGCCCCGACGGGCCGCCCCTGTTCATCCTCTCGCTCAAGGCGGGGGGCCTCGGCCTGAACCTGACACGTGCCAACCACGTCTTCCATTTCGACCGTTGGTGGAACCCCGCCGTGGAGAACCAGGCCACGGACCGCGCCTTCCGCATTGGCCAGAAGCGCAACGTCCAGGTCCACAAGTTCGTCTGCACGGGCACTATGGAGGAGCGCATCGACCAGCTCATCGAGTCCAAGAAGTTCCTGGCCTCGTCCATCGTCGGGACCGGCGAGCGCTGGCTCGCCGACATGGGGACCTCGGAGCTGCGTGAATTGCTGGCGCTGCGTGACGATGCAGTCGAGGACGAGGGATGACGGACGAGCCCCTGACCCCATCCGAGGCAGCCCCGACCCGCAAGCGTCGCAGTCGCGTCGTCGCGACGGAAACGACCGGGCCTGACACCCCTGTGGCCATCGCCGCCGATCGGTCCGACGTGCCGGGAGAGGTCCTGCCCACGCGAACCCGGGCCACCCGGACGCGGCGCCGCCCGACGGCGCCCGCGCAGGAGGCAGCCGCGATCCCGGGCGTCGAGGCCCTTGCCCGGCCAACGGAGCCTGCAGGGGATCGGTCCGCCGCCGAGGAATCTTCCGACGGGCCCAGGCCTCGCATGCGTCGGCCTCGTAGCCGGCCCCGTCCGGAAACGGGCGTCCACGCAGCCCCCGAGGCTCCTCGTGATGCTGGGACCGTCACGTCCGAGCCCGAGTCGCCGGTAGAGGCACCTGCTGACCTGGACAACACCCACGCCGGTCGCGCACGGCGACGGCGGCGGAGGCGCGCTCGGGCGCGGGGCGTTGCCGGCGAAACCGCTGTGCCCGGTATGTCGGCCGAAGCCTCCGAGGCCCTGGCCCGGGAAATTGCGGGAACCCTGCAGGAACCCGGAGCGGATGGGACAGCCGCCGAGGGCGGAACATCGGCCACGGGCAGACGGCGCAGGGTACGCAAGCGCAGGCGTGGAAAGACAGCCGCGGCAGGCGCTGACGCCGATGGCACGACCGTCGAGCGTCCGCCCCAGCCGGCTCGCCCTCCCAAGCCCAGCCGCACGGAACGCAAGGGGCACAAGGTCAGTCTGGCGCGCCGGGCAGCCTCCATGGGTCTCGGCACGCGACGCTGGTCCGAACGCTGGACGGACTTTCTGGAGTACGTCGGACTTGGACCGCGCCTGAAGCGCGGACTCGAGTACGCACGGCAGGGAGCCGTGCACGATGCGCGCATGGACCAGGACGGCGTCCTGACGGCCAAGGTCAAGGGGTCGCTGCCCGAACCCTACAAGGTGACCTTCGCCCTCGTCCACCTCGAGGATGAGGTTTGGAAGGCCACGCTGCGGGAGATGGCCGACAACGCCTGGTGGTCCACGGAGTTGCTGCGCGGAGAATTGCCCGACGACATCGACGCGGCCTTCGCGGCGGCAGGTGCTTCGCTGTACCCGACGGATGGACAGGAAGTGCTCGCGCAATGCACCTGTCCGGACCTCTACAACCCGTGCAAGCATATCGCCGCCGTCTTCTACTGGCTGGCAGGCCAGTTCGACAAGGATCCCTTCATCCTGTTCCGGTTCCGCGGCAGGACCCGGGAGCAGGTGCTGCAGGCCCTGACGATCATCCGTTCCGGAGGCGATCCCGATGCCGAAACCGTCGAGGAACCCGTCATCGCCGAGGACGGTCCCCTCGAGCAGCGGCTGGAGGACTTCTGGACGCTCGGGACCGGTGCGGAGCGCCTGGTCCTGCAGACGGGCTTGCCCGCGCAAGGCGTCGGGAACCACCTGATCCGCCTCGACCAGCCTGCAGGGTGGGAAGGCCGCATGGGCTTCATCCTGACGATGGGCTCCTACTATGCGGCCCTGGAACAGGCCGAGGACCTCCGCCCCTACTTCGCCGCAGAAGGCCCCGGAGGGGCAACTTGATGGTCATGCCCCCCGCGATCGTGCCCGCCGTGCGGCGCCACTTCATCGGTGGCCGATGGATCGAGGCGACGGGCGAAACGCGACCGTTGCGCAACCCGGCAACGGGCAAGGTCCATGGCCAACTCGCCCTGGGTGGCGAAGCCGAGGTCGAGGCCGCGGTTCGTGCCGCACGAGCCGCTCTTGAGGGTCCCTGGGGCCGGATGACGCTCGCCGCCCGCTGTGACCTGCTCGACAAGGTTGCCGATCGACTGCTCGAGCGCCTCGAGGATCTTGTAGCCGCCGAGGTCGGTGATACCGGCAAGCCGGCGCACGAAGCGCGGTCCTGGGAGTTACCTCGCGCTGCGGCCAACTTCCGGTCGTTTGCGGCACTGGCACGCGGCCGCGCGGACGAGGTGTTCCGCATGCGGTCCGCCGATGGCCTCGAGGTCATGAATACTGTCCTGCGCGCACCCATCGGCATTGTCGGCCTGATCGTGCCGTGGAACCTTCCGCTGCTGCTGCTGACCTTCAAGGCGGCGCCGGCCCTCGCGATGGGCAATGTCATCATCGCCAAGCCCAGCGAAGAGACGCCCACGACGGCCTGCCTGCTGGCCGAGATCATGGCCGACGCCGGCCTGCCGGACGGCGTCTTCAATGTCGTCCACGGCCTCGGTGCCGGTGGCGCCGGCGAAGCTCTGGTGCGCCACCCCGAGGTCCGGGCCATCGCCTTCACCGGCGAGAGTGCGACAGGCCGGGCCATCATGGCCACCGCGTCCCACGGCCTCAAGGCCTTGTCCTTCGAGTTGGGCGGCAAGAACGCGGCCATCGTCCTGGAGGATGCCGACCTGGACGCGGCCGTGGCGGGCACGGCTCGCTCGGCCTTCCTCAACACCGGGCAAGTATGCCTGTGCACGGAACGCGTCTATGTGGCGAGGCCCCTCTACGAGACGTTCGTCGCGCGACTCGCGGAAGAAGCCGGGCGATGGGTTCCGGGGGATCCCTGGCAGGCCGGAACCCGGCTGGGTCCCGTCATCTCGGAAGGCCAGCGGGAACGCATCCGCCGGTATGCCGCACTTGCGGCCGAATCCGGTAACGTGCGCGCCGGCGGTGATGTACCCGTGGTGGCCGAGGGACTGGAAGGTGGCTGGTGGTTCGCCCCTACGGTCTGGACCGACCTCGGGGAGGATCACCCGTGCGTCCGCGAGGAAGTCTTCGGCCCTGTCTGCCACGTGGCCCCGTTCGACACCGAGGATGAGGCGCTCCGAATGGCCAATGCCTCGCCCTATGGCCTCGCAGGCGTGGTCTGGACGCGTGACCTGGATCGCGCATTGCGCGTCAGCCGACGCCTCGAGGCCGGCTTGACGTGGGTCAACTCGTGGTACTTGCGTGACCTCAGGACGCCGTTCGGCGGTGTCAAGGCCTCGGGCATCGGGCGCGAAGGCGGGGTCTGGTCGCTCGATTTCTTCAGTGAGACACGCACCATATGCATCCCGTGGGGTGAATCATGACGGCCACCACGCGGCACGAAGGCCCGAACGGCACGGGCTTCATCCTCACCGAGGGAACGAGCACGCTGGCTCATTACCCCCATGCACGCGCTGCAGGCGGCCTGCTCTGGGTCTCGGGCCTGTCCGCGCGACGTCCCGACCAGAGCATTCCAGGCGTCGTCCACGGCCCGGACGGCGTCTCCCGCGACTTCAAGGCACAGGCCGAAGGCGTACTCGACAACCTCGAGCGTGTGCTGGCTGCAGCCGGGGCCGGCCTGTCCCACGTCGTCGATGTCTTTGCGATGCTGGTCGATCTTGCCGACTACCCGGCCTTCAACGAAGCCTACAACCGCCGCTTCGATGCCAAGGGCGGCCCGACACGGACGACGTGTGTCGTGCAGTCCTTGCCTCTTCCGGACCTGCTCATCGAACTCAAGGTCGTGGCCATCGATCCCGGAGCACGATCGTGAACACCGCGACCGACAGGACTGAGGGGATCGCGGAGGCACTGGCCGAAGCCGAGCGGCACGCCCGTCCCGTGTCGCCGCCGCGCGAGATGCTGCCGGGCCTGTCCATCGAAACGGCCTACAGGATCCAGCAGGCAGGCATGGCCAGGCGCATCGGCAAGCTGCCTCACCTCAATGGCGTGGTGCCGACCCAACGCGATCATGCCCCGGTCGTGGTCGGGCACAAGGTCGGCGTCACCAGCCGTGCCGTCCAGCAATGGCTGGGCTTCGACCAACCCGACTTCGGTGTGCTGCTCGACAGCATGCGGATTCCTGCCGGTGTCCCCTGTCCGGGCTCCACCCTGATCCAGGCGCGCATCGAGGCCGAACTGGCCTTCGTGATGCGCACGGCATTGCCCAGGCAAGGTTGCACGCCGGCGGATGTCCTGCGCGCCACGGCCTATGTGGTGCCTGCCCTCGAAGTCATCGATTCGCGGATCGCGGACTGGAACCTGACCATCGTCGACACCGTGGCCGACAATGCAAGTTCGGCCTACTTCACCCTGGGCCTTGTGCCCATCGACCCCACGGGCCTCGACATGCGCCTGATGGGCATGACGCTGCAGCGCCAAGGCGAGGTCGTCGCGACCGGGGCAGGTGCCGCGTGCCTTGGTCATCCGGCTGAGGCCGTCGCCTGGCTGGCAAGGACACTCGGAGCGGCCGGCGTCGGCATCGAGGCCGGCCACATCGTCCTTTCCGGGGCCCTCGGGCCCGTGGTGCCCTTCCTGCCCGGGGACGTCGTCACCGCGACCCTGTCCGGCGTGGGCTCCGTGTCGTTGGCGCGAGAGGTCGCCCGATGACGAACGAACACGAAGGCTGGGCACGCCACCTCGAAGCGGCGCGGCAGTCAGGCACTCTGCTCGGCGCAGGCGACAGGCCGTGGACGGCACTTTCCGTCGCAGACGGCTATGCTGTCCAGTCTTGCGGTCTGGCCCACAGGCTAGCCGAGGGGGAACGCCTGGCGGGCTGGAAGATGGGCTTCACCAGTCTGGCCAAGATGCGCCAGATGAACCTCGACGCCCCGATCGCGGGCTACCTGCTGGCGAGCATGGTCGTCCCGGAAGGAAGTCTGGACGTGACGGCCTACCAGCAACCCAAGGCTGAACCCGAAATCGTCCTGCGCCTGAAACATGACCCCGGTCCGACTCCCGACTTCCTCGAGGCCAGCCGCGCCATCGAGGCCGTCTGCCTGGGGCTCGAGATCCTGGACAGTCGCTACGCCGGCTACCAGTTTTCGCTGGGTGAGGTGCTCGCCGACAATACGTCCGCGGCGGGCTACGTCCTGGGGTCGCGCTGGCGTTCGCCTGACGCGCTGGACCTGGGCAACCTCGGCATCCTGATGTCGGTAGATGGTGTGCTCGTCGAGGCAGCAAGCAGCGCAGCCATCATGGACCATCCCGTCCGGGCCCTGATGGCCCTCGCACGCTTGCTCGACGCCCGCGGCAAACGGCTGGGTGCCGGACAGTTGGTCCTGACGGGGGGCATCACGGCCGCCCATCCGCTGCCGTCCGGTCACACCGTCGTTGTCGAAGCCCAGGATCTGGGCAGCATCACGCTGGCCACACGGACCGGAGCCTGAACCGCCATGTTCCCGCCCTTCACACCCGTCAACCTGCAGGACTGGCTGACGGCCCACCGGGACCAACTCAAGCCTCCGGTCGGCAACAAATGCCTGTACCAGGGCGAGGATCTCATCGTCATGGCGGTGGGTGGTCCCAATGCCCGCAAGGATTACCATATCGACCCCTACGAGGAGTACTTCCATCAACTGGAGGGGGATCTGCTCCTCAAGTTGCTGGTTGACGACAAGCCCGTCGAGGTCCGGGTACGCGAAGGCGAGACATTGCTGCTGCCACGACGCGTCCCCCATTCGCCACGTCGCGGCCCGGGCACGTTGGGCATCGTGATCGAAAGGCCCCGCCAGCCTCAGGACCAGGATGGCTTCCTCTGGGCTTGCGAGGCGTGCGGCCACAAGTTGCACGAGGTCACCTTGCCCGTTTCCGACCTGGAGACCCAGCTCAAGGAGGCCTTCGCCACCTACTGGAGCGGCGATCCGGCCCTGCGGACGTGCGGTTCCTGCGGCACGGTGATGGAGCCCCCGCCCACCCCATGATTGTCGACGTCCATACCCACGTCCTGCCTCGCACCTGGCCCGACATGGCGGATCGTTGGGGCGCCGGCCCGTGGCCCTCCCTAGTTCACGGGGCGATGGGGTGCACGAAGCTGATGGTGGGCGATCGACCGCTCAGGGACGTGGATGCAAGACTCTGGGACATGCCGACGCGATTGGCCGCGATGGATGAGGCCGGCATCGATTGCCACGTGCTTTCCACCGTACCGGTGATGTTCAGCTATTGGGCCCCCGGAAAGGCCGCTGCCGACCTCGGGCGCCTGCTCAACGATCACGTGGCTGACTGGGTCCGGGAGCGTCCTGATCGCTTTTTCGGCCTCGGAACCTTGCCGATGCAGGCACCCGATCTGGCTGTGGCCGAGTTGGAGCGTTGCGTGCGGGAATTGGGGCTCCGGGGCGTGCAGTTGGGCACGCATGTGCTCGGCCGAAACTGGGACGATCCGGCGCTGGAGTCCGTACTCGCCGCGGCCGCGGAGCTGGATGCGGCCGTCTTCATCCATCCCTGGGACATGATGGCTTCCGAGCGCATGCCCGCCTGGTTCGCCCCTTGGCTGGTCGGCATGCCTGCCGAGACAGCCCTTGCTGCCGGCAGCCTGATGTTCGGGGGCGTCCTCGACCGCCATCCCGCCCTTCGTATCGGCCTCGCCCACGGTGGCGGGGCTGTTCCCTACCTGCTCGGTCGTTTCGACCGAGGTTTCGCGGCGCGACCCGATCTGTGCGCAACACGGACGACGAACGCTCCCTCCACGCAATGGACCCGATTCTGGGTCGACACGCTGGTCCAGGACGCGGCAAGCCTGCGGCTGCTGGCCGAGAAAAGCGGTCGGGACCGCCTGATGCTGGGCACCGACTTTCCGTTCCCGCTCGGCGAGGCCGTGCCGGGAGAGGCCATCAGGCAGGCGTGGCCTGACCAGCCCGAACTGGGCAACCATCTGTTGGCCGAAAATGTCCGGACCTTCCTTGGGGTCACGTCGTGAGCGACCTGGACCTCCGGGCCGAGGTGTCGGGCCAGCCTTACGTCGTCCACCTCAAGGAGGCCCGCAAGCTGGCGTACGGCCTTGACTTCGAGACCCTCCAATCGGGAGCTTTCGGGCTTCCACGGGCCTCGGCCCAGGTCGTCCGTGCCGGTGCCTTCACAGGTGAGCCTGCCGAGGGCGGGTCGTGCCGATGCGAAATCCTGACCCTGATTCCTCACGCGCACGGCACCCACACGGAAGGAATCGGGCACCTCTCGGCCCGCCCCCTTCCCGTCCATGAGGACCTGACCGACGTTCTGGTACCGGCCACCCTCGTCACGCCCGCGGCCAGTCCTGCCGCCCCGGCGGGTGCCGTGACCCTCGAGGCGCTCAGGGCGGCATTGGCTCCGTGGCCAGCCGCGTGGCGCACGGCCGTCGTTCTCAGGCTCGCTGAACCCCGGGACACGCCCCGGGACTGGTCGGGTATGCCACGCCTGCATCTTGCGCCTGAAGCCGCGGGCTGGCTCCGCCTCGAGGGATGTCGCCACCTCGTGACCGACTTGCCCTCGCTTGAACCGGAATGGGATGGTGGCCAGCTGGCTGCCCATCGGGCGTTCTGGAACGTGGCGCCCGGGGTACTCCCCGACGAAGGGAGTTCGCGCACCATCACCGAGATGGCCCGGTTGCCCGCAGATCTGCCCGATGGCATAGGGTTGCTCAACCTCCAGATAGCTCCCTTCGCGAGAGATGCCGCGCCAGCCCGGCCGGTCTGGCTTCCCGTTACCCCCCTTTTTTGAACAGAGCCCAGCCATGACCGTACGTCCCAGCCTGCCCACGGGGCAGTTCCACGTGCCCCGCGATCCCGCAGGTCGCCCGAAGGCCTACCTGGCGGGTCATTCGCTCGGCCTGCAACCCGTGACCACGGCAGAGGACATGGACGCCGAACTTGATCGCTGGGCGCGGGAGGGAGTGACCGGGCACTTCTCCACCCCTGATCCCTGGTACGCCTTCCACGAGACGGTACAGGAGCCCTTGGCGAGGCTTGTAGGCGCTCAGCCTCACGAGGCCATCATGATGAACAGCCTGACGGCCAACCTCCACCTGCTTTTCGCCTCGTTCTACAGGCCCCGTGGCAAGCGACGCCGAATCCTGTTCGAAGCCCACGCCTTCCCCTCGGACCGATTCGCGCTGGAGACGCAGGTGCGATGGCACGGGGGCGATCCCGCGGTGGATCTGGTGCCGGTGCGCCCACGGCCGGGCGAGTCCCACTTCCGGCATGAGGACCTGGTGGCGTCCATCGCCCGTGAAGGCGAGCAACTGGCCATGGTCTGGCTTCCTGGCGTCGATTGGCTGACGGGCGAGGCGCTCGATCTCGCAGGCCTGACGCGGGCTGCTCACGACGTCGGGGCCATCGCCGGATTCGACCTGGCCCACGCAGCCGGCAACATACCATTAAAGCTGCATGACTCCAATGCTGACTTTGCAGTCTGGTGCAGTTACAAGTATCTCAACAGTGGACCAGGAAGCGTAGGGGGCGCCTTTGTCCACGAGCGTCACCATGGTCGGCGCGACTTGCTGCGCCTCGGCGGATGGTGGGGCCACGATCCGGCGACGCGATTCGCGGAAGAGCCACCATTCCAGCCCCAACCGGGCGTCGAAGGCTGGCAACTCAGCAACGCGCCAGTCCTCTCGATGGTCGCCGTTCGCGCGTCGCTGCGCATCTTCGACAGCGTGGGCATCGACCACCTCCACGACCGCGCAATCGTGCTGACAGACCACCTCCGCCAGGGACTCGAGAAGCTCGACAGACCGTGGATCCGTGTCCTGACGCCGGAAGACTCCGCGCGGCGCGGGGCCATGACCTGCCTCGCCCTCGGCGAGCGGGCCAGACCTGTCCACGTTGCTCTCGAGGAAGCCGGTATCGTCTGCGACCTGCGCGCCCCCGACGTGCTGCGTCTCGCGGCCGCCCCCCTTTACAATGAGGAGGCGGATCTCGACCGCTTCCTGGCGGTTCTGGAGCAACAGGCATGACGACACCCGAATTCACCATCGCCGGGGCCGGCCTTGCCGGGGCCCTGCTGGCCCTGACATTGGGTCGCCGCGGCCATCGGGTGCGGGTGCTCGAGCGTCGCCCGGACCCACGCAAGGTGCCGCAGCCTCCGGGCCGCTCCATCAACATGGCGCTCTCTACCCGTGGCCGTCACGCCCTCGCATGTGTGGGCCTGGAAGACAGGGTCCTGGAGAAGGCTCTGCCCATGCGGGGCAGGATGATCCACGGCCAGGACGAATCGCTCGAGTTGCAACCCTACGGCATTCATCCGGAGGACGTCATCCTGTCGATCGGGCGCGCCGACCTGAATCTGCTGCTGGTCGAGGAGGCCGAGCGGTGTCCGAACGTCGAAGTGCTCTTCGATCAGGGCGTGGACGGCTTTGATGCGGCGACACGCACCCTGACGTGGTCCCGGGCCGACGGAACGCGCGGAGAAGAGGCCTTCGTGACCTTGTTCGGCACGGACGGAGCCTTTTCGGCGGTTCGTCGTCAGATGCAGCGACGGGATCGCTTCGACTACCAGCAGCAGTTCATCGACTGGGGCTACAAGGAAATTTCCTTTCCGGCGCGACCGGACGGTGCCTTCGCCATGGAACCCGGGGCCCTCCATATCTGGCCGCGTGGCAACCACATGCTCATCGGCCTGCCGAATCCGGACGGCAGCTTCACGGGCACGCTCTTCCTGCCCTTCGAGGGTGCCGAGAGCTTCGCCAATCTCGAATCCGTCGAGGACGCGCGGGAGTTCTTCAGGACCTGGTTCCCGGATGCACTGCCCCTGCTTCCCGACTTTGACCAATCGTGGCGCGAGAACCCGGTTCGTTCCCTGGTCCTGGTGCAATGCGATCCGTGGGTCATCGACGATGCGGTGGCCTTGGTGGGCGACGCGGCGCATGCCGTTGTGCCCTTCTATGGCCAAGGCATGAATGCCTCATTCGAGGATGTCGTGGTGCTTGCCGAGGAGCTCGCCATGGCGCCGGACGATCGTCGCCTCGCCCTGTCACGCTATGCCGCACGACGCAAGCCGCACACGGACGCACTCGCCGAACTCGCCATGCGCAACTTCGTGGAGATGCGCGATTCCGTCGCAAAGCGAAGCTACAAGTGGCGTCACGCCCTTGACCAGCAGTTGCAACGGTGGCTGCCTGACCAGTGGATGTCGCTGTACCACATGGTGACATTCACGCGCCTTCCGTACGGTGAGGCCAAGGCACGCGCCGAACGCCAGGACCGGTTGGTCCGCGCAGCGGCGATGGGCCTTGGGGCCGGACTCCTCTGGATGCTTGCCCGCAGGCCCTCGGAAGATCAATAGGTGCGCCGACCGGCGCACATCCTTTCTGGTTTGTGACGACGTACCAGGCAAGCTCCCAACGAAATAACGGGCCTCGCTCATCTCTGGTGGATGAGCAAGGCCCGTTGTCCGTGAAACGGGACTACCGCTTCTGATAAGGCAGCAGGGCGATTTCACGCGCACGGCCGATGGCGACCGTCAGGATGCGCTGGTACTTGGCGCTGACGCCCGTCACCCGGCGGGGCAGGATCTTCCCGTCCTCGGAAACGAAACGACGAAGGGTCATCACGTCCTTGTAGTCGATGACCTTGTCGACCTGTCCCGACAGGAAAGGACAGGGCTTGCGACGACGCTTGCGCTGACGCTTCTTGTTATCACCCGCCATTACTTGGTCTCCTTGAACTCGACGTGGCGCTTCACGACCGGATCGTACTTCTTGAGCACGAGGCGGTCGGGATCGTTCCGCTTGCTCTTGAAGGTCGTGTACTGGTAGGGGCTCTCCGTGCTGCGGAGCTTGATGATCACGCGATGACCGCTGGCTGCCATGAAAGGACTCCTGGACAAGTGGGCTTCATAATGCCCTTAAAAGGACCAGATGGGCCGGGACCCGCGTCGCGGGATTTGACGGAACGGCCCGGTCCATCTATCCTAGCACAGGTTGTTGGAAGCGTGTGGCTTCCTTGTTCCTTTTCTGAAAGCTGGAGAATTCGGTCGTGGCCCGCAAGTGCATGGTGTCCGGCAAGAAGCCCAATGTGGCGAACGCCGTCAGTCATTCCCACGTGAAGACCAAGCGCCGCCAGGAGCCCAACCTGCAGTGGAAGCGCTTCTTCCTCGAGGACGAGAACCGCTGGGTGCGCCTGCGCGTCTCGGCCAAGGTCATCAAGACCATCGGCCGCTACGGCCTGCGTGACGCCCTGAAGCGCTATGGTGCCTCCGAGTCGCTGCTCAAGCCCTGACGTCCTGTCAACGAAAGCCCCCCGGCCCCTGTGGTCAGGGGGCTTTCGTCATGAGACAACCTGCGACCTCGCCCAACCTAGACTCGCCTGCCCCCGAGACGATGGCGCCACGCCCCCGACTGCTGCCCCTGGCCAGCATTCCGTTACAAAGTCCGACCCAAGTTTGCGGTTTGTATCGTTTTCGTAGAGCTATTGACCAACTCGCGTCCAAGGCCGTAAGGTAGGTACAGAACGGTTCGCCGTTCGGGAGTCCGGGAAGCGCTGACCGGGTCGGGACAGGTTGTCAGCACTTCCCGGATGTTCCTTTTGGGGCTGGGCCCAGGGATGGTCGGGCACAAGCCTCCCGTGGGCGACTGGCCCCTGACCGCACGCCAAGCGGGGGAACCGTTGGCAAGTTTGCTTGGATATATTTTGTCTACCTATTGACCAAGTAGCGTAGAAGGCCTATCTTACTTACAGAGCGTTCGTCGCTCGGGTGTCCGGGAAGTGCTGGCCGGGTCGGGACAGGTTGTCAGCACTTCCCGGACATTTCTTTGGGTCGGCTCGTCGAAACTCTGTCTACATGTTGACC
This sequence comes from Candidatus Sericytochromatia bacterium, assembly GCA_035286125.1. Lineage (GTDB taxonomy): Bacteria > Cyanobacteriota > Sericytochromatia > S15B-MN24 > VGJW01 > VGJW01. Next base: position 27,571 of record JAYKIS010000080.1, read on the forward strand.
CGATGTTGCCTCGGCACCTAGGATGGAATCGCAAGCGGACATGGTTGATCGGGTCGGGACCGCGCAGTCCGCTTGCCGTCGGGGATGGACGTGAGGTCGACAACTTCAAGCATCGACACCCGGTGGGATGCCCCCACTCCTTGGGTGGACAGCGGCCACGGCGCCATCCAGCGCCTGATGCGCCGGCTCGTGCCTGCTCCGGATGGGGCCGCAGCCGCTGCGTGTTACCGCTATGTCCGGGATGGCATTCCCTTCGGCTTCCCGGCCGAACGCCTGCACTACAGGGCTTCCGAGGTTCTCGCAGCCGGAGTGGCCGACGGCCTGGGCAAGTCCACGTTGCTGACGGCACTCTGGCGCGCGGCAGGCCAGGAGGCCAGGCAATATGTGGCGCGTTTGCCTGCCGCCTTCCTGTCAGGCCTCGTCTATCCGGGTCCGCACCTGGTCCATGCCGTCACGGAACTGCGCGTCTCCGGCGTCTGGTACCGGTTGGACAGCTACCTGCTGGACAGCCCCTTGCTGCTTCGCGTCCGCGAGGCGCTCGGCAGGGGACCGGGCAGTATCGGCTGGGGCCATGACGGCAGCGGCTGCACCGATTGGCACGGCACCGGGGACAGCCTGCTCGACGTTACCCGTCTGGTCCATCTGGACGGCCCTTTCGAGGACATCGGCACCTGGCTGGCCGCGGACCCTGCCCAGCTCCATGACCATCCGCTGCACGGACCGTCGTGGCGCGAGGTCCGCCTCGACGCCCAGCGACGTGTAGCCCAGTTGCGGGCCCGGCGCACCTTGCCCCTGCCCGGACAGGATCCGTGAAACTCGTCGACGCGCGGGGCCTGGTCCGGATTCACGGGCGTGGCACCGCTGCCGAGCATCGCGCCCTCGATGGCGTCGACCTCTCGATGGAACCCGGAGAGTGGGTCGCCATCGTCGGGCCCAGCGGCAGCGGCAAAAGCTCGCTCCTCCACCTTGTGGCCCTGACGGACCGACCGGACGCCGGCGAAATTTCCGTGGCCGGACACCCGACACGCGGCCTCTCCGACGCAGCCTTGACCCGATTGCGCCGGGACCACCTCGGCCATTTGCATCAGGCCTTCCACCTTCTGCCCACGCTGGATGTCCTCGGCAATGTCCGGTTGCCCCTCGATCTTCAGGGCGTTCCGGATCGTGAAGCCGAACGTCGCGCTCGAGCCATGCTCGAGGAGGTGGGTCTCGAGCGCGAGACCACCCGGCACCCCTCGGCACTGTCCGGCGGGCAGCAACAACGGGTCGCCCTGGCGCGCGCGCTCGTGCACGCACCAGCACTCGTCGTGGCGGACGAACCTACAGGCAATCTCGACCGGGAAACAGGACGTACGGTGCTCAACCTGATCCGCCGCGCGATCGCTCATGCCGGCAGCGGCATCCTGATGGTGACCCACGATCCAGAGGTCGCGGCCGCTGCCGATCGCTGCCTCACGCTCGTGGATGGGCGATTCAGGCCTTGATCCGGCTTATCGAGGCCCTCGTCACCGGATGGTGGAAGCGTTCCCCGTGGGGACTTGTTCTGACCCTGGTGGGTGTCGCGCTCGGCAGCGGTGTTGCGCTTGCCGTCCATCTCGCCAGTCGTTCCGTCCATGAGGCCTTCATGGCAGGCATCGAGACCCTCGCGGGCCCCCCGGGCCATATCATCCGGGCTCCGGCGGGAGACCTCGACGAACGCTTGCTGCTGCGGCTGCAGCGCGACACGGCGGCAACGACCCCGCTCGTCCCGCTTGTCGAGGGCGAGTTGCGCACCCTGGGGGCAGAGGCCCAGGATCTGACGCTGACCGGGATTGACCTCGCCTGCCCCATGGACGCCTGGGGTGAGATCAAGGGGCTCGGAGACCCCGACGACCTGTTCGCACCGGCCGCGGTCCTTTGGCCCGATGACAGGCGTCAGGACAAATTCCGTCCCGTGATGGCCGGTTCGCGTCACCTGCGCCTTCGCGTGGTTGGTCGTCTCCTGCCGAGGGGCCGGGGTCCTGTCCAGCCGCGGGTCCTCTGCGACATCGCCGAGGCGCAACGCCTTCTCGAGCGGCCGGGGCGCCTCGATCGCATCCTGGTGCTCGGCGAATTGCCGAAAGGTCTCGCCGAACGGGTACGCCAGGTCGGACTCGTCCTCGAACCGGCGGGGTCCCGGGCGGTCGTCCTTGACCAGATGGCGCGGGCGTTCCGGTTCAATCTGTCGGCACTCAGCCTGGTCTCGGTCCTGCTCGGTACGGCGCTGACGCTCAATCTGCTGGGCCGATCGTTCGGCGCACGCCGAAGCACGATGGCCCGCATCCATGCCCTTGGAGGCTCGAGACGTGTCATCGCCACGCTGCTGCTGGCGGAAGGTGCAGCCATCGGGTGTGTCGGCGGGTTCCTCGGCGTCGGCGTGGGCGTGTTCCTGGCCAGCAGCACCACCCAGGCGATCAGGCGAACGGTTTCGGCACTGTATGGCCGCACGGGACCGGCGTGGAGCCAACTCGAAACCCAGGACGTGGTCCTTGCGATCGCGAGTGCGACCATTTGCGGATGCCTGGCTGCCGCCGTGCCAGCCTGGCGGGCGCTCTCCATCGCCCCCTCGCTGACAGGCCAGGAGCATCCGCCGGAACGTCAGCCTCCCCCTTGGCCTCACGGTTGGACGTTCACAGGTTTCGTCCTTTTGCTGGCAGCCTTGGGAACGTCTGCCGTCGCTACGGTTTCGGGAACGGACCGCACGTGGACCAACTTGCTGGCCCTTGCCTCGGCCACCCTGCTGGCCGCCGGCACGGCGGCCTTGGCACCGCTGGCGCTGCGGCTCATGGCCCCGATTCGAACCTCGCGGCGGTATCCCTGGATGCTGGTGCCCGCCCTGGCGGCTCGATCGCTGGCGCTCGGCTGGCGACGCCACGCCCTCGCCGTGGCCGCTATCATCCTCGCCTCGGGCATGGTCCTCGGCATGGGGACGATGGTGGCCTCTTTCCGGGGGTCCGTCGCCCAGTGGGCGCAGCGCACCTTGTCGGCAGACCTCTTCCTCAGTTCACGCCAAGGCGAAGGGACACGCGAGGGTGGCACGCTGTCTCCCGCACTCGCAGGCCACATCGCCAGGCTGCCGGGCATCCGCTCCGTCGAGGCCACTTACGAGGTCCGGACCCAGTGGCGCCAGCGTCCCGTTACCCTCGCCGGCATGCCGATTCACGCACGTGCCGGACGCGGGGAAATGCCCCTGCTTCAGGGCCGGCTGCCCCGACGGCCCGACGAAGTCCTGGTGACGGAAGCGCTCTGGCGCCACCATCGGCTGGAGACAGGCATGCACCTTGACCTTCCTGCCGCCACGGGGAGTCTGGGCGTGACGGTGACTGGCGTGGTCCAGGACTATGCCAGCGACCAGGGGCAGATTTTCATGACCCATGAGGTCTTCTTCCGTGCCTATCCGGGCTGGCTTCGACCGCGCAGCCTCGCCATCACGCTCGCTACCGGGGCCGATGCCGGAAACGCGAGGCGCGCGATGCTTCGCGCGCTGCCTGAGGCCGATGCCCTGGTCTGCCGGACCCCGGGCGAGCTACGCGGCGAAGTCCTGCGGATTTTCGACGAGACCTTTGCGCTCACGCGGGCCATCGAGGCCATCGGCCTGCTGGTGGCCCTGCTCGGACTCGCCTCCAGCCAGGCCAGCGCCCTTGCCGAGGAGCGGTCGCTGCTCGTGCAGTTCCGGTGGCTGGGCTTCTCGGCGGGCGATCTCGTCCGCTATGCCCTCGGCCAGGCGTGGCTGGCCACGATGACAGGCACCCTGCTGGGCACGCTGCTCGGCCTGGGCCTCGCGCGATTGCTTGTGGACGTCCTGAACCCCGCGGCCTTCGGCTGGCACCTCCCCTTCACGCTCCAACCCCTGAGGATGGCCCTGATCCTGCTCGTCCTGCCCGCTGCAGGCATCCTTGCCAGCGTAGGGCCGGCCAGAGCCATCCGGCAGGCCACGGACCCGGGAGTCGTTCGCCCATGATGCCCGTCCTTCTGCTGGCCTGGTCCTGGCTGCACCCGTCCCTGGACGGGACGCGGTTGGTCTTTCCGGCCGACCATGGGGCCCATCCGGGTCACCGGACGGAGTGGTGGTACTGGACAGGACGCGTTGAGGCGCCCGGAGGACGCCCCTTCGGCTTTCAGGCCACGTTCTTCAGGCGTCAGTTGCCCCCAAGGCCACACGAGGCCGGCAATGCATGGGATGCCCGGGACCTGATGGTCGCCCATGCGGCGCTCGGTGATGTTCGCCGCGGCATCTTCCACCACGCGGAAGCCTCGGCCCGGACGGCCATGGAGCGCGCGCGCGCCGGGTCGCGCGGCCTCGACGTGGCTGTCGGAAACTGGTCTGCCGTGTCGACGGGGCAGGGTGTCCGCCTCTCCCTCCCCGTTGGTACGTGGGGCCTCGACCTGACCATGAATCCCCGGACCCCCCCGATGATTCATGGCCCGTCCGCCTACTCCAGGAAGTCGGATGTCCGGGACCAAGGCTCCCGGTATTACTCCCAGCCCCGGCTTGCCGTGTCAGGAACGGTCAGGATCGGCCACGAACGGCTCCCCGTGCGCGGCGAGGCGTGGCTGGACAGGGAATGGACCAGCAGCGGCCTCGGGCCCGACGCCGTGGGCTGGGACTGGTTCAGCCTCACGCTCGCCGACGGGCGGGACGTCATGGCCTATGTCCTGCGCCATCCGGACGGACATCGGCTGGCAGTCAGCCGCGCCTCGATCCGACATCCGGACGGACGCCAGGCCACGTGGATGCCGGGTCCCGGAAGGCTCGATGCCCAAAGGACCTGGACCAGTCCCAGCAGCGGCATCAGGTATCCTGCCGGCTGGACCATGGTTCTGCCGGACGACCCGGCCCCCCTCACCATCACGCCCATCCTGGCCGATCAGGAGTTGCGCACGGCGCGAACGACGGGGGTGACCTACTGGGAGGGACTGGTCGAGGTGCGCCGCGCCAACCGTCCGGCGGGCTGGGGCTTCGTGGAACTTACGGGCTATGGACGTGGAGGCCGGCCCATCCTCTGAAGCTTCAGCAGAACTTGAGCCGCCCTTTACCTTGCCTCCCCGAGACCGCGCGATAACCCCGGAGAGGAGTCAAGGATATGCATCGCACGCGCTGGGCGGGAATTCTGCTGGTGGCCACGCTGGCCAGCGGCTGCGGCCTGCGGGACGAGATGACGACTGCCTCGTCGCTTGCGCTCACGGCCTCGCCGTCCAGCGATATGGCGCTGCCGGATCCCGCCTACACCTACGAGCCCTTGCCGTGGGCCACGGATGACGTTCCCGTGGCGACGGACGACCTGAACCTGCCGGGCTTGCCCGAGGCAACGCCCTCGCCGGCCGCATCGCCCTCTGCCGAGCCGACCCCGGTCCAGACAGCCACGCCCGATGCGACCGCATCCGTTCCACCGGTCCCTGTTGTGGAACCCACCCCCCAGCCCGTGCCCACGGCTGTCCCGACGCCCGTCGTGACGCCGGCCCCGCTGCCTACCCCGGTTCCGGTCGTGCCTGCACCGGCTGAACTCACCTTCACGACCAAGCGCACATGGACGACGGGTTTCTCGTTGTTCGGCACGCTTCGTGCCCATACCGAGTTGCAAGTCTGGAACCAGTCCTTCTTCGGCACCCGCCAGGCCATCGTGACCGTAGCCTTCACCCGGAAGGGCGCCGTGGTCGAGACGCGGGAATATACCGTCACGGTTCCGCCGGCCGACATCAGGCTCTACACCTTCGACTCCGAGGAAGCCGCAGACGACGTCATCCTCTCGACCCGCGGCGTGAACTGATCCCGAAGTGGCTCAGGCGCCGAGCACGGACACCAGCAGGACCGGCCGGCGCCGCGAGCGCTCGTTCAGGAAACGTGACAGCGACTCGGAGACTGCGACTCGCAGGGCCTCGTGGCTCACTGTCCCCTCGGCACGGCAACGCGCGACCACGTCCGCAATCAGTGCCTCGGCGTCAGGAAGCATCTTCATGAACTCGCTGCCGTGGACGAAGCCCTGGGAAAGCAGGCGTGGCAGGTCCGCCAATTGACCGGACTCGTCCACTGTCAGCGCGACGGAGACGACGCCTTCCATGGCCAGTTGCTTGCGGTCCTTGAGAACCGCAGCACCGATATCCTTGAGCAGTTGGCCGTCGACCAGAAAGGGTGTCGAGGGCACCGGATCCCCGAACCGCCCCCCCTCAGGCCCCAATTCGAGCACGGCACCATTCTCCATCAGGAAGCAGTGCTGCGGGGGCACGCCCATCTGGATGGCCAGTTCGGCGTGGTGGATCAGGTGGCGGGGTTCGCCGTGGACCGGGATGAAGTAACGGGGCCGCGTCAGCGACAGCATGATCTTGAGCTCCTCGCGACTGGCGTGGCCCGAAACGTGCCGCGTCGCCCGGGCATTGCTGCGCTCGCCCTCGTAGATCACGTGCACACCACGGCTGAAGAGTTTGTTGATCGTTCGCCCCACGCTGCGCTCGTTGCCCGGGATGGGCACGGCCGAGAGGATGACGGTGTCCCCTTCCATGGCCGTGACGTGCTTGTGGTCGCCGTGCGCAATCCGGGACAGACCGCTCATCGGCTCGCCCTGGCTGCCCGTCGTCACGATACAGACCTGCTCGGGAGGCAGGGCCATCATATCCTCGATGCGCCAGAGTGCTCCCTCCGGCACCGTCATGTAGCCCATCTTGAGCGCCTGTTCCGTCACTTGCTGCATGCTGCGCCCCACCAGGGCGACACGGCGTCCGTAGGCGTGCGCGACCTCGATGATTTGCTGGACCCGCTGCACATTGGAGGCAAAGGTCGCGACGATGACGCGACCGGCCGCATCCCCGAAGGCATGGCGCAGGCCCTCGCCGACCACGCGCTCGGAGGGAGTCATGCCCTCGCGTTCGGCATTGGTCGAATCGGAGAGCAGCGCCAGGACGCCCTCTTCGCCCAGCGCGGAAAAGCGGAAGTAGTCGAAACGATGGCCGTCCATCGGCGTCTGGTCCATCTTGAAGTCGCCGGAGTACACCACGGTACCCATCGGGGTCCCGATGCCGAAGCCCACGGCATCGACGATCGAGTGGCAAACCCGGATGAACTCGACGGCCATGCCTCCGGCCTGCACGACGGAGCGAGGCTCGCAAGGCACCAGCGGTACCTTGCCGCGAAGGCTGGCGACCTCGTGCAGCTTGCGCTGGACCAGGGCGATGGTGAACGGGGTGCCATAGACGGGCACCTCGGGATTCGGCAGTTCGCGATACAGGAACGGCAAACCGCCGATGTGGTCCTCGTGGCCATGCGAGACGAAGACGCCCCGCAACTTGTGGGCCCGCTCCACCACATAGGTGAAGTCCGGAATGACGAGGTCGACTCCGTACATTTCCTCGGTCGGAAAGGCGAAGCCGCAATCCAGCATCACCATGTCCTGCTCGGACTCGATCAGCCAGCAATTCTTGCCGATCTCGCCAAGGCCCCCCAGCGGGATGATGCGAATGGCCGTCACGCCATCACCCCTGCGGCGGCTGCCACACCGGTGTCACGAAGCAACGTCTCCAGCCTCTGGCGATCGGCTGCGTCCAGGTCGACGAGGGGCAGGCGGACCCCGCCAACGGGCACGCCGGCCCACGCGAGCGCCGCCTTCACGGGTGCCGGACTGGGCGCCAGGAACAAGCCCTGCATCAGATCGTAAAGCTCGAGGTGCAATGCCCGGGCCGTCGCGAGATCACCCTCGGCGGCGGCCTCGACGAGGCGACGCAGGCGTGGTCCAGCGACATGGGAGGCAACACTGATGACGCCATGGCCGCCGACAGCCATGATGGGCAAGGTCAGGCTGTCGTTGCCGCTGTAGAGCAGGAATCCGGGCGGGGTCGCACGGATGAACTCGGTGGCCACGTCGAGGCTTGCCGAACTGTCCTTGAGCGCGACGATGGTCGGACAGTCCGCAGCAAGGCGACCGACCATGGCCGCCGTAAGGGCAACGCCTGTCCGCGGAGGATGGTTGTACAGGATGACCGGTCGGTCGGTGGCGGCCGCAACCGCGCGGAAATGCGCCTCGAGGCCGCGGGCATCCGGCTTGTTGTAGTAGGGGGCAATCACGAGCAGGCCGGAGACGCCGCGTTCGGCTGCCCTGCGCGCCATCCGCACAGCGGCGGCCGTGTCGTTGGAGCCGGTGCCCATGATGACGCGGTCTGCACCCACGGCCGCCACCACCGTCTCGAGCAGGGCATCCCGTTCGGCCTCGGAGAGCGTCGGGCTCTCGCCGGTCGTGCCGTTGATCACGAGGCCCTCGGAACCCTCGGAGAGAAGGTGGCGTGCGAGATGGGCCGCTGCCGGAAGGTCAAGGGCACCATCCGTTCCGAAGGGCGTCACCATGGCCGTGAGCAGGCGTCCGGGCAGGTTCATGGGGGGCCTCCTGGTGCATCGTCGCGCCGCATGGTCCCACGCCGGCGATGCTGGGGCAAGCACAGCCGGGAAGCCCCGGAGAGGCCGCACGCAACTTAACGTGAAATTAGGTTCAGAAATCGGCTAAGGTCGGGATAAGAAAACCATGGCCAACATGCTGCCCCCCCGTCACGTCGCCACCTCCCTGATTGCGGGGGTTCTGGCTGCCGGTATCCTTGCCGGCTGCGGCGGTTCCAGCCAGGGCTACCTGCCCTCGGGCAACCGGGCATTGAAGTACCGGGCCAACGGTATTCCCGTAACGCCGGGCTTCCCTGACCTGGGCCAGGCGCCCCTGGTCCCCGCCGATCCCTCGCTGGCCGGGCAGCCCGTACCGTTTTCGGTGCTCTACACGAGCGACATCCACTCGCGCATCGAACCGTTCGCCGACGACTACTACTACGCCACCTACGCCGGCAAGGGCGGCTTCGCGCGTCTCGCGACCAAGACTGCCGAGCTTCGTGCCCAGCAGCCCCAATCGGTTCTGGTCGACTCGGGCGACTACCTGCAGGGGACGCCCTACTTCAACTTCTTCAAGGGCGAGGCCGAGATGCGCCTGATGAGCATGCTGGGCTTCAGCGCGCTGACCATCGGCAATCACGAGTTCGACAACGGCGTGGATGACCTGCGCCGGGCCATGGGCTACTACAACAACCGGCCCGTTACCTCGAACGTGACGTTCAATCCCGAGTTCGCCAGCCGCTACACGGTCGTCAAGGCAGGCAAGCTGCGGGTTGGCATCTTCGGCCTGCTGACCGAGGTGGACGGGCTGATCGCTCCGCCCAACTTCCAGAGCGCGACCTACTACGATCCGCTGGCGACGGCACGCGCCGTCGTCGAGCGCCTGCGCCGCGAGGCGGATGTCGTGGTGTGCGTCTCCCACGTGGGCACCGTTCCGCCCTGGGCCGATGAGCACGAGCGCGACCATGCCGACGAGCATGCCTCGGACGCCGCCAGCAGTGAAGGCGACCACGTCACGGACGAGACCATCGCAGCCAAGGTGCCGGGGATTGACGTGCTGGTCAGCGGCCACACCCACGTCATGATCAAGCGTCCCAAGGTCTTCGAGAACAACGGTGAGCGCTGCCTGATCGTTTCCCCCGGATTCGGCGGCGGCTTCCTGGGCAAACTGGACCTGACGCTGCGTGACGGCAAGGTCGAGGCTTACCAGAACAACCTGATTGCCCTCGATCGCACGGTTCGCCCCGATCCCGCCATCGAAGCCGCCATCGCGCCCTACAAGGCCCGTGTCGACAGCGTGGTCAAGGAAGTCATCGGCACGGCCAATGGCGACTTCAAGCGGTATGCGACAGGTGCCGTGGAGTCGGCGCTCAACAACCTGATCGCAGATGCGTCGCTGGCGGCTGCCCGGACCCTCGACCCCGAGGTCGCCTTCGCCGTCTCGAGCAGCGGAACGCCCCGCAACCACATCCTCCACGGGCAGATCCGCATCGAGGATGCCTTCTATGCCCTGCCCTTCGACAACAAGCTGGTGATGATGACCGTCGACGGCAAGACGGCCAAGGAAGTGCTGCGCATCCAGCGGCGCCCGAACGAGCGCAAGCGCCACGCCATCGCCGGCGCCACGTACATGGTGCAGGCCAACGGCGATATTGCCTCGATCAAGATCGGCGGCAAGGCCTTCGATGAGAATCGTACCTACAAGGTAGTGGTCACGGACTACATGGCCGAGGGCGGCGCCGGCTTCGCGATGCTTCCAGGCAAGACCCGGCGTGACCTGCAGGTCCTGCAGCGGGACGCGCTCATCGCCCACATTCGGGCCAAGCGGCAGCTCATGCCGGAGGTTGGCCGCATCGTCGCCCGGAACCGGTGATTGGCGGCAAGATAGCGAGCGGCCTTGGCCGCTGAGGGCAAGGCCGACCGGCCCTGGTCCTCCTGGGGGGTGCGCCCCTTCAGGCGCCTGATCATCGGGCAGGCGGTGTCGAGTCTGGGCACCCAGATGCAGCAGGTGGCCCTTGCGTGGCAGCTCTGGTCGCTGACGCACGACCCACTCGTCATGGGTGCGATGGGCCTCGCCAAGGCCCTGCCCATCCTGCTGCTGGCCCCGCTCGGAGGTGTCGGGGCGGATCGCCGGGATCGCAGGCGCATCATGCTCGTGACCCAGGCGACGATGGCGCTGGTCGCCGCCACCTTCCTGCTGCTGACGGTGACCCAGCGGCTTTCGGTCCCGCTGTTGCTGGGCCTGGTGGCGTTGCACGCCGCGGCCGTGGCCTTCGACAATCCGGCCCGCGGGGCCCTGGTGCCGGCACTGGTGCCGGCCGACCGCCTGGCCCATGCCCTCTCGCTCAGCGTCTCGGGCTGGCAGATGGCGGCCGTCGCTGGGCCTCTCGCGGGTGGCCTGCTGCTCGCAGGTGGCCACGGTGCCGGGCTCATCCACGCCCTCGATGCCGCATCCTACCTTGCCGTACTTGGCGCCCTTTTCCATTTGCCTGCCATCTTGCCGGCCACGGATACCCCGGGCGTCATACAACCCGCCTGGACCAGCTGGCTCGAAGCCTGGCGCTTCATGCTGGCGGATCGACTGCTTTGGGCGACGATGGTCATCGACTTTGCCTCGACTTTTCTGGGGGCATCGATGGTCCTGATGCCTGCCCTTGCGGAGCAGAGCCACCACGGTGGCGCAAGGGAGCTGGGCATGCTCATGGCCGCACAACCGCTGGGCGCAACCCTGGCCGCCGGCCTGCTGTCCCTCATGCCGCCCATCCGGAGGGAAGGTCCTGTCTTCCTGCTGATGATTGGAATCTACGGCCTGGGCTGGGTCGCCTTCGGACAGATGCGTTCCCTGCTGCCGGCGCTGCTGTGCCTGGTCGTGGCGGGCGCGGCAGACAGCATCAGCACGGTCATCCGGGCTCACCTCAGGCAGGCTCGTACACCGGATTCGATGCGTGGCCGTGTCACCAGCATCGGGATGATGTTCTACATCGGTGGCCCACAACTGGGTGAGGCAGAGGCCGGGGCGATGGCTCGCTGGCTTGGGCCCGGTGCTGCGGTCAGCGTGGGAGGCGCCGCCATTCTGGCCTTGGCCGCCCTCGCCACGGCAAGCATTCCGGAGCTAAGACGCCATCAAGGTCAGCGGACGGACATCCGGACTGCCCCAGAAGCCTCATCCGCCACACCCGATGGCCGGAAGGCGTAGCGGCGAACGCCCCAGAGCTTGTTCTCATCGCCCAGCCACTGCGCGAACTCGACCGAGCCGGGCTTGAGCTCGAGCATCTCGATGGGGGTGATGTCGAGCGTCGCCCATGTCACGGGCTGGCCGTTCCGCGAGAGGTTGTCGTATGAGCCGTAGGCGAGGAGCACCGTGCCGTCGTCCTTGCGGCCCACGTAGTTGACGGTGTGGTTGACGATGCCGTCGCCGTCCCAGTCATAGAACAGGATGTCCCCGGGCTCGAGGTCATCGAGGTCGATGCGCCCGGTCCGCCTGTCTGCACCGGCGATCCCGTCACCGTCGTGGTCAGGTACGGGACGGGTGAATTGCTTGGCCAGGTTGTCGGCATTGACCCGGGACAGGAAGTAAGTGGGGCCCTGCACGTTCGGAAGGCCACCGGGATTGGCCTTGTCGTAGCGATGCCAGGTCCCGGCCCGATCCACCGGGTTGGGCAACTGCTCGTGCTTGGAGAAGTCGCTCAGGATCTTGGCCGCAAGGTCCGCACAATCGATCTCGGTACCCGCGGACCGAAGACGGTTGACATGCTCGGGCACGAAAGCAGAGAAGCGGGCGGAAGTCTCCTTGGTCCATCGTCCCTGGTCATCCAGCGCGCGCGACCGGACGAACCTGTCGCCCTGCACGGGGCCAACAGGACGAGGTTCGGTCGCAGGACGTGCCCCGCGGGGGGCGGGCGCCGGAGCAGGAGTGATCGGCCCAGAAGGAGCCGCAGGAGTGGCAGGAGCAGGTGCCGGGGCAGGCGAGGAGGCGCTGGCCCCGGGCAGGCGCAGGGTCATGCCGGGATGAATCAGGCCACCCGTCCGGGCCAACAAGGCTTGATTCGCGGCTTCCAATTCCCGCCAGCGACGCCCGTCACCGAGGTGACGCTGGGCGATGCCCCAGAGCGTGTCCTTGTCACGAACCGTGACGGTCCCGGCAGCCGCAGGTCGTCCACCCTGGGTAGACCCTCGCTGAATCGACTGGGGCACACGACACCTCCTGTTCTGGAGGTTATCGGCCGCTCGAACCCGTCAGTCGTTTAAGGAGCGCTCAAGACAACACCAAGAGTCGTTCAACGTCCCAGTGAATCGAGGAACTGCAGCGTCTGGTCGAGCGCCGCCAGGCGATTGGGCAAGCGGCTCAGCCCATGGCCCTCGTCCTCGAATTCGAGCAATCGCACGATGCGGCCTCGCGCGCGCAATGCCTCGGCCATCTGGCGCGCCTCACCCACAGGCACACGGGGGTCCTGAACGCCCTGGATCAGAAACAGGGGTGCCCGAATGCGATCGACGTGCGTCAAGGGCGACCCATGCACGAGGAAGTCCCGGTCCTGATCCAGCTTGCCGTACTCGGCTTCCCGAAGGGCCTTGCGCCACGGCCCGGTTCGCTCGAGAAAGGTCACGAGGCTGCTCATGCCGACCGACGAGATTCCCCCTGCCCAGAGATCCGGCTGGAAGGCGAGGCAGGCCATCGTCACGTAGCCCCCGTAGCTGCCCCCGGTGACGACCACACGCCGGGCATCGACGTCCGGCTGCTTGCGCAGCCACGTGGCCAGCGCCGCCATGTCCGCAAGCGCGTCCGGACGCTTGCGACCATCATCAAGATGAGTCCACGTACGCCCCATGCCGGTGCTTCCTCGGATGTTCGGTGCCAGGACACCCCAGCCACGCGAGAGATGCAACTGGATGGCAGCCGAGAACGAGGGGCGTTCCTCGCCTTCGGGACCGCCGTGCACCATCACGAGCCACGGGGCCCGCTGGCCTGGCTTGAGGCCTTGGGGCCGATAGCGCCAAGCCGGCACGAGACGCTTGTCGAAGCTGGGCACCAGCACGCGGTCGGGACGCACGAATCGGTCGGTGCGAAGGCCGCCCAGGGCCGCATGGGTCACACGCCTGCTGACACCGGTCGCCGGATCGACGAGCCAGGCATCCGGTGGAGAGACCGGTGTGGAGAGGGTCACGGCCAAGCGCTTGCCATCCATGGCCCACACCGGACCCGACAGGACGCCCGCGGGCAACGACTCGATCCGACGAGGCTTGAGCATTCCGGTCGGCGATACCCAGAGTTCGGACCAGCCGTCACGCTGCTGTAACCAGGCTGCCTGCAGGCCATCGTCGCTGAGCACAAGATCGGTCACGGTCTCGGGGCCATCGGGCCCCAAGTATCGGACCTGGGGACGCGCCGGATCCACGGTGGCCAAGCCTGCGAACTCGCGCCCCTCGTCGGAGATCAGCCACAGGCGACCGTCAGCGGCCCGATGGACAGCCCGGTAGATGGCAACGCCGGGCTTTTCCGTCAGGGGGCGGACTTGCCGTGAGCGCAGGTCGAGCAGATACAGATCCTCGTCGGTGGGCGTGCGCGCCTGATGGTAGACCAGGGCCTCGCCATCCTTGAGCCATGTCGCGGCCTGAAGCGTCCCGTCACCCTCGAGGATGCGCCGAGACCGCCCCGTCGCGGGTTCGAGCAGATGCAGGTCGAAGCGGCGCGGATCCCGTTCGTTGGTCGCATAGGCCATGAGGCGTCCGTCCCGGGTCACGGGTCCCGGAACATGAATGGAACCCGAGGCCCACGGGTAGGGTTGGAGCGCCCCTCCCTCCAGAGGCAGCCACGCCAGACGCCGACGCTCGTTACCTCCCTCATCCACCGTGGTCACATAGCGTCCCGGCAACCGAATCGCCTCGCCGACAGGCTCGGGTTCATGGGTCAGCGGCTGGGGCCAGCCCCCTTGGGTCGGAACCGACCAAAGCTGGGCCGTACCTGTGACGGTTGACGTGAACACCAGAGAGCGTCCGTCCGGCGAGAAACAGACGGCCCGATGTCCCCGGACCCCCAGATAGGAGCGGACCAGCTGCTCCGTGCGGGTGCCTTCGGCTGCGGCGGGCATCGCGAGGTTCGCACAGACCACCAGGGCAGGAACCAGAACGGCAAGACGCATCAGGGTCGGCCCTGGAGCGACTCGGCCCGCTCGAACACGTAGGCCATGCCACCCCCTGACCGATCCAGCCAGGCAGTGGCCAGGTCCTCGGGGAGCCACGCAAAGCCGTCGCCCGAACCGGCCGAGGCCGGGTCGTTCGCGATGACGGCACCGTCTGCACGGATGCCTCTGAGGAGGATCAGGTGGCCCTTGGTTGCGGCCAGGGCGGGCGGTCGCTTGAGCTGGCCCTCCGCATAGCGCACGCTTGCCCCGATTAGGTGGCCGGCCGCGAGATGATCCCTCAGGGCATCCAACCCGGCAAGCCGAGTCACATAGCCGGACAGGCCCCGTTCGGCCGCGGCCGCCGTCGCGCGGGGCCAGACACCGAACAGATCGTGGCGACGGTCGTAGACCCGGCTGGCAAAGTCTTCCAGGACACCTTCCGCGCGGCCGACTGACGCCAGAGCCATCCACGTGGTTGTGGGCGAGCAGAGGGAACCCTTCATCCGCGGCACATCGGTGCCCTGATCGCGGTAGGGCACCATCACGATGCCGCGCCAGTCAGGCCGGGCGGGGGGGACGAGCGGATCGGGAGGCAAGTTCGCTCCGCCAAGGGGATTGCCGGCCATGGCCAGGACCAGGCGACCGACGACTGGACGAACCCCGTCGGGCCGCCCCCGGCTGATGACGCGCCACTGAACCCAGGCCTGGGGCAGGCTGCAGAGGACCGTATCCACATCGATGGCCACACCCGCGGACTGCGTCGCCTCATCCTCCGGCGCCGGGGCCTCATCGCCCCACTGCCCGACGGTCAGCCACCCCCCCCAAGCGGTCGAGGCTCCCGTCCGGAACCGCAAGGCCAACTGGACGCCTGTGCCCGCCGGTGCAACCACCTCCCACGACGGCCAAGCCTCCCGGATGGCAAGCCCCGAGGCCAGTTCGTCCGAAACCCAGACGCCATCGGCAAGCATCCCGGCAGGGGGTCGACAGACGAGATGGCGTACGGCCGACGAAGGCGCCGACGGGGACTCCGGCGGTGCTTGCAGCGAGACCAGCCAAACCCAGAAGGACAGCACGGCGGCCTGTAGATTCATGGCACCATCCTAGCGGAATGCGGCAAGCACCGAGGCGTCCAGGATGGTGAGGATGCCTCCATCTTCCATCTGCCAAGGTCCGCCGGTCATGGCACAGCCCGGATCGGCCTGCGCGAGCACCCTGCCGCTGCGTCCCTCGACACGCAGCAGAGGCCCTGCAGCCCCCTGCACCAGCAGCCCGGATGGGGCAGGCTGGACCGAAAGGGATGTCCCGCCAACGTGCAGGACCCATTGACGTTCACCTGTCCCGAGGTCCGACGCTGTCCACTTCCATGGCGACGCAGCCTGGACCAGAAGACCCTCGACAATCGCGGGCGGCACGACCTCGCTGTCGCCGGGCAAGGCAGGATGTTCGCG
>JAYKIS010000081.1:0-52104 GCA_035286125.1 Candidatus Sericytochromatia bacterium
ATGGCCTCCGCCCAGAGCTTCAACCCCAAGCAAAAACCTGACATCAGGAAATGCGCATCGATGTGGTTTTCAAGGTGCAACAAACATTGACGACTTGCGAAGACACCACCACTGCCGCCGGAAAGAACCCGGAAACAACAGAAACATCAAATCAAGAACGCCAACATCAGGCCAGAAGGCCCGGCAGACTGCGTACAACGCAGGCCACCCAGATAACGTAACTCCCATTCCGGAGAACTGTCAACACGACAACCGAAATTTTTCATCGGCCCGCTGCAGACATCCTTCGCCCGCAAGACAAGAGCCCCCCGTGCGCCTGCGCGCACGAGGGGCCCTGACCGAGATGCGTCAGTTGGCGACGAGCTCGGCTCCACCCAGGTACTTCTTGAGGGACTCGGCATCCGGCTTCATGGCCGCCTGACCCTTCTGCCAGTTGGCAGGACAGACCTCGCCGTACTTCTCGGAGAAGTCGATGGCGTCGACAAGGCGCAGCACCTCATCCACATTGCGACCGAGGTCGTTGTGGTTGATGGTGACATGCTTGAGCACGCCTTCCTTGTTGATGATGAACAGGCCGCGCAGGGCCAGGCCGGCTTCCTCGATCAGGACGCCGTACTCACGGCTGATGTCCTTCTTCAGATCGGCGACGAGGGGATAGGCGATACCCTTGATGCCGCCTTCCTTGCGGTCGACCTGTGCCCACGCACGGTGCGAGAACTTGCTGTCGACCGACACGCCAAGGACTTCGACGCCACGGGACTTGAACTCGTCGATCCGGTCCGAGAACGCCATGATTTCGGTCGGGCAGACGAAGGTGAAGTCCAGGGGATAGAAGAAGAGCACCACGTTCTTGCCACGGTAGTCCGAAAGGGAGACCGTCTTGAAGTCGCCATCCGTGTAGGCTTCAGCCGTGAAGTCGGGAGCCTGCTTGGTCACGAAAACCGCCATTGCGGAGAACCTCCTCGTTAGGTGCCTGCCGGGACCGTCAGGCGTACCCCAAGCGTACGACGCACGCCGGGGTTCGACAAGAACCATACAGGCTCAAGATGCCGGGGGATGACGCCGCGTCCACGCCCGCAAAGCCAGAAGCATGGCCGCGATGAAGAATCCCTCGGCGACACCTGCAACGGCGACCCACCCGTCTCTCACCCGCCCCCCCCCCTGTCACGACGCAACAATCCCTCGAAGAGGGCAATCGGCACAGGAAAAAGGATTGTGCTGTTCTTTTCCGTCGCCACGTCCGCCAGCGTCTGAAGATACCGCAATTGAATGGCAGCCGGCTCCCGGGCCAGGATCGTCGCCGCATCGGCCAGGGTCTCGGCGGCCAGCCGCTCGCCCTCGGCGTGGAGCACCTTGGCGCGCTTCTCCCTTTCGGCCTCGGCCTGCCGCGCCATCGCCCGCTGCATGGCGACGGGCAATTCGAGGTCCTTGAGCGCCACGACCGTCACCTTGATGCCCCACGGCTCCGTGAGCTCGTCGAGGATGCGCTGCAGCCTGTCGTTGAGCGCGTCCCGGCTCGCCAGTATTTCATCGAGTGCCGACTGGCCCAGCACGTTCCGCAAGGTCGTCTGGGCCAACTGCACCGTGGCCAGGTGGCCGTCCGCCACCCGGGTGACGGCCAGGTCCGGGGCCACGAAGCGGTAGTAGACGACAGCCGTCACCTTGATGGTCACGTTGTCGCGCGTCACCACTTCCTGCACAGGCAGTTCGAAATTGAGGGTCCGCAGGTCCACCCGGACGGCCCTGTCGATGAAAGGCACGAGGAAGCAGATGCCGGGCCCCTGCACGCCCAGCAGGCGCCCTAACCGGAACACCACGATTCGCTCGTATTCCTGAACGACCCGAAAGCCGGACAGCACTATCCCGAAGACCAGCGCCAAGCCGATCATGACATTCATGCCCCACGTGCCTCCCCGGCGTCCGGACCGCTCCTGCGCACCTCGAGAACCAGCCCGTTCCGCCCGATGACCACCACCGGCTCCCCTACGCCCGGGCGACGCCCACCCCACCGCGCCCGCCAACGCTCACCCTCGAGCAGCACCGTGCCTTCATCGGCGGCCGCCGACTCCAGAACCATCGCGATACGCCCCACCTGCTCGTGGACCGGTCGCGAGCGCAAGGCTCCCCAGGCCGAACGCGCTGCCAGGACCGACAAGCAACCAAGCAGGACACCGCCCCCGACCGCTCCGGTCCACAACCACGCATCCGGCTGCCAACCGGCCGCCCGCGCACCCACGGCCACGACCAACCATCCGGCAGCCAGCGCCAGACCGGCGCCCACGCCCAGCACGCCGTGTCCGGGCGTCACGGCCTCCGCCACGAACAGGCCGGCGCCCACGACCAGCAGGGCAATCCCCGCCCACGCCCCCGGTAGCGCACCAAGGCCATAGAAACCCAACAGCAGGCCGAGGATCCCGGCCAACCCGGGAAGGATGCTCCCGGGATGGGAAAGCGCCAGGAATATCCCCAACATCCCGACCTGGACGAGCATCATCGCGGTCGTCGGCTCGGACAGGACCGAAAGCACTCTTTCCCCGGGCAGCACCCCACGCGCGCGTGACAAGGAAGCGTCGCCGTGAAGGCGCACGCGCCGTCCCGATACCAGCACCTCCACCCCGTCGATCCGATCCAGCAATTCGGTCTCGCTGGCGGCAAGGCCGTCCACCAGGCCACGTCGCACGGCCTCCTCGGCCGACAGGCTCAGGCTCTCGCGCACGGCCGACTCGGCCCATCGGGCGTCACGACCATGCTGCCGCGCAAGGCTGCGCGCCAAAGCCGCTGCATCCTGGACAGCCTTGGTATCCAGCGGTCCGGGCAGCGCCTCCCCGGTCGGCCCCACGGGATGCGCCGCCCCCATCGCCGTCTGGGGGGCCATATAGGCGCGATGGGCCGCAAGCACCAGGAACATGCCGGCGGAAGCCGCCCTTGCGCCACCGGGTGCGACCCAGACAATCACCGGCACCGGTGCCGCAAGCATGTCCTGCACCATGGTGCGCATCGACGTGTCGAGGCCGCCGGGACTGTCCAGACGCAGCACCACCAAGGCATCCCCGTCCCTGACGGCCTCCCGAATCCCCCTCGCCAGGTAGGTCGACGCCACGGGACCAATCGGTCCCTGCCAAGCCAGCCAGGTCACGGCCCGGTGCGGGCCGAGCGGCCTCGGCGAAACCTCGGCAGCACAAGCCGCCCCGACCCCGACCAGGATCGCCAGCACGAGGCTCAGGCGCAGCCACCCCAGGGCGGCACGAAAGCGTTGCCAGCCCGGCAGCCCTAGGTTCCCGGCTGCCTTACCTCTCCCTTCACCCATTCGCGGTAGGCCTCCAAGCCGCCCTCGACCGGCAGCAGGAGTATTTCCGGGAGCTGGTAGGGGTGCAAGGCCAGGATGCGTGCCATCAAGGCATCGGCGACAGCGGCATCCGTCTTGCACCAGACCTGGACTTCAGCATCTTCCCGGGTCTCCCCCTCCCACCTGTAGATGCTGGAGACAGGTGCCGATACCTGCACACAGGCCGCGAGGCGCTCGGAGATGATCAATCGGGCAAGGTCACCGGCGCCCTTCGCCGGGTGGCTGAACAAGACGATTTTCATGGGGTAGAAGTCTAAAGCAACATGGCACTTGCCGCCCTTCTCGCCCTGTCGGCCCTGTCCCCTGCACCCGACGACCTCTCGTGCAAGGCGGCGAACGGCAGGGTCTACGTCCGCGTCCGGACGGGCGATACGACAGGGTGGTGGCTGGTCGACACCGGCGCAACACATACGGTGGCCAGTCCCCGGACGGCACACGGCTGGCCGCGGGCCGCCGACATCCCCCGGGAGGCCGAAAGCTACGGCCTGACGGCGTGGGCCGTCCCCCCTGCGATGAACCTCGGGCACAACCGGCTTCGACTTTCGCGCGTCGCCATCCTGCCGAGGCTTTCAGAACGTTTCCTCGCCGAGGACGACATTTTCGTGGCGGGCATTCTGGGCTGGGACCTGCTGGGGCAGCAACGCTGGCGCCTCGATCCCGCGAGGGGACAAGCGCGCCTGATGGCCTCGGCGGGAGGACCACCACCACGGCTGACGGGGCACTGGCCACTCGAGGAACGGCACGGTAGCCCGGTCCTCAACCTGTTGCACGCAGGGGGCCAGTCCTGGTCGATGCTGCTCGACACCGGCACCGGAGCCTTGCTGCTGGCCATGCCTGCCGCGCGCAGGTCCGGCTGGCACCCATCCCAGCTGGGCGAGGCCGGCGATCGCATCCAGGGCCTTGCCTCGACGCAAGCATCGTGGCGCTGGCCGACGCGGCTGGCGCCACACGGACCGCTGCCCCCTCACCAGACCATCCTCGTGGCTGACCGGGCACCGATGGCATGGGTCGATGGCGTCCTGGGCACCGGGTTCCTGGCGGGCAGAGCGCTCTGGTGGGACGGGCCAGGCGGCTGGTGGGGCGTCAGCGACCCGCCGCGGCCAGCACGGGGCCGAAATCCAGCCTGACAACTTCGGCAGGAACGGGCGGCTGCCAGGCGGTCGGTCCGGTCAGCGTCGCCATCGCGTGGAGCACGCCGGGGCGTCCCGGATCCGGCCCCGGCAGCTGGGCACGAGCACCGGTGAACCACGGTCTCCCGCCCGCATCGAACAACGCCGAGGCCCTTAGTCCGGCCGGAGGCTCGGGAACCAGACCGGCAGTCCGGACATGTCCCCCGACCGCAGCCAAGGCAACACCCAACTCGAGGAACGCACGGCGGGGCGTGCTGCCCCGTCTGGCGAGGGCGCGTGCCAAGGCCACGTCGAGTTCCGCCGGATCCGCCAGGACCTCCCGCACCAAAGGCTCGCCGTGGCGCTCGTGGAGCCACTCGAGGTACAGGTAGGCGAGACCGTAGCCTCCCCCCCGGGGATTGCCCGCCCAGTCCGTCAGCGACCACGCTGCGGGCTCGGCCAGTACGGCAGCAACGTCCTTGACGACACTGACCCTGCCCTCGGGAAGACCATGTCCCGTGCGGCCCATGGCCCACATGGCGACACCTTCGTCCCACCAGGTGGGCCATACGGCGGCACCCTTCGCCCGGCGGCCGGCATGGACAAGCAGGTGCGTCAACTCGTGGGCCAGCACCCCCGCTGCTTCGGCCTGGTCCTCGAGCAAGGCTCCGGCGCGCAGGTAAACGGCCTCCCGCCGATTGGAGGCCGGCTCCCCGTCGCCCGCAAGGTCCGCCGGCCAGAAGAAGCCCTCGAGCCCCTTGTCCTTGCCGAAGGACCCGACGGCAGACGACAGGATGACATGCACCCTCGGATCGCCATCGACGTCGGATTCTGTCGGCACGGCACCCAGAGTGGCCTCGAGCCTGCCCACGATCGACGCATCCTGCCCGTCGATGCGCGCGACCCAATCCTGCAACAGCCCATCGGGCACGGGCTCGGAACCGGATTGGCACGGATCATCCGCCACCGGCCCGACATCCACCCAGTACAACGTCCTCGCCGTGATGGCGCGGAGCTCGACTTGCCTTGCACAGGGTCGGCCACCCGGGAGGAGGTCGAGGATCCGGACGACATCGCGGTCTCCCAGGTGACGCACACGTTCCGCCTGGGAACGGCGCGTCACGACACGCGGGCC
Organism: Candidatus Sericytochromatia bacterium; assembly: GCA_035286125.1. GTDB lineage: Bacteria > Cyanobacteriota > Sericytochromatia > S15B-MN24 > VGJW01 > VGJW01. The sequence goes on from JAYKIS010000081.1 coordinate 5,591, forward strand.
ACCCGCGAGCCGCCGTATCAGGGCGGTCCTTCGTCCCGGCCACGTGTCCGGCTGGCGATCGGCACCCGGGAAGGCTCGCGGTGTCCAGACCAGCATCCCCGAGGGCGCCTCGAGCGGCCAGTACAACGGAATCCCGGCATCGACATCCAGCCATGAAGCAGCCAGTAGCGCGCGCGGCCAATCGGGCTGCGGGGCAGGGAGACCCGTCGCGGCCGGTCCTTCGGAGACACAGCCGGCGAGGCCCACGGCAAGCAACCAGCCCGGGACCCTCAGGCCCGGACTGGCTGAGCGTCTCGGCCTCACCCCTCGTAGGTCACCGGCCAACGCGATAGAGGCACAGGCTCCCACGTACCGCCCGGCTGGACGGGATCGACGGCGACTTCCGGCAGGCGTCCGGCCCACCGCGCGCGCATCGCGGCCATCAAACGCTGCCACCACGTCCCACCATCGTCCTCGGCAGGCTGGCCGGAGCGAACCGGCAAGATGACCGGTTCCTCGGCCGCTTCGGCAACCCACTTCCGCCAACGCTGGGTCAGTGGACGTGCCAGTCGACGCAGGAACTTGGCAGCAAGGCGCGGATGGTCCCGCTCGAGGCGCCCGAGGTCCTCCTCGTCCCAGCAAAGGACCTCCGTCCGCATGACGGCACGCGCACCATGGGGACGCGGTCCCTCATCGAACAGAGACTCCTCCCCGAACGTGCCGCCGGAACGAACCATCATGCCGATGCGCCCGTCCTCGCCGGCCTCGAGCAGGACGACTCCGCTGAGCACCAGAAACGCGGCGACCCCGGGCGAGCCTGCAGCGTGGATTTCCTCCCGGGGGTCCAGGAAGCGGCGGCGCGCCATGATCGCCACGCGCTCGACCTCTCGCGGGGAAAAGCCCTGGAACAGGGGCATGCGCTGCAAACGCTCGAGCCAGGCATCCTGGGGCCAAGGCTCCCGGACAGGACCTTCCTGAATCATCGTGTGTCCCTCCCGAGCCTACCTTCGGCACGACCAGCAGAGGCTTGAGGGCGAGACCCACGCACCTTCATGAGAGCTCCCGCAAGCCGGAGGCCACGGCGACGAGGACGAGCAGCACGCCGAGGATGCGCACCAACTGGGATTCCTTGAGTCGGGCCGACCAGCCCGCACCCAGCCACGACCCGGGCACGAGACCCACGGCCAGCCAAAGCGCGACAGCACCGTTGATATGGCCCAGCCAGGCATGGGTCCCGGCACTCGGCATGGCGACAAGTGCCACGAGCATCAGCGACTGGGGCACCGCCTGACGCATGCCGAGGCCCATGGCCGTGAGCGCCGGCAATGCCACCACACCCCCGCCCAGGCCCAAGCCCCCGCTCACGAGGCCGACGCCCATACCCAGACTGCCGTAGGCCAACCCCGGACGTTTCAGGTCACGGACCGGAGCCGCAGCTCTTCGCCGTGCCCAGGCCCCCGAGGCATAGTCAACGCCAATCCCGCTCACCAACAGCAGCAACATGGCCATAAGCCAGCGGCCGGGCAGCACGTCGGTCCCCACGGCTGCCAGAACGGCTGTCGGCATCCCCGTCGCCGCGGCCACGAGCAGATGGCGCCGAGGCAACGGCTGGGCACGGCCGTGCCGCACCGTGGCGACAATCGCCGTGGGCAACATCGTCACCAGAGGCGTAGCCAGGGCCTCGAGCACCGGCAGGCCGAAGACGGCTCGGAGTGCCGGCGCCATGAGGACACCGCCCCCGATGCCGAATGCACCGGAGAGAAGCCCCGCGCCAAAACCCAGGACGACAAGGCCCAAGGGGACCCAATCAGCCATGCGTATCCTGATGGAAGTCGTAAAGCTGGATAAGGCGCTTGTCCGTCGGCCCCTCGATGCGCGCCGTGACCTCGACGTGGCGGGACAGCCCCGAACTGCGCAGCTTCTGCTTGAGTTGCTGGTCAAGCTGGAAGATGCCTGCGCTGTTGTTCATGGTGACCTCGATGTTCACGGCCTTGGCCGTACCGCGCTTCACTTCGACCTTGTCGATGGCTTGGGCAGACACGCTGTGGATGTTGACGGTGCCCGCCTCGAAGGGAATCCGGCTGCGCCCCTGGCTCATGTCGAGCGCATTGGCCAGCTTCACGATGCCGGCCTCGGGCGTCAGGCAACGCTCCTCGCCGCCATGGGCGACGATGGCATGCATGATCTCGGACGCGACGACCACCCGGTCCGGGGCGGCGTAGAGCCCTTCCAGCAGACCTGGCAGGCGCTGGTTGGCGATGAAGACGCTATGGAGCTCGTGACGGTCCCAAGCCACCGACAGGCCCGTGTCGTGCAACAGGCTCGCGGCGACGACAACCAGTTCGGCATCGTCGGGCTCCATCTGGAAATCCTTGACAACACCGGGTTCGACACCTGCATCGATGAGCAGACGAAGCAGCTTCAGGGCCAGATTGGCGACGATCTTGACGTGAACGAACCCGTGATCGCTCATATGCAGCCGCTCCACGGCGTTGACATTCGCGACCCGCCAGATCTGGGCCAGCTCCCCGTCCGCCTCGACCCGTTCCAGGAAAGCCTCGAGACGGGCGTTCTGCCGAACCGGGATATTCATGGGCATGGGGACGACCTCCGTCCCGATCATACCCCCCCGGGGGGTAAGGCTACTTGGCCAATTCGGCGACGATCAGGTCCATGAAGAGGTCCTCGAACTCGCCGGGAGAGAGGCGCCCGTCGCCGGTCTTGTCGGCGGCCTTCACGGCCCCGGTCGGAACGGCCCGGACACGGACAGGCTTCAGGTTCAGCTCGGGATACTCGAGTCCGACGCTGACGCGCGTGAGGTCGGCATTGGAAAGTTCGCGATCAACGAGATAGCCGTCGCGGGAGGTGTCGAGGCGGACGAACCGGTCCGCAAGATAGGTCCTGAAACGTCCTGCGAAACGTTCGGCGTCGTCCCTGCGGGGGCCTCCCGGCCACCACGCGGGAAAGCCGCGATCGGTCGCGGCCGCGACGAACTCACGGTAGGCAATGGCCCCGTCCATGTTGAGGTCAATGGACGCAAAGCGGTCGAGGGCAAACATCGGTCCGGCTTCGTACTCGGTGAGCTGGCCATCGCCATCCTGGTCCTGCTTGGCAAAGATGGCCTTGTGGACACGATCGAAACCCGCCAGCAAGCCGGCGGTCGACCGCGCCTGCAACTCGGCATCAGCCGAGGCAGGACGTACCGTCGCCAACTGCCCGTCCGCACCACAAGCGGCAAGCAGGACGACCGAAGCAAGCAGAAACTGGACTTTCACAAGCGGGCACTCCATGGTTGTTAACTAAAGAATAAGAAAAACCCAAGACGGAGTCAAATATTAAGAAAGCTCGAAATCAGGGCACTTCCGCGTCGGCCGCGAGCGAGGCCGGCAAGGAAGCCCAGAGCGCAACCGAAAAGGCAGACCACGGGAAGTTGGGGGCGGGATCGCGCTTGAGATGCGGCCTGAGCGTAATGTCGTGATGGCCCACGACGCGATCCGCCGGGATGGCCCACCGCACGCACAGGTGGCGCACCAACGCGACAAGGGTCGACATCTGGGCCGTTGGAAAGGGGTCTGTCCCGGTCTGGCCATTGACAAGCTCGATACCCATGGAGAAGTCGTTCACGCGACTGCGTCCGCGAAAGAGGCTGGGGCCGGCGTGGAAGGCCCTGTCTGCCTCCCTGACGCATTGCACGACTTCACCGTCCTTGCCGATGATGTAGTGGGCAGACACGCCGCTGGCCGGATTGAGAAACCACCGAGCCACCACTTCGGCCTTGCGCACTCCCGGCGTCTCGGTATCGTGGAGGACGATGGTGTCGATGACCGCGCCGGCGGGCCGGGCATCGGCGTGAGGAGACATCCGAACGACAGCGCCGGGAAAGTCGGCCTCACCATCCTGGGCGGTCGCCGCCCCGCCCCACACATGCACCGCCAGGATACCGCCGGTAATCACCAGCCACGTGCCGCGCCTTGCTCCGGACCAAGCCATGAAGCAGACCTCCCGTGCTCCCCGGCCCTTGTTCCCCGAGGCCCGGGCGTCCCGCCCGATTGTAGGCCATACCTTGTGCCTCCGTACCGCCACGGCGTGCGCAGCACTGGTCACCTCGCTGAGCCTGAGCTCCGCCGCCGCGGCGCGCCCGGCCCCCATCGTGCTCGACCGGCTCGTCCTGTCTGACGAAGGGGATGCCGTGCGCATTTCCGCCATGACCGCCCGCATTCCCATGGAAACGCTCGCAGTCCTCCTGGGCGCAGGGGCCACGGCGCTCGAGGATGTCCGACTGGAGCCCTCAGGTCCCGAACGGGTCACACTCAAGGCGAAAGCCCTCGGACTGCCCATGGAAGTGGGCTGCGGCCTGTGGGCCGAATCCGGCCGGCTGGTCCTAACGCTGGACGCCGTCAAGTTCGCCATGCTGCCTGTCGGTGGTGCCTGGATCCGCGATCGAATCGTGCAGGCGGCCGACCCGGACCTGTTCCGTCGGGATCTCTGGCGCAAGCGCGGCCCCAATGGCCTCTCCATCAACCCCTCGTACCTGCTGGGATGGGCCATTGCGAACCGGCGCACGCCCTCGGGCCGGAGGGTGGAGGAACACCCCCTTCGCGTCGATCTGGGCGCGCTCGCCCTTTCCCCGGGCCATGTCAGCATCAGGGTTCCCTGATGCCGTGCTAGCATGAGCGGCCGCCCAGTCCTGAACAACGGAGATCGGACGATGCCTTCGACTGAAGCCCCGCAAGACCTCGAACAGGCTTATGAGGCCGGCCTGCGCCGCTATCTGGATGGCGATCCGCTCGGCGAGGTCCTGGCAGACTTCGAGGCCCTCGCGCGCCTGCATCCCCGAGATCCCCGCCTTGTCCTGTCGCTGTCCTGGCTCTACACCCTCGAGGGGCACAAGGAGCCTGCTCTGCGCTACGCCAAGTTGGCCCGCGCCAGTGCCCAGGGACGGTTCAATCAGGTCCTTGCGATGCTGACCTTTGGCGAGAAGGGTGTCCGCGACCGCTTCGAAGAGGCGTACCACTCGGCGCATCCCGACGAGATTCAGGACGCCATCGACAACCTGAACGATGCGCTTGCCCGCAAGGGTGGTCAGTATCCCGCAGCCACCAAGATGCTGGACTGGCTGCAGCATCACCACCACTAGCATCACGCGCGCACGTCCGGTGCGCTTCGTGCCGATAACGGGCATGAGATCGATGTTGCGGAGGTGTACCCCTTGATTCGTGACGACCAGCGTGTGACTCCGGGTGCGCGACCGGCGCGCTTGCCGCGGGAGGCCATCGAGGCCGTGCGCCGACCCGCCGCCACGCCAACGGGGCCCATCGCGACGGACCAGCTGACCGTGCAGCCCGTGGGTCCCATGACGCCTCAAGGCACCGGGGACATCCGCGCCAAGGCCCTCGAGGCCATCCGTCAGGACATCCGGGTGCTGGGGGAGCACGACCCGTCGGGCCAGTCGGGCAGGCTACTCGAACTGGTCCGGCTCCTGCCTGAGGGGGATCCCGTTCGGACCGAATGGCTGGCGCGCCTCGCAGGGGCCACACCGCTTGCCGGTGCAGGGGGTGGCGAGACGTTCGTGGCCCCTCCGCCGGCCTCGCCCCAGGGTGCCGTGCTCTTGCCCTCCTTCGACACGGCCCGCAAGCCCGATCCCCAACCTGCCGTCGTTCCGGCCGCGACCGTGGCGCAAGCCATGGCTGCCGGTCCGGCCATCCAGGCTGGCGGCGGTGCGCCCGCACCGGAGACACTTTTCGCGGACCTTGACCGCATGCTGGCCGAACACGATCAAGCCATGGTGACGGCCAACGATCTCGGGTCGATGGCCCGGGCCGTCGAAGGCCTTGGTGCCAGGGTCGCGCCGTTGTGGACCGCACTGCTGAACGCTTTGGCTGGTCGACCCGATCTCGCTGGACGGCTCGACACCTACGCCAGGCGCCTGAAGGACCTGGGCGTGGCGCTGCCGACCGAAGGCAAGGGCGGCGGCAACACGCCAGGTGCCCCGGCTCCAGGTACCTTGGCGGCCTTGGGCCCTCTCCCCGGAACGGGACCTCAGGGCAACCCGCCCGCGCAACCGCAGTCCCCTCCGCCGTTGCAGGATGCCGTACCCGTCGTACCCCTGCTGGTTGATCCGGTCGAGAGCGACAACCTCTCCAAGGCAGAACGTGATGCCCGTGACCAGCTCGCCAAGATGCTGCCCAAGATGAACGCAGGCCAGGTCGAGCAGTTACCCCGCCAGACGCTCGAGGCAGCCTCGGGCGAGCAACTGGCCGCGATGGCCAAGTTGCTGATCGATCATTGGCGCCTCAAGGACAGCAATCGGGACAATGCCAGCTACCTGCTGATGGTCGCCTCGACCCGGGGTCGCATGGACACCATGCTGCGCACACTGGATCGCCAGATGGGCAACAAGGGCATCGACAAGCTGGTGGACAGTCTCAAGGGCGAGGTCCGCGCACAGTCCGTCGATGCGATCTTCCGGGACCTCCAACGGATCAATGTCGTGGGGTCCGATGTGCTGCAGAAGGTCGCCATCCAGCTGAACAAGGACGACATTCGCCTGCTCCTCGAACAGCGCGGCTCGTCAACTTCGTCGTCGTGGTTCCGGGCCCTGCCCCCCGAGGTCAAGACCATCTTCCACGACACTCTGAAGCGCGGTGGTTTCGGCAAGACCGCCAAGGATCAAGCGCTGCTGGCCGCGCTCAAGGCCGGCTAGGACTTCACCGTACGCCCTCGAGCAGCCCCTGGGCCCATCCCATCGCGAGGATGGAAAGGACCAAGGGCAGCAGATCCTGCCACAACGGGGGATCCACCCGAATCGGCCCCTCGGTCTGGGCCGTCTGTCCTCCCTGGAGGACCTTGAGGCGGGGCCTCTGCGCGACATGCCCCCGGTTCGGGGTTGCCTGGGTACGCATCCGGATGGCCATGGACTCCTCCTTGGAACAAATGATCGATACCCATACGAATACTTGTTCGACACTCCGCCATCGGTGGCCTCGATCACCAAGCTCGTCTTGACGACACGGCACCCCGACGGCACGATGCGAACGTGGGCCGGGTGACCGCGGCGGAAAACGTCGAGGAAAGTCCGGACTCCAAAGGGCAGGATGCTGGGTAACGCCCAGTGGGGGAGACCCCGAGGACAGTGCCACAGAAAAAAACCGCCCCGGCCCTGGTGGCCGGAGCAAGGGTGCAAAGGTGGTGTAAGAGACCACCGGCAGCCGGGTGACCGGCTGGCCAGGCAAACCCCATCCGGAGCAAGATCGAACAGGGGAAGATGACGCTGCCCGCCGATTCCCCGGGTTGTATCGCTTGAGGTCCGGGGCAACCCGGATCCCAGATAGATGGTCACCCCCCTGGTGGGGACAGAATCCGGCTTACAGGCCCACCGGAAGAGGGACGGACTGCGGTTCGTCCCTCTTCTGCACTCCATGCCACTACAGCACGAATCACAAGTTGTTGACATTTACAACAGCGTGATGGACGATACCGCTTCATGAGGCCCGATCCGTCCATGCTTCCCGAGGATGCCCGGCACCTGCCCGTGCTGCTCGAGGAAGTTCTCGAGGCACTGGCTCCCTGCCCGGGGTCTGTCCTGCTCGACGGGACGCTCGGGGCCGGGGGACACGCGTCAGCCCTCATGGCCAGGATGGGTGCCTCGGGGCGCTACATCGGCGTGGATCGGGACGCACGCATCCTGAGGGCGACAGCTCATCGCATCGGGGACCCAGGGGGGGTCCTGGAAATCCTTCACGCCACCTTCGACCAAGCCATCGCCCAGCAACCGCCCGGTTCGCTGGATGGCATCCTGCTGGACCTCGGCGTATCGAGCATGCAACTGGACCAGGCGAATCGAGGCTTCTCGTTCCAGCGCGAGGGTCCCGTAGACATGCGGATGGACCCGGATTCCGGAGAGTCTGCAGCTGAGCTCATCGCCCGGCTCGACACGGATGCGCTGACACGCATCTTGAGGGAATACGGCGAAGAGCCGCGCGCACGCCGCGTGGCCGAGGTCATCCACGCCCATCAACCGTTCGCGGACACGCGTGCACTTGCCGAAGCCGTCGCCTCCGTCGCGGCGCGACCGAAGAAAGGCCACGCAGCCACGCGGACCTTCCAGGCCTTGCGCATCGCCGTCAACGACGAACTGGGCTGCCTCGACCGGGCGCTGGAACTGGCCCTCAGCCGCCTGCGCCCGGGTGGCAGGCTCGCCATCATCAGCTTTCACTCCCTCGAGGACCGTCGGGTCAAGCAAGCGATGCAGGCAGCCACCCGCGGCTGCATCTGCCCACCGCGCCTGCCCGCGTGTGCCTGCGGCCGTGAGCCGGTCGCCCGGTGGGTACACGCCGGCGCGCGCAAGGCTGACGCCGGGGCAGTAGCCCTGAACCCGAGGGCCCGCAGCGCCCGCCTGAGAGCCGTGGAACGCATCCGATGAGTACTGTCCAGAAGCCGCAAGCCCGCGCGGAACGCCGGCGTCCGCGTCCGGTCCGCAGCCTGGAGGCACGCAGTACCTTGCGCCGCCATCCCATCCTCTCGTTGATGGCCCTGCTCTTCATCGTGGAGATGGTCCTCGTGATCCAGGTCGTCATCCGCCAGCACGGCTTGGCGGATACGCGCGCCCAGATGAAGGCCAAGGCCCAGGACATCGCCGACAAGGAGAATGAGCTGGCCCAGCGCGAGTCTCTCGGGCAAATCGGTCAACGAGCCCGTCAGCTCGGACTCGGCGATGCTGCGCGTATCGCCTACTTCCCACCGCCTGCGAGTCTTCCGCCCGTCCGCCACAATCCATCGCCCGCAATCGGGGCCCGCGCCGCGTGGTGAAAACCCGCCGCGTGTCGCTCAGGCGACGCCAAGCCTGGCTGGCGAGCGCGTTCGGCGTCTACAGCCTGCTCCTGGTCGCCCAGTTCGCAAGGCACGGGCTGTTTCAGGGCGTTGACCACAGCAGGAAGGCCGAGAGCCTGCGGGTCAAAGCCTTCGCGCTCGCCCCCGATCGCGGGGATCTGGTCGACCGCCGCGGCCAGGTCCTGGCCATCTCGTTACAGCGCGAATCCATCAGCTATGCGGGCAAGGAGCGAAGCATGGCCCCGGACCTCATGGCTTCGCGACTGGCTCCGGTGCTCGGTCGCGACGAAGCCGAGTTGCGCGCGCAACTCGCGCGTCCCAGATGGACGTGGCTCAAGCGCCGGGTGACGAAAGCGGAAGCGGAAGCTGTCCGCAAGCTGAAACTGGGCCACGAGGGCATCGGCATCCGTCCCGAGACCTTGCGCTCCTACCCTCGGGGCCGCCTCGCTGCCTCCCTGCTGGGCTGGGTAGGTCAGGACAATCAGGGCCTCTCCGGCCTCGAGCACGCCCACGATCGGCTGATCCGGGGTCCGCGGCAGTTCGCCCGCGTCGAGTCCGACCGATGGGGCAATCCCCTGTTCAGCTCACGTGAAGCAGCCAACCTGCCGGCAACGACCCGGGGGAGACGCATTGTGCTCACCCTGGACGCCCGCCTTCAACATCACACAGAGACAGCCCTGGCCCGCGCTGTCCACCTGCAGAAGGCCCAGGGTGGCACGGTCATCATCATGGCGCCGCAGACGGGCGAGGTCCTCGCCTTGGCATCCTATCCCGACTTCGACCCCAACCGTGGCCGCGAGGCGGCACCCGACATCACCCGCGTCAAGGCGCTCACCGACGTCTTCGAGCCGGGATCGATCATGAAGCCCTTCACGCTGGCCGCAGCCATGGAGACAGGCCGTCTCAAGCCCACCGAACGATTCTCCTGCCCGGCCAAGCTCCACATCGGCACGGCGACCATCGGGGACCACGATCCCCCTGCAGCCATCCGGACGCTCAGTGTCCCGGAGATCCTCAAGGTCTCCAGCAACGTCGGCACCACGCAGATCGGCTGGCGCATGCCCTCCTCGGTGCACGCCGCCCAGTTGGAACGCTTCGGGTTCGGCCGCAGGACCACCCCGGAATGGCGTGGAGAATCCGCGGGACTCGTGCCACCCCAGCCGTGGTCCCGGCTGACCCAGGCCACTGTCTCATACGGCCAGGGCATTGCGGTCACGGCCATGCAGCTTGCGACGGCCATGTGCATGGTCGCGAACGGTGGCCTCCAGGTCGCACCGCGCTTCGTGGACCGCGTCGAGGACGAAGAAGGACACCTGATCCAGCAGCTGCCCGCGACCACGGGCAAGCGAATCCTCGCTCCCGAGGTGGTGACGGAATTGCGCCGCATGCTCGAGGGCGTAACGGAGGAAGGTGGCACAGGCGTTGCCTCGCGAGTACCCGGCTACAGGGTCGCCGGAAAGACGGGAACCGCGGACAAGGTCGGGCCTGACGGCCGCAGCTATGGTGGCGAAGTGATTGCCTCATTCCTCGGTTTCGTGCCGGCCGAGGCCCCTCGAGTCGTCATCCTGGCCTCACTCGACAGGCCAACCATGGCACACTTTGCCAGTCAGACCTCGGCGCCCCTCTTCCGGGAGGTCGCCATCGCCACCCTGCGTACGCTCGGAATTCCGCCAAGCCGCCCATGAACCTTCGCGAACTCGCCCGCCTTCTGGGCCAACACACACTGCCCGATTCGGCTCCGGCCGAAGCCGAGGTCCGGGGCATCCGGCTGGACTCCCGGGCCATTCTTCCCGGTGAAGTCTTCGTTGCGCTCAAGGGGACACGCGTCGATGGCCATGACCACCTCGCCGATGCGCTGGCCCGAGGCGCCGTAGCAGCCGTGGTGGACGCCCGGCGCCTCGACAGCTTGCCTGCGGGACCCTGGCTTGCCGTCCCAGACACGGCACCGGCGCTCGCCAAGGCAGCCGCAGCACTGCATGGCCATCCTGCGGACCGGCTCGACATCACGGGCGTGACCGGCACCAACGGCAAGACCACCGTGACCCACATGCTCGAGGCTGGCTGGCGCCAGGCAGGCGTCCCGTGCGGCGTCCTCGGCACGCTTGGAGCGCGCCACGATGCCGGCGGTCTTCTCACCCATGTCGACATGGGGTTCACCACCCCTCAGGCGGATGTCCTGCATGCCCTGCTCGCGCTAATGGCCGACGCCGGTGTCGAGAGGGTGGCGATGGAGGTGAGCTCCCACGCCCTGGATCAGCACCGCGTCGGCGAGGTGACATTCAGGACGGCCGTCTTCACCAACCTATCCCAGGACCACCTCGACTATCACGGCACGATGGAGGCCTATGCTGCGGCAAAGGCGAGGCTTTTCACGGGCCTCCGGGATGACGGCACGGCCGCCGTCAACCACGATGACCCGGCCCACGTCAGGATGCTGCGGGATACCCGCGCGCGAGTCATCACGTTCGGGCTCGAGGCCGGCGCCGATGTAGGCGCCGAGAACCTCGTCATGACGGCGGAAGGCACCAGGGGAAGCCTGATGACACCTTCCGGCAGGTACCCGCTGCACCTGTCCCTGCCGGGCGGATTCAACCTGACCAACGCCCTTGCCGCCCTGGCTGCCGAGGTCGGTCGGGATCGGGACCCGACCCCTCTTCTGGCGGCCCTCGCCCGGATGCCTGCGGTATCCGGGCGCCTCGAACGCGTGACACCTGCCGAACATCCCTACCACGTCCTCGTCGACTACGCCCACACTCCTGACGGGCTGGTCAAGGTTCTGGAGGCCGTCCGGCATGTCACGACCGGTCGCGTCATCGTCGTCTTCGGCTGCGGCGGAGATCGAGATCGGGCCAAGCGCCCCTTGATGGCCGGGGCTGCAGGCGCCGGAGCCGACCTCGTCATCGCGACGAGCGACAACCCGAGGTCCGAGGACCCCATGGCCATCCTCGCCGACATGGTACCCGGCCTCCCGGCAACCGCCATCATCGAACCGGATCGCGCACAGGCCATCCACCGGGCCGTCACCATGGCGCAGCCGGGTGACGCGGTGGTCATTGCGGGCAAAGGCCACGAACCGTGGCAGATCATCGGGGACCGGCGCATCGCCTTCGACGACAGGGAAGTCGCGAGGCTCGCCATCCGTGGCCTGTTGCCCGACGGGAGCACCCACCCGTGATTCGGCCGGATGAAATCGTCCTGGCGACCGGGGGCCGGGCGACGGGCCCCGAGCCGGCCACCGTTTTCGACCGCGTGGTCACCGACAGCCGTCAGAGCTGCGAAGGCGCGCTCTTCCTGGCCTTGCAGGGCCCCCACTTCGATGGCCACCGCTTCCTGACGGAAGCCCTGGCCAAAGGTGCGCGAGGCGCCATCGTGTCGCGGACTGAAGCCCTGCCCGAGGGGCTTCCGGCCTGGACCGTACCCGACACCCTTCTGGCCTATGGCCGTCTGGCCCGCCACGTCCGACGGCGCGAAGGATGGCGCGTGGTCGGCATCACGGGCTCCTCCGGCAAGACGACCACCAAGGAACTGATTGCCGACCTCGCCGCGCGCTCCCTTGGCGTGGTGCGCAGCCCCGAGAACCACAACAATGAGGTCGGTGTCCCCCGCACCCTCCTCTCCGTGCCCAGAGGTACGGACCTGGTGGTTATCGAGATGGGCATGCGCGGATCGGGCCAGATTGCCTGGCTGGCAGAGATCGCCGAACCCGAGGTTGGCGTCATCACGACGGTCGGGACGGCCCACATCGGCCTCCTGGGTAGTCAGGAAGCCATCATGGAGGCCAAGGGCGAACTGCTGGCGGGCCTGCCCGGGACGGGTCACGGCATCGTGGACGGGGACAACCCGTGGCTTGCCCGCCTTGCGGCCAGGCACGCGGGAACGTGGCAGACATCGGCATCCGGGCGCCCGGACGCCGATCTGCGTGCCACCGCGCAACCCGTCGCCGATGACGGTACCTGGCACCTGCCCGTGGCCTGGGACCTGCCCGATGGCCGCCGAGGCGCGGCACGACTCGCGATGCCCTTGCCCGGACGCCACCACGCCGTCAATGCGCTGGCAGCCGTCGGGACCCTGCTGGCCCTCGGCCTCGAGATTCCCGAGGTCCTCGACCTGCCTGGCCTCGGCGTGGGCGGACGAGGCCAGGTGCTGACAGCCGGGGCCATCGATGTCGTCGACGAAAGCTACAACGCCAATCCCGAGAGCATGCGCGCCAGCCTCGAGACCTTCTGCACCGTGCCCGCCCCCCGGCGCCGCGTGGCCGTGCTGGGCAGCATGGCCGAGTTGGGCGAGCATGCCGTCGCGGCGTGGCAGGACCTGGGGCGCTGGCTTGCGGACGCTCCCATCGACCTGATTGTCACCGTCGGGGACGAGCCCGCGATCCTGGCCGAGGCTGCCGGCAAGCGCGTCGTCCGGTGCACCACGCCCGGGGAGGCCGTGCGCTGCCTTCAGGAACGCCTCGGACCGGGAGACCGGGTCCTGGTCAAGGGCTCCCGCGCGGCCCGCCTGGACGAGGTCGTCGCCGGCCTGGTGCTGCACCATGAGGAGGATCACGGATGTTGCTGACCATGGCGACGGGCTGGACCTTCCTGCCCCTGACATGGGCGCTTGTCCTGGCCTTGGGCGTGGCCATCGTCGGTGGCCCGTTGGCCGTGCAGGCACTGACAGCGCTCAAGACGGGCCAGTTCATCCGGGAGGAAGGCCCCCGCAGCCACCAGGCCAAGGCCGGGACGCCCTCGCTCGGGGGACTCTGGATCGCGGCATCGGCGCTCGCGGGTGCCCTGCCCTTCATGGACCGTGACCCCCAGATGCTCGTGGTCGCCGGCACGTGGCTGGCCTTTACGGCAATCGGCTTCCTGGACGACTGGCTGAGCCTGCGCCGCGGCCGCAACATGGGTCTGAGCGCCCGCCAGAAGTTCGCCGCGCAGTGGGCACTGGCAGCCCTCGCTTGCACCCTGCTTGCGCGCCTTGGCCACGCACCGTGGATCATCCTGCCCGGAAGCCATCAGGTCATCGACCTGGGCCTCGGCTACTGGTTCCTGACGGCGTTGCTGCTGGTGGGCTTCAGCAATGCCGTCAACCTTACAGATGGTCTGGACGGCCTTGCCGCAAGTACCTCCGCCGTCGCGTTCCTGGCCCTTTCCGGCGTCCTCATGCGTATCGGCCTGCCCAGTGCCCACCCCGGGATGATCCCGCTCGCGCAAGCGCTGGCAGGGGCGTGCCTCGGCTTTCTCTGGATCAACGGCAATCCCGCCAAGGTGTTCATGGGAGACACCGGTTCACTTGGCCTTGGTGCCGCGCTCGTCATGCTTGCCGTCATGGGACACGCCCATGCCTACCTGCTGCCCATCGGCATTGTCTTCCTGGCGGAAACCGGTTCCGTGATGTTGCAAGTGGCATGGTTCAAGGCGACCAAGGGTCGGCGGATCTTCAGGATGTCGCCCCTGCACCATCACTTCGAGCTTGGCGGGATGGCAGAGACGCGGGTCGTGACCCGTTTCGCCACCGTGGGCATCCTGGGGGCCATCGTGGCCCTGCTTGTGGGATAGGCTGGCATGATGCATCTCAAGGACCGCGTGGTGGGCATCCTGGGACTGGGCCGTTCCGGCTTGGCGCTCGCCGAAGTCCTGCACGGGCAAGGTGCGCGTGTCATCGTCTCCGATCAGCGGTCCGCAGAGGCCTTGGCCGGGATCGCGGCGAGCCTGCCGGAGGGCGTGCTGCTCGAGGCCGGTAGCCACGTACAGGCCACCGCCGAGGCCGACCTTCTCGTCCTGTCCCCAGGTGTGCCCCGTGCCCTCGCCGCCGTCCAGGCGGCCGAAGCAGACGGGGTCGAGGTCACGGGCGAAGTCGAGATGGCCTACAGGTTGGGCCAGTCCCCGTGGATCGCGATAACGGGTACCAACGGCAAGACGACAACGACGAGCCTCATCGGCGCCGTATTGGCTGATGCGGGGCTGGATGCGCCCGTCTGCGGAAACATCGGGGACCCTGTAATCCGCCATTGCCTCGACCCGCACGACGCGCTCGTGGTCGAGGTTTCAAGCTACCAACTGGAGACAGCCGAGACCCTCAAGCCCAAGGTCGCCGTCTTTCTCAACCTGACGGATGATCACCTCGAGCGCCACGGCAGCATGGAGGGGTACTTCGCGGCCAAGGCACGGCTCTTCGCGCAGCAGGACCCTTCGGACCATGCGGTCCTGAAGGCCGGAGACCCATGGGCAGAACGCCTTGCCGAACAGATTGCGGCCAGGATCTGGCGCTTCTCCCCAGATTCGCTGGATAGCGGGGTCTGCATCCGTGAGGGCGAGGCCATATGGATCGAGAGTGGCCGTGTCACCCGCTTGTGGTCGCTGGCAGACTTGCGCCTTCGGGGTGCCCACAACGTCGAGAATGCCCTGGCGGCCTCCGCGGCCGCCTTGGCCATGGGCATCGCACCGGAGGTCATCGGCCGGGCAGTCGGGTCGTTCGAAGCCGTGCCCCACCGAATCGAGACCGTGCGGACGGCGCACGGGCGCACGTTTGTCAACGATTCCAAGGGCACGAACTACGACAGCACCGTCAAGGCCATCGCGGCCTTCAACGAACCGCTGGTGCTGATTGCCGGCGGCCGCGACAAGGGCGGAGACATCTCGCCCCTCCTGCAGGCCATCGTCGATCGGGTCCGGCATACCATCCTGATTGGCGAGGCCGCCCCGTACTTCGCCAGGTGTCTCGAAGCCCATGGTCACTACGCCTTCACGCTGGCCGCAGACCTTGCCGATGCCGTCACCAAGGCAGCCGAGGCCTGTCCCGACGGTGGCGTCATCCTGTTCTCACCGGCTTGCGCCAGTTTCGACATGTTCCGGGACTATGTGCATCGAGGTGATGCCTTCCGTGAGATCGCGGAGTGCTGGGAGCCGTGACCCGACCGAAGCCTGACCTCCCGCTGGTCTTCATCAGCGTCCTGCTGCTGGTCTTCGGCCTCGCGATGGTCTTCTCGGCTTCGGCACCCACGGCCGCGCACTGGGGAAAGGGCATCTTCTTTGTCCTTAGGAACCAGGGTATGTACGCGCTGATCGGGCTACTGGGCGGCTTCGTGGCCTGGAGGGTCGGCAGGCGAAGCGATCTCAGCCGCCTCGCCGAGGCTTTCCACTGGGCAGCCTTCGGCCTTACGGCCCTGACGCTTGTCTTCGGTGTGCGCACCCTTGGAGCCACGCGCTGGCTCAGTTTCATGGGCCTGAGCCTGCAGCCGTCCGAATTTCTCAAGCCGACCATGGTGCTCTGGCTGGCGAGTCGATGCCTCGTGCCCCATGACAAGCCCGTTGAAATCGGCAAGACCTTGCTGCTCGGCCTCGGTCCCCTGGGGCTCGTCATCGTCGGCCAATCCGACCTCGGGACAGGCATCTGCGTGGCGGCGGGCGGCTTCATTGCAGGCGTGATGGCCGGGATGCCCCTGTGGATCATCGGCTGGACCGTTGCCGCTGGCCTGGCGGGGGTCCTGGCGGTCTCGCTGGCCGGAGGCTACCGCGCCACGCGCATTCAGGAATGGCTCCTCATCGGTCAGGACCATCCCGGTCCACCCACCCAGGCCGAGCAATCGCTCATGGCCATCGGCCATGGTGGACTGGGCGGCGAGGGATTCGGCATGGGGACACAGAAGTTCGGCCACCTTGCCATCGCCCACACGGATTTCATCTTTGCCATTGTTGCCGAGGAGGTCGGCTTCATCGGCGGCCTTCTGCTGATCCTGGCGTTTCTGTACCTTGTGCTTCGCGCCTTCCAGTTGGCGCAGCGAACCGAGGACCCCTTCGCCCGGGCGGCCATGGTCGGTCTGGCCGGGGGCATCACGGGTCAGGCCCTGCTGAACATCGGGGTTGCCGTCGCGCTGGTACCCGTGACAGGAGTGCCCCTGCCCTTCATCAGCCAGGGCGGCTCGAGCCTGATAGGCACATGCATCTCCATGGGCCTCTGCCTCGGCCTTGCGGCCCGCGTCGAGCGACGACGCAAGCCGCGCGTTCCCTTCGCCACGGAGGAACCCGCATGATCCTGCTGGCCGCCGGCGGCACGGGTGGCCACCTGTACCCGGCCCTCGCCGTCGCCGAGGCGCTGGGGGACCTTGCCCCGGAGATCCCGGTCCACGTCGTCGGTACCGCCGACCACCTCGAGGCCCGGGTCGTCCCCCAGTTCGGCCTGCCTTTCCACGCCGTACCGGCCGCGCCCTTTCCGCGGCGACCGGACGTCCGTGCCCTGCGTTTCCTGCGGGACTTCCCACGCGGTCTGGTCGCCTCGCGCCGCTTGATGGCCCAGTTGAAGCCACGTGTCGTCGCGGGCTTCGGTGCCTACCTGACCGTCGCGCCCTTGCTTGCCGCAGCGAGGTCGGGGATCCCCCTGGTCCTCCATGAGGCCAACGCCTCTCCGGGCATGGCCAATCGCCTCCTCGCACGCTGGGCATCCACGATCCTCGTCTCCCACGCTGAGGCGACCGGACACTTCGCCCCGAGACGCACCATCGTGACGGGGACGCCACTTCGGTCGGCCTTTGTGCCGGCCGCAACACCTGAAGGACGGGACGCCGCCCGACGTCGGCTCGGGTTGCAAGCGGACGAACGCTTGCTGGTCGTCACCGGCGGTTCCCTCGGAGCACGCCTCCTGAACGAGGCGACCCTCCGCCATCGGGAGAGCTGGCTCGTTCGTCCCGATTGGCGCCTGGTTCACCTCACGGGTCCCGCGCAGTTCGAGGAGGTTCGCGCTTCCCTGTCGGGGGCCATTCCCCACAGGGACTGGGCCGGTGGACCGGCGTGGCAGGACGCGAGCGGCCGGATCCTGCTGGCCCCGTACTGCGATGCGATGGCCGACCTGCTGGCCGCGTCGGATCTGGTGATCAGCAGGTCAGGGGCGACGACCGTCGCCGAATTGACCGTCCTTGGACGGCCTGCCGTGCTGGTTCCCCTCGCCCTCAATCCCGATCAGGCGGCCAACGCGATGACCATGGCGCGGGCCGGCGGTGCCGTCATCCTCACCCAGGAGGCCGTTGCCGCCGAACTGGGTGAAACAGTCGCACGCCTGCTCGACGACGAGCCGAGGCGCCTCGCCATGGGTCACGGGGCGATGACGATCGGCTACCCGGATGCGGCGCGTACAGTCGCCCATCATCTCCTCGCTTCTGGCGCGCCGGCATGACAAGGACGTGACAACGCGGGAAGGCACCTGAGCTAGGGTGATGGCGCTCACCTACGCCTTCTTCGCCGCTGGCGATGATGACAAGGGTGCGCCGGACATCCGGGCGCCAGCCAACTGAAAGCATGGGCCCGCATGGACGGAAACACCCTGCCGGAGGCGTGGCAGACTTCGCAACATCGCCTCCCGAACGGCCCCCCCCGACCCACCGGATGAATGCCCTGGGCTCCAAGCACAGAGGACCCCTCTTGAGGATTCCTACCAACCTCCACTTCGTCGGCATCGGCGGCGTGGGCATGAGTGCCGTCGCCTCGGTCTGGCACGATCTAAACGGGCGTTCCAGCGGCAGCGACCTCAACGCGTCCGCGACGGTGCGTCGCCTGCAGGAGCAGGGCATCCCCGTGGGCATCGGACATGACGCCGCCCACCTTGCCCCCCTGTTCGCGGAGGGTCGTCCGGCGCATGCCGGCCTGGTCGTCTCGACGGCAGTTCCCCAGGACAATCCCGAGTTGGTCGAGGCCCGCAGGCTGGGCATGCCCGTATTCCATCGATCGGAAATCCTGGCAGCCCTGATGACGGGTCATCGGTCCGTCGCGGTCAGCGGTACCCACGGCAAGACGACCACGACAGGCATGCTGGGCACCCTGCTTCTCGAGGCAGGGGCAGACCCCACGCTGCTCATCGGCGGGGACATGCCCGGCATCGGGGGCAATGCGCGCACCGGACAGGGCCCCTGGCTCGTTGCCGAGGCCGATGAGTCCGACAAGTCGATGCAGCGCCTCACGGCGGACTGGGTCATCATCACGAACCTCGAAGGCGATCACCTTGAGCACTATCGTGACCTCGACGACATCCTCGACACGATGGCGATCTGGATTTCGCGCCTGCCGGCGCATGCCGTCATCATCGCCTGCATCGATGACGCCGGCGTCCGCAGCCTCCTTCCGCGCATCGACCGTACCGTCGTCACCTATGGCTGCTCCCCCGAGGCCGACCACCGTATCGGCGAGGAGCGTCTCACGGCGCAGGGTTCGACCTTTGCCCTCAATGGCCGGAACTGGAGCGTCGGGGTTCCCGGGCACCACAACGTCCTCAACGCCAGCGCGGCCATCGTGACGGCCATGGAAATGGGCTTTGCCCCCGAAGCACTCGGCAACGGTCTCGGTCGTTTCAACGGCGTGGGCCGGCGCTTCCAGGACCGCGGCACCGTTGCCGGTGTCCAGGTCCTCGAGGACTATGCCCACCACC
Source organism: Candidatus Sericytochromatia bacterium (assembly GCA_035286125.1). GTDB lineage: Bacteria > Cyanobacteriota > Sericytochromatia > S15B-MN24 > VGJW01 > VGJW01. The sequence continues at coordinate 24,797 of JAYKIS010000081.1, forward strand.
CCTCCGAAATCAAGGCGACGCTTGCTGCCGCGAAGCTGCTCAACAGGCCCATCTGGGTCGTTTTCCAGCCCCATCGCTACAGCCGGACGAGCGCCCTCTTCGAGGGCTTCGCAAGGGCTTTCGACGATGCTTCGGGCGTGGCTTTCCTCGACATCTACGGCGCGGGGGAAACACCTACCAACGTATCCTCATCCCAACTGGCTGATGCCGTTCGCGCCGGCAACCCGGAGCTCAAGGTCTGTTACTGGCCGGATCCGGCAGGCGCCGCCCACCAGGCGGAAAGTATCGTTCAACCCGGTGACCTGCTAATCCTGATGGGGGCTGGCAACGTCAATCGCCTGGCAGAACCCCTCCTCGAGGCCCTGGAGGCCCGCGAACAGACGACCCGGCCCCGTTCCGCCTGAGCGACCATGCCTGCCGCCCTCGCGCCGAAGACGCTTGCCAGCCTGACAACATGGCGCGTGGGTGGGCCGTTCCGCCGCTTGGTGGAAACTTCCGACCCAGCCGTCCTTTCGGAAGAGATTCGCGGAGCCCTTGACCGGGGGGAACCCTGGACGGTCCTGGGCAAGGGCAGCAACCTGCTTGCTGCAGACGAAGGCTTTCCGGGAACGATCCTGCGCCTGCAGGACGATGCCCGTCGCATCCGGGTTTCGGGACACGAGATCCACGCCCCCGCGGGCCTGGCCAACAGCCTTGTGGTCAAGGCAGCCATGAATGCCGGATTGGGTCATCTGGCCTTCCTCTCGAGCATTCCGGGCACCCTGGGTGGGGCAGTCTTCATGAATGCCGGGGCCCATGGCCTCCAGACCCACGAGGTCCTGTCGCGGGCCCTCATCCTGATGCCGGGGGCGACGCCCGAGTGGTATCCCGCCGAGGAATTGGCCTTCGCGTACAGGCACTCGCTCCTGCAACAGCGCCATGGGATCGTGCTGGAGGTCGTCCTCAAGGGTCGTCCGACCCCACCGGAAGAAACGCGCGCCGAGATCCAGGCGTTGGCGGCCTGGCGCAGGGAACGCCAACCCCAGGAACCCAGCGCGGGTTCGGTCTTTCGTAATCCGGAAGGGACCTCTGCAGGCCACCTGATCGAGTCTGCCGGGCTGAAGGGCCTGCGCATCGGCGATGCCATGGTCAGCCCCATGCACGCGAACTTCATCGTCAATACGGGGGAGGCGACCGCCACCGACATGAATCGCCTGATCGCGATAGTGATGGACTGCGTCGAGGAGGTCCACGGGATCCGGCTGCACCCCGAGGTTCGCGGCCTTGGGCTCGAGGTGGGCTGCCCGTGAAAGTCAGGGCCTCACGCAGGGCCAGGCGCCTGCGAGGCCTCGTCCGGACAGCCGGCATCGCGCTCCTGCTGGGGTTCTGGGCTGCACCAGGCTGGATTTGGCAGGGACAGGTCCGCATCACGGGTGCGGCCGATCCCGCCCAGGAGCAACGGGTGCGTCGCCTGTTGCCACGCCCCGCCATGCCCTTGTGGGCCCTCGATGCCCCGGGACTGGCCGGGCGCCTGGCCAATCTGCCCGGAGTCCGGCGCGCCTTCGTCCATCGCGTGGCCTGGCCGGCGCGCCTGGAAATTCGCATCGAACCGCGCAAGCCACTCGGGCTGCTGGAGACTCCCACAGGCCGCATGGCCCTGGATGCGGACGGGGTGGTCTTTCCCGCAGGTACAGCCAATCGGTCGCTGCCCCGCATCTCGGGCCTGGGTATCGGCAGCGGTCCGGAACGGCACAAGGCCGCAGCCGAATGGTTGGCGCTGCAGGGCGCGGGACCGGGACAACTGAGCCGGACTGGCGAGGACTGGCAGTGGTCGCGGGGGGCACAGACCATCGTCATCGGCCGACTCGACGAAGTAGCACGCAAGGACCGTGTCGCCCGCCATGTGGCCCGACTGGCGCAGGCCAAGGGGGAACCTGTACCATGGGTGGACGTCAGCTTCCCGGACGCGCCAGCCTATCGGACGGGTGGGCCGGCCGAAGGGGGAACAGGTGAAAAAGGGGTGGGAGCTCCCCGTGATGTCCATCACGGTGTTCCTCGGCGCCCTGCTGTCGACGCAATTCCGCAGCCAAGCCGTGTTCGCGCGTCAGGACCTCCCAAGTCGCCGCAGCGAGGACCTGCTGCAGATGCTCAAGCAGGCGGAGTCCGAAAAGGACGCGTTGAGCCGGGAAGTGACGCAACTGCGCGAACTTCGCCGCAACCCGGGCCAGGCCGACGCCCGACAGCAGCCACAAGCGATGCCCGCCCTTGAAGGGCCCGGGATTGAAGTAGTTCTGACGGACAGCGAAAAGCCGACCGGCAAGGGCGAAGACCCCAACATCGCCATCGTGCACAACGACGATTTGCTGCGCCTCGTCAACGAACTTCGTTCCGCTGGCGCCGAGGCCATCTCCATCAATGACCAGCGCATGGCCGACTCGTCGGAGATCGCCTGTGCCGGAACCACTATCCTCGTCAACAAGTCCCGGATTGCGCCGCCCTTTACCGTAAGGGCCATCGGTGGCGGAGAGGGCCTGCGCTCAGCCCTCGGCATGCGGGGTGGCATCATCGAGTACCTGCGGTTCTACGGCATCCAGGTCGACGTGCGTGTCCGCGAGCAGCTGACGGTACCCGCCTATGCCGGCAGTGCCATCCTGCGGTACGCGCGACCGGCCAGGGAGCGCACGTGAAGGCGGTCATCCTGATTGCGGGTGCCCTGCTGGCTGGCATCCTGCTGGGAGCCTTTGCTCCCATCACCATCCCGAGGGAGTGGTCCAAATACGTGGCGGTAGCCATCCTTGCCGCCCTGGACACAGGCCTTGGCGGCGTGCGATCAGGCTTGGACGACAGGTTCGACCTGGCGGTATTCGCCAGCGGCTTCACGGCAAATTCACTTCTTGCCGCCGGCCTGACCTTACTTGGTGATAAACTTGGGATCGATCTGTACCTTGCCGCGATCGTGGTCTTCGGGACACGCCTCTTCGAGAACCTCGCCAAGATCCGGCGGTTGCTTCTGGACCGTTACTGGTCCGCCTGAGACGCCACAACACCCACAAGGGAGCCCAGCACCTTGTCCGAATTCCTCGAAGCCCTTCCCGTAGACATCAAGGTCTGCGGAGTCGGTGGTGGCGGTGGCAATGCCGTCAACTCCATGGTCAAGGCCCAGATTGAGGGCGTGTCCTTCGTCGCGCTCAACACGGACGTGCAGGCCCTGAAGTACAACGATGCGGAACACCGCATCCAGCTTGGCCGCAAGCTCAGCCGGGGGCGCGGCGTCGGAGGCGATCCCGAGAAGGGGGCCAAGGCTGCCGAGGAGTCCGCCGACGAGATCCGCGAACGCCTCCAGGGCGCCGAGATGGTCTTCGTGACCGCGGGCATGGGCGGAGGCACCGGCACGGGTGCGGCTCCGGTCATCGCGAGCATCGCCCGGGAATTGGGGGCCCTCACGGTTGGTGTCGTGACCCGGCCGTTCCACTTCGAGGGTCCTCCCAAGGCGGAGTCGGCGGCTCAGGGCATCAGCAACCTGCTGGCTGCGGTCGACGCCCTGATCGTGATCCCGAACGAACGCCTTCGCGAACACTTCGGCGACATGCCCCTGGTCGACGCCTTCAAGGCCGCGGACGACCTGCTGCGCCAGGCCGTGCAGACTATCTCGGATGTCGTGGTCGCACCCGGCTACCTCAACATCGACTTCGAGGATGTCAAGAAGATCATGGCGCGCGCCGGTTCGGCCCTGATGGGCATGGGCATGGCGACCGGCAAGGACCGTGCTGCCGAGGCTGCGCGACAGGCCATCGCTTCTCCGCTGCTCGAGTCCAGCTTCCAGGGTGCCTCCGGGCTCATCGTCAACATTCGCGCCGCGCAGGCGGACTTCAAGCTGCACGAGATGGATGAGGCCATGGCCGTCATTCGTGCCGAAAGCCACCCCGAAGCCCATACCAAGGTGGGCCTCATCTGGGATGAGACCCTCGGGGGTGCCGTCCAGGTCACCGTGATTGCCACCGGATTCAAGGGGCGGCAGGAAGGCGTGGGCTACCGCACGGCCTACGCTGTCGTCCCCCTGCACACGACCCAGGGTGCATCGACAGCCGCCTCCAGCGTTGCCGAGGACAGTGACGGCGGTGCCCAGCTGCCAGCGTTCCTCCGGACGCACGCCCCGTCGTCCGCGAGGCCCCGATCCTGAAGGAGACGCTGCACCTCCCGCAGACGGACTTTCCGATGCGGGCCAATGCCGCAGAACGCGAGCCCGCATTGCAGGCGCGCTGGCGGGAGATGGGCCTGTACGCGTCCTTCCTGAAGGCCCGTCAGGGCAAGCCTGTTTTTGTGCTGCACGACGGCCCGCCCTACTCCAGTTCGGGTCGTATCCACATCGGCCACGCCCTCAACAAGATCCTCAAGGACATCGTCGTCAAGTCCAAGGCGATGTCGGGTTACCAGACTCCCTTCGTGCCGGGTTACGATACGCACGGCCTGCCGACGGAGGTCGCAGCCCTGAAGGAGCTGAAGGCGCGAAAGGACCTCGATCCGCTAGCGCTGCGTGCCTTGTGCCGGGATTTTGCCGTACGCAGCATCGCCGGCCAGAAGGAGGCTTTCGGGCGCCTTGGTGTCCTCGCCGACTGGGAAAATCCCTACGTCACGCTGGACCCTGCATTCGAAGCCGAACAACTTCGTGTCTTCGGCAGGATGGCAGCCAACGGCCACATCTACAAGGGGCTGAAGCCCGTGCATTGGTGCGCCATGTGCCGGACCGCCCTTGCGGAAGCCGAAGTGGAGTACGAAGACCACGTTTCCACCTCGGCCCACGTCGGCTTCGCCGTCGAGGCCTCTCCTCTGGCTGCCTTGGCGGGTACCAGCCTGCTCATCTGGACCACCACGCCCTGGACACTGCCGGCAAACCTTGCCATCTGCGTCCACCCCGAATTTGCCTACGTCGTCGTGGCATCCAACAAGGGCCGCTTCGTCGTGGCCGAAGGACGGCTCGAGGCCCTGCGCGCCGAGGTTCCCGAACTGGCCGATGCCACCGTCGTCGCCGGTCCCTTCCCGGGTCGAGACCTCGAGGGGACCCGGTACCGGCATCCCTGGATCGACCGAGTCAGCCCGGTTCTCACCGGAGACCACGTCACTCTCGAGGCCGGCTCGGGCCTGGTCCATACCGCCCCGGGCCACGGCCACGACGACTACAACGTCGGCATTCGGCACGGCCTTGCCATCCTTGCTCCTGTCGACGACAAGGGCGTCTTCACCGACGAGGCCGGTCCTCTCGTGGCGGGACAGACCCTCAAGGAGGGTGGCGCCGTCATTCTCGAGACCCTCGAAGAGCGAGGCAGCCTGCTCGCCTCTTCCGCCTACCGCCACAGCTATCCGCACTGTTGGCGGTGCCACCAACCCGTCATTTTCCGGGCCACCGAGCAGTGGTTCGCCTCGGTCTCGGGCTTCCGCGACCAGGCCCTGGCCGCGATCGGTACGGTCAAGTGGCAACCGGCCTCCGGCGAGAATCGGATCCGTCGCATGGTCGAGGGCCGCACGGATTGGTGCATCTCGCGTCAACGTACCTGGGGCGTGCCGATTCCTGTCGTCTACTGCACGTCGTGCCGTACACCGCGTATGGATGCGTCGACCGTAGCCCACGTCGCGGATATCGTCGCCCGTGAAGGGACCGATGCCTGGTGGGCCAGGCCGGTAAGGGACCTGTTGCCCGGGGGAACGGCGTGTCTCTCGTGTGGCAGCACCGAATTCCGCAAGGAGACGGACATCATGGATGTCTGGTTCGACTCCGGGGTGACGCACGAGGCCGTCTGTCGTGTGCGTGGACTGGGCTGGCCCGTCGACATGATTCTCGAGGGCTCGGACCAATACCGTGGCTGGTTCCAGAGTTCGCTGCTCACGGCAGTAGCGACCACGGGTCATGCGCCCTACCGCACCGTCGTCAGCCACGGATTCGCCCTGGATGGCCAGGGGCGCAAGATGTCCAAGAGCCTGGGCAACGTCGTGGATCCCGATGCCGTCATTGGCAAGGTTGGCGCGGATGTGCTGCGCCTGTGGGTCTCCAGCGTCGACATCACCAATGATGTCCGGATTGGTGACCTGATCCTGCAGCAACTTGCCGAGGTCTACCGCAAGATCCGCAATACGGCTCGATTCCTTCTGGGCAACCTTCATGACTTCGACCCGACGACGGACAGCGTGCCCTTTGCCGAAATGCGCCTTCTGGACCGGATGGCGCTGGTGCGACTTGGAGAAGTCATCCGCAAGGTCCGCGTCGCCTATGACGAAGTGGCCTTCCAGGGTCTTTACCAGGTCCTGCAGAATCATTGCGTGGTCGATCTCTCGGCGTTCTACCTGGACGTGACCAAGGACCGTCTCTACGCCGCGGCAGTCGATGCCTCCGGGCGTCGCGCCGCGCAGACCGTGATGGCCCACGAACTGATGGCCCTGATGACCCTCGTCGCCCCGGTGTTGTCCCATCTGGCCGAAGACATCCATGACCACCTTCCCGCCCCCATGCGCACGGGTGCCTCGAGCGTGTTCCTGCTCGACCTGCCTGAAGTGCCCGAGAACTGGCAGGTTGGCGATGCCGACGTGGCGCTTTGGGACCGCCTGATGGCGATGCGTCAGGAAGTCCAGGGCCAGCTCGAGCATGCGCGGCAAGCCAAGACCATCGGTTCATCCGTCGAGGCCGTGGTGCAGTTGCCGGAACTGCCGTTGCAGGCAGATGAACTGGCCGAGTTCTTCAACGTGTCGCGTGTGACCCATGGCGCTGCCTTGGCCGTGGCGCACGCCGGCGGAGACAAGTGCCCTCGATGCTGGAAGCAGGTCGTCGAGCTGACTCCGGAACGCGGATGCTGCGCACGCTGCGACGCCGTGCTGTCGGGTCCTGCTGTCACACACGTCTCGTGATGACGAAGCTCCCCGACGGGTGGAGCTGGACGACCGGGAACCGGCTGCTGACCTGGACAGGCTCTGATGCTCCGGCCCACGGATTCACGACACGGACCGGCGGGCTCTCGACAGGCCCCTTTGCGAGCTTGAACATCAGCGTCCGCCATGGGGATGATCCAGCGCATGTCGACAGGAACCTGCGTTTGATTCGGCAGGACCTGGGCCTGGATCGCCCTTGGCTGACGACCGATCAGGTCCACGGCGCCGAGGCCTTCGTGGTCACGCGAGACTCGGGCATCCCGGCCGGTACCCGTGCAGACGCCCTGCTGACCAACCTTCCGGATACGGCGATCGCGGTCGGCGTGGCGGATTGCACGCCCCTGCTGGCGTGGGCACCCGACCCCGTGGACGGACGCCCGCATGGGGTTGTCGTGGCCATCCACGCCGGCTGGCGCGGCACAGCAGGGGGCGTCGTGCCCGGGACGCTTGCCCGCGCGGCACAGGACCTGGGGGTCCCGGCCGCCAAGCTGACCTTCCTCATCGGGGCATCGGCGCGCAGTTGCTGCTACGAGGTGGGCGACGAGGTGGTTTCGGCCCTCGAAACGGCTCTGGCTCTTGCGGGAGGGCTGTCTCCCCAGGACGAGCAAGGCTCTCCCCCCTGGGTCGATCGCAGCCGCGGCAAGGCGCGAGTCTCTCCTGCCGTTGTGGCCCGGGCACAGCTTCGCGCCGCTGGGGTGCCCGTCGCACGGATTCACGACGTCGGCCTCTGCACCCTGTGCCAACCGGATGTCTGGTTTTCGTACCGCCGCGATGGCGTGCGATCCGGCCGGGCTTTGGGCATCATCAGCAATGGTACGGCCCGCCGGACCTGAAGCGGCCCAAGGTAGCATGGGTGCCATGAGCGAATCATCCGCCCCGGAACTGCCCCAGATGACGCAGGGCCCTGCATCATCCGTCGTTGTCACTCCCCCGGGCCCACTGCCCGTCCGTACCCTGGGCAGGACCGGACTCGAGTTGCCCGTCCTGTCCTTCGGGGGCTGGGCTATCGGCGGCAACGACCAGGGCAACTCCTACGGTCCTACAGACGACGACGAGAGTCGCCGGGCCCTCGCACGCGCCTGGGAGATGGGCTGCCGCTTCGTCGAGACCGCGGACGTCTACGGGCACGGTCACTCGGAAGCCCTGATTGGCGAAGTGCTGGGGGACAAGTCCGAAGTCCGGTTCTGCAGCAAGGTCGGGGCGGACTTCTACGGCCAGCTGGATACGGTCCGGCTCAACTTCTATCCCAGTTACATCCGGTTTGCGCTCGAGAAGAGCCTGAAGCGGCTGCGCCGTGACGTGCTGGACTGCTATATGCTGCACAACCCGCCGCCGCAGGTGGTCGGGGACGTGCGTCTGTACGAGACGCTCGAAATGCTTCGCCAGGAGGGTCTGATTCGCCACTATGGCGTCTCGATCCACCAGATGCAGGAAGGCCTGGACGCCATAAGGACCGGAGCGCCCGCCTTCCTTCTCGTGCCCTACAACCTGTTGCACCGGGCGGCCGAGGAGACCTTGCTGGAGGAGGCCAGCAAGGCAGGAGTCGGCATCATCGTCCGCGAGGCGCTCGCCAATGGCTTCCTCGCAGGACGCACCGAGGGCCATCATCGGTGGGCCCACGGCGACATCCGCCACATGTGGCCGGCCCAGTACGTGGCGGATCGCGCCCGAGCCGCAGCCGGCTGGCGCAGGCTCGAGCGACCGGGCAGGACAATGGCTCAGGCTGCCCTGCAGTTCCCCCTGATGCATCCCGGTGTGACCACCGTATCCGTGGGCTGCAAGACCGTCGCGCAGGTCGAGGATAACTTCCGTGCGCTCGAGCTGCCCCTGTCTCCCGAAGACGTGCGACCGGACGCACACGCTTGAGCCGCAGGCCAGCGTGGCTCGATGCTGATCCGGGTCACCCCGTGGTCATTGGCCACCGGGGCATGGGTCGGACGCCGGGACACGGCGAGAACCAGATCGAGGCCTTCGAGGCGGCATGGAACAAGGGTCTGGCCGTCGTCGAATGCGATGTCCGGCGCATGGCCGATGGCTCGTCATTCATGACCCGACGCTGGAAAGGACCCATGGCCTCGCCTGCGACATAGCTGGGAACGACGGTTTGGCGGGGCGCGCCTGGACCACCGAACCGCCGCCCTTGCTCGCGTCCGTGCTCGCAAGGACCGGAACGGGGCGTGGCCTCGTGATCGAGGTCAAACCGGCCCACGGCCATGATGGCGAGGCCTGTGCGGCTCTGGCGGCCATCATCCGGCAAGCGCCCGCCGCCCGCGAGCTCATGGTCATCAGTTTCGACGCAGACCTTCTCCGTATCCTTCGCCCCCTGCTTCCGGAGATGCCGCTCGGCCTTCTCGAGGACACACCGGGACCGGACCCCGTGGATGTGCTTTCCGGGCTGGACGCCGATGCGTGGTGGCCAAGAGCCGACGCCATCAAGCAGGAAGCCGTTGCCGCCTGCCGGGCACGAGAATTGCCGGTGATCGCCTGGACGGCACGCCATGATGGGGACTGTCGGACACTCGCCGCGCTGGGCGTCGCGGCCTTCGGGTCTGACGATCCCGTCCACCACTTGCACCTGCTCCGAAAAACTCGCCCCGGTGGCACCGGGTACCGCTGACTTTCGCCGGCTGCGGGTATGGGAGGGCTGGTTCCTGCTTCGGGAACCACGATACGGAGACGACATGGCCGCTTCCTCGCCGCTCATCCGCACCAGACCGATCGCGTCCAGGGGCCTGAGGACCCGACTGCGCCATCGCGTGGCCGCAAGAGGCGGCAATCGGCATGTGGCCCGGGGAGTCCTTCGGCTCGAGTATCCCGAACCTCAGACCCGCACCACTTGAACCTGCTGCGCCCGATACGCGGACGACCGCTCAAGCTCTGGCTGTTCCTGCTGCTGCTCGGGGCGATGCTGGTGCCACTCGGCATCTCCAGCTACGCCACAATCCAGCAGCACAGGCGGGAGTTGTCACGTATCGAGGGTGCCAGCCTCTCCCAGGCGATGGGCACGGCGAGGCTGGCCGAACGGTATCTCGTATTCGCCTTGGCGCAGGCGCGCCACGCCGTCGAGGGCCTTTCGACTGCTGAAAAGCAGTCGCCGGCGATACTGCGACGCCTGGTTTCCGAACTGCCCATCCTCGCCGCGATCGATATCCTGGACAGGTCAGGGCGGCCCGTTGCGTCGTCCCGCCCGGGTCCTGACGCGGGCATCGAGGACGACCGGCTGCTGGCCGCAGCCAGCATCATCGATCGACGGCCGCGCGCCAGCGGATATGTCAAATCCCGTCGCCTCGGCCGCCCTGTCGTGTCCCTCTGCCTCCCGTTGCCGCGCGCGGCGGGCGGGAGCTTCGGAGCCTACAGGCTGGTTCTGCGCCTCGACTTCCTGCTGCAGGAGTTCGTCAGCCAGACCCGCAGCACGGATCAGTTCTATATCTTCTTCGTGGACCAACGCGGGACCCTGATTGCCGCCCAGAACTTCCGTCCGGGCCGCAACCTGCAGAACCTCGAGCCTGTCAGCCGCCTGCTCTCCGGAAAGGATGGCAGCGTCAAGTATGTCTCGAACTTCTTCGGCGACCTGGTCGACGGCGAGGATAGGCTCGGGGCCTACCGGCACATCGGGGATACGGGATGGGGGATTGTCGTCAGCCACCCGGCGACGTCCGTCGGCTCGCCCGTCCTGCAAGACCTTCGCGCCACGCTGCTTACCATCGCGATGTCCGGCATTCTCAGCCTCCTGCTGGCCCTTTGGACCGGGCGGTGGCTGCTCGGCCCGCTTGAGGATCTGGCCCGCCGGATGGACCAAGCTGCAGCTGCACCGCCCGCACCTCCGGACACCTTGCCCCAGGGACCCGAAGGCGTCACGGAGTACCGCCAGCTCGAGATGGCCTACGCAAGCCTCACAGCCCGTATCCACGCCCAATTCCAGCAACTGGCGGAGGCCAATGAGGGCCTCGGCACGCTCGTGCAGGAACGGACGCGTGCGCTCGAAGATGCCAATGCCAGCCTGCTCGAGCGTGGGCTTGCCCTTGAGGAGGCCAACGAGCGCCTGACGGCACTCGTCCACGAGTTGCGCCGGATGGATGCACTGCAATCGGACTTCCTCGCCAATGTCAGCCACGAGTTGCGAACACCGATCACGTTCATCACGGCCTACGGCTCAAGCCTTGAGGATGGCCTGCTGGGCAGCCTGACGCCCGGGCAGCGAGAAGCTGTCGGCTTCATGCTGGAGGGCGCCGACCGACTGACAAGTCTCGTCGACGACCTGCTGGACCTGAATCGGCTCGAATCCGGCGTGCTCGCGCTGCACCCCGAGGCGGTCCCGCCGCGTGCCCTTATCGAGGGTGTCGTGGCCGCGCTGCGCCCTCTCGCAAGCAAGCGCGCCCAGCGGCTGACCTCGGCCATCGAACCCGATCTGCCCGACCTGCTTGCCGATGGCGAACGCCTGGCCCAGATCCTTCGCAACCTGCTCTCCAATGCCATGAAGTTCACGCCTGACGGTCGCAGCATTACGGTTCGGGCGCGAAAGGAGGGAGACCATGCCATCCTGTCCGTCTGTGACGAGGGCATCGGCATTCCCGCTCAAGCGCTGCCTCATCTCTTCGAACGCTTCTATCAGGTCGATGGCTCCTCGACCAAGGCGTTTGCGGGCGCTGGCATCGGCCTCAACATCGTCCGACATCTCACCGAACTCATGAACGGCAGGGTCACGGTGACCTCCACGGAAGGCACCGGAACCACGGTCGACCTGTTGATCCCGCTGGCGGGTCCAGCGGCCGATCGCTCTGAGGAGATCCGCGGAGGTGGTGCATTCGTGCCTTTCGGGAGGAACCTGGCGTGAGGGCACCCCGCATCGTCATTGTCGAGGATGAGGCCATAACCCTGCAGGCCTTGCGCATGATCGTCGTGGCACTGGGCTGCGAGGCCCTGACGGCGAGCACGGCGGAAGAGGGGCTTGAGCTTGCCCTGAAAGAGCCCCGTCCGGATGCCGCCTTGATTGATCTCAAGCTTCGCGGCAGCAGCTACGATGGTCTGGAGCTCATACGACGTCTGGTCGAGCACCCGGACCTCGAGGGACTGCGTGTCCTTGCCCACACGGCCTCTGTCTCCGAAGACCAGCGTCGCGCGGCACAGCAAGCCGGGGCCCACGGCATCCTCCTGAAGCCGTTTCGCGCCCGCGACGTGGCAGAGGCCCTCGGCCCCGCCGTCGCCGACCGCGAACGTCCCTAGTGGAATCGACGCGGATTGACGGCCCTGCCGTGAATCCGGACTTCGTAATGCAGGTGGGGTCCGGTCGTCCGTCCTGTCATGCCCACGTTTGCGATGACATCGCCGGCATCGACCCGGTCACCTGCCGTCACGTGAATGCGACTCGCGTGGGCGTAACGCGTATGAACTCCGCCCCCATGGTCGATCTCGACCATCTTTCCGTAGGCGCCTTCCCACCCTGTGCTCACGACCACGCCACCACGTGCTGCACGGATGGGCGTTCCCACGGGAGAGGTAATGTCGATCCCAGGATGGTAGTGCCCCCCCCGAGGACCAAACCCGCTCGAAACCGAGTGGCGACTCATCGGCCAACGGAACGCGTCACCAACGGCACGACCGATATCCTCGAACAGGCCACGGTGGGAAACAGTCATGCGACGGGGCCTGACGGGCGAAGTCCCCTCAAGGCTGGGCACGAAGACCACGGAAGCGCGCTTGAGGCGCCTGAATCCGGGGTTGTACCGCATGAAAGCCTCGCGGGAGACCTTGTGGCGACGCAGCAGGGCAGGAAGGGTCTCGCCTCGAGCCACGGTGTGGTAGAAACCGTCCGCCGGCGGCACCGTCAGGACACGTCCGACACGGAGGACAGAGTTCGCGTGGATGTTATTGGCGAGATGAATAGTCCTGACCTTGAGGCCGAATCGCCGGGCAATGCGCTCTGCCGTGTCACGAGGGCGCAGCTTGACCTTGTGAGGTTTGACGGGGGCAGCACGATCCGGCCTGCCCTCACGAAGGCCCGGCAGTGGTGGCAGCAGCGGCCCGTCGATGGTCGACTCGGCACCGAGTCCGGGCAACGGGCCGGCAGCAGACCGCTGATCCGGACGAGGTGATGCCGGACTTTCCGCCACGACGGAAGGGGGCTGTACGGAAGCGGTGGCTTCGACATCCGGGAGACCTTGCCCGAAAAAACCCTTGACGACGAGAGCAAGGACAATAGAACCCGCAAGGCCCCCACCTACCCACGCAGCCAAGCGATCCTGCTGCTGCCTCCGCACGCGGACAGCCCGCCAGTCGGTCTGGGTCCGGAAGACCGGCACGTCACCGGACGCGACCTCGACGGCAGGCGCCATCGGCACCCCGATCCGGGCCACAGGCGGCCGCCACCGCCCCCTGAAGATCATGCGACCGGCGCCGAGCAGACCGTCCTGCGCACGACCCGTCGTTCGGCTGAGGCCGGCCAGGTTGACCGGAACAGTGGCACCGGGCGCCTGGCCATAACGGAGCGCACCCAGCACCGGCAACTCGTCGAGTTCGGCGGAGCGCTGCTGTGTTGGTGCTTGCATGTCGGGAATGGGATCGGGCAGCCCAAGACAGGAGGGCCCGATTGACACGCCAACTTAGCAGAAAGCTAACAGTCCGTCAAACAGCCGAGGACGTCGCCTCCAGCCGGCCCGAACCCGCGATCCTGCGAAGCATCCGGCGAATGGTCGCCGCCTCGTCACGGCGAGGCTCCGTGACTCTCCGGGTCGTTTTGCCTGTCGCAACCCCGCCCGACTCGGCAAGCAACTGACGATAGCCCGACAACAACTCATCCTGCCCGGCCACGAAGTCGAGGCGCCACACTCTGGCGTGGCCCCTGATTTCCCACTGGACCTTGACCGTCACGAGACCTTCCGGGCAAGGCAAGGCAAGGTCCATAGGCTCGAAACCGTGCCAGGCAACAGGGTCATGGGCGATGAAGACCAAGCCCCCGGCATCGAGTTCGGCCGAGACCCCCTTGTAGACTTGACCGCCATCGGGACTCGAGAGCACGAGCGGCAGTTGGATCCGGCCCGTACGCGAGGCCCCGCAGATGACATGAAGCATGATCCCAGCCTGCACCGACGACCGCCCCGGTGCAGGTACGTGCGTCACCGAGTGCAGCCGACGTCCGGGCGAATGGCTTCAGGGCCGGGCGAGTGCCGTCCGGTGGTGCTCCCAGTCCTTGAGAAACTTCTGGATGCCCACGTCCGTCAAGGGATGCTGGTAGAGCTGCTCGAGAATCTTGTAGGGCATCGTGCAGATGTGGGCGCCCATAAGCGCTGCCTGGGCAACGTGCTGAGGGTGACGCACCGAGGCCACGAGCACCTCGGTTGCGAAGCCGTATTGGCGATAGACCTCGAGGATTTCACCAATCAGGGCCATGCCTTCCTGGCCGACGTCGTCAACCCGGCCCACGAAGGGACTCACCATCGTGGCACCGGCCTTGGCGGCCAGAAGGGCCTGGTTCACGCTGAAGCACAGGGTCACGTTGGTTCGGATGCCTTCGGCGTGGCACGTCCGCACCGCCTTGAGACCCTCGGGCGTCAATGGCAACTTCACGACCACATTGGGAGCCCACGTCACGAAGCGGCGGGCCTCGGCCATCATGCCGTCATGATCGAGGCTGATGGCCTCCGCGCTGACGGGCCCCGAGCAGATGGCGACGATCTCGCGGATCAGCGCCTCGTGATCGACGCCCTCCTTCATCACGAGCGATGGATTCGTCGTGACGCCATCGAGCATGCCAAGGTCGGCGGCCTTGCGGATTTCGGCGACGTTGCCGGTGTCAAGGAAGAACTTCATGGCGCCATCCTACCCGATCGGGCAAGGGTTCGCAGGCCACGACGACGGGGATGACACCCGCTCGGCCTCAGTAGCCCGGATAACCGCCCGGCATACCCGGGATGGTACCGGTCTGCCCGGAACCCGCAAGGGAAGACTCATCTTGGACCGTGACGGTCGCACCGTCGATCTTCCAGTGCTTGTCCGTGAACTGTACGGTCTGGACAGCCCCGGGCGCAACTTCGACGGAACGGGTCTGCACCCGATCGGCCAGCGGGGCACCGTTGTCCGTGAACTGGACCTTCAGGGTCGCGCGCAGCGGCACCTGGGTCGGGTTGCGCAGTTCGACGTGGGCCACCTTGGTGCCCAGCAAGCCGAAGGCAATGCCGTTGTCGAACCTGGAGACGGCAGCAAGCAGGCGCGGCATCTGCAGGACAGGTGTCGCCACCGGAGTTGAGGCGGGGGGAGCCGCGATAGGCATGGTCCCGGGGTACGTCACGGGTGCCGGCGTCTGGGCAGCCTGGCTGGGCTGACGGTAACCGGCGGGCAAGCCACCACCGACGGGCACCTGAGTCGCCACGTCGACCTTGCCACAGCCCGGGAGAAGCACTCCGGCCGCGAGCAGGACCGAACCCATGATCTGACGGTGACGCATCTTCATGGTCGGATTATCGGTGATGACCCTGCGCCATTCGCCCAAAACAAGGTTAAGAATCCCTGAAGTCCCGACAAAGCCGTACCGGGAAGCGGACAGGGATCACCACGCCGTGTCCCTACTTGGGGTACAAACAGAGGCATCCCTTCCGATGGCGCCGGGGTCGCGGAAGCAGCAGTCATGAACAGGTGGTAGCCATGGGCAAGGTCGCGCTGGTCCTCACGGGCGGTGTGGCCAAGGGCGCCTACGAGGCCGGAGTCATTCAGGCACTGGCGGAGCGGCAGGTCACGCCCGACGTGATCGTCGGCATCTCCGCCGGGGCCATCAACGGCACCTTCGCCGCGAGCGCCATCGCCCACGGCAATTTCCGGCCGGAGGTGGTGGCCGAGGATCTCTGCTGGCTCTGGGAGCACAAGGTCAACGCCCGCAACCTCTACGACGGTGGCCAACGGGCGCCCGACACGGATCTGGCGACCCGTTCGCTGGCGAGCATCTTCGGACGCCTCGGCATCGATCCGCTGCGCAGGCAATACATGCCCCGAATCGGCTGGGATACCCTCGTGGCCTTCGAGAAGCTGGTTCGCGGCGAGTTCGCGGCCCTCATCTCGCACGATTTCCTGCAGACGCTCCTCGACGCCCGGCTCTTTCCCGTCTCGGAGGTCGTCCGCGAAGTCACGCTCAGCGTGGTTACCACCAACCTGCAGGGCGCGACGGTCATGACGGACAACATGGACATCGATGCCCGGTTCTCGCACTACGAGGACTTCACCTGGCGCCAGCGGACCCTTGAGGAATGGCAGGAGTTCCTGCCCCGCCTCAGCAATCGCCTGTTGGCCTCCAGCTCTTTCCCCTTCGTCTTTCCGCCCCGAACGGTGACGGACGAGGCCGGGGAAAGCCGTTACCACGTGGATGGCGGCATGATGGACTGCGCGCCCGTCGGTCGGGCCATCAAGCTGGATCCCGAGGTCGACACCATCCTGGTTTCCCTCGGCCCGACGATTCTTTCTGAGGACCTCGACATGGCCCCGACCCTGCCCAATATGATGGGCAGGGTCATGACCGTCATGGCGGGACGATTCATCATCGCGAACTACCGCAAGGTCGTCCGGGTCAATCGGCAACTCGAACTCCTTGGGCCGTTCCTCGACAAGGACGCCAAGGGCAAGACCCGACGATCGGATCGCAACGATGCGCTGTGTCGCGCCGCAGGGTTCAAGGGCACCGACGACTTCCTGTCGCGACGTATCGTACGCCTCGTGCCGATTGCCCCGGCAGGCGGCCTGAACGGCGGGGTCTTCGACGGTTTCTTCAAGCCTGCGCTGCTTCGCGAGTACATCGCACAGGGCTACAAGGACACCCTGGAGGCCATTCGCCCCGACGATCCGCTGGTCCCCGCCGCCCGGCCGCGGCGCGCGACCACACGCCGCAGCAGGCCGGAGGCCTGATGCGGCTGGCGAACCTCGCCATGGCGGCGATGGTGGCCGCAGCCTTGCCGGAAGCAGCCACGCTGCCGGAGAAGGCAGGGCCTGCCCCCGTGACAATGTCCACCCTGGAAAACCGCCTTCCTCCACTGCCCGACACGGCACATCCCGGCCCAGCGGCAGCCCTGCCCGGATCGACGGCTTCGGCCGTCCCCGCCACCGTACTGGGGGAAAGCTGGCCGGAGCCCATGCTGGACTACGAAATCTCCTTCGAATCTGATCTGGGCCCCGGCCTTCTGGCCCTCCCGGGTAGCGGTTCTTTCCGGCTTCGCGCCCGGAACCAGACACAGGCCGATGTCGGCGCCATCCGACTGGACTACACGGCCCTGCGGCCCTGTCCCGGCTTGCCTGCCACGGGCTCCGTCCTACTGCCCCCTCTCGAACCGGGTCAGGCCGCCAACCTGCGCTGGGACTTCGCCAGCCTGCCCGGCCAGAGCGAGGCAACCAGCGGGTCCGTGCCCGAGGAAATTGACTATGTCTTCGAGGTTGTCGGCAACGTGACGGGCTTCATCCCGCCAGCAAGGGTCCACGTCGTTCTGCAGGACAAGCGGGAGACGCCGCGGCCCTGAAATCACGGCGTGCTAGACTGACAGGCTGTGCAACCCGTCGCCGTGGAGTTCGGACCGCTGTCCCTGCACTGGTACAGCCTGATGTTGCTCGCCGGGACCCTGGCCGGCCTGTGCCTTTCGCGGATGCTGGCGCCGTACCGCGGCCTCAGCCCGGACCTCGTGACGGACGTCGTCGTCTGGGGAGGAGCCGCTGCACTCGTCGGTGCCCGACTCTGGTACGTGGTCTTCAAGTGGGATGACGTCTACAGGCATGCCCCGCTCGAGGCCCTGATGCCCTGGCGGGGCGGCCTTGCCATCCATGGCGGGGTTCTGGCCGGGACGCTCGCTTGTTTGCTGATCGCGCGGCGTCACGTCCGGCATCCGCTGCATCTTCTGGACGTGCTCGCACCCGGCTTGCTGCTGGGCCAGGCCATCGGTCGCTGGGGCAACTGGTTCAACCAGGAGGCCTATGGCGTACCAGCCCTCGCGCCGGTGCGCTGGCCTGCCTGGCTGCAGGATGCCACGGGTCACTTGCCTTGGGGTATCGCCATCGATGGGCACCGCCGTCTGCCACCTTTTGACGACATGCTCGCGTGGCCCGACACGACCCGATTCCACCCGACCTTCCTGTACGAGTCGTGCTGGGATCTGGTTGGCCTGCTTGGCCTCATGCATGTGGCTTTTCGGAATCGGCCGGCGGCAGGCAAGGTCACGGGCCTCTACCTCCTCATCTGGAGCTCGGGCAGGTTCTGGATCGAAGGGCTAAGGACCGATGCCCTGATGCTTGGCCTGCCGTGGGGAGTGGTCCGGGCCGCTCAGGTCGCCTGCGTTCTCTCGGCTCTGGCGGGCCTCTGGCTTATCTTGCGCAGTCTCACCCCCCATCCCGTCCACGCTCTCGAGGAGAACCCGGCATGATTTGCCCATCTTGCGGCTTCAAGGATGAAGGTCGCTTCTGCAAGCACTGTGGTGCCCCCCTCGTGGCCGAGGATGTGGCAAGCCATCGGCAGGCTCCCCGGCATGCCGGCATCACGCTGCCCCCACCCAGCGCGGAAGAGGGCTTCAAGGCCGAGCAGATGGTCGATGACGGAACGCCACTCGGTGAGGTCATCCCGACGGAGCCTGAGGGTTCGGAGGGACAAGGCAACTCCTTCGGCTTGTTCCTCGTCATGCTGCTGGTCATCGCCTTCGTGGCCTTTGTCGTGAAGATGGCGGGTGGCAACGGTTGAACGACGCCCGAACGACCGGGGTGCAGGGGGATTGCCCGGCACCGGACGCCGAGGAGGCGCGCCGCATCGCCCAGGCCATCAACGAGGCGGCTGGACGACAGCCGGTCTTCCGCCAGAACCGGCGGGATCTTCCCGAAGGCCAGAATACGGCGTGGCGCATCGCGCCGGAGCCCTTCTGCATGACACCTGGCCTCGTCCGTACCCTGGAAGATCTGGGCCCCGTCCTGCTCGCGTTCCTCAAGGGGGCGAACCGCCTGTATGGTGAAAGCGTCCACGGCAGGGCCCCGGGCTGGATCGCCGAATGGCTCGACCTCGGCAAGCCGCGACACCTGGTGGCCTACAGCAGGATGAACCGCTTCAAGCACGACCTGCCCGCCGTCATCCGTCCGGACCTTGTCGTGACGGAGGAGGGACGGATCGTCTGCTGCGAACTGGACTCCGTCCCCGGCGGCATCGGTTTCGTGGACTCGATGGCCCGCATCTATGGACCGCTTGGCTACGATATCGTGGGTGGGTCTGACGGCATGGTGACCGGCTTTGCCCGCATGATCCGGGCACAGACCGCCGCGACCGATCCGTTCCTCGCCATCGTGATCTCGCAAGAGGCCTCCGACTACTGGGAGGAAATGTCCTGCCTGGCCGAACGCCTGAACGAGATTGGACTCGCCTGCGCCGTCTTGCGTCCGGAAGCCCTAGGCTTCACCGAAGAGGGGTTGCATCTCGAGGGCCGCCGCATCGATGTCGTCTATCGCTTCTTCGAGCTCTTCGACCTGGCCAACATCCCCAAGGCGGAGATCATCCAGTACCTCGTCAAGAAGCAGAAGGTGGCGGTGACGCCGCCATTCAAGCCGCAGTTGGAGGAGAAGGGACTCTTTGCCCTGCTCCACCATCCGCAACTGCAGGCCTGGTGGCGTCAGGAGATGGGCAAGGAACGACTGGATCAGCTGCGCTCACTGCTGCCGCAGACGTGGCTCCTTGACCCCGCACCCATGCCCCCTCATGCCGTGATCCCGGACTTGTTCGTGGGCGAGCGTCCGGCAGGCCATTTCCGGGATCTGGCCTCGGCAACCAAGCGCGAGCGAACCTTCGTTGTCAAGCCCTCGGGCTTCTCGCCACTCGCCTGGGGCAGCCGAGGCCTCGCCTTCGGCCATGACCTGCCTCAGGCCGAATGGGAAGGCGTTCTCGACAAGGCCTTGGGCAAGTGGCATGAGGGCACGCCCTACCTGCTGCAGGCATTCCACAAGCCGGGCAAGGTCGAGGTCCGATATTACGACACGCCCACGGATACGATCCGATCCATGAAGGGAAGGGCACGGATCTGTCCCTTCTACTTCGTCGCCGGAGACAAGGTCACGCTGGGCGGCGTTCTCGTGACCGTCTGTCCCGCAGACAAATTGGCCCTCCACGGCATGGTGGATGCTGTCATGGTGCCGGCGAGGATGCCGGGCTGACGCCCGGGAGACGTCAACTGGCGACGGTTCCGGCTCCTCCCGAGGCTGCATCGCCGAGGGGAGGACGATAGAGATCCCGCACGACCAGACCAGGCTGGCTGGCCAGATCCACCTGGGTACCGTCCTCCATGTCGACGACAGGCCTGAGCGGATCGTTCTTGTTGACACGCCGGACCTTGGCAACATCGCCATTCGAAAGCACGACAACGGCGTTGCAGGGGTAGGGGACGATAAGGTTCTGGAAGGCCCAGACCATCCGGGCCTCGAACTGGCTGTTCATGCCCGAGAGGATGAGCTGGTAAGCCTGGTCGGGCGGCATGGGTTCCTTGTAGACCCGTCGCGAGACCAGCGCGTCGTAGACATCGACGACGCTGACGATACGAGCCATCTCGGGAATGTCCTTGCCCTTCAGGCCATGGGGATAGCCGCGACCATCCCAGCGCTCATGGTGATGCAGGATGATGCCCTGAATGTCAGGTGACGCCCACCGATGGTGCGCAATCATCTTGAGGCCGCGCTCCGGGTGGGTCTTGATGACATCGAATTCGGCTGGCGTCAGGCGCCCGGGCTTGTTCAGGATGAAGTCCGGAATCATGGTCTTGCCGATGTCATGCAACATGGCGCCAACGCCAAGAACGCGCAACTTCTCGTAGTTGAAGCCCAGCGTGACCCCCATGAGCAAAGCCAGGCTCATTACGTTGGCCGAATGGGCGTAGGTATATTCGTCATAGACCCTCAAATCCACCAAGGACTCGAGAATCTCGCGATTGAGAACAATCTCGCGCAGCGTCGTCTGGACACAGCCGTCCACCTTCTGGAAGTCGACACTGGATGACTGGTGGAACTGACGCTCTATCTCCCGGATCGCGGCGAAATTTCGTGTCACGACCTCGCGGGCCACGACCTCGAGCCGTTCTTCGGGGAACGTCGGAGCGTACACGCCCGGCTGGGGCCTCGCGACCCCGGGTGCCGGAGGCGGGGTGTCCCCGTGCGAGACGATTGCGGCGACGGGTGGTGGAGACGAGGGCAACTCGCTGATACGGGCAGCAAACGGATTGGGTGGCGCTACCGTATCCTGCACGCCCTCGAAATCCATCAGCGCGACCTGACGCACGCCAGACCGCACGAGCATCGAGATGGCTTGCGGAGTCAACGGTGACCCGGCGGGCAGCAGCAACTGCATGGTCAACGGATGGAACGCGGGCTCGGCAATAACCGAACCGGGCCGAACCTGGTCAAGAGGCGTGCGGATAGTCAAGGGCATCTCCATCTGCATACCCGGGGACGCCCCGGTGCCCGCAAGTTCAGGCGTGTTAGAATGAAATGTCCGAATCGTCTTTCCGGGATTGACTCATGCAACTTTCACGCAGCGCTTCCTTCAGCCTCGACACACCTTCGCCCCTGCTCATCCTGGGCGCCTGGGAGGACAAGGTTCTGGATGGCCGACTGGGCGAAGTCGACGTCAAGCTCGGCGGCGCCATCGCCGACCTGCAGGCGCGCCGCACCTTCAAGGCCAAGAAGGGCCAGAGCGTGGACCTGCTGACGCTGGGCCGCCTGGGTGCGCGCCGCGTCGTGGTGCTGGGCCTCGGAAAGGAATCTGACGCTACGCCGGAAGTCCTGCGGCAGTTCGCGGGCAGGGCCGCCAAGGCTGCAGTCGCCCACAAGGAACCGACCTTCGTTCTGGTGATCCCCGCCAGCCCGGTCGGGCCCAAGGAAGCAGGCCAGGCCGTCGCCGAGGGCGCTGCCCTGGCAACCTGGCACTTCTCGGCCTATCGCACCGAGCAGGACGAGCCGCCCGTCGAAGTCACCCGAATCGACGTGGTCGGGGAACAGGCTGACGCGACTTTCGATGCAGGGATCTCGGAGGGTCTGCTGATTGCCGATGCCGTGCGCTTCAGCCGGAATCTGGTCCAGGCTCCTCCCAACGAAGTGACACCGACGGTCCTCGCGGATCGCGCTGCCGCGATGGCCAAGCAGGTCGGCCTCGCATGCACCGTGCTGGACGAGAACCAGATTGCCGACCTCAAGATGGGGGCGTTCCTCGGGGTGGCGGCGGGTTCCCGTGGCGCCCAGCCGCCGCGCTTCATCATTCTCGAGCACCGCCCCGAGGGCGTGACGGGTGACCCGCTCGTCCTTGTGGGCAAAGGGATTACCTTCGATTCGGGCGGCATCTCCATCAAGCCGGCAGACGGCATGGAGAAGATGAAGTACGACATGGCTGGCGGTGCAGCGGTCATTGGCGCGATGCAGGCCATTGCCGCGCTCAAGTTGCCGGTTCCGGTCATCGGCCTGGTGCCGGCCACCGAGAACATGCCGAGCGGCTCCGCGACCCATCCCGGTGATGTCCTGACGGCCATGAACGGCAAGACCATCGAGATCGTCAACACCGACGCCGAAGGACGCCTCATCCTGGCTGATGCACTGGCCTATGCGAGCCGTTACAAGCCTCGGGGCGTTGTCGACCTCGCGACCCTCACGGGCGCTTGTGTCGTCGCACTCGGCCAGCAGGCCATCGGTCTCCTGGGCAACGATCAGGCCTGGATCGACACGGTGCGCGCCGCCGGCGAGCGCGCCAACGAACGCGCCTGGCAACTGCCGCTCTGGAAGGAATACAACGACCAGATCAAGTCCGACATTGCGGATATGAAAAACAGCGGGGGTCGGCCGGCCGGTACCATTACTGCGGCCGCGATGCTCGCGAAGTTTGCCGAAGACTACAAGTGGGCCCATCTCGACATCGCGGGTACGGCTTGGGAAGACAAGGGACGTCCCTACACCCCCAAGGGTGCGACGGGCGTCGGTGTCCGACTTCTGGTGGAACTGGTCCGCGCGCACGCGTGATGCCCGGAGGCGCGGGTGGGGCAAGCCCTTCACCTCTTCTTCCTATAATCATGGCGTGAGCTTGGGAATCAGCCGCTGGTCCGGCCGCCACCGCACTTGGCGGTCGCTGTCGGCGTTGTTGGCCTTCGCCTCGCTGACGGCTTGCGGAGCCTCCCCCGCGACGCCGGCCCTGAGCCAGGGTTCTTCAGTCCGGGAAGCCGATCGGATGCTGTCGGGGCGCACCATCCTTAGGCGTGCTCCCGGAGTCGACACGGGAGCATTCCGCCAATGGCTG
This sequence comes from Candidatus Sericytochromatia bacterium, assembly GCA_035286125.1. Taxonomy (GTDB): domain Bacteria; phylum Cyanobacteriota; class Sericytochromatia; order S15B-MN24; family VGJW01; genus VGJW01. The sequence goes on from JAYKIS010000081.1 coordinate 47,952, forward strand.
GGCAAGCAGGGCCTTCGCGAAGTCCGCAACCTGACTGAACTGGGTGCCTCGGTCGTGGTGGGGCGCTCGATGACGGCCTGGCCCAAGGCGTGGGTCGCAACCGCCGAACCCGAGCGGATCCGGCGCCTTGTGCGGCCGGCTCGAACAGGCCGCGCATCGAGGACACTGCTGCCTGCGCGCGTCCTCGCCTCGCTCGGGGATCCGCTCGTCCCGCAGCAATGGGCCCTCGAGACAGTGGGAGCCCGTCGGGCGTGGCAAGTCACGCGAGGTTCGCGTGACATCATCGTCGCCGTCATCGATACGGGCGTCGACCTTGGCCATCCTGACCTGCGCACGCGCCTGGTTGCGGGCATCAATACCCTGCCGGATGCGACAGCGCCCGGGCAGGAGGGACCGATCGGCCCTGCGGACGACAATGGTCATGGCACACATGTAGCGGGCATCATCGCCGCTGAAGGTGGCAACGGCCAAGGCATCGTGGGCTTGGCTCCGGGCTGCCGGATCATGCCTGTCAAGGTTCTGGCCGGCGACACGACGGGTCGTGATGCGGACGTGGCAGCCGGCATTGTCTGGGCTGTCCAGCACGGTGCTCGGGTCCTGAACCTCAGCTTGGGTGGTGCCGGGGGAAGCCGATTGCTGGCCGATGCGATCACGATGGCTCACGCGCAAGGCGCCTTGGTCGTGGCCGCGATGGGCAACGACGGAATGGACCCCATGCTGGGCGATGAACCCAATTATCCGGCAGCCCTGCCCGAAACTCTGGCCGTGGGTGCGACAGGCCAGACAGACGAAGTAGCAGCGTTTTCGAACCGCGGTCGGTGGATGTCGGTTGCCGCTCCGGGCGAGGGTATCTTGTCCACGACGCCGACCTACCCGGTCTACGACCCTGTCTCACCTGACTACGACTACCTGGATGGGACGTCGATGGCAACACCCTATGTCGCCGCCGCTGCCGCCCTGGCCTGGGCCGTGCGTCCCGACATGAGCGCTGGCGCCCTCAAGGACCGCATCCAGCAGACGGCCATCGACGTGTCCGCGCCGGGCTTCGACCGGATGGCAGGCCACGGCCGCCTGGACGCGGCCCGCCTGGTCGAGAGTCTGCGCTGAAGCGCGCCTCAGGCGACCGGAACACCCGCTGATCGAGCGGCCAGCCAGCGCTCCGCATCGAGTGCGGCCATGCAGCCTGTGCCCGCAGCCGTCACGGCTTGGCGATAGACGTGGTCCTGAACGTCACCCGCAGCGAAGACCCCCGGCACATTGGTTCGCGTCGAGCCGGGTTGGGTCTTGAGATAACCGTTCTCGTCAGTTTCGAGCCACGAGGCGAACAGGGCCGTGTTGGGCTGATGGCCGATGGCCACGAAGACTCCGTCACACGCCACATCGCGAACTTCTCCGGACACGACGTCGCGGACACGTATCGCCTCTACCTTGGCGTCGCCGACGATGTCATCGACGACCGCATTCCAGATGAAGCGCAACTTGGGATGCTGCAAGGCACGCTCCTGCATGATGCGCGAGGCCCTCAGGGAATCCCGGCGATGGACGACCGTCACGCTCGCGCACATCTTCGCGAGGTAGAGCGCCTCCTCCATGGCGGTATCGCCACCGCCCACAACGACGACATCCTTGTTGCGGAAGAAGAAGCCATCACAGGTGGCGCAAGCGGAGACGCCCCTACCCATGAGCGTCTGTTCGCTTGGCAGGCCCAGCCAGCGCGCCGTCGCGCCGGTCGAGATGATGACGGCATCCGCGGTCCAGCTGCCCTGTCCAGACACGACCTTGAACGGCGTCGAACCAAGATCGACCTCCGTGACATTCTCGGTCCGGATCGTGCAGCCCACACGCTCGGCCTGGGCGCGCATCTCCCCCATCAGCTGGGGCCCGGTCACCGGGTCCCTGAAGCCGGGGAAGTTCTCGACATCGGACGTCAGCATGAGTTGTCCGCCGGGTTGCTCACCCTCGAAAAGCAGGGGCGAGAGGTTGGCGCGCGCAGCGTAGATCCCTGCGGTGTAACCGGCGGGTCCGCTGCCGATGATGATGACTTCGTGATGCTGGCTCATGCTTTCCTCTTCCGGGACTGCCTTATCATACCGAAGCCGCGCCCATCAGGTGCCCCAATCGCGCAGATGATGGAAGTCCTTGTCGACAGTCCTTGGCGAGATCTTGGCAATGACCGGCGGGCGTCGCTTGAATTGCATGGTGCGCACCCTGCGACCCACCCGGTCGAGGAATCCGGGATCGACGCCGAGCGCCAGCAACTCACCGGCGGTCCGGCGCTCATCGATGGAAGCGTGGAGCAACAAATCCAGGTCCGCATAGGTATCGCCCAGATCGCCTTCGTCAGTCTGACCGGGCACGAGATCGGCAGACGGGGGCTTGCTCACGACCTGTTTCGGCAAACCCAGTGACTGCGCCAGATGACGAATCTGGGTCTTGTAGAGGTCTCCCACAGGGTTCAGGGCCGAGGCCATGTCGCCATGCAAGGTCCCGTAGCCCAGCAGGAGCTCCGTCTTGTTGCTGGTCCCCAGGACCAGAGCGTGCTCAGCGGCCGAACGGTCATAGAGGACGATCATGCGGCAGCGGGCCATCAAGTTGCCCCGGCGCAGGTCCGAGGCTGCTTCGCCCGCTGCCTCAAGGAAAGCATCGGCCATCGGCGTGATGGGCTGCACGATGAGTTCGAGACCGAGAGCGTCCGCGACACCTTGCGCATCCGCCAGGCTGTCAGGCGACGAGGTCTTGTAGGGCATGGCCACGACCGTCACCGATTCTGGTCCCAGGGCCGCCACCGCCAACGCCGCCACCACGGCCGAATCGATACCCCCGGAGAGTCCCAGCACCACCCGGCCAAAGCCCGCCTTGCCCGTCTCCTCACGCAGGAAGGCCACGAGGATTCGCCGCACGAGGTCGGGGTCGAGTTCGAGCGCTGCAGGATCCAATCGGCCTGTCAGCAGGGATGGCTTGGTCATGGCATGGCATGTTCCCCTTCCCGGCACGCCCACGCAAGCCGACGACGCGTGGGACCCCAAAGACCAGCGCCCCGTGCCGAGGGGCACGGGGCGCTGGGAAGAGGCCAACCTCTAGCTGAGGTAACCGCGGAGCTGCTCCTTCTGCAAGGAACCCCGAAGCTTCTGCAGGGCCTTGGCCTCGATCTGACGGACACGCTCACGCGTGACACCCATGTCGTGGCCGATGCCTTCCAGGGTCCGCTGAGTCTCGCCATCAAGGCCGAAACGACGACGGACGACGTAGAGTTCACGCTCCGTGAGATGGGTCTCGAGCAAGTCGTTCACGTCCTCGGAGAGCATCCGGTTCAGGACGGTCGCCGGGGGCGAGGCCGTGTACTGATCCTTGATGATGTCGCCCAGGCGAGAATCATCATCCTTGCCGATGGGGGTCTCGAGCGAGATGGGCTCGCGATCCGCCTTCGTGATCTCGCGCAGCTTCTCGATCGTGATCTGCAACTCAGCTGCGACCTCGGCCTCGTTCGGCTGGCGACCGAGCTTCTGGCTCATCAGGCGGATGGTCTTCTTGACGCGGGAGATGGTCTCGACCATATGGACCGGAACACGGATGGTCCGACCCTGATCCGCGATGGCGCGGGTAATCGCCTGACGGATCCACCACGTCGCATACGTGCTGAACTTGTAACCCTTGCGGTAGTCGTACTTTTCGGCAGCACGCATCAGACCCATGTTGCCTTCCTGAATCAGGTCGAGGAAGGAGAGGCCACGGCCCAGATGCTTGCGGGCGATGGAAACGACCAGCCTGAGGTTGGCGCTGACGAGCTGGCGCTTGGCCAGATCGTCACCCAGGGAAATCCTGCGCGCCAGTTCCAGCTCCTCGGCGTGGGTCAACAGGCGGCGACGGCCGATCTCCTGCAGGTACAGCCGAATCGAGTCATCCGATTGCTCCGTGTGCGAGCTGGCGGCGGCGCTGACCTTCTTGCCTGCTGCCGGAGCTTCCTCCGGGGCGTCCTCGAACTGGTCGGCTTCCTCGGCAGGCTCCTCGACCGCCGAAGCGGCGCGCGCCAGGTCGATGGCGTGGGGGGTAGCCAGCGAGTGCTCCTCGCTGTCGAAGACGACCATCGGGGAGCTCACGTCCTCGAGCATGTCACCGGCGAGACTCGGCAAGGGATTCCTCCAGGGTATCTATG
>JAYKIS010000082.1:0-68760 GCA_035286125.1 Candidatus Sericytochromatia bacterium
GCCATCCGGACTGGCCGCGATGGCTGGAGATGCTGGAGCACCGGGCCAGTCGCCTGCCCTCTCCGCAGGTGCGCGCCTTGCTGGCTGTCGCCCGATGCGATGCCGCGTCAGGCAACCTGGCACCTGAGCAGGAGATGGCGCTTCGGTCATGTCTGGAGGGCCTGCAGGCGCGCGAGGCTCGGGAACTGTGCGTGGAGGTTCTGCTGACACTCGTGGCCGGCTTGCCGAATCACCCTTCCGCGGCAGATTGGCTGGATGATGCGATGGCTACAGCGCATGAGACATCATCGATACCCCTGATCTTGAGGGTACGGGAGCAGGAGTGCGATGCACTTGGCCTGATGCTGGATGATCCAGCCAACGCAGCCATCGAGGAAGATAGGCTAAAGTGGATTCGTCAGTGTGGCCTGTTGCTCTATCGGATGCAGCCGCGTGCGTCTGCCCGGCGACAGGGTTGATGGATTTCCGCTCACCCGAGTCCCTGTCCCGATGCCAAGGAGACGCTCATGGACAACCTGCACCAGGGCCTTAGGGCCCTCTTCGAGGCGGGCACGGCCGAACTGGCTGCCGATGCGCGATTCGTCCGCCTGGAGCAGGGCGAGGCCACACGCGACGAGGCGCTGGATCTGTTGCGGCAGCTGGCGCGAACTCACCTGAAGTCCCCGCGGATCCTGGCTTTCCTGTACGCGGTGGCACCACCGGACGACGGCGATTCCGTCCTGCACAACCTGCTCGAGGAGCTGGGCCTCGAGGAAGAAGATGGCGTCAGCCATCCCGAGATGCTTCGTGACGTGGTCCGATATGCCGGTCTCGGGGATGAGCTTCCCCGGCTCGAGGCCCTGGCCCGCGAGGACGTTCGCAAGGTCGTGACGGAGCCCCTGCTGTACGGCACGTTGCGCGACGTCGGCTACGCCGTGCTCGTCGAGACCGTGGCCTTCGAGTACATGCTGAGTCGGATGGCCAGCCGGATGGCCAAGGCCCTCGGGCGCATCCTCGCCATGCCTGAAGCGGGCCTCGCGTGGTTCACTCACCACTCCGAGGTCGATATCCGCCATGCCGAGGAAGGCCTCGACACGCTTGTCCGGTTTGCCGACCACTACGACATCCCGGCCGTCGACGCCTACACCGTGGCCGAGCTCACGCTGCGCGAGAACGTCTTCATCCAGCGGTACTTCGGGGCCATGCCGGCCGAGGTCGGCGCGTGACCCTCAGGCGTCTGGTCATCCAGCCGCTGGCTATCCCCTTCGTCGAGGCCTTTGCCCACAGCACCCAGGTTCGGGCCCACAGCGATGCCGTCGTCGTCCGGGTCGAAGACGATGCGGGGCATGTCGGGCATGGCGAGGGTTTGCCACGACCCTATGTCACGGGCGAGACCGTGGACGGCATGGTCGCGCAGTTGCAGGCCTGGTGGCCGGGGCTCGCCGGCCGGGAGCTCCCCGATGTCCGGAGCCTGGCCGATCTCGATGTTCTGGACGAATGGCTCCCCAGCGAGCCTGTGGCAGGGGTGGTCGCCCCGCATGCGGCACGGGCGGCCCTCGAACTGGCCCTGCTCGACCTCGCGCTCAGGCGGGCGGGCAGGGGCGTGGGCGACATCCTGCCCCCGGTCCGCGACAAGGTCACCTACAGCGGCGTGGTGACGGCGGGGGACACGGAGCAGGCGGTGCGGCACGCCCGGCAGATGAAGCTGGTCGGGTTGTCGTCCATCAAGGTCAAGGTCGGCCTTGGCGATGACGTGGCCAGGCTGCGCGCCATCCGCGAGGGCATGGGCGACGCGGTCTCCTTGCGGCTGGACGCGAATGGCGCGTGGGCACCCGATGAGGTCCGGGCCAGGCTCGAGGCTCTGGCCCCGCTGGGCATCGCCTCGGTCGAGCAACCGCTGGCCCGTGGGGACCTGGCCGCGTGGACCCGACTTTGTGCGGACAGCCCTGTTCCCATCATGGTCGACGAGTCGCTCGTGACCTTGGCCGACCTCGAGGCCCTGATCGCCGCACGGGCCTGCAACCTCGTCAACGTGCGGGTGTCCAAGTGTGGCGGACTGCGCGGGGCTTGGCGCCAGGCGACCCGTGCCCTCGAGGCCGGGATGGGCGTGCAGGTCGGCAGCCAGGTGGGGGAGACGGCCATCCTGTCGGCCGCGGGCCGTCACCTGGCTGCGGCCTTGCCCGAGGTCCGCTTCGTCGAGGGTTCCTTCGGGACCCTGTTGCTTCGCGAGGACCTGTCCCGCGAGGCCGTCCGCTTCGGGCACCGGGGCGAGGCGAACCTGCTGCGGGGGCCGGGCCTGGGCGTCGAGATCCTGCCGCACGTGCGTGATCGCTTTGCCGTGCGGACGGTCGTCTTCGGCGAGGACCTGCCTGCGTGACGCTGGCCCGGACCTTCCTCGCGCTGCGCGAGTCGGCCCACGCACGCCGCTTCGAGGCCGCGCTCAGGGACCCGGCTGCGGCACAGGCGCAACTGCTCGAGACGCTCTGTCGCGATCATGCCGGGACGGCCTTCGGCAAGGTCCATGGGTTCGCGGCCATACGGGACGCGGATGCGTGGCGCCGGGCCGTGCCCCTCGGGGACTTCGAGACGCATCGGCCTTGGGTGGATCGGCTGCTCGCGGGCGAGCAGGGCGTGCTGACCCGGCAGGCCCCCGACAGCTTCTGCATCACCAGCGGCTCGACCGGCGCCCCCAAGCTCATTCCCGTGTCCCATGAATGGCGCGAGGCCTACGCTGCCCAGACCAGGCTCTGGATTCGCGGGGCGATGCGGGACCATCCGGGGCTCTTTGCCGGACGTATACTGACGCTCGTCAGTCCTGCGGTCGAGGGCCTGACCGAGCGGGGCATGCCCTACGGATCCATGTCTGGCATGTCCGCCCGTCGGGCGCCGTGGCTGGCTCGCCGGCAGTACGCGCTGCCCTACGCCGTAGCACTGATCCGTGACCACGAGGCCCGGTACTTCTTCGTGGCACGGGTGGCCATGGCACAGTCCGTGACGGCCCTGCTGTCGCCCAATCCCAGCACCCTGCATCGCCTTGCCGGCGTCATCGCGAACCGGGCGGACGACCTGCTTCGTGCCCTGCACGAGGGTGTCGCCGGTGCCCCACTGCCCGAGGTCCTGCAACTGGAGGGGCCAGTCAACCTGCAGGAGCGCCTGGCCCCGCATCTGGTGGCCCGGCCCGACCTGGCCCGTCGTCTCACGGCGGCTGCCTCCCGAGAGGGGCGTCTGACCCCGGCCATGCTCTGGCCCGACCTGGCGTTATTGGGCTGCTGGCTCGGGGGCAGCGCCGGAGTCCAGGCAAGGGGCCTGCGCGAGCTCTACGGGCGCGAGGTGCCGATGCGGGATCTGGGCCTGCTGGCTTCCGAGGGTCGGATGAGCCTGCCGCTCGAGGACGATTCCGCGGCGGGTGTCCTGAACGTGCACGCCGTCCACTACGAGTTCCTGCCCGAGGATATCTCGTCCCCCGGGCCCGATGCGCCTACCCTGCTGGCCCATCAGCTGCAGGAGGGAGGGCGCTACCGCGTTGTCATCACGCCCGGTCAGGGCCTGTACCGCTACGACATGAACGACATCGTCGAGGTGCGGGGCTTCGTCGGCCGCACGCCGCGCATCGCCTTCCTGCGCAAGGGGCGTGACATGCTCTCGATGACGGGCGAGAAGCTGCACCTCAACCAGGTGCAGGAGGCCCTGCTCGAGGCGGTTGCGGCAGAAGGCGTCGCGTTCTGGCAATATCGCCTCGTCGCCAACGTCGACCGCATGGCCTATGACCTGCTTGTCGAACCCTCTGGCCTGCCCTGGTCGCCCGAGGTGGCCGCGCGCGTCGCGGCCGGTCTGGATGTCGGCCTTTCGGCAAGGAACATCGAATACGCATCGAAGCGCCACTCCGGACGCCTGGGCCCCCCCCGGCCGGTGCTGATGCGCGCTGGCTGGGCCGAGGCCGTGAGTCGGGCTGCCTTTGCCGCCGGTCGCCGGGAGGCCCAGTTCAAGTGGAATCCTTTGTCGGACGCCTGGGATGACCTCAGCCGCGCCCACGTCGATCCTGCCGTGGTCCCGGAAGCCGGAGCGTGACCGTGTCGTGCGTGTCTTGGCGCTCGCCGCGTGACTGTGGCGTCGCCCGCCTGTCGAACCCGATGCCCCTGCTTTCGTGGCTGCTGCCCTGATGCTTGTCGGCCTGCATCTGCGCATCTGGGCCGGTCCTTCACGTGGAACGTTGAGGTCCAATGCGGGCAGACCGGCATCGAGGCCGGGCCGTATCGAGTCATACGAAGGCGTGATATCGGTCATGCCGCCTGCGTGGAACGGATCGGGGCCAGGTGGCCCCGGCTTCGGGGGCGCTGACAGGCTCGGCCCGACACAGGTCCCGCCCCATGCCATCGGGCAAGCGAAGATTGGCTGAACCTGCTGAAACCGAATGTCTGCTCGACACGTTTTTCATGTCAGGGAACACTCTACTGCTTGCTGAGAGGAGGCGGCATGGACGTCTGGAAAGTTTGTGCAATCACGGTCCTGGGCTTCGCCATGGCGATGCCGGGCCTGCCCGCGGAGGCGCGACGGGAGGGACGGCTGCCTGCTGGCACACCTTCAGCGGGGGAGGCCGCTGCCGCAGGAGAACGGCAGGAGGGTGGGGCGCCGGGCCCCGGTCTTTTCCGCCAACTGGGTCTGTCGGAGGAGCAGCGATCGGCGTTGCGGGCCCTGCGCCAGCGTCATCAGCAGGCCCATCAGGCTCTGCGCCAGCAGTTGCGGGATCAGGAACGGGAGCTGTTCCGGGCGATGGTGGCGCCGGATGCGCGCCAGGCCGATGTCGAGGCACGACAGCAGGCCGTATCGGAACTGCGGGGACGCCTCGCACGCGCCCGGATTGCCGCGTTTTTCGAGGCCCGCGCCTTGTTGACTGCGGAACAACTGCAACGCCTCCCCGATGCTGCGGCGGACCGCGGACAGGGGGGGCGTGGACGTCGGCCGGGGGGAAGAATGGGACGCGACCGATTGGAGCGTGGGGAGGCAAGGCCCTGACCCGGTCAGCCGACGCTGATCTCCACCGGCTTTGGGACCGGGTGTGCCGGACACTGCGACATCTGTGTGGTGATGCCGACGTCGCACGGGACCTGACGCAGGAGGTCTTCCTGCGTGCGGCTCGGGCCAAGGTCCGGGGCGATGAGCCGTGGGCCCTGGCGTGGCTGCTGCGGGTGGCCCGCAACCTGCTGGTGGACCGCGCACGCCGGGGTGTGCATGCCGAAGTTCCCCTGAGTTCGGTGCCCGCTACGAGCGTCGCGGTCGACGACCCGGCCTACGCCCGTATCGACCTCGAGACCGGCTTTGCCCAGCAAGTAGCCGGTTTGCCTGCGGCCTGGCGCGAGGCCTTGATGCTGCGCCACACGCATGACCTGCCCGTCGAGGATGTCGCCCGAATCATGGATGTGCCCACAGGGACGGTGAAGACCTGGCTCCACCGGGCCCGTGCGAAGCTGGCCGGATGGGGCCAGGAGGAGGACGCCTGATGCGCTTCGGTTGCGCCGATGCCCGCCATCTGCTGCTGGACCGCGAGGATGTGCGACCTGCCGCGGCCGATGCTCGCGCGCTGGAGGTCCACCTTGCGAACTGCACGCCCTGCCGACGGGCTGCAACGTCCTTGGCCACGGCCATGACCGAGTTGCGCGCGTGGACGGCCGAACTCGAGGCCGTCGCGGATCGTGTCCCTCGTCGGGCATCATCCGACATCAGACAATTTCGGATACCGGCCTGCGGGATCAGCCTCGCTGCTGCTGCCTGTCTGGCGTTGACGGGACTCGCCAGCGCGCCCGGCGTGGAGCGGCGGGGCTACGCCAATGCGACCGCCCAGGCCGCCGGAGCCCTGAGCTGGCTCGATGCGGCTGCAGACGAGCCGGTGTGGGAGCTGCCCGAGCCCTGACGGGAGGATGCGGTGCGTACGGTCGCCAGCTACCGGCTGATCGAGAAGATGATCTTGACGACGTCCATGAGCCAGTGGCTCATGCGGGACTCGCCGGTGACGGCGTCGACCATCACGGTGGGCTTGCCCGTCACGTCCATGTAGAACCAGTTGGGTCCGACCAGCAGGGGCTGGATGCAGACGCCCTTGATGGTGGCGTAGGTCCGGTTGCCGTAGCTGTAGCCCATCCGGGTGGCCTGGTTGTAGGCTTCACGGCCGTTGAAGGGGAACTCGCCGCGGGGTTCGTTCAGGAAGAAGCTGATGACCTTGCCGCCGTACTCGAGCACGATGTCGCGTGACTGCCACACGCTCTTCTTCATGCGGAAGAAGTTGTAGTCGAGATACAGCAGGCGCTGCTTCGAGGCCGAGTAATAGACGTGACGCGACTGTCCGAAGAACTGCCAGAGCGAACTGCGGCCTGCGAAGCCCCAGCCCACGTAGAGCATCTTGGCGTCGTAGGCCCAGGCATAGGCTTCGCGGTCGGCCCGAGCTTGCGTCGTCTCGGGTTTGGCCTGGACACTGAAGCCAGGCAGCAGCGAACCTTCGGTGTCGAGATCGCTGACGGTGGCACCAGCCGGGACCTCATCGAGGTCCAGAAGGGGCTTGTCCGCGCCGAATGCCTGGCGGGCAGAGGCCGCGAACGCGTCGAAGGCGCTCCGCAACTCCTGCTCCCGCCCCTGGCCGGGGTTGGCGGCGATGGGCCGAAGCACCGGGTCCATCAACGTCTTCTCGTCGCTCTTGGCCGGCGAGGCCTGAAGGTCCATGGACAGCGCCAGTTCGGGCGCAGCGGCCTTGACGGCCGAGGTCTGGGCCGTGGGTGCCGGCGCGGCGCTGAGGCCGCAGCCAGCCACGGACAGGGTGAGGGCAAAAGGCATCAAACGGGTGGCCAAGGCCATCAGAGGAACCTCACGTAATGGACCGCGCGTTCTGCAGGTGTCTGTGCGCCGTCCCGATACCGTGATATTACCTGTCTTTAATGAAGATTGCAAGAACTTTTAAGGAATCCTTTGCCTTGGATGCGAGGTGGCGACAATGAGCACCCCCTTGGTCGAGGTGGGCATCGTCGGGCGCGTGGCACGCCTTGGCCTTGACGGCCCTCATCCGCTTCATCTGCTCGATGCCGCCATGCTCGCGGCCATTCCTGCTGCCGTGGCCCGCGCGGTGGCCGAACCCTACGTTGACCTGCTCGTTCTGCGGGGCTCGGGCAAGGACGGTGGTGTGGGCCCTTTTTCGGCAGGCGCCGATCTCGCGGGCATTGCCGCGATGCCTGTTGCCGATGCCGAGACCCATGCCGCGCTCGGGCAGGCTGCGACCCGCGCCGTGGCCGAGGCTCCCGTGCCCGTGCTGGCCGTCATCGATGGCCCTTGCCTCGGGGGGGGGCTTGAACTGGCCCTCGCATGCGACATCCGGGTCGCGACGGCGCGCGCGTTCTTCGGCTATCCGGCCGCCCAGCGTGGCCTGATTCCCGCCTTCGGGGGGACCCGCAGGGCCCCTGCCGTCCTGGGGCCGTCCCGGGCTGCCGAACTGGCCTATACGGCGCGGCGCATCACCGCGGAGGAGGCACTGGCGTGGGGGCTGCTGGCGGCCGTCGATGCGCGCAACGATGCCGATGCCCTCGAGGCTGCGTGGGTGGCCCGGTTGACCGAGGGTATCCTCCCCGGGGCTGCGAGGCGCCTCAAGGCTGCTTTCATGGGCGCCGGGGACCTGACGGAACAAGCAGTCTTCAGGGCGTGCCTCGAGGACCCGCGCGCTCGCGAGGCCATGGCCGCCTTCCTGGCCGGGGCACGCTGACCGTCTGGTGGCGCGCCGGTCGCGGTCGGGGTGGTATCCTAGGGGCCATCACGACGCGAGGAGGCGTCCGATCATGTCGCATACCGGTTCCCGCGGTCGCACGGTCATCGTCAGTGCGGTGCGCACCCCCTTCGGCAAGCTTTCAGGGGCCTTTGCAGGCCTGAGTGCCGTCGATCTCGGCGCGCGGGTCATCGGCGAGGCCGTCCGGCGTGCCGGCGTCGATGGTGGGCTTGTCGACAACGTCATCATGGGCCAGGTCCTGCAGGCAGGGGCCGGCCAGATTCCTTCGCGCCAGGCGGCCCTGCGCGCCGGCCTGCCCGACAGCGTCCATTCCCTGACCATCAACAAGGTCTGTGCCTCGGGCATGCGGGCCATCTCGCTCGCGGACCAGTTCCAGCGGCTGGGCGACGGCGAGGTCTTCGTGGCTGGCGGCATGGAGAGCATGACGCAGGCGCCCTACTACCTGACCAAGGCACGGTCTGGCTACCGCATGGGCAACGACACCCTCCTGGACGGCATGATTCATGACGGACTCTGGTGCGCCTTCCGCAACGTCCACATGGGCGTCCACGGCGACAACGTCTCGCGTGAGTTCGCCATCACCCGCGAGGAGATGGACAGGTGGTCCGCCCGCAGCCATCAGCGCGCGGCTGCGGCCTACGAGGCAGGCCACTTCGCCGACGAGGTGATGACGGTCGAGATTCCCCAGGGCAAGAAGCCTCCGCTCCTCGTGAGCCGTGACGAGAGCCTGCGTGCCGATACCACCGAGGAGGGCCTCGCCAAGCTGCGGCCGGTCTTCGGGGCCGAGGGCATGGTCACGGCGGGCAATGCTCCCGGCATCAACGACGGGGCTTGTGCGCTCGTCCTGATGAGCGAGGAGAAGGCCTCCGAACTGGGCCTGGAGCCCCTGGCGGCCATCGTCGGCCACGGCTGGGTCGCGACCGAGCCGCCCTACCTGCACACCGTGCCGGCGCTGGCGCTCGAGAAGGCCATGGCGCGGACGGGCGTGGATCTGGATGCACTGGACCGCCTCGAAATCAACGAGGCCTTCGCGGCCGTCACGCTGACCAGCACCCGCATCCTGGCCGGCCGCAAGGTGCCCGCAGGTGTCGGGGCGTCCGCGGACGTGGATTCTGGCTATCTGGAAGCGCTGCGCGCCCGCACCAACGTCAACGGCGGCGCGGTGGCCATGGGGCATCCCATCGGGGCGTCGGGGGCCCGCATCGTCGCGACGCTGGCTTACGAACTGGCCCGGTCGGGCGGTCGGTACGGTGCGGCCGCCATCTGCTCGGGGTCCGCCCAGGGCGACGCCATCATCATCGAGAATCTCCGCCGCTAGGCGCGCACCCGCAACCTCAGGAACGCAGCAGTCATGTCAGAACGCATCGTCGTCCTCGGCGCCGGCCAGATGGGCTCCGGCATCGCTCAGGTCTTTGCCCAGGCGGGTTATCCCACCACGGTCCAGGACGTGGCCGAGCCCGCGCTTGTCCGCAGCCGCAAGCTCATCACCAGCCTGCTCGACAAGGCCGTCGACAAGGGCAAGATGACGCCCGAGGCCCGCGAGGCCACGCTGGCCAACCTGACTTGGGCGACCTCCCTCGATGCCGTCAAGGATGCGGCGTTGGTCGTCGAGGCCGTCATCGAGAACCTAGAGGCCAAGCAGGCCCTGTGGCAGCAGGTGTCTGCCCTCGCTCCGGCGGATGCCGTGCTGGCCAGCAACACGAGCAGCCTGCCCATCACGCAGTTGGGCGCGTCGGTCGCCCATCCCGAGCGCTTCATCGGGATGCACTTCATGAACCCCGTGCCGGTGATGCAGCTGGTCGAGGTCATCAAGGGCTTCCTGACAACGGATGATGTCCACCACAAGGTTCTCGCCTGGGCGCGTGCCGTGGGCAAGACCCCCGTCACCGTCGAGGATGCCCCAGGCTTCATCGCCAATCGCATCCTGATGCCGATGATCAACGAGGCGGTGTTCTGCCTGGCCGAGGGCATCAGCACGCGCGAGGACATAGACACCGTGATGAAGTTGGGGATGAATCACCCCATGGGGCCGCTGACGCTGGCGGACTTCATCGGTCTGGATACGTGCCTGGCCATCATGGAGGTCCTGCACCGGGACCTTGGCGACGACAAGTATCGACCCGCGCCGCTGCTGCGCAAGATGGTGCAGGCCGGCCTGTACGGCCGCAAGAGCGGCCGGGGCTTCTACGACTATCGGGAGGCGAAGTGATGGATGTCCATCTGACCGAGGCCCAGCAGCAGGTCCAGGAGGCCGTCAAGGCGTTCTGTGCGCGGCATGTCGACCCCTTCGTGTCCCAGTGGGACAAGGACGAGCACTTCCCGCTCGATGTGTTCCGCAAGATGGGCGAGGAGGGGTACCTGGGCATCCCCATTCCCGAAGCCTACGGCGGCGCCGGGGAGAGCTTCGACGTCTACATCGCCGCCCTCGAGCAGTTGTCCCGTCACGATGCAGGCTTTGCCTGCGCTTACGCCGTGCACCTTTCGGCGCACGCCCTCAGCATCCTCGAGTTCGGGTCCGAGGCCCAGAAGCAGCAGTACCTGCCAGGCCTCGCGAATGGCAGCATCCTCGGGGCCTTCGCCCTTACGGAGCCCCACTGCGGATCGGATGCCTCGGCGCTGCGCTGCAAGGCCGAGAAGGATGGCGACCACTACGTCCTGACCGGCACCAAGCAATGGATCACCAATGCGAAGAGTGCGGGACTGTTCCTGTTGTTCGCGCGCACCGATGCCGCCTCGACAGGCGCCAAGGGCATCACGGCCTTCCTGATCGAGGCCGGGACCCCGGGCCTCAAGATCGATCGCAAGACGCACAAGATGGGCATGCGGTCGTCCGAGACCTACGATCTGGTCCTGGACGGGTGCCGCGTGCACGAGTCGCAGGTTCTGGGTGTCGTGGGCGAGGGCTTCAAGATTGCCATGAAGACCCTGGACGGCGGCCGCATCGGCATCGCCGCGCAGGCCCTCGGCATTGCGCAAGCCTGCCTCGACGAGGCGCGTACCTTTGCCAACCAGCGCGAGGCCTTTGGCCAGCCCATCGCTCGATTCCAGGCGATTCAGTGGAAGATTGCCGATATGGCGAAGAACATCTGGGCCTCGCGTGCGCTGACTTACCAGGCGGCCTCCTTGAAGGCGGCCGGCAAGCCCGTGGCAGACGCCGGCGCCAAGGCCAAGCTCTACGCTAGCCGCACGGCGCGTGAGGCGGCCAACGAGTCGCTGCAGATCCACGGGGGGTACGGATACACCGACGAGTTCCCCGTCGAACGGCACTACCGCGACGCCAAGGTCACCGAGATCTACGAGGGGACCAGCGAAATCCAGAAGATCGTCATCTCGCGCGGGCTCGTCGGCACGCCCAAGGCCAAGGTTCCCGCGCGGGTCTGATGTTCTGGCCGGGCCGAGGCCCTTGCGGCGTCAACCCGTGAGCAGCCTCGCCCGGTCGCGCAAACGCTCGAGGTCCATCGCCGCCATCGCGCGAGCGGAATCCATCAGGATCCGCTGCCGTGTCTGGATCACCGCCTCGCTTGCCACGTCCGCGTCAACGAGGTCGGATTGGGATCTTTGGGCCATGGTCCCCTGGATGCCCAAGGCCGCTGTCTGGTGCCCGACGCGATTCATATAGGCGCCAAGGCGGTTCAGGCGTCGGGTCAAGGCCTCGATGGCCCCGTCACAGACGCCGATGGCCTCGGAAGCTTCTGTGGCGTCCATCAGGCAGATGGCCCCGAGTCCGAGTGTCTCGACGGTGACTGCCTCCAGTTGCCACGTCTGGGTGTCGACGGCACGGGCCCCGCCCAGCAGGTCCACCCGCAGCGCACCGGTGGTGCTGGGATCCAGTCGGTCGTACGTGATGCGAACGTTGTTGCCGTCCCCGGACAGGGCGTGGGCGCCCACCAACTCGATCTTGTATTCGCTGTAGAGCTGGACCCCTTTGTAAATGGTGCCGGGTACCGGAGGATGCAGGTACCAGCCGTCCCCGGCCAGGCTGCTGCTTCGTGGCACGGCAATGCTGTTGGCTGTCACGGTGATCGTGTCCTCGTCTACCAGCAGGCCGGTCGGAGAGACAGGAAAGCCCGTTTCGCAGCCGTCCGGGCTGCCTTGGGGGATCGTCAGCAGGAAGGTGTTGTCACCGGCGACGGCGTAGCTGATGCGGAACGTGGTGGAGCCGACGGATGCGTCCTTCTTCGGGTCAAGGACCTCCAGACGCGTATGGCCCGCGAGGGTTCGGAATCCGGTGCCGGAACCGCTCGTGTCTTCGGAGAGCGCTACCCCGTCCATGGTGACCTCGACCGAACTGCGGTTGCCATAGTCGAGCGCCTGAGCCGGGATGGTCAGGCTGGTGGGTGTCCAGTCGTCATTGGCCGTATCGTCGACCCACGCACGGATACTTGTGCCCGCGCCGGACATGGCGTTGGGCAGGATAGATGGTGAGCTGATGTCGATGCGGCGTGTGTCCAAGGTGTCGAGGCTCCACCCGCTCGTCCGGGTGATGCCGTTCGTGATGACCTTGACTGCATCCGGGTCGGCTGCCCCAGCTCCGTTTGCGAGTCCTGCTCCGTCCGGCGAGGCGAGGCCCCAGTAGTCCGGTCGAACCCCCAGTTGCACCTCCAGTATGCCGTCGGTGTCCTGCGCCATCCCTGTGTCCGCGTAGTAGCGAACCCCCAGGGATTGCGAGAGTGTGCCCTGGGAGGTGCCAAGGAAGGTCAGTGTCCGGCCCGCAGCGTCGTAGATCAGGTCATTCAGGCCGCCGGCCGCGGCCGACACGGGGCGGACGGCGTTGCCGTTTCTCAGGCCGGCGATGGCTTGGGAGGCTGTCGCATCATCCAGGCCGTAGGTCTCGGGAGTCTCGGCGAAGACCAGATCCACGGCTCCGTCGCCATCATCGTTCCGAGGGGTCATGTTGCCGCCGGCCGCCACGTTGTAGTCCGTGCGGTAGTCGACGCGGATACCTTGGGAGCCACTCGGGCGGGCGTTGCCGTGGATGCGGATGCTGTTGTTGTCGAAGAAGCTCCAGCCGTTGGTGCCAGTCGGGTCATAGGCGACCGTCTGGCCACCGGTGCTGACGATGACGGAGGCGTTGGTGGTGCTGCGCGCCGTGCTGTCCGAGATACCGCCGGGTACGGAGCCCAGTTGGTACTGGACCGGTGCATAGGCCAGGTCCACTTGGACATAGGGCACGCCTGTGCCGGCATCCGTACCATTTCCCCCGGACGCTCCCGAGAAGGACAGCGTGTCATTGCTGTCCAACAGGCCGCTGCCGTGGAAAGTGATGGTCTTTGCCACGTAGTCGATGCTGTAGCCGTTCGTACCCGTGGCGTCATACGGTATGTTCCGGGCGACACCTGTCCGGGTCGACGTGACGCCGACACTGACTGAGGGGCTGCCGTCCGCCAACTGGTACAGGTTGAAGCCCGACAGGCTGTAGGTCTGGGGGATGCCAGCGGTGTCGCCATCGGCATTGATTCGATTACCCGGACCAACGGACGGTGGAGAACCGGTAGAAAAGCTGTGCACCTGGATGGTGGCGGCGGAGGTGGTGGTGTCCTGTACCAGCGCGATCCTGTCGCCCGTGGGCGAGAAGGTGAATTGTGCGTTGCCCGACGAGAAGGCCAGGACACGCGTCCATGCATCCGTGCCCTTTCGCGCGTAGAGGCCTCCATAAGTTCCGGTGGTGCCGTTGCTTCGATTGGACAACTGCCAGAGTTCCCCGCCAATCGTGACGGTTGTCCGGGAGACGGCATCGAAGCTCGCACCGCCCGGCGGAGCCTGACCTGTCGAGCCTGCCGGATCGTAATACACCGTCTGGGTGCTGCCGTTGTCCAGGATGCGGGTGGCTCGGATCGTGTTGCCGTCGGAGGACCATCGCGGTGTGATGTGCTTGATGTCGACGGGGTCCGAGACCGTGAAGGTCTCGGGGCGATAGGCCTCGGTATCGGCGACCCCGAGGCCGGTCGTGAATGGCGCGATTGTCCTGGAGTAGGCTTGTCCCCTCGGGCCGTAGTTGTCGGCGGTCGGGATACCGGATGTCTCTCCCGAGTCGTCTCCGAGCAGGACCTTGCGGGTGTTGTATTCGGTGCTGGTGGCCGTCCCCTGGATGGCCTGCAGGGCCTGGCGCACCTGTTCCATCATCATCGACCGCTGATCGTCGGTCCAGATACCCTGCGCTGCGCTGACAGCGAGTGTGCGCAGGCGATGAACCTGCTCAAGGACCTGCCGGGTTCCCCCTTCCGCTGTCGCGGCCAGGTTCCAGGCATCCTGCAGGTTCTGAATGGCCCGATGGGTCCCGCGGATATGGGACTCGAAACGTGCGTTCCGGGCCATGGCGCCCGTATGCGCGGCGGCGCGCAGATCACCCGGCTTCTCGCCGACACGCCGGAGGCTCTCGGCCCACGCCGCCTCCATGCGGCCGTAGACCGAGCGCAGCCCGCTCGAGCGGATCTCCATCCTTGTTGATCCTGAATTCCCACCTCATTATCGACGATGTTGATATGGGGTTTAGGTATTACGTCCAGATGTTGATCTCGAGGCCCGCTGGAGGTCAGTCGTGCTTGGGCCGAACCCCGGTCGATGGCGGCCGGAATGATGGCAAGGGCCCTGCCTTCGTGGTAGGACCATGGGATACCGTCATCACCCGGAGCTACCCTTGACCACGTCCTCCCCGACCCTCGCCGCCGAGGTCGCCCGTCGCAAGACCTTTGCGATTATTTCTCACCCGGACGCCGGCAAGACGACACTTACGGAAAAGCTGCTCCTGTACGGGGGCGTCATCCAGTTGGCCGGGGCCGTCAAGGCCAAGCGGGGCCGCGCTTCGGCCGTCAGCGACTGGATGGAGATGGAGCGGGAGCGCGGCATTTCCATCACGACGTCGGTCCTGCAGTTCCCCTATCGGGGGCTGCAGATGAACCTGCTCGACACGCCTGGCCACGCCGACTTCTCCGAGGACACCTACCGTACGCTCCATGCGGCTGACGGCGCGGTCATGCTGCTCGACGCCGCCAAGGGCGTCGAGGCCCAGACCAAGAAGCTTTTCCATGTCTGCCGGCAGCGTCGGATGCCGACCTTCACATTCGTCAACAAGATGGACCGGCCCGGCCGTGATCCGTTCGATCTCATCGGAGAGGTCGAGAGCCTTCTCGGTATCGGTGTTTTCCCCGTTACTTGGCCGGTCTTTCGGCACGGCATCTTCCGGGGCGTCGTCCATCGCCTGAACCGTCAGGTTCATCTCTTCTCGGAGACCCATGCCGGATCGAGTGCGGCCGTCGGGTCCGAGGTGCCACCCGTGGCCCTGGCCGGCTTCGATGACCCGCTGCTGACCCGGGAGCTGGGCGAGGAAGGTCACCAGAGGCTGCTCGAAGAGCTCGAGATCCTGGACATGGCGGGCGACGGTTTCGACCTTGCGCGCTTCGCCGTCGGGGATGTGTCGCCGATGTTCTTCGGCAGCGCGATCAACAACTTCGGGCTCGAGGCGTTCCTCGAGAGTTTCTGCGAACTCATGCCTCCTCCCGCACCTCGCGTTTCGAGCTCGGGACCCATCGCGGCCGATGACGAACATTTCAGTGCCTTTGTGTTCAAGATTCAGGCCAACATGGACAAGACGCACCGCAATCGCGTGGCATTCATCCGCATCTGCTCCGGGCGGTTCGAGCGCGGCATGAAGACCGTGCATGTCCGCACGGGACGCGAGATGCGGCTTTCCAACCCGACGCAGTTCATGGCCCAGGAACGCAGCCTGGTCGAGGAAGCCTTCGCAGGCGACGTCCTCGGCATCCACGACCCCGGCGTCTTCGAGATTGGCGATACCCTGACGGACGGGATGCTGCTGACATTCGACGAGATCCCGAGCTTTGCCCCCGAGCTGTTCAGCCGTCTGGAAATGGTCGATCCGCTCAAGCGCAAGCAGCTTTCGAAGGGCATCGAGCAGTTGGCCCAGGAAGGGACCATCCAGCTCTACCGTCCCCCGTCCGGGCGAGGCGGCGACATCGTCCTCGGGGCGGTGGGCCAACTGCAGTTGGAGGTCGTCAGGTACCGCCTCAAGAGCGAGTACGACGTCGAGGTTCGCCTGTTGCCCGTGAACTGCTCGTTTGCGCGCTGGGTTGTCCGCAAGGATGGTGGCGACGTGGACCCTGACCGACTTGCGCAGGCCCGAATCGCGACCGTGGTGGTCGATGTCCGCGACAGGCCAGTCTTCCTGTTCCAGGGGGAATGGCAACTCAATATGGCCATGCGTGACCTGCCGGACTACGAGTACCGGGAGACGGCGCGGGGCGTCGTGGTCCGTTCGCGGGGCTGACGCCGCGCACGGTCAGTCAGCCGGGTGTGCACCCGGATGCATGGTCCTCGCGCGAAATGAGCCGATAGGCCACGGGGTGCCCGAGTCTGCGTCGCAGGGCACGACGTGGAGCACGTCGTCCGTCACCCAGTAGATCGCGTGCTGGAGGTAGCGCCTGCCCATCTCCCGGCCCTCTTCGAGCGACATCGGGACCAGCCACGAGGGCTCCGCATGGCTGCCGTCGGGGGCGCGCCCGACAATCGGGCGATGTTCCAGCCCTCGTATCCGGAGCTCGCGGTCCATCCTGGCCATGGCGCGCCTGTTCCGCGCCCCTGACCAATGCTGTCCGGTCGTGGCCCACGCCGTCACGATGACGAAGGATGCAGGCCACGGGGGCAAGGCTCCAGGCCCGTCGAAGACCGTGGCCCCGTAGGCTTCCGGGAAGGGTGCAGGTGTCCCGGAAGGGGCCGATGCCGGATTACCGCCGGAGCTGGACGGGTTCCGCAAGGTCCAGCACCGTTCCTGCCGTGACGCGGAAAGGCTCCGCCAGTTTGCCCTGCCCGAGCAGGCGGTGGCTGGCGACCACGCGGAATCGGCCTGCGGGCAGGTTGTCAATACGGAAGGCTCCCGAGGCGTCCGTCGCCGTCAGGTATTCGGAGCCGGGAATCCAGACGGTGACGCCGGACGTGGCCTCGCCAGACGCCGTCAGGATGTTGCCCGCAACGCTGGCGGTAGCACCCAGCGTCAGCGAGGTCGTGGCGACCTGTCCTGCGGTGGCCAGGGGGATCTCGAGTTTCCACGCCTTGGTACCTTCGTCCCGGACAGCCTCGACGTTGTAGGACCCGGTGGCCGGCATCGAGAACGCGAAACGGCCGTTAGCATCCGTCAACGTGCGCCACGCCGTCTGCAGCATCTGGGTGCGGCGGGCGACCTGGGCTCCGGACCAGCTCTCCCCGAAGGTCGCCGCCAGAGCCGACGTGTTGTTCAGGGCGGAGGTGTTGTTGAGCGCCGAGGTATTGTTCAATGCCGACGTATTGTTCAGCGGCGACGAGCCATCGAGCATGACCGTCACGGGCAAGCTGGCGGCCGGGCGACCGTCCGGCCCCATCAGGCTGCCCTCGAGCTTCACCGGGGCGGTCGCCACTACGGCGCCGGTAGCCACGGCACCCGAAGGAGTCTGGGCCGGACACCCGCCAAGGCAGGCAAGCAGGACAACCAAGGTACCAGTACGCCACGGGGTGCGGAGGTTGAAAGCGTGGCTCATGGGCCCATCCTATCAGTTCAACCGGGACAAGGTCTGGCTGGGGCCTCGTCCAGCGCGCGACCGGGTCCGGCACGCTCGGAGGGCTGCCCCGTTCAGTCGCCGCCCGCAGCCCCATCCACGATCAAGGGTTGTCCTTGAGGTATCGCGAGCAAGGCCACGTTGAGCACCGGGTCCTGGGCCCAGGCACCATTCCTGAATTGGCTGCGGACCATCACTCCCATGTCGAGGCGCGTCGATTCGCCCAGCCGGCGCGCCACGCCGGCCTGGCTGCGGATCTGGGCAAGGCCCAGGTCGTTGGCGGCAAATCCGGCAGGATTCGCATCGAAAAGGCCCTCGATCCAGGCGAAGGGCATCCAGGCCGCGCCGTCGGGTGCCCACATCATCCGGAAGAGGTTTCGGTAGCGCAGGCTTTGCTGGCCTGCTGCGACGCGGAAGCGCCATTCGACCCGATGCCGGTCCAGCCAGACGATGTCTCCCCACCTGCCCAGCTGGTTGGGCTCCACCTCGATGCGGTATTCCTGATCCCACGACGCAGGGCTTGCCTGGGTCGCGATCGCGGCAACCTGCGTCGCCACCAGCCACTCCGGCGAAACCGTCCACAGGGCGCCCGTGCGCAGGAACTGCCCCCCCAGCCCTCCGTAGCGGCTGCCCAGGCGCAGGTCGGTCGACAGGCGCCACTGCAGGGGCTTGTCCGTGAGCGGGGCAGCCTGCATCACAGGCAGGCGTACTTCCTGCCAGAACCAAGCCTCAGGTTCAGCGAACATGACTTGCCTTTCGCGCACGCCTTCGTGCGCCCCTGCGCGGAGCGTGGGGTACCATGACAACAGGACCGCACGCCATGATCCAGCCCCTAGCCTCGGCCGTCGACCCCTTCAGCGCCATCGAGCAGTTGAAGCGCAGCCGGAATGCCATCGTCCTCGCGCATTACTATCAGGATGCCGACATCCAGGATGTCGCCGACTACCTGGGGGACAGTCTGGGCCTATCCCAGCAGGCTGCTGCGACAGACGCGGATGTCATCGTCTTCTGCGGCGTCCACTTCATGGCCGAGACGGCGAAGATTCTCAATCCGGGCAAGACCGTCCTGATGCCGGATCTCGATGCCGGTTGCAGCCTGTCGGACTCCTGCCCTGCGGATCGCTTCGCCGCGTGGCGTCTGGAACATCCCGGGCTTCCCGCCGTCAGCTACATCAACTGCTCGGCGCAGGTCAAGGCGTTGTCCGATGTCATCTGCACCTCGTCGAATGCCATCGAGATCGTGTCCCGACTGCCCGGGGACGGTCCCGTCCTTTTCGCGCCTGACCGGCATCTTGCGGCCCATGTCGCGAAGCACACCGGACGCGAGCTGATTCCTTGGCCCGGGGCCTGCCACGTCCACGAGGTCTTCTCGGAGCGGAAGCTGGTCGAGCTGAAGGGCCGTTACCCCGAGGCCGTCGTGCTGGCGCACCCCGAGTGCGAAGAGGCGGTCCTGGCGCATGCGGATGTCATCGGGTCCACCAGTCGTCTCCTCGAGACGGCGGTGCAGCATCCGGCCTCGACCTTCATCGTCGTCACCGAGGCGGGCATCCTGCACCAGATGCAGAAGCGTGCCCCGGGCAAGACCTTCGTGCCCGCTCCGCCAAACAACCAGTGCGCCTGCAACGAGTGCCCGTTCATGCGCGTTCAGACGCTGGACAAGGTGCATGCGGCCCTCGATCGGCTCGAACCGGTCGTCGAGGTCCCGGAAGGGCTCGCTGCACAGGCGCTGCTGGCCATCCGGCGCATGCTCGACCCGACCTTGCCCGTAACGGCTCTGGCACCCGACGAGATCCGTCGGCGCATCGAGGCACCGGTGCCGGCCACGATCCTGACGGATCGACGTCCCCGGGACCCGGGGGCCTGCTGAGCGTGGGTCCTTCCCCTGGCCCGGGACTGCCCACTCTCGTTGATGTCCTTGTCATCGGTTCGGGCATCGCGGGGTGCTCGGCTGCTCTCGCGGCCGCAGACGCCGGGGCCGAGGTCCTCGTCCTGACCAAGGAGGCCACGGCCGAGGAATCCAACACCTGGTACGCCCAGGGCGGCATCATCTTTCGGGGCCTCGAGGACTCGCCCGAGCGCCTGATGGCCGACATCGTCGCGGCCGGGGCTGGCCTGGTGCTCGAGCCCGCAGCACGTCTTCTGGCGGAAGAGGGACCGCGCCTCGTGCAGCAGGTCCTGATCGATCGAATCGGCGTGCCGTTCGATCGTGAGGGCCGGGACTACCACCGCGTCCAGGAGGCCGCCCACAGCGCTCCGCGTATCCTGCACCGCAAGGACCATACCGGGCGCGCCATCGAGGAGCCGATGACCCGCGTGATGGCGGAACACCCGCGCATTCGGGTCCTGACGCGTCACACCGCGGTCGAACTTATCACGACCGACCATCACGCCCTGGTGCCCGAGTTCCTCCACGGCGAGCCACGTTGCCTCGGGGCTTACGTGCTTTCGGAGGCCACGGGGCAGGTCGAGCCTGTCCGTGCCCGCGAGGTCATTCTCGCGACGGGCGGCCTGGGGCGGCTCTACCTCCATACGACCAACCCCGCCGGCGCTCGCGGTGATGGGCTCGCCATGGCCGACCGGGCGGGTGCACGCCTGGTCAATCTCCCCTATGTCCAGTTCCATCCGACGGCGCTCTATCACGCCAGCGGCCGATTCCTGCTGTCCGAGGCGCTCCGTGGCGAGGGCGCCTACCTGCTCGGTCCCGACATGCAGCCCTTCATGACCCGGTTCCATCCAGACGGGACGCTTGCACCCCGAGATGTCGTCGCGAGGGGCATCCATCAGGTGATGCTCGAGACAGGCTCTCCGCACGTCTGGCTCGATATCTCGCATCGGGGCGAGACGTGGGTCCGCGACCACTTTCCCGACCTATGCGCCATCAGCGCGCGTGCTGGCCTCGATCTTGCCCGGGGACCGGTGCCGGTCGTCCCCGCCGCGCATTACAGTTGTGGCGGCGTCGCGGTCGACGCGGACGGGGCCTCCTCGCTTCGTGGCCTGCGCGCCGTGGGCGAAGTCAGCTGCACGGGCGTCCACGGTGCCAATCGTCTGGCGTCCACCAGCCTGCTCGAGGGTCTGGTCTGGGGCACCCGGGCTGGACGTGCGGCGGCGGCCTCCGGTCCGTCAGGCGTCGGTGACGAGCCGGCCGTCGCCCCTTGGCGCCACGAGCATGAGCCTGTCGACCCTGCGCTGGTTGCTCAGGACTGGAATACCATCCAGCACACCATGTGGAACTACGTGGGTCTGGTTCGCAACGAACGGCGCCTTGTCCGTGCAGGTCGCATCCTCGCTGCGCTGGACGAGGAAGTATCGGCCTTCTATGCGCGAGGGGCCATGAGCGATGCGCTCGTGGGCCTGCGCAACGGCGTCCGGGCTGCCCGCCTGGTGGCCCGGGCCGCGCTCAAGGCGCGCTGGAGCCTGGGGTGTCACTATCGTGAAGATGCTCCCGGTACGCCGCTGCAGGGAAGTCTTCAGGCGCTGCGTCCGATTGGCTGACGGGCACGCCCAGCGCCACCAGCTCGCCCGGTGGGCCGTGGACCGTCACTTGCAAGCCACCGTCGGGGCCGTCCTCCACCTTGACGACACGGACACGACGGTAAATCTCGGACAGCCGGGCCCTGTCCCCTGCCGGCAGATGAACGACGCCTTCGCGTGGCGGCCCGGCCACCTGGGCCTCGACCACGGCACGCAGGTCCTTCAGGCCCTCGCCTGAGGCAGCGGAAACGGGGACGCAACCGGGTTCGTCCTCCCGAGCCTGCTCCAGGCGTGACTGGGCCTCGGGGCGGTCGACCTTGTTGAAGACCACAATCTCGGGCCTATCCCCGGCTCCGATCTCCGTCAGGACGGACCGGGTCTCGGCCATGTGCTCGGCCCAGGCAGGGTGCGAGAGATCGACGATGTGCAGCAGCAGGTCGGCCTCGGCGGCTTCGGCCAACGTCGATCGGAAGCTGGCGACCAGTTGGTGGGGCAGCTTGCGGATGAAGCCGACGGTATCCGTCAGCAGGGCATCCCGGCCCGTGGCGAGTGACCACCGGCGGGTCGTGGCGTCCAGCGTGGCGAACAGCTTGTCCTCGGCGAGGACACCCGCACGGGTCAGGGCGTTGAGCAACGAGGACTTGCCCGCATTCGTGTAACCCACGAGGGCCACGCGGAAGAAACCGTCATGTCCCCTGAGGCGGGTCTCGGCCTGCCTGCCGATGCGACCGAGCTCGCGCTTCAGGGCGGCGATGCGTGCCTTGACGATACGGCGGTCGATCTCGAGCTGGCTCTCGCCCTCGCCGCCCCGGGTGCGGGTGCCACCCTTCTGTCGGGTGAAGTGGGTCCAAAGGCCCGTCAGGCGCGGCAGCATGTACTCGTGCTGGGCCAGTTCGACCTGGGTGCGGGCCTCACGGGTCCTTGCACGCATGGCGAAGATATCCAGGATCAGGCCCGTGCGGTCCATCACCTTGACCTTGGCCTGTTTTTCCAGGTTGCGCTGCTGGCCGGGCGTCAGCTCGTCATCGAAGAGCAGCCAGTCGGCCTTCTGCTCCTCGGCCAACACCATCACTTCCTCGACCTTGCCGCTACCCAGGAAGGTTGCAGGGTCTGGTCTCGCCCGACTCTGGATGACGCGGCCGACGACGTCCATGCCGTCGGTCGTGGCCAGTTGGGCCATCTCGTCGAGGTGCTCCTCGACCTCGGGCCGCTCCTGGCCGCGCGTCTGGACGCCAATCAGGATGGCCCGCGGCCGGACCTCGACGGTTTCGAAGAACTCCTTGCGCGTGTCCCGCTGCTTGCGTCCCATCGTCAGCCTCCTGCCGGCCGGGGCGCGGACGCCCAGGCGAGGGCCGAGCCCTCGGGCCCCAGGTCGATCTCCATATCCTGCACGACGGCTTCCATCTGCCTCTGCCACGTCTCGGCCATCTGGCCGATCGGGTCCTGCTCCTCGGCGAACGATGCAAACGTCAGCGCGGGCAGGAAGCGAATCCGGAGCGGGCCCGGGGTGACTTCAAGGAGGCGGTCCTGAGGAAACCGCGCGTAGGAACCGGCTATGGCGGCAGGAATGACCGGCAGGCCGGTTTCCCGCGCAAAATGGAAAACGCCTCGCTTGGCCACGCCCATGACGCCGGTCTTCGTCCGCGTGCCTTCCGGAAAGAGTGCGAGGTACTGGTCGCCTTCCACCTGGGCCAGCCCTGCCCGGATCTGGCGCACCGCCTGGTCCCGATCCTTGCGGTTGATGGGAATGTTGCCGTACCAGGTCTGCAACTTGCCGAAGATGGGGATCGACAGCAGCTCCTGCTTGAAGACGAACCGTGGCAGCTTGTCCGGCAGGGCCGCCACGAGGGCCGGGATGTCGAGGTTGCCCTGGTGATTCGGCGCCAGCAGGAACGGACCGGGCGGAACGTGTTCGAGTCCTTCGACCTCGAGGCGCACGCCGGCAGCACGCAGCAGGCCCGGGAAGACCCGTTGCGGCTGGGTCCGCAGGTAGGCGACCTTGTCCCGACGCACAAGGGCCGCCAGCCAGACGCGGGGGAAAGCGAGCAGGGCCGATCCGGCCAGCGTCAGGCCGTGGCGCAGGCCCATCAGGCAAGTACCTCGGCACCCGTGAAGGGATCGCTGCCCATGAGCGTCTGCTCGCGGCCGCCACCCACGCCAACCAGGGTCACCGGTACACCTGCCGCTTTCGCGACATGGTCGAGATAGGCCCGCGCCGCTGCCGGCAGGTCGGCGACCGTCCGTGCGTCCGATGTGCGCGTCTGCCAGCCGGGCAGCCACGTGACGACGGGGCGCATGGTGCCCAGGTCAGAAGGGTCTGCAGGAAAGCCCCCCGGCTGGCCATCGGGGCCGACATAGGCCGTCACGACGCCCATTTCGGCAAAGCCATCCAGCACGTCCAGCTTCGTGAGCGCGAGGCAGTCAAGGCCATTGATGCGCACGGCATGACGCAGGGCCACCAGGTCGAGCCAACCGCAGCGGCGTGGCCGTCCCGTCGTGGTGCCGAACTCGGCACCGGCTTGGCGCAGGCGCTCACCCGTCTCGTCGTTCAGCTCCGAGGGAAAGGGACCGGAGCCGACACGGGTGGCGTAGGCCTTGGTGATGCCCATGACCCTGCCGATGGCGCCGGGACCCACCCCTGCGCCCAGGCAGGCACCGGCCGCGACCGCGTGGGAACTGGTCACGAAGGGCCACGTCCCGAGGTCCAGATCGAGCAGGGCACCCTGGGCGCCCTCGAAAAGCACGTTGCGGCCTTCGGAGAGGGCCCCATGCGTCTCTTCCGTGACGTCGGCCAGATAGGGACGGAAGCGCGCGGCCAGAACCTCCATGCGCTCGGCCATCGCGACGGCGTCGACGGGTGCCGCGTCGTACAGACGGGTCAGGCGATGGCTGGCCTCGTCAGCGGCTTGAAGCACCCGCTCACGCAAGGTGTCCGGGTCGCGCAGGTCGCCGGCCCGCAGGCCGACGCGCGCCGCCTTGTCGGCATAGGCCGGGCCGATGCCGCGTCCGGTCGTGCCGATGGCCGACTTGCCCCGGCGCTGCTCCTGCAGGCCGTCCAGAAGCTTGTGCCATGGCATCACGAGATGGGCCAGGGGCGAGAGACCCAGGCGTGCAGGACCCACCCCCAACGGCGCCAGGGCATCCAGCTCCTTGGCCAGGGCCTCGAGATCGACGACGCAACCATGGCCGATCAGGTTGCGGACGCTGGGATGCAGGATGCCGCTCGGGATCAGGTGCAGCTTGTGCACCTGACCGTCGACCACAAGCGTATGACCGGCGTTGGCACCGCCGGCGAACCGGACGACCAGCTCCGCACGGCCTGCGAGCAGGTCCGTGATCTTGCCCTTGCCTTCATCGCCCCACTGGGCGCCGACAACCACGAGTCCCGGCATCTCTAGTAACCGCCGCCCGGAATTTCCAGATTGTCGAACAAGGTGAACTCCTTGTGGAAGTAGAGCATCGTCGAGGCCGTGGGCCCGTGGCGATTCTTGGCGATGATGATCTCGGCCTGGTTCTTGAGTTCCGAGGTTTCGGGGTTGTAGTAGTCGTCGCGATGGATGAACATCACGAGGTCCGCATCCTGTTCGATGGACCCCGACTCGCGCAGATGGCTCAGCATGGGCTTCTTGTCCTTGGACTGCTCGGACGCGCGCGAGAGCTGGGACAGCGCCATGACGGGACATTCGAGCTCGCGTGCCAGCTCCTTGAGGGCGCGCGAGATGTAACTGACCTCGGTGGCGCGGTTGTCCGAGGACCGCATGCCACCACCCTTCATGAGCTGCAGGTAGTCGATGACGATGAGTCCCAACTGGTCGAGGTTGTTGCGGGCCATGACCCGACGACACTTGCTCTTGACCTCGAGGACCGAGATGGACGGCGTGTCGTCGATGTAGAGCGGCAGTTCGATCAGGCGGTTGACGGCCTCGACGAGGTGGGCCCACTCGTGGTCGGCCACGATGCCCTTCTTGATGTTCTGGCTGTTGAGTCGGGCTTCGCCGCAGAGCATGCGCTGGCTGAGCTCGTCTGCCGACATCTCGAGGCTGAACACGATGACGGGCTTGCCCTCGATGTTCTGGGTGGGGTCGCCACCGGCAGCCTGCCGCGCGACCGACAGCGCGAAGCTGGTCTTGCCCATGCCCGGACGCGCTCCCAGGATGATCAGATTGCCGGGCTGGAAGCCCGTCGTGACCTGGTTGAGATCGTAGAAGCCCGTGTGGGTGCCGGTGATGACGCCGCTATGTTCGAAGCGCCGCTCGATGGCGTCATAGGCGCGGAGCAGGGACGGCTCGATATGTTCGCTGTCCTTGCCGCCCCGGTGCTGGGCCACGGAGAAGACCTTCTGCTCGGCCTGCTCGAGAACGGCCGCGATGTCGTCCTCCTCGTCGAACCCGAGGGCGGAGACTTCGCCCCCGGCCCGGATCAGTTGGCGCCTGAGGGCCTTTTCGGCCACGATGCCCGCGTAATACTCGGCATTGGCCGTCGTTGCGACAGCATTGACGAGATCGGTCATGAAGAAGCGCCCGCCGACCATCTCGAGCTGCCCACGCGTCTCCAGCAGGTTGCTGACGGCCAGCACATCGGCCGGCTGGTTGCGCTCGACGAGATGCCGGATGGCGTCGAAGACGCGCTGGTGGGCGTCCCTGTAGAACAGGTCCTGGCCGTTCAGGATCTCGAGGACGGACGTGACGGCATTGGGCGACAGCAGCATCGCGCCAAGGACGGCCTGCTCGGCCTCGAGGTTGTGGGGCGGAACCCTGGGCTCGCCATAGCCCTGCCGCGGCTCAGGCACCGGCCACCACGTGGACCCGCACAGCGGCGCTCACCTCGGGATGCAGGCGGGCGACCAGGCGGAAATGGCCGAGGGCCTTGATGGGCTCCTCGAGTTCGAGCTTGCGCTTGTCGACCTCGATGCCCGTCTGGGCCTTGAGGGCGGTCGCGATTTCCTTGGAGGTGATGGCACCATACAACCGGTGCTCGCTGCCTGCCTTGGCCTCGAGGCGCACCTCGACACCCTCGAGGCGCTTGGCGACTTCTTCGGCGGCGGCCTTGACGCGGGCGGCCCGCACGGCCTCGGTCTTCCTGAGATCGGCCTGGTGCTTCAGCGCTCCGTCGGTCGCCTCTACGGCAAGCTTCCGGGGGAACAGGAAATTCCGGGCGTAGCCGTCGTTGGCCTCGACGGTCTCGCCGGCCTTGCCAACGCCCTTGACGTCCTTGATGAGGATGACTTTCACCGCACGCTCCTTAAAGCAGGGCCACCGTCCGCGCGGGTGCGCAGGGGGCCATATGTCCGGGTCGATGGCAGGGGACTCAGTCCCGGAAGTTCAGGTACTGGAGGTCAAGCGGGAAGTCCGCACCCCGCAGGGCCTTGATGACGGCCTGCAGGTCGTCCCGGGACTTGCCTAGCACCCGCACCTGGTCATCCTGGATCTGGGTCTGGACCTTGAGCTTGGTGCCCTTGATCAGGTCGACGATCTTGCGGGCATGCTCGCGGTCGATGCCCTGGCGGATGCCGAACTGCTGGCGCACCTTGCCGCCCAGCGAGGATTCGACCTTGCCGGCGTCGAGGCACTTCAGGGAGACCTGGCGCTTCGTCAGCTTGTCGTGCAGCACGTCGAGGATATTGCGCAGCTTCATTTCGTCGGGGGCGTTGAGCGTGATGCCGTCCTTGCCCAGGTCGATGGAACTGCCGGTGCCCTTGAGGTCGAAGCGTTGCTCGATCTCCTTGGCCACCATGTTGACGGCATTCTGCACCTCGTTCATGTCCGCCTTGGACACGATGTCGAAGCTGGCTTCCTTGGCCACGGGGCAATCCTTTCTCCCGCGGGCCTGCCTGCTTGGGGCGCCCGCACGGATGGTTCATTGTACCATCGGAGCGGGGGCCGCCGAGGGCCCGCCGTGACGGAGGAACGGACCTGCATTGGCTGGTGGCGGCGGTCGGACGGATACGCGACGAGGGCCTGGCGAAGGCTGCCGCCGTGCACGCGGGACGCCTCGCGGGGCCCCGGGGCCTGCAGATTGTCGAGGTCGCCGATGTCCAGGCCAAGGGGGGGCGCATCCTCGAGGCTCTGGCTCGCGAGGCCGACGCCCTGCGGCGCGCGACCCGGGGCACGTATCGGTTCGCCCTGTCCGAGCGTGGGCACGCGTGGGACACGCGCACGCTCGCCGAGCGGCTGGGGCGATTGCGTGACGAGGGTGTCCGTGTCTCGTTCCTGGTGGGTGGGGCCGAGGGCCTGGACCCGGCCCTCGAGCGAGAAGCCGAGGAGCGTCTTTCGCTGTCGCGCCTGACCATGCCCC
Organism: Candidatus Sericytochromatia bacterium; assembly: GCA_035286125.1. GTDB lineage: Bacteria > Cyanobacteriota > Sericytochromatia > S15B-MN24 > VGJW01 > VGJW01. Next base: position 27,049 of record JAYKIS010000082.1, read on the forward strand.
ATGAACTGGCACGCGTGGTCCTGCTCGAGCAGCTCTTTCGCGTCGACAGCCTGTGGCGGGGGTCGCCGTACCATCGCGACGGCATCCCGGAGGATCGGCCATGAAGCGTGCCGTGCGCATCGTCGTGCTGAGCCGGGTCGAGGAACCCGACGGCGAGGTGCGCGAGACCATGCAGCAACACGAGGGTGCCTGGTACGGGGACCTGGATCGCGGTTCGTTGCGCTGGACGGACGATGGCGTCTCCTCGACCCTGCGCTGGGCACCCGATGAATGGCGGCTCGTTCGCCACGGCGAGCGCCTGGTAGCGACCCAGGTCTTTCGTCCGGGGCCCCCGCAGCCCTTCGACTTCCGTTCCGGGGCCGGGGTGCTGCCTTTCGAGACGATGTGTCACCGGCTCGAAGTCCGAAGCCGGGACGAGGGGCTCGAGTTGGACCTTGACTATGCGCTCTGGGGCGGGGGGCAGCACGTCGGCGACTTTTGCCTGCGCATGACGGCCACGCTGGTGCCGACCCCGGGCACCGCTACAATGGATGTCTGATGATTCGCGAACTGCTTGCCGACCGCCTTGCCCACGCCCTCGAAGCCGCTGTGGCTGCCGGGGACCTGCCCCCGACGGAAGCCGGCGCCATCCACGTCGAACGGGCCCGGCACGAGGCCCATGGGGATTTTGCGAGCAACGTCGCCATGGTCCTTGCGAAGTCGGCGCGGCGTCGTCCGCTCGACATCGCGCAGGCGCTGTCGGCCCGACTCGAGACCCGGGATGACGTGGCCGAAATTACGGTAGCGGCGCCCGGCTTCCTGAATATCAGGGTCTCGGATGTCTTCCTGCGGCGCAGCCTCCAGGCCATCCTCAAGGAGGGCCCCGGACACGGACGCAGCCAGGTCGGTGCCGGCGAGACCGTCCTGATCGAGTACGTGTCTGCCAATCCGACGGGGCCCCTGCACGTGGGGCACGGGCGGTGGGCGGTCCTGGGCTCGGCCCTTGCCGCCACGATGACGTGGGCCGGCTACGCCGTGTCGCAGGAGTTCTACATCAATGACGCCGGAAACCAGTTGCAGAATCTGGGCCGCTCCCTGATGTACCGAATGGAAGGGCGCGCCCTGCCGGAGGACGCCTCCGAGTTCTATGGCGGTGACTACGTGGAGCAGGCTGCGGCTGCAGCCCGAGAGCAGCTGGGTGACCTCTCCGCGCTGGACGAGGATGCCCGGATCCGCAGGCTGGCCGATTTCGGCCGGGACTGGTTCCTTGCGGCGCAGGATGCCACGCTCGGGCGGCTGGGGACACGGTTCGACCGCTGGGTGTCCGAGCGCACGCTCCACGAGGCGGGCGCCGTCGAGCGCATGCTGGGAGAGATGGAAACCAGCGGTGCCGTCGTGCGCCGCGACGGTGCCCTGTGGCTGACCTCGTCCGCCCATGGCGATACCGAGGATCGGGTCGTGGTCCGTGCGGATGGCCGGCCGACCTACCTTGCCGCCGACATGGCCTACCACGCCGACAAGTTCGCGCGCGGTCACGAGCGTCTGCTCAATATCTGGGGTGCGGACCACCACGGCTACGTCGCACGGATGCGTGCCGCCGTGGCCTGCATGGGCCGCAATCCCGACCAGCTCGAAGTGGTCCTGGGCCAACTGGTGAAGCTCTTCCGGGAGGGCCAGGAGGTCCGCATGAGCAAGCGGACGGGGGACATGGTCACGCTCGACGAGGTCCTCGACGAAGTGGGCCGGGATGCGACGCGTTGGTTCCTGGTGGCACGCAGCGCCGACAGCACCATCGACTTCGATCTGGACCTGGCTCGCCAGGAATCCTCCGACAATCCCGTCTACTACGTGCAATACGCCCACGCTCGGATCTGCTCGATCATGCGGGCAGCCGCCGAAGCTGGCCATCTGCCCGAGTCCTGGGATGCCGTCGACCTGCAGTCCTTCGATGCCCCGGAGGAACGTGCCCTGGCTCTCTGGCTGGCCGGGTTCACCGATGAGGTGGCCGGCGCCGCCCTCGCGCGGGAGCCCCACCGCCTGACCCGTTATGCGACCGACCTCGCCCAGCGCTACCACGCCTTCTACACGCAGTGCCGCGTCATCGATGCGGCGCACCCGGAGCGGACCGTCACCCGTCTGGCGTTGTGTGCGGCAACGAGGCAGGTGCTGGCCATCCTGCTCGAGTCCCTGCTCGGCATTGCCGCGCCGGAGGCCATGTGACGGGCGCTTCGGCGCCACTTCCCGATACGCCGCTGCTGACCGCCGTTCTCGAGGCGGCACGATCGCCGGGTCTCCGGCTGCAGACCCCCGTGCATCAGGGGCACCCGGCGTGGCGCGAGCGCTGGCCCGACTGGGCCTCGGCCGATGTAACGGAAAATGAGGCGACCGACGACCTTGGCTGGCCCGAGGGGCCCCTGCAGGAGGCGCGTCTGGCTTTGGCCCGGCACTTCGGTGCCCGAGCCAGCTGGTTCAGTGTCGGGGGGGCCACCTTGGCCCAGCAGGCCGCCTTCTGGGCCCTGGCCATCACGCTGGCACGGCGTGGCAGGCCCCCCGCCGTGCTCGTGGACCAGAATGCCCACGTTTCGGTCCTGAGGGCCATGGCACTTGCCGGCCTGGAACCTGTCTGGTTCGGGGGGGCTTGGGATGCGGACTGGGGTGTCAGGCATCCACCCACACCTGAGGACCTGAAGCGGTTGCTGGATGCGCACCCGGACACAGGGGCGGTGCACCTGACGGCACCCACCTACTTCGGTGAGGATGCCGACCTTGCGGGTGTGCGCGCCATGCTCGGGGATGTCCTGATGGTCGTGGATGAGGCCCATGGTGCGCATCGTCCGTCGGCCCTCGCGGCCGGTGCCGACCTGGTGGTCCATTCCGCGCACAAGGGCCTGGGGGGGCCGACGCAGGGCGGCTATCTGCACCTCGGAGGCGTGGTCATCGACGAGGCGACGGTGGACCGTGCCATGCGCTTGCTCCAGACCACCAGCCCGAGTTGGCCCTTGCTGGCGGCACTGGACGCCACGCGTTCGGCGGCAAGCCGTCAGGACGCGAGCCGGATGGCAACGGATGACTGGCTCGCAGGACTTCGGCTTCGGCCGACCCCGGACCCCGTCCGGCGTCTGGTAGCCTTTCCGGATGGCGCGGCTGCCTATGCGGCCCTGCGTACGGCCGGGCATTGGCCCGAGGCTGCATTGCCGCGGGGTGTCCTGCTGCTGGTCGGTGGTGTTGGAGAGGTTCGGGACGACCTGCTTGAAGTGGCAAGATGCCTGCACCTAGAGGCCGCGCGTCAGCGCGGACTGCCCCGCTTGCCCGTGCCCGAGCCGCCGGTGCTCGGCAAGGCGTTGCTGGGGCTGCGGGAGGCATCCCTTGCGCCGGCCGTGACCGTGAACGTGCGCGACGCCGTCGGGCGTGTCGCGGTCGAGCCGGTCTGTCCCTATCCGCCCGGGGTCGCCGTGGTGGTACCGGGACACCTTGTCTCGGAGGACCAGTTGGCATTCCTCGAGTTGCATGGGGCCCTTCCGGAACGCCTGCAGGTGCTGCCTTGAATTGGCGGGCGTGGTGCGCGATGGCCCTCCAGGTCCTGATCGCCGGCGCGACCTTTCATGTCGCGCGGCACGGTCTGCAGGTCTTCGAACCCCTGCACTTCATCCATTGGCGGGTGCAGGGCGTGGCCTTGCTCTTTGCCGTGATGCTGCTGATTCTCGGGCGGCCCTTGCTGCCTCCCCGGGAGGCCCGTTGGCCATTGCTGCGGCTGGGCATGCTGGGGGGACCCTGCAACCAGGTGTTGTTCTTCGTGGGTTTGGCACGGACGACACCCACCCACGCGGCGCTCATCTACGCCCTGACACCGGCCACGATCCTGTTGTGGTCTTGGCTGGCCCGCGAGGACCGCCCTCGGCCGGGTGAGGTAATTGCGCTGGGGTTGGCATTCTCAGGAGTGTTGATCCTGTTGGCGCCCGGATTGTCAGGTGCCGGGCAGGAGGCCAGCCTGACGGGGGACTTGCTCGTCGTCGGGGGCATGCTTTGCTGGGCGGCATATTCTCGCGGGATGCAGCGCTGGACCGGAACGCTCGGCGCGGTGCCCGCCACCGCCTGGGCGTGGTTGCTGGCAGCGGCAGCTACCGTCTGCCTCTGGCCTTGGCTGGGGACTGGACTTGCCGTCGGGGCACCCGGATTGAGCCATTGGATCAGCTTCGGCTACGTGCTCGTCCTGACCAGTTTCGTCGCCTACATGCTCTACGGCTTTGGGCTCGAGCGTCTGGGACCGGCGCGGACAGCCATCTTCCTGAACGGACAACCCGTCGTCGCGATGGTGATCGGCCTCGCGCTCGGTCACCGCGATGTGGGGCTTCGGGCCCTGATCGCGACGGCCCTGGTGGTCGGGGGCGTGGTGCTGATGCAGCGTCAGCGGGGGCGCAGCTTGCCCACGGCAGCCCGCGCCGCTTCGGCGACGCCGGGATCGTCGTCGTTGGCATAGGGCGATATCTTCGGGAGGCAACCGGCGTCGCCGACCTCGGCCAAGGACATCAGCGCCGCTCGCCGGACCGGTGGCTTGGCATCATCAAGCAGGGCCAGCAGGCCATCCCGGCCTGCGTTGACCCGCAAGACGCCAATGAGCTCCGCGGCGATGCGACGCATGAGCCAGTCTTCATCCCGAAGCAGGCCCACCAGGGGCATCTGCAGCTCGGGCCCCAATTTGGTCAGAATGACACCGACGGCGTGGGTCGTAGCGCCTTTGCGGTCACGCAGGGCAAGGTAGATGCGCCCGGGCAGGTCCTCGACCTCGGCTCCGGCTGCCCAGGCCTTGAGCACCTGGGGCCGACGCGCCGGCTTTTCCCAGAATGCGACCTCCAGGTCCAACTGCTCGCGATCGGTTTCGTCGAGTGTCTCGACCCGCTTGTCCGCACGGCGCGCGCCATCGTCGACGCCCACCATACCCAGCAGGCGGCCGGCAAGACCGACCTTCCCTTCCAGGGCATCCAGCGTCTTGGCCGCAGCACCACGTACTGGGTCGGCCTCGGACAGCAGCCACGGACGAACCCACGGCAGGGTCTCCGGATTGGCCATGATTTGCCAGGCATTGAGGACCGCGGTGCGCATGGCCGTGTCACCTTCTCTAAGGAAAGGCAGCAGGGCAGGCGCGATGGCAGCCTTCTCCTTGACGGCCAGCGCTGCGAGGCGTTCAGCCGGCGGGGGAGCCGGCTTGCCTGCCTTGGGACGATCCCCCAGGTACAGCTGGCGCAGGGCATGGAGATGGTCCTGATCGTCTGGCGCGAGGCCCACGAGAGCGCGGAGGGCCCCGACACGCACACTGCGGTACAGGCCATGGACGAGCAAGTGGCGCAGGCGCGGGACGTGACGCGCCGCTTCGTCGAGCGGCACGGTGGTCAACATGTCCAGGCCCTTCTGGATTTCCAGAGGATCGATGCTGGCCAGGAGTGGCGCGGGATCCGTCGTCGTCGGGCCTTCCTGGTCGGCGGCCCGGTCAGACACCAGGCCGAGGTCGCCCTCGATGTGACCGCGCAGTTCCGATTCCTCGAAGGGAATCGCGAGGGCCTGCTGCAGGAATTTCCGGGCGACGCCGAACTTGCCGGCCTGGTAGGCGTTGCGTGCCTGCAGGTGAAGGGTCGTGGCCTGCAGACCGCGCAACAGATCGTTCTCGCCGAAGTCCTTTTCGAGGTTCTTCAACTGGTCCCAGGCGCCCTTCATGTTGCCTTCGGCCAATGCGGCAAGCACGCTTGGCAGCAGGCCAAGCAGGGCACGGTCACGCTCGTAAGCCAGCTCCTCGTCGTAGGCGACGCGGCGCTGGGCGTCCTTCAAGGTCTCATATGCCTCGTTGATGATCTTGAGCTTCGAGGCCGCCACTTCGGGATCGAGCGTGGTGATGTCGGGATGGTAGTACCGCGCCTGCTCGCGATAGGCGGCGCGGATCTGTTCGTCCGAGGCCCCCATTCGGATCTGGAGGATGTCGTAGTACGAATAGGGGAGCTGGCTCATGCGTCGCCCTCGACGGGCGCGCCGGCCGTCAACTGGGCGAACAGCGACTGCTTGCCCTCAGTCAACTGTGCGGCGGCCTGCAACTCTTCCTGGAAGGCGCGCAGCAGGCCTTCCTCGACCTCGAGCATGCAACAGCCAATCAGCAGATCCGTCAGGTCCTCGGTCTGATCGAGGAAGAGGTGCTTGCCCAGCGTTGACTTGGCCATCTGGGAGAAGGCCTTGCGCGTGTCCTTCTTGCGGCCGCACTGCACGGCATAGACGCGTATGGACTTGTGTGCAAGGGCCTTGGTCTCGACCTCCCAGTCCCGCCGCATCGTGCAGACGCTCTTGGCATCGCTGATCCCGTGGGGAGGGGCATCGCCGATGAGGACGACGGCCCGTGCGGCATTGAAGCGCCAATCAAGGCGGTTGGCCTCCCACAGGGCATCTTCGACGGCCTCGGGTTCGTCCCCGCCGTGGGTTCCCTCGACGGTCTGAACCCACTGGGCAATGCGGTCCCATTGGTCGGTAAGGGGGTGGACCTTGGTGAGGTAGGTACGGCCGGCATCGTGATGATCACCGAAGGCGATGACGCCGAGGCGCACGCCCTCGAGCCTGTCGGCCAGCAACTCGGTCAGGCGGCTGAGTTCGGCACGGACCCGCTCCAGATTGCGATACATCGAGTCCGTCGTGTCGAAGACGAACACGACGTCGAGGGGCTTGATGTCCATGGGGATCTCGAGGCCCGCGCCGGCACAGGCGCGGACGAGATACCGGTTCATGTAGCCGCCGGGCAGCGAAAAGGAGTCGAGGAAGCTCATCCCCGTATCCTGTACCACGTCGTCCGGCTGTTCAAAGGTGCCCGTCCGATGCGGCGCGGGGCGGGCAAAATCCCCCGGATCGGGCTAGAATGGCCCCACGAAGCACACGAAGGAGTGGATGCTGCACCATGGAAGCCACGCGTGAATCCCTTTCCCGACGGGTCGGCGCGTCCCTGAAGGGCGATCTCGAGGCCAGGCTCGCAGGCCTTACGGACTGGTTCTACCAGTCGATGCCGGACTTCTATTTCGAGTTCACCCCGGAACTCGAGCAGGCCCGTCACCTGCAGACCATCCTGATGGGCCAGGTCTTCGAGAATCGCCAATCGGCGATGGTGCGCAGTGCCGACGGTGCGCGCCTCGTATGCCTCGGGCCCGCCGACGATCCCGATACCCTGCTCAACATCCTGCGCCAGGTCGGCAAGGCCCTGATTGCCTCGGCAGAGGTCTACAGCAGCCGTGACGGCCGGCTCATGCTGGCCGTCTTCCAACTGACGCCGGATGTCGCGGTCCAGTTGGCCTCGCCCGACGTCGCCCCCAAGCTCGAGGCTGCCGGCGCGGCCCTGGCCGGCGTCATTCCCCAGCCCGACCTCGACCGCTACTTCGCTCATCTCGCCCACGACTACGTGTTGCGTTCGTCCGTGGACCGCATCGTGCGCCACGCGACCATCTTCCATCAGACGCACGCCCTCGAGGGGACGCATGTCGGCCTCAACCGCGAGGCCTACGCTGACGTGGATCGCCTCGACATCGCCGTCAGTCACGTCCGTGCCGTTCCCTACATGCATCAGCTGGTCCGCTTGCTGCGCCGCTTCGGCATCGGGGTGGCCCGCGGCTTCCTGAACATTCTCGACGACGGGGCCCACGAGAAGCTCGCGATGATGACGCTCTACATCGTCGAGGGGGAGGGCGGCGGCAAGCCAGCCCTCGATGACACCCGCTGGCTGTCCATCCAGAAAGCGATCCACACCCTGAAGTGGGTCGAGGAAGACGACCTGTCCGTCATGAACGACGAGAACGGTCTGACGCTCAACGAGACCAATTTCCTGCGGGCGGCGACGGAATACGCCCACATATTCCTGTCCAAGGTCAATCTCTATTACTACACCGTCCCCAAGATCAAGTGGACGATGTTGTCGCATCGTCCGATGGCGCTCGAACTGATCAAGGCCTTCAAGGCCCGCTTCGACCCGCGCCTGGTAGACGGGCGTTCGACCCGCATCGAGGAGGCCGATGCCCAGTTGGCCGCTTCCATCGACAAGGTTCCCGATGAGGTCGAGAAGCGCATCTGGCAGGAACTGGCCCGTTTCGTGGCCCACATCCTGAAGACCAACTACTTCATCCTCGAGAAGACGGGCCTTGCCTTCCGCATGGATCCGCAGGTTCTGGACCCGCAGCACTACCCCGAGCGTCCCTTCGGGTTCTTCTTCTTTTACGGCAAGGACTATCGTGGCTTCCATGTCCGCTGGAAGGACATGGCGCGTGGGGGCATGAGGCTCGTCATCCCGCGTTCCCCCGAGGCTTACGACCGCGAGAACGACCGCCTGTTCGACGAGGTCAAGAGCTTGTCATGGGCGCAGCAACTCAAGAACAAGGACATTCCCGAGGGGGGCGCCAAGGGCGTGCTGCTGCTCAAGCCCGGGAGCGTGCCCGAGATCGCCGTGCGTGGCGCGGTCGACTCGCTGCTTGACTTGCTTGTCACGGATGCCGAGGGCAACTTGCCCTCCGAGGTCGTCGATCGCTACGGCCAACGCGAGTACCTCTACCTGGGACCCGACGAGAACATCACCAACGAGATGATCACGTGGATTGTCGACCAGGCGAGGACCAAAGGCTATCGCTATCCGGATGCCTTCATGTCCTCAAAGCCCGGCACCGGCATCAACCACAAGGAGTTCGGCGTCACCAGCGAAGGCGTCCACGTCTACCTCGAGCACGGTCTGCGCTATATGGGCATCGACCCTGCCAAGGACACCTTCTCGGTCAAGATCACGGGCGGACCGGATGGTGACGTTGCCGGCAACATCATCAAGATCCTGGCGCGTGACCACGGGACGCGTGCCCGCATTGTCGCCGTTGCCGACGGCTACGGTTGTGCCGTCGACCCGCGGGGACTCGATCAGGCCGAGTTGGGCCGATTGGTCCGCGAGGGCCTGTCCATCGTGCACTTCGATGCCGGCCGACTCTCGGATGACCCGGGCGCATTCCTGCGCAGGGCCGACGACGAGGAAGGCATCGCGCTGCGCAATGACCTCCATAACCGGGTCGATGCCGATGTCTTCATTCCGGCCGGCGGCCGTCCCGAGACCATCAAGGGCAGCAACTTGACGCGTTTCCTGAAGGCCGACGGCACGCCCAGCGCCCGGCTCATCGTCGAAGGCGCCAACATCTTCCTGACCGAGGATGCGCGCCTTGGTCTCGAGCAGAAGGGTGTCGTCATCATCAAGGACTCCTCGGCCAACAAGGCGGGCGTCATCTGCTCGTCCTTCGAGATCCTGGCGGCATTGGCCATCGGGGCCGAACGCTTCACCGACATCCGTGGGGACTACATCCCCGAGGTCATCGGCATGTTGCGCAAGAAGGCCGCTCAGGAAGCCAATCTGCTGTTCCGCGAGTGGGACGCCTGCGGGCGGACCCGTCCGCTTTCCAAGCTTTCCTACGAAATCAGCCGGGTCATCAACCAGTTGGCCGGTGTTCTCGAGGAGGGCCTGTCGGAGCTGGGCGATCCCTTGCCGGAGCAGTATCGCAAGATGGTGCTGGACTACTGTCCGCCATCCCTCGGCCGTCAGTTTCCTGCCGATGTGCTCCAGAACGTGCCGCAGCGCCACCAGCGTGCCTTGTTGGCCAAGCACCTGGCCAGTACAGTCGTCTACCGCGAGGGCCTGGGCTGGATGGACGAGATGGCTTCGGAGCCCGGCCAGGTGTTCCGGGTGGTCCAGACGTACCTCGAGCAGACGGGCGTGGCCGAGCGCTTCATCGCTGAAGTCATGGCCTCGGACCTGCCGGGTCGCGAGGACATTGTCCAGATCCTTGATTCGGCAGGCCGTCGGGAACTGACCCGCCTCGCGCTCCGGCGAGGGCGGACCGAGGAGCGTCACGTCACCGAGGAGCCCTCACCGGCTGGGATTCGCTAAGCGTCAAGCGTCGACGGCCGGGGGCACGACAACCGTGCCCCCGGCCTTTTTCTGATGCAAGAAGCCCCCGGCCAGGCAATCTGGCCGGGGGCACGTGCTGTCCTGGGCTACTTCGCCGCGTAGGCGGTGATGGCCTTGCCCGAGACGAGCTCGGCCTGCCAAGCGTAGCTCAGCTTGCCCTTCTCGGTGGTGACGGTCGTCGTTCCGAAGAGCCGCTTGCCGTCAAGCGCCGAGCGGACTTCGGTGGTGACCTTGGTACCGTCCGGCGAGGGCGCGGTCCACGTCATCCGATCGCCCTGACGGTCGCCCGCCACAGGCACCACGTTGAGCATGCCCTTGGCGGCCTTTTCAACGCCAATCGTCGGAATGGTCGCACCCATGACCTTGCCGCCGTCTGCCCGCAGCTTCAGGAAACCACCGACCGGTGCCGGGGCGCTGGGCTCCGCCATCCAGACGTACGTGGCATCCTCGGGTGCCGGTGCACCCAGGGCCCACCAGTCCCAGGTGCTGACCTTTGAGCGCTTGCCGTCGCTACCCTTGCGAACGGCGCCGCCGGGCACGCTGTAGTTGCCGGTACCGTCCTTGACTGCACGGACGTCAAGCCGCTCGAAGCCGGCAGCCGCGAGTGCCTGGACTTCGCCGGGCTCGGAGATACCGTTGCTGTTGGCATCGACCCAGACGCCCAGCTTGGCGAACTCGTCCGGGGTCAGTGCCCCGTCCTTGTTCTTGTCCAGCGTGGCGAGAGGCTGGTAGCCGTGCTTCCAGGTCTTGCCCCAGGTCACGTTGCCGAAGAGTTGCCGGCCCGAGGTGATCCGGCCCTTGCCGTTCTCGTCCCAGACCAGCAGGCCCGACTTGGGCCCGACCCATTCCCACTCGTGCGTGCCCTTGCCGTCGATGTCGAACGGGCGAACGGCCGCGGATGCAAGCTTGCGTCCCGCAATCTTGCCCCAGTGCCCCCCTGCCAGCAGATCGGGCTTGCCGGTGCCGGACAGGTCAAGGATGATCGGGCTGGACCAGACCGAAGAGCCCGCGAACTGCACGTTCAGGGACTTGGCGCCACCGCCGACGTAATTGACGGTCGTGGCGATGGGCGAACTCTTCGCCCCCCGATCGACCATGGCCTCCATGACGCCGCGGGCATCATAGCTGCTGCCGACAGCGTAGTGACCAACCAGACGCCCGGTGTCGGCATCGATGAGCGCGATGGCGCTCGACTGGTCTGCATTGTAGACGTGCTGGTTCAGGTAGTTGTACAGCGACCGGATGTCCGTACCGGCCACGACATTGCGGACAGTGTCCTGGTTGAAGTTGGCCCGAGTCTCGACGTTATCCGCCCGATCCCGGAGATTCTCTTCACCCGCGCCCCAGTTCAGACCACTGCCACCCTGCAGCTCCTGGTTGAGCCACGGCCCCTGGTAGGCCCTGTAGTAGGCAACGACGTTCAGGAACCGAATCTTGTTGTACAGGTAGCGGTCGTACGAGACATTGAAGCCCTCGACGCCGTTGACCGTCGCCGGAGATCCCGAGGGATTGCCGACTTCCACCCTGTCCGCCGCGAGGACGGGAGTGGCGACCGTTGCGAGACCGATGGTGAAGCTGCCAGCCAATGTGAGCGCGCGACCCTTGGACCATGGAGTCATGGCCATACCTCCTGTCGATGGGAACCCTGTTGAGTCGTGTAGAGGGAACATGGTGCCCGTACCCATGGGTGCCGTCGCCTTAAACACGGCAAGGCGCCCGGGACGTGCGGGCCGTGCTACGATCGGCGACCGGAGGACGACGCGTGCCCGAATTCATCGCATGGCCCCTGTTGGCTGCCGCAACCGCAGCCACGCCATCCGTGGCCCCCATGGCCTCACCTTCCGAATGGGCGGGTGCCGAGCCCTGGGAGGCTGACCTGCCCGAGGAAGATGCTCCCCACATCCTGCCCGTGACGGGAGCGCGCCTGTTCGCAGGTCTCGGTAATCCCGAGTTCGCCCACCTTGGCCTGGCCTACCGCTCGGGCAACATGGAGGGAGCCGTGTCGCTGGGCAGCCTGGGTACCGCCAACAGGGTCGACCTGCGCGCTCGCGGCTACCTGCTGCCGCACGTGGGCGCCATCTTCGCCGAGGCAGGCTATGGTTTCCTGCAACTGGCGAAGCTGTCGGATCAGACGCCGGCCGAGACGTTCCAGCAGCCGTATTTTGGCGTGGGCTGGCAATTCTTCGAGCGCCCCAGTCCCTGGGTCTTCGATCTCAGCCTTGGTCTCTCTCCCGGCGGTCCGGAAACCCTGGCGGCGGCACCCGGCATCATCAATGGCAGCCGGCTGCTGCCGCGCTTTGCGTTGGAGGTTGGGTATGCGTTCTAGCCATCGTTGGCGCGCGTCGCTGCTTGTCGGGGCCATCGCCCTGTCGGGTTGCGGCTTCTACTCCGTGGCCTCGGTCGGTGGTGACCTGGGCTCGGGTATCGCGTCTCCCGCCGAGAATGGCGCCAAGCTCGTCTCGTCGGCCTTTGCCGGTCGGACCCTGACCGAGCAGGAGAAGGACACGCCCGTCGTGGTGGCCGTGCACGGCTTCTCCGCGACGACTTTCGAGACCATGTACAGCACGGGGACCACGCCGCAGGAGGCAAGCGCCTCGTACAACATGGAGCGTCGTGGACTGCTCGTCTCCCGGGTCCTCATGGGCGGTCACAACGTCACGCCGGCTGCCTTCGGGGCGAGCCGCTGGAGCGACTGGCAAAAGCCGGTTCTCGATGAGGTCGAGGCCCTGCAGAAGCTGGGGTTCCGCAAGATCGACATCTTGACGGTCTCGACCGGTGGTCCCATCGTCATGCAGGCCTTGTTGTCGGGCGCCTTCAAGAGCAGGGGCGTCACTCCGCGCCGCATCACGATGGTGGCACCCATCCTCGAATTCAAGGACAAGGCCATCAACCTGCTTGGCGTGCTCGAGACGCTCGGGGCGTCGAACAGCCCCTCGCCGACCAGCGGTGTCTCGCGCGGACATTGGTATGCCGATCGTCCCATCGGTGCCGTCAAGCAGCTGCTTGACCTGACGGAGGTGGTCAAGGGCCAGTTGCGTCGCATAGCCGCCGGCGACTTGCCGGGATTACCTGCCGAAACGCGCCTGCTGATTGTCCAGTCGGACGGCGATGGCACGGTCGACGCCGTCAGTGCCGAGATCTGGCTGCGCGGCCTGCGTGGCAAGCTGACGGACACCACACAGGGGTCGGGTCTCATCAGTCTGCTCAAGGTCGTCTCGTCGCGTCACGTGCCGGTCGGTCCTCCGAATCTTGCGGGCGAGAAGGACGGTACACGCTCGATCGACGGTATCGCCTACCCGACCTTCCCGGACGCCAAGGATGCTGAAGTCTGGCAGGATGCGGAAGTCCGCCTGCGTGTCCGTCTGCTGGAACAGATCGGCGACTTCCACACCGCCCTGTGACCACGGACGTCGCGCCGCCCTTCGTGGGTCTGGGCCTGCTTGGGCCGACACGGCCCACCTGGGTAGGTCGTGCCTCGGCTGACTTGCCGGCATTGCTCGCCGACCACGCCTCTTGCGAGCGCAAGGCTGCGGCAACGGCGATGGCCTTCGTTGCGCGCCATCCGGACGATGTCCGGTTGGTGGAGAGCATGGTGCAGCTGGCACAGGAGGAGTTGGCTCACTTCGAGCGCATCTTCCACCTGATGCGCCGCCGTGGTTGGCCGCTGTCGCGGGATCGTGCGGATGCCTACGTTCGTTCGCTGCTCGACCATGTCCGTCACGCCCCTGCCCTGCAGACGGTCGATCGCCTTCTGGTGCTCGGGTTGGTCGAGGCCCGTTCGTGCGAGCGGTTCCGCCTGCTGGCGGCGGAGCTCGAAGGCAGGGATGACGAGCTTTCGGTTCTTTACCGGGAGCTTTCGCTTTCAGAAGAAGGTCATGCCCACCTGTTTCCGGCACTTGCGTCGCGCTATGCTGCAGATGACGAAGTGAAGGCGCGTCTTGCCGAACTCAGGACCATCGAGGCCGCCATCGTGGCGGCCCTGGGCGACGAACCCGCCATGCACGGGTAGGGAGGGACCGCATGGGCCTCGGCTTGCTGGCGGGTTGGGTCCTCGTGTCCTACCACAACCACAGTTTCCACAGCCCGGACTCCCGGCTGACGGCCCGGGACTTCGTGCGGTTTGCCCGGGGAACCGGGGTGGATGCCGTCATCGTCACGGACCATGACAACGTGCGTGCGGCCTTGGACCCTGCTTTCCGGGCAGCAGCCCGCCCTGACGGAGGCTCCTTTGCGAGGGCGTCCAACCGTCCGGAACCCTTCCTGATGTTCGGCGAGGAGTGGGGGACGTTCCGTGCCGGCCGGGTCCGTTGGGGCCACGTCGGTCTCATCGGCCTCGATGATGGCGTCTCGCCTGCCGGTGAGGCCCCCCTTGCCGAGGTCCTGGCCGGGGCCCGTGCCCGCGGGGCGCTGGCCATCGTCAATCATCCCTTCAACTGGGCGCTCTCGTGGCGGGGGGGCGAACCCCCGGCGGGCGTCGCGGGTGTCGAGGTGTGGAACCAGGGCTGGTTCATGCCGGTGATGGAAAATCCCAAGGCCCTTGCCTGGTGGGATGCCGCCCTGCGCAAGGGGCGTCGTCTGCTGGCGCTCGGGGGAGCCGATACCCACGGGCTCGAGGGCAGCAGCTACTTCTACAACGAGACTCGCGTCGACAGGCCCGTCAACATGGTGTGGGCGGAGCGTCCGGATGCGGCAGCGGTCCTTGCGGCCCTGAGGGCTGGCCGCGTCATGGTCGCGCGCGACAGCCGTGCCCCGGGGATGGTTCTCGAGGTGGACGGTGCAGGGCCCGGGGAGGTCCTTGCGGCGGGTACGCCGGGCCGGGTCCGGGTCAGCCTCGCGGGCGCCCGAGGCTGCGACCTGACCTTGCATACGGCACAAGGCCTTTTGCATCGGGTACACATCGCATCGGCTCGGCAGGAGATTCGATGCCGCCTGCCCTTGCTGGCTGCGGGTGACTTCGTCCGGGCCGAACTGCGGCGGCCGGGTTGGGGTGGGGACGAGATGGAGGTGCTTGCGAACCCTGTCTATGTCTCCCCCGGTCCGCTCTAGGCCTGTGCCCCGCGTCTGGTATCCTTGAGACTTTCCAGACGAGGACAACGATGTTCCGCAAGGTTCTGATTGCCAACCGTGGCGAGATCGCCGTCCGCTTGATGCGGGCCTGCGCCGACTTGGGCATCCGGCCCGTCACCATTCATTCCGAGGCGGATGCGGCTGCGCCGCACGCGACAGGCGCCGAGTCCTACCTCGTCGGCCCGCCTCCGGTTGCCCAGAGCTATCTCAACCAGGACGCCATCCTCGAGGCGGCGCGCCAGAGCGGTGCCGAAGCGGTCCATCCGGGCTACGGCCTGCTTTCGGAGAACGCAGACTTCGCCCGCCGGGTCCAGGAAGCCGGCCTCGTCTGGATCGGGCCCTCTCCCGAAGCCATCGCGCGCATGGGCGACAAGGTCGAGGCCCGCGCGTTTGCCGAGGCGGCCGGCGTCCCGGTCGTGCCGGGCACGGGCGCTCCCGTTCCTGACCTCGATTCGGCCTTGCAGGCCTCCGAAGCCATCGGCTATCCCGTCATGCTCAAGGCCGCCAAGGGGGGCGGTGGCATCGGCATGCAACTGGTGCACGACCCCGCCGAGCTCGAGAAGGCCTACAAGCTTTGCACGGCCCGAGCCAAGGCCTACTTTGGCGACGGATCCGTCTATGTCGAGAAGGCGCTTGAGCGCCCTCGTCACATCGAGATCCAGATCCTTGCCGATGCCCATGGTCGCGCCGTGCACCTTGGCGAGCGCGAGTGCTCGGTCCAGCGTCGGCACCAGAAGGTGGTCGAGGAGGCGGGCTCCCCCGCTGTCGACGAGTCGTTGAGGCAGCGGATGGGCGAGGTCTCGCTGCAACTGGTCCGGGCGCTGGGTTACGTCAATGCGGGGACGCTCGAATACCTGCTGGACGCGTCGGGCGCGTTCCATTTCCTCGAGATGAACACCCGGCTGCAGGTGGAGCACCCCGTCACCGAGGCGGTGACGGACGTCGACCTTGCCGTATGGCAAATCCGCATTGCCGCGGGCGAACCGTTGGACCCCGCCATCGGAGCCACGCCCTTCCGGGGCCATGCCATCGAGTGTCGCCTTTATGCCGAGGACCCGGTCTCGGGCTTTCCTTCCCCCGGGACCCTGGAGGCCGTCACGTGGCCCGAGGGTGTCCGAGTCGACACGTTCGTGGGTGCAGGGACCGTGGTCAGTCCCCATTACGACCCCATGCTGGCCAAGATCGTCGTCCACGGCGACGACCGTACGGAGGCCTTGGCAAGGATGGCAGCAGCGCTCAATGCCACGGTGGTGACGGGCGTCAAGACCAACCTGCCTGTCCTGCGCCGTATCATGGAGAATGCCGAGTTCCGCTCGGGCACCTTTGATACAGGCTTGCTCGGGCGAATGGCGGCGGTCACTGCGACAGTCTAGGTGACGGGCGGGAGGTGACTCCCGCAACCAGGCCCGGAGGCGGGGCTCAAGGAAAGGCGGAGACTATGGCGGATGTGAAGGCCCAGATGGCGGGTACCGTGCTCGAGGTGCTCGTGGCCGAGGGACAGGCGGTCGAGGCAGGCCAGGATCTGGTCTGTCTCGAGTCCATGAAGATGCAGATGTTCCTGCAGGCGGAGCAGGGCGGAACGGTGTCGGCCGTCAAGGTCGGCGCGGGCGACTTCGTCAACGAGGGTGACACCCTGATCGTCCTCGCCTGAGACGCGTGACGTGACAGCCCTGCCCGACCGCATCCGCATCGTCGAGGTCGGTCCCCGTGACGGCCTCCAGAATGAGGCGGCGCACGTCCCGACCGACCGCAAGGTTCGTCTCGTCGAGTCGCTGGGTGACGTCGGGTTGCCTGCCATCGAGATGACGGCTTTCGTTCATCCGCGCTGGATTCCGCAGATGGCTGACGCCTCGGAGGTGGCGACGACGGTCCGGCGCAGGCCGGGCGTGCGGTACAGCGCCCTCGTGCCGAACCTGAAGGGCTATGTGGCAGCAGCCGCTGCCGATGTGCCGGTGATTGCCGTGTTCATGTCGGCGACCGAGACCCATTCTCGCCGGAACCTGAACAAGGGCATCGACGAGGCCATTGACGCACTTGCCGAGGTCACGCAGGCCGCGCAGGCCGATGGTCGCGAGGTCAGAGCCTATCTTTCGGTGGTGTTCGGATGTCCCTACGAGGGTGAGGTAGCACCGACCGCGACGATCGCCATCGCGAAGCGCCTGGCCGCGATGGGGATCGGGGAATTGTCGCTCGGTGACACCACCGGCATGGCCAATCCTGCCCAGGTACGCCGCCTGGTGTCCGCATTGCGCGAGGAGGTGCCGGGGCTGTCCCTTGCCGGGCACTTCCACGACACCAGGGGCACGGCCTTGGCCAACACCTACGCGGCGATGCTCGAGGGCATCGAGGTCTTCGATGCCTCGGTGGGTGGCCTGGGCGGCTGTCCCTATGCACCGGGAGCCTCGGGCAACCTGTCGACCAACGACCTCGTGGCCATGCTCGAGGGGATGGGCATCGCCACCGGGGTGGATCGCGACGGCCTTCTCGATGTGACGCGCTGGATCTGCCAGGACGTTCTGGGCGTCAGCATCCCCAGTCGTGAGGCGACGGCCGAACTTGCGCGCAGGGCGAAGGCGGCGCGTCTCGAGGCCGAGCGTGCGTGACGCCGGTTTCAGGACGAATCGGAGGGATGGGGAGATGGACGTGATGCATCGGCTGGAGCGCGAGGACCATGTCGCGACCCTGACCCTGGACCGTCCGGAGGCGGCCAACGCGCTATGCTTCCCGATGCTGCTGCATCTTCGCGCAGAACTCGAGGCCCTGCGCCACGATCGGGACCTGCGTGTGCTTGTCGTGACAGGGGCCGGCTCCAAGGCATTCTGCGCCGGGGCGGACCTCAAGGAGAGGGCGGGCATGAGCCCGGATCAGGTGCGTCGCTTCCTCGTCGAGATTCGCGGCTTGATGGATGATGTGGCGGCGATGCCCTGCCCGGTCGTGGCTGCCCTGAACGGCTTGGCCCTGGGCGGGGGTACCGAACTCGCGCTCGCTGCCGATATCCGTATCGCGGCGGACCATGCGCTGATGGGCCTTACGGAGACGGGCCTCGGGATCATCCCGGGAGCGGGCGGCACCCAGCGCCTGCCCCGTCTCATCGGCCTGCCTCGGGCCAAGGAAATGATCTTCACCGCCCGTCGGGTCGCCATGGACGAGGCCCTGGCGATCGGCCTTGTCCAGCAGGTCGTGCCCGCGGCGGAACTGGCGGCTGCCGTCGCGGCCATGGTGGCCCGGATTGCCGCCAATGCGCCGAGGGCCGTCGAGATGGCGAAGTGGGCGATGGACCGGGGAGCCGACACGGACATGAGGACGGGTCTGGAGCTCGAGGAGAGGGCCTACGCCACCATCATCCCGACGCGGGACCGCCTGGAGGGCCTCGCGGCCTTCCGCGAGAAGCGGCCGCCCGTCTACACGGGAGAATAGCGCCCGCGTCCGGACCTTGTTGGGTCCCGGCCAGGATGCGGGTACGGAATTGCCATGCAGCCGCATCCTTCGCAGGCCTTCGAGCACCTGGCGCTTCGCTGCGCGTCCTCACGGCAGGTAGCCGTGGTGGTCGATGCCATCTATGACGTCAACGAACACGTCTACGGGGGAGAGTCGGTCCTTTGGGCCCAGGTCGATGCCGCCGGGGAAGGCGCTGGGCTCGGGGACGGCACGATTCTGCTGATCGGGGCCTCAGCGCCGGACGCCCTGGTCCACCTGGTGGCCGCGATGGCTCGCCTGCACGGGGCGTTGCCCCCATCTCGCGTTCCGTGGCGCGAACGCCTGCGTGGCTGGCTCACGGGCCTGCTCGCGCGAACCCGATGAGCGCGTCTGTCATGCCCGGCTTGCCCCGCCTCCCGAGGCTGCCTATCATGGAGCCTTCGAGGAGATGCGTACGATGACGATGACCCCTGCGGCCCCGGCTGCCGCGCCCCTGAGCCTCAATGATCGACTGGCCCGCATTGCGGCGGGCGGGGCGCCCAAGTACCACGAGGCGGCGGCCCGCACCGGCAAGTTGTTTGTCCGCGAGCGCCTGCGCCTGCTCCTGGACGAGGGCAGCTTCCTCGAGGAAGGAGCCTTCGCCAACTGCGAGGCGCCGGACCTGCCGGCCGATGGCGTCGTCACCGGCGTGGGCCGCATCCACGGCCGTACCGTGTGCGTCATGGCCAACGACTCTACCGTCAAGGCAGGCTCGTGGGGCTCCCGGACGGTCGAGAAGATCCTGCGCATCCAGGAAACGGCCATCCGGTTGCGTGTTCCGATGCTCTACCTCGTCGATTCGGCGGGCGCACGCATCACCGATCAGGTCGAAATGTTCCCCGGCAGGCGTGGTGCCGGCCGCATCTTCCATAACCAGGTGCGGATGAGCGGATTCGTGCCCCAGGCCTGCCTGCTCTTCGGCCCCTCCGCCGCAGGTGGCGCCTATATCCCTGCGTTCTGCGACGTCGTGGTCATGGTCGAGGGCAATGCCTCGGCCTACCTCGGTTCGCCGCGCATGGCGGAGATGGTCATCGGCGAGAAGGTCAGCCTCGAGGAGATGGGCGGCGCCCGGATGCACTGCAGCGTCTCTGGCGTGGGTGACGTGTTGGTCAAGACCGAACCCGAGGCCATCGATTGGCTGCGGCGCTACCTGGCGTTCTTCCCCCAGAACTTCGACGGGGTCCCCGGCAACATCCCCGCTGTGCCGCCCAAGGCAGGCAAGGAAATCGCAGACATCATCCCCAAGAACCAGAACCAGCCTTTCGACATGCAGCAGGTCATCGAGCGCTTGGTCGACGAGGGTTCCTGGCTCGAAATCAAGAAGCTCTTCGCGGGCGAACTGCTGACGGGCCTCGCCCGGATAGGTGGGCAGCCCGTGGGTATCCTCGCTAACCAGTCCCGCGTCAAGGGCGGCGTGCTCTTCACGGATTCGTCCGACAAGGGCGCTCGATTCATCACCCTGTGCGATGCCTTCAACATCCCGCTGCTTTTTCTGGCCGATGTGCCGGGCTTCATGATCGGTTCTGCTGTCGAGCGGTCGGGCATCATTCGCCATGGCGCCAAGTTCATCTCGGCGATGGCGTCGGCCCAGGTGCCCAAGATCAGCGTGATCGTCCGAAAGGCCTATGGTGCCGGTCTGTACGCGATGGCCGGCCCGGCTTTCGAGCCGGATATCTGTCTCGCCCTTCCCACGGCCAAGATCGCTGTCATGGGACCCGAGGCGGCTGTCAACGCCGTCTATGCGAACAAGATCGCCGAACTGCCCGAAGACCAACGCGAAGCCTACGTGGCGGAAAAGCGGGCAGAGTACGAGCGTGACATCGATCTCTACCGGCTTGCCTCCGAGATGGTCATCGATGGCGTCGTGCCGCCGGAGAGCCTGCGGGATGAGCTTTGTGCGCGCCTCGCTGCCTGTCGTAGCCGTGTCACCGACGATCTGCCGAAGCGTCGCCCCGTCACGCCCGTCTGACCGCGATCTGCCATGACCCCGAGGAGGCCTGCCCGTGACCGGACCTGAAGTCGACCCGCCTCAGGATGTCGTCCTCGTGCCCGAACCGGGGTCGGTCCGCAAGCCCCTCGGTCCCTTGGCCTTTGATATCGACGCCAACGAGGCACTTGCAACCATCCTCGCCGAGCTGGCGGAGGACAAGGATGATCGGCGCAAGGCCATCCGCTGGGCGTGTCACCAGGAGATGGAAATCGCCCTGCCGGGCGCTCAGGAATACCACCGGGCGATGATCTTCGACATGTCTGCGGGCGGCATGCGGGTGAAGCCTCTTGAATCCCTGTCGAAGAAGAGCCTGCCTGTCGGCATCAGCGTTCATATTCGCCTCGCGACGGAGTCCGGCTCGTTCAGGGGGCGAGCCAGAGTTGTTCGGCTCTCGGAGAATGGCCAGCTTGGTATCGAATTGCAGTCCGTCTCGACAGCCATGAAGGAGATTCTGGCGCAGGAGGTGGCGCGGATCCAGGCCCGTGCCGCGGGCAATATGCCGCTTGCCCGCAAGCGCAAGGTCGTCAGGTCCGAACTGGTCGAACAGATCGTGCAACGTGCCGCACCCGCTCCCACCCAGAACCAGAAGGTCAACGACGACCTGCGGCGTGGCGGATCGCTGCTCGACTCCCTCGTCGAAGGGCGCCAGCGCCCCAGGGATGTCCACTCGCGCTGGGTGCGCTGAGGCGCCACGGGGGCCGGCGGCCCTGCGTGGTACGATGACCGTCGTGTCCGGCGTCCGTGGAGCCCTGTGTGGCGTGGCGCTCCTGGTGGGAGCCTGCGCGGCATCGGGTCCTGACGTGGTGGACTCCGGGGCCTTGCCCGGGATGACCGGTCTCGTGCTTCGGGACATGCCGGGTGGACGGGTCCAGTGGGAACTGCGGGCAGATTCCGTGCGTGAAGGTGCTGCCACCACGCGTCTCGAGGGTGTCCGCATGTTGTGGCAGGTCCCGGGTCGTCCGGGCGTGCAGGCCGAGGCCCCCAGCGGGGTCTGGGATGCTGCCCAGGGACGCATGGATCTCCTGGGTCCCATCCGGGTCGCGTTGCCAGGCCAGGACGTCGCGGTCAGCGGGCATGGCCTCGTTTGGCGCCGGTCCACCCGGGTCATCACGATGGCCGGTGGCCTCGAGGTCCAGCGTGGACGCAGCATCCTGCGCGCTGAGGCGATGGAGGCGGACGAGGGCCTGCGTCGGCTGCGCCTTCGGGGTACCGTCCGCCTGTCCGTTCCCGTGGCCCTCCTTTCAGGCAAGCCGGGGGGGGCATGACGATGCTTCCCGTAATTGGATGGGTGGTGCTTTGCCTCCTGGCCTCCGGGGCAGATGCGGCCTTGGCCGCCGCTGGCAAGGCAGTCGGGACCAGGACCACCGCGCCCAAGGCCGCCGGGACCCCGGCCCCCATGGACTTGCTCGAGATGGAGGCGGAGCGGACCGAGTATGACGACAAGGCGCGCGTCTACGTGCTGGCGGGCAAGGTCCGCATCCGGATGCGGGACATCCAGGTGACCTGCCGCGAGGCCATCCTCGAAATGGATGCACGGGGCGAGGGCCTCGAGGTGATGCGCCTTAAGGGGCAGGTCCGGGCCGTCCGTGGCCGTCAGGTCTTTCGTGGAGAGCGCATTACGTGGTTGGCCGCTGCTCGGCGTTTCGTCGCCGAGGGTGATGTCGAGGCGCGTGTTCCGTGGCCGTCCACGGCAACTGCGGAGGCACGGCCGTGATCCAGACCGAGAAACTGGTCAAGGTCTACCGGGGACGCCGCGTCGTCAACCAGGTCAGCATCAACGTCAGGCGGGGCGAGATCGTGGGCCTCCTCGGCCCCAATGGCGCCGGCAAGACGACAACCTTCTACATGGTGGTCGGCCTGGTCCGTCCCCATGAGGGCACGGTACAGCTGGATGACGAGGCGATTGCTCACCTGCCGATGCACCTGCGGGCTCGCAAGGGCATCGGGTACCTCGCCCAGGAGCCTTCCGTCTTCCGGAAGCTGACGGTCGAGCAGAATCTCCTGGCCGTATGGGAGCTGCTGGGTATGCCCAAGGATGTCCAGCGTCGCCGCCTCGAGGAGTTGCTGGACGAGTTCAGCATCCAGAAGATTCGCAAGTCCAAGGGGATGCAACTGTCAGGCGGCGAGCGACGCCGCGTCGAGATCGCCCGGGCGCTGGCCACCGATCCGTCCTTCATTCTGCTGGATGAGCCGTTCTCGGGTATCGACCCGTTGGCCATCGCCGACATCCAGAAGATGCTGCGGCACTTGCGGTCCCGCAACCTGGGCCTGCTGATTACGGACCACAACGTCCGCGACACGCTCAAGATCGTCGATCGGGCCTACATCATCGACTCCGGGACCATCCTCTTCGAGGGTACTCCGGACGAGATCGTGGCCTCGGAAGTCGCCCGCAAGCACTATCTGGGCGAAGAGTTCGGCCTGTGACGCTTCCGGCCCCCCCGCGGGCACCGGTGCCACCCCCGGCAGATCGGGCCCGCGTGGCTCGGCCGGGCTGGCGGCCCGGTCTCATCGATCGCTACTTGCTGGCCGAGTTGATGGGGCCCTTCCTCTTCGGGGTCGCGGCATTCACCTGCATCATGACGGCCTCGTCCGTCCTGTTCGATCTGGTTCGCGCCATGGTCCGGTTCGGATTGTCGTTCTGGGTCGTGGCCGAAGTGCTGCTGCTGCGGCTGCCGGAGATGGTGTTCTACACGTTTCCGATGAGCATGCTTCTCGCGGCCTTGCTGACCTTCGGGCGACTTTCGGGGGACCTCGAGATCACGGCGATGCGCGCCTGTGGCGTATCCCTGCCGCGCATCCTGTTCCCTTGCCTCGTGGCGGCTGCCCTGGTCTCGGGAGCCACCATCGCCCTGAACGAGTACGTCGTGCCCCCGGCCAAGCAGCGTGCGCGACTCCTGCTCGAGGGGGCACAGGGCAGGCAGAAGCTGCCCGTTGCGCGGGAAAACCTGTTCCACGACGAGTTCGAGCACGGTCGACTCAAGCGTCTCTTCCATGCCCAGCGGTTCGACGGTGTCGACATGCAAGGAGTGACGGTCCAGGAGTTCGACGGACCGGTCCTCGCCCGCATCGTGCAGGCTCGCCGCGCACGCTGGCTGGGCGGTGGCTGGCGCTTCGAGGACGGCACGCTGTACCAGATTGGTGAGGACGGTGGCTACCGCTACGTCGCGACATTCAAGACCCGCCTCGTCCGCCTGCAGGCCTCGTTGGCCGTGCTCGCCGAGGAACGCAAGGATGCCATGGAGATGACGCTGGCCGAACTGGGACGGCATCTGGACCAGATGCAGGGCAGCGGTCGCATGGATGGTCAGGTCCGGGAGCTGGGCGTACAATGGCATCAGAAGCTGTCAATCCCGTTTGCCAGCCTCGTCTTCGCCTTGGTCGGTGCCCCGTTGGGCCTGCGCCCCCAGCGCAGCAGCAATGCCATCGGTCTCGGCGTCAGCATCCTGGTGATCTTTGCTTACTACGTGGCGATGTTCCTTTTCACCGCACTGGGACAGGCCGGCCATCTGAGCCCCGTATGGGCCGCATGGGCGCCCAATCTCATCGGCGGGGGAATCGGCATCGCCCTTGTGGTCCGGGCGTCGCGGCAGTGACGACGGGCCGTTCCGGGAGGATGTCATGTCGAGGGTAGCCGTGAAGGGTGATGTCAAGGATCTGGCGCTGGCCGATGCCGGGCGCCTGCGCATCGAGTGGGCGGATCGCGAGATGCCCGTGCTGCGGAGCATCCGCGAGCGCTTCGCCGCCGAGCGTCCGCTGGCGGGCATGCGTGTGGCCGCCTGCCTGCACGTCACGACCGAGACGGCCAACCTGATGAGGACGCTCGTCGCCGGCGGAGCCGAGGTGCACCTCTGCGCAAGCAACCCGCTTTCGACCCAGGATGACGTGGCAGCGGCCCTGTCCGTGCATTACGACTGCCCGACCTACGCCATCAAGGGCGAGGACCACGAGACCTACTACGGGCATATCCGTGCGGTTCTGGACAGCAAGCCGACGGTGACGATGGACGACGGTGCCGACCTGGTCACCGAGCTTCACCGCGCCCGGACCGACCTGCTTCCCGGCGTCATCGGCGGCACCGAGGAAACCACCACCGGCGTCATCCGCATGAAGGCCATGGCGGCCGATGGTGCGCTGAAGTATCCGGTCGTGGCCATCAACGAGGCCGACACCAAGCATCTCTTCGATAACCGTTACGGCACGGGCCAGAGCACGCTCGACGGCATCATCCGCGCGACCAATGTCCTGCTGGCCGGCAAGAAGGTGGTCGTCATCGGCTACGGTTGGTGCGGCCGGGGAGTCGCCAGCCGGGCCAAGGGCCACGGCGCCGATGTCATCGTGACGGAAATCGACGCGACCAAGGCCATCGAGGCCGTGCTGGACGGCTACCGCGTGATGCCGATGAGCGAGGCTGCCAGCGTTGGTGATGTCTTCATTACGGTCACGGGCAACCTGCACGTCATTGCCCAGGAGCACATGCTCGCCATGAAGGACGGCGCCATCGTCTGCAATTCCGGGCACTTCAACGACGAGATCGACATCCCGTCCCTCGAGGCCATGGCCACCAGCCATCGGACGGTCCGCCCCTTCGTCGAGGAGTATGTCCTCGCGGGCGGGAGGCGGCTGGTGCTGCTGGGCGAGGGTCGCCTGATCAATCTCGCGGCTGCCGAGGGACACCCTGCAAGCGTCATGGACATGAGCTTCGCCAACCAGTCGCTTTCGCTCGAGTACCTGGCCCGCGAGCATGCCAACCTGGGGGCCGGTGTCCACGTCGTACCCAAGTCGATCGATCAGGAAGTGGCGCGCCTCAAGCTGGCGACCATGGGCATCACCATCGATACGCTGACGCCCGAACAGGAGACCTACCTGGCCTCGTGGCAGAGCGGGACCTGATCGTCATTTCGACGCAACGAGGGCCTGTCCGGGTAATCCGGGCAGGCCCTTTGTTCCTGAAGGATGCTCAGGCGAGGCTGCGCAGCTGGTCGAGGACCTCGGGGCCCTCGGGGAACGCACCCGTCTGGTTCTTGGAGTAGACCAGCACGGAGTCGGCGTGCACATCGAAGATGCCCCGGGTGCCTGGCACCAAGGTCGCCTGGATCGAGAACTCCTGCTTGATGAGGGCCGCCAACCTGGTGGCCTCCGGCAGGTAATCTCACATCGTGCAGTAGGTGATGCGTATGTCCATGCCGGGCACCATACGGGAATCCGCGAACCGCCGCAAGGTGTTACAGTGGACCATGCCCAACAGTGCCCCCGAGCGCCCCGAGTTCCGTTCCTTCCATCTTCGTCGCGAGTTGCTCGAGGGCCTGGCCGAGATGGGGTACTCCACGGCCACGCCTGTTCAGGCACTCGCCATCCCTGCCGTCCAGGAAGGCGGCGATCTGCTGGTGCAGGCCAAGACCGGTTCGGGCAAGACGCTGGCCTTCGGGTTGCCTCTGCTGAATCGCGTCGACCTCCATCGCCCCGACTGCCAGGTGCTTGTGGTCGTGCCCACGCGTGAGCTCGCCCTTCAGGTCGCGACCGAGCTCGAGCGCGCCGGTGCGGCCCTGGGCATCGTCATCGGTGCCGTCTTCGGCGGCATTCCCATCAAGGAGCATGTCACCACGGCGCAATGGGCCACGGTCCTCGTCGGCACGCCCGGTCGCCTGCGCGACCTGCTCGAGCGCGGCATGCTTCGGCTGGACCACGTGCGTTCCGTGGTGCTTGACGAGGCCGACGAGATGCTCGACATGGGCTTCAAGGTCGACCTCGAGTTCATCCTCGATGCCGCGCGCCAGCGCCAGCAGACGCTGTTCTTCTCGGCGACCTTCCCGCCTGAAATCCTCAAGATTGCCAAGCGCACCCTCAAGGATCCGCGCCGCCTGCAGGCCCAGCCCGAGGAACAGACGCCGACGACGATCGAGCATCGCGTGGTGCGTGTCAGCCAGGAGAAGAAGTTCGAGGGTCTGGCGCGCCTGCTCAAGGGCGAGCACATCACCCAGGGCATCATCTTCTGCAACACCAAGACCGAGACCCCTTGGCTGACGCGGCGCTTGCGCGCCCAGGGCTTCTCCGCAGATTGCCTCCACGGCGACATGAGTCAGCAGGATCGGCTCAAGGTCATGGACCGCTACAAGACGCAGGGCTTCACCTTGCTCGTCGCCACCGAAGTTGCCGCCCGTGGCCTCGACATCGCAGGCATCAGCCATGTCGTCAACTACTCGGTCCCCAATAACCCCGAAGTCTACTTCCATCGTTGCGGACGCACGGGGCGCGCCGGACGAAGCGGCGTGGCCATCACGATGGTCACGCCGCCGGAAGAGCGGCAGTTCACCCGGATCGAGGAGGCGCTCGCCGCGCGCAGGCCCAAGGGGACCAAGTCTGCCGAGGCTCCTCGTCCGACCGCTGCTGCCGAGGAGCCTGCTGCGCGCACAGAAGCGACAAGGGCCGCCGAGCCCGCCGGGAGCGCCGCGCGGTCGGCCCCGCGCGCAGCGGAGCCCGTGGCGGCCGTCCCGGCCCAGCGAACCCGTGAGCCGCGTCCGCAGCTCCCGCAGAACAACGGCCGTGGCCGCACCCGGCAAAAGGGCCTCAAGATGGCTTCCGAAGACCTCATCGCCTATGCCGGTTCATCAGCCGACACGCATCACGCGTTGGCGCGCCACCTGCTTCACGCCGGTGACCCCGTGACCCTTGTCTCGGCCTTGCTGGCCGTGCATCCCCTCGTGCGCGAGGCGGCCCGCAGCCAGCAATCCTGAGGAATTGTTCCGGATTCTTTAAGTGTCTGTTTGGTTCGGCCGGTGGCCGACCGGGCGGGGCCACAATGAATCAGGAGGTCCCCCCATGTCCGACAGGATGGCCGTTGGCCGCCAGACCGGGACCCGTCCGCTCAACGGTCCGGGTACGCGCCCCATGGGGCAGACGAGTCCCCTGCGTGAGACGGGCCGTTTCGTCCGCGATGTGTTCGTCGGCGGTGGCGAAGCTGTGGTCGATATGGCCAAGGGGCTGTGGCAGGTCGTCTCCCACCCGATTCAGACGGCCAAGGGAATCGGCTCGCTTGCGGCGATGGTCATCCGTAATCCCGGGGAGGGACTGAAGACCATCGGGGCGGCGCTCGTCGAGCCGTACACGCAGGCCATCAAGGAAGGTCGGCCGGGCAAGGCCTTGGGCCGTGGCCTTGTCGAGATTGGCTCGCTGTTCCTTGGTCCTGCCGAGGTGGTCCAGGGTGCCAAGTCCGCAGCCAACTTCGGACGCGGGGCCATGGGAGCGGTCAAGGCAGGGGCGACCGTCGGTGAGGCGGCCAAGGCCGGCTACCTGGCCGCAAAGTGGTCTGGCGAGGCCAGCCAGCTTGCGGCCAAGGCCCAGCAACTGGCGAAGCTCGGCCATGTGGCCGAGGCGACCCAGCTGACGCGCATGGCGGGAGCCTTCGGTCGTGGTGCCCATGCGGCCAAGGTCGGCCAGCTCTCGCGCTTCGGGCATTATGCCGCCATCCTGGAGCGCCCCTTCGCGATTCGTGTCGCGGGCCAGATGATGTCCAGCGCGGACCTCCTGATGCGTAGCCAGGGCATGCTGTCCTCAGGCCGCATTCTGGGCCAGGCGGGTCGTGCCGCCGCGCTGGGCACGGAGGCGGCCGAACAGGCGTCGCGCATCCAGGCTGTTGCCAAGGCATTGCAAGCGGGCCAGGTTCTGGATTCCGGCGTGGTTCGGGCCATGCTCGAGGGCCAGAAGTCCCTGTCGATGCTCGAAGGCGCAGGACGTCTCGCCGCTGGAGGCATGGTAGCCGGCAACCTTGCCAGCGATGCCGCCCAGGTCGCGGCCAAGGCACCCGTCTGGGAGCGCTTTGCCCAGACTGCAGCGCGATTTGCCGTTTCGAATCCCATCGTGCTCTTTCCCATCTCGCCGGTCGCTGGTGTCGCCCTCGATGCCCTCGGTCGCATCGGTCCCGTGCGGGACTTCCTGGAGTCGCCGCTCGACCCTGAGGAACTGGCACGCAAGCATGGCATCGCCCCGGACACCGAGAATGTCCGTCTATTCATGGCCGAGGTAGGCAGCTACGGGACCAGGGCCATAGGTCCCGATGTGGGCACTCCCGACAGGGTTCGTGATCTGCAGTTGGTTCTGCGCGGCATTGGCTACGCCACGGAACCGACGGGACAGTGGGACGAGTCGACGTCGCGGGCGGTCATCGACTTCAAGCGCCGGCAGGGCATGCATCAGGATTACCGCCTGCAGGACGGTCAGCCTGCCGTCAACGAATACGTGACGGAGGACGTCATCGAGCGGATGGTCGACGTGGCCGAGGGGACCCAGCAGGCCCGCGCGGGACGTTGATTCAGCCGGCGAAGGCCATTCGGGCGCTGCCCAGACCCTGGGACTGCGTGCCGGATCCGCCTACGGCCTGCACGGTCCACTGCTCGCCAACACGCACGACCTGCAGGTAGGAGCACGCCGTACACCCCGAGTAGGAGTTGGCCTCGCCCGCGTCATAGCGGCCGTTGGCGTTCGTGTCGCGGAACGCGAAGACCGTCAGGTTGCTGACTCCCGTGGGGATGGCGTAGCGGAAAGCGCCGTCCGCCGCCACCTGGACGACTTCGGCCTTTGGCATGTCCTCGGGGAAGGGCACGTCCCTCAAGATGCCGACCATGAGGCCCTCGAGGGCTGCGCCCGTGATCGTGCCCGAGAGCACCTGGGTCCCGAGGCCGGGCAAGTTGCCCGCTGCGTCACAGCCTGCCGCCAACGTGGCCAACACGATCCGCGACGCCCACCGAAGCCTGCGCATGGCGCCATGCTAGCATGAGGCCATGCGCGCCCTGACGGAACCGCCGACCGAGGGTCGGGTCCATTTCCGGATCGGCCGCAAGGATCGCCTGTCGCTGTACCGGGACCGGGGCGAGTCGTGGGATCGGGTCTGCTTGAAGGCCTTGGCTTGGCTCCTGCATCATCGCGACCCTCGCCTGCCCCAGTTGGACCCGCCGCTCGAGCCCCGCCTCAGGGCCGACCTGGCCGCACTGGATGCCACGGGCGTCCCGACCCTGTGGGTCAAGGTTGCCCCCATCGAGGATGCCGCCATCCTGCATGCATGTCGGCATCTGCCCAGGACGCGTATTCAACTGATCGTGGCCGAAGCCGATCCGGAGGCCTTCATGGCCCGCATCCGCAAGCACGTGCATTATCGCTATGCGCACGACCATCTTGAGGTCGTGAATTTCCGCGTACCCCTGGCCGACTGGGTCGACCCCGAGGACTTGCACATTCCCGATGACGCGATGACGACCTGGACCCTCTGATTCGAGGGGAGCGTCACCGCGGCCTGATCAGGTCAGTTGGAAGTGCCATGTCAGGTTGTGGTTGCTGTCGACCTCGACCAGGTGATTGGCGCCGGCGTGATGCACCATCGTCCTGCCCGAGTCGAGGCGCCAGGCCAAGACCGGGGTCAGCATCTGCATCTGGAATCTTCCCTTGCGGCCGTAGCAGGCAGGCGCACCGCCATACTGCCAGACGAGCTTGCCTGCGGGGTCCAGTTCGAGCACCCGGTGGTTCTGGGTGTCGGCGATCAAGGTGTGCCCGTTGGCAAGCCGTGTGGCGTGCTCCGGATGGAACAACTGGCCATGGGCGTTGCCCGCGTTCCCCGGTTGCCCGAAGGCCCACACCGTCCGTCCCTGAGCGTCGAACTCATAGATGGCGTGCCCCCCCCAGTCCGTGACGAGCACGTTCCCATTGGGCAGCCGCGTCGCGTGACTGGGTGCCGCAAGATTATCCTTGCGCCACACCACGTCCTGGCTGACCGTGACCTCGAGAACGCGTCTGTTGCCCATGTCCGCCACGAGGAAGGTCCCGTGGCTCGTACGCTCGACGCTGGCCGGTTCGTCGAGCTGCTTGGGCGCGGCACCCCGCTCCCCCATCTTGCCGAACTGCCAGACGATGGCATTGTCCCTGATCTCGATGATCCGATGATGACCCGTGTCGGCGACAAGGGTGCCGCCCTGGGGGGTCCGCCACGCGTATCGGGCCTGGGCCAGCCGCTGCCTTTCGCCACCGGACAGCCCGGTGTATTGCCAACTCACCTGCAGCTTGCGGTTGACCTCGAGCAATCTGTGGCGCGAGCGATCCGCAAAGAGAAAGGTCTCGGGCAAGTTGGGGGGCAGGGCGCTGGCCTGGGTTTCGGGGGCGGGAGCCTCACCGGCCTGGACCTCGGGTACGGAGCCTTCCGGCTGCCCGACTTCGCCGGGGGCGGATGGAGCACCCAGGTTCACTTCCCTTGCCGGACGGCCCTCGGCATCGACACACACGGCACCGCCTCGGCCCGCAATCCACGTCCGGCCCTGACCGTCTCGCTCTGCCGCATAGGGGTCGCGGGCCGCCGCACCGCCCCGCGCAGGCGCGATCCGGTGCGCCCAGCGAATCTGTCTTCCGCCGTCCAGCTCGATGACGCGCTGGTTGCCGGTGTCGCAGACGAGGAGGCCGCCATCGGGCAACAGGGCGATCCCCTGAGGATCGCTGAGTTGCCCGGCACCGGTGCCCTGGCCGCCACCAAGTCGGCTCGAGGCATTGCCATACTGCCACAGCACCTCGCCAGCCGCATCGACCCCGAGGATGCGATGGTTGCCCGTGTCGAGGATGACCGTCAGGCCGTCTGCCCGACGCAAGGCTGCCCCGGGCTTGAAGAGCAGGCCACGCGCCACCCCTGCCTTGCCTGTCTCGCCATAGCTCCAGACCACGGTGCCGGCGGGAGTCACCTCGAGGACCCGATGCTGGCCGGTGTCCACGATCAGCGTGTGGCCGCTGGCGAGCCGTGAGGCATGCCGGGGCTGCTTCAGGCGCTCGGCATCTCCGCCTCCGAAGCCCCATACTTCCGTCTGATTCCTGCGGTCGAACTCGATGACCCGGCCCAGATCAAGGTCCACGAGCAGCACGTTGCCACCCGGTACCCGACGTACCATTGCGGGCATCGGCATCCGCTGGGACCACGTCTCGCTGCCATCCGGGGCGAGTCCGACGGCCCGGCGGCGCGGAGGATCGGCCAGCAGCACCTCGGAATCGTCCTGACCCACCCAGGCGTCGACGGAGTGGACCTCGCTGGCTTCGTCGACGCCCTCCGGGTCCCGGTCATCCGGCTGGCTTCCGGCCCACGTCGCAAGGGGGGGCGTCGGAACGTCTGCTTGCGGTTCTGGCGCATCCGGTTCGGCAGCCCTGGCAGGCGCCGGGTCAGGAACGGGAGCGGCAGGTTGCCCTGACCGCAGGGCGGCTGCCTGCTCGAGCAGTTGAGGATAGCGACCCGTCAGAAAGCGCGCGAGTTGTTCTTCCCCGATGGCGACAGCCACGGGCTCTGCGCCGCCTGCCAACTGTGCGGCCAGTTGCAGGCCCGTCGGGTCCCGCGGATCGAGCATGGCCACCACAAGTCGGCCGTCCTCGCGGAACAGCGGCACCATGCCCAGCGATCGCACCATCCGCTCGGGGAGCTGGGCCACGACCAGCGGGTCGACCCGGCTGTCTTCCAGGGGGCCGGCGTGGGGGGCATTGTCCTTCAGGCGGGCCAGCTCGGCACGGGTGACGACGCCCATCCCGATAAGCACGTCCGTCAGGCTGGGCGTCACGGGCAGCCACTCGCGCACGGGCGGGTGCGCGAGGGTCAGCGGCATCATGTCGAGCGGTGCGTCTTTCTCCAGCTTGCGCCGCTGCAAATCAATCGTCAGCAATCGATGGCGACCAGCCTGTGTGCCTTCCTGCACCACGACGCTCAGGCGGTGCCCGTCCGGCGAGATGCGGAATGGCTCGACAGGGGCGGTTGAAGCGCGGTGGCCGGGCAGATTGAGCAGGTGCCGGACGCGCAGGTCTGCGGTCGAGACCGTCAGCAGGCCCAGTTCGTCCCCCGTGCGATAGAACAGCACGTAGAGCAACTGGCCGTCGGGACTCAGGCCGAGGGGGCCGAGCGGCCCTGTAGGGAAGTTCTGGAAGCGTGGCTTGCCCGTCGTCAGGTCGATGACGCCCAGGCGGGGCGTCTGGCCATCCGTGACCCACCCCTGGCGACCGAGCGCGGCAAGCCCGAGGGCCTTTCGGCCACCGGCCGGACGAATCTGGACAGCGGCCGCCTGGGTGCCGGAGGCTGCCGCGATGACGTGGACGATGCCCGTGCCGCGGTTTCCGGCGAGGATGAACTCTCCCCCGGGTGACGTGGCCAGATCGATGGGGCCGACGGGTTCGGGCTGGGGCGACTGGATCGGACTGGGCAGGGTCAGGACCGAAGGTGAGGTCGCACGCTGGGGCACTCCGGCGAGGGCAAGGAAGCCACCCTGTGGCGTGGCGAACAGGCCCGGCCGGACGTTGGCAGGCGCCTGGACGACATCTTCGATGGTGAGGCCATCGAGGGAGAGCACGAGCACACGACCGTCGGTCCACCGCGGCCAGCCACCCGTATCCACGGGTTCGCCCGCCTTGACCGAGGCCATCACCGTGCCGCGCCTGGGGTCCTTGAAGGGCACTACCTGCGCGGCATCGTCCGGGACGACGGCCGGCGGCATGGGAATGGGTTTGGCGACGGTTTCCTGCTGGACGCGCCGTTGGGCCTCTGCCAGCTGGGAGGGCGTGACAAGGCGGGATCGGACGAGCAGGTCGCCAATCAGGGCGTCGTCGGGGACAGGATTCGACACGACCGGGGCACCGCGGGACGAGTAGGACCGGGCTGCTTTTGACGAAAGGCCCGCGCCTGCCTATCATACCTCCCTGTCCTCGCGCCGGACCTGACGTGCGTCACGTCGGGGCGCCCAATCCGGAGGTTTCCGATGGCCGGTTCACCCCAGCCCCAGCAGCCCGGTGCGCCCCAGCCCGGAGGCCTCCCCGGCCAGACCTCGCCGACGGGGTCGCTGCAGCAACGCCCGCGCAAGCTTTGTCCGGTGATGAGCACGGCGGCCCAGCAGGCCGGTTGCGTCGAGCACAACTGTGGCCTCTGGTCCCAGGCCTACAAGGCGTGCGGGCTGGCGTGCGGGCCGGATGCCATGGCGGCGGGCTTCGAGAAGCTCGAATCGACCTTCGATTACATGACCAAGATCATGGCGGACATCAAGGCCAAGATCTAGGCCGTCCCGGCGCCTTCCCTGGCAAAAGGGTTGGCGACGCGTTCGCGGCCCACGGTGGTTGCCGGCCCGTGCCCCGGCAGCAGCAGGGTCTCCTCGGGTTCTTCGAGCAACCGCGCGAGTGAGGACCGGTGCACCGGATGGTCGGCCGGTCCCCCGAAGGTCCGGCCCAGCGAACGGGCGAACATCGTGTCGCCGGGGAAAAGCCGCTTGCCCAGCCGCCAGGTGCACCCCCCGGGCGTGTGGCCAGGGGTCGGCAGCCAGTCGATATCGGGGTCCCTGAGTGCGTCCGGATGGAGAAGCGGGCACGCGATTCCGCTGGCACGAGCCAGTTCATGGTCGTCCGGATGCAGGAACACGGGGGCTCCCGTCTCCCCGGAAAGCCAGCCTGCACCGCCCACATGGTCCCGATGCCCGTGGGTCACGAGGATGCCCCGCAACGTGACAAGCTCCCTTCGCAGCCATGCCCGTGGTACTTCGGGCCGGAAGCCCGGGTCGACAATCCAGGCCGACCTGCTTGGCGTCTGGCAGATGATCCATGTGTTCGAGGCGTACCCCCCGGGTGTTTCCGAGAGCGTATAGCGCAGCGTCTGCCAGCCGTCGTCCGGTTCTGTCAGGGCTTCGGGTCGCGATGAGCCGAGAGCGAGGCCCGCGAGTGCCTCGCCGCGCAGATCCAGACAGCGTCCGAGGGCGACGGCCGTGTCGGGAGGCAGGGGTGCGTCGAGCGCCTCCCAGGCGGCGAGCCGAGACTCGGGCACACCCAACTGCCCGGCCACGTGCGCCCGGCTCAGGCCGAGCCCTGCGCGGGCCTTGGCGATGACGTCGCCGGCTTCGTCCTCGAAGGGCAGGATGTCCGCGAGCGTGCTGGGTTCCGGCATGTTAACCTTGACCTATCCTGAGTCCCATCTTCGTGGAGGTTCTCCCATGGCCACCGCCATTGCCCACAAGCTCGAGGAGCTGCTCGGCGCCGACGCCGACAGCCTGCTCAACTACACCTGCAAGGGCATCGACAAGTCGCTGCTTCACCTGCCGGGTCCTGATTTCGTGGAGCGGGTCTTCACCCCCTCGGATCGGCCGATTCCCGTGATGAACAACCTGCAGCGCCTCTTCTCCACGGGCCGGCTCGCCGGCACGGGCTACCTGTCGATCCTGCCCGTAGACCAGGGCATCGAGCACAGCGCCGGGGCTTCTTTCGCGAAGAACCCCATCTACTTCGACTCCGAGAACATCGTTCGTCTCGCGATCGAGGGCGGCTGCAACGCCGTCGCCTCGACCTACGGCGTGCTGGCCTCGGTAGCCCGCAAGTACGCGCACCGCATCCCCTTCATCGTCAAGATCAACCACAACGAATTCCTCTCGTACCCCAACACCTATGACCAGGTCATGTTCGGGTCCATCGACGAGGCAGCAGCCATGGGTGCTGCAGCAGTCGGGGCGACCATCTACTTCGGTTCCGAGGAGTCGCGCCGGCAGATCGTCGAGGTCGCCGAGGCCTTCGAGCGGGCGCATCAACTGGGCCTGGCGACCATCCTCTGGTGCTACACCCGCAACAATGGCTTCAAGAAGGACGGAACGGACTTCCATACGGCGATGGATCTGACGGGTCAGGCCAATCATCTGGGCGTGACCATCAAGGCCGACATCGTCAAGCAGAAGCTGCCCGAGGTCTTCAAGTCCGGCTACGAGACCATCAACTTCGGCAAGATCGACAAGCGCGTCTTCACCGAGCTCTCGGCGGATCATCCCATCGAGATGACCCGTTACCAGGTGGCCAACGGCTACATGGGCCGTGCGGGCCTGATCAACAGCGGTGGCGCCAGCTCGGGCGCCACGGACCTTGCGGAGGCGGTCAAGACGGCCGTCATCAACAAGCGGGCGGGCGGCATGGGCCTGATCTCGGGTCGCAAGGCGTTCCAGCGTCCCATGGCCGAGGGCGCGGCCCTGCTTCATGCCATCCAGGACGTCTACCTGGACCCGGCCGTCACCATCGCCTGATTCCGTTTCGTCGAACGGTCCGGTCACTCCCCCGGGAGGCGGCCGGACCGTTCGGCTTTGGGCTTCAGGCCCGCAGCAGCGATGAGGTCAGCCGCAGGTAGACCCCGGGGTTCTGCTGCAGGAAGCGGCGGAGGTCCGGCGCGGACATCCGATAGGCCGTCACGGGGCCGCGTGCCACGAGATGCCGCGATGCGGGCTTCTGGTCGAGGATGCGGTCGATTTCCCCTGCAAGTTCCCCGCCACTCCAGGTCAGGTCCGGAAGGTCATCGGCCTCGCCGACCACGATGCCCTCGTCAATCAGGTAACAGACCCGCGCCCGTTGCCCGGCCTGTGTCAGCTCTGTCCCGTCAGGAAGCACCACCGCCTCGAGCATGCCCTGGAACTGGGTGCGCTGGGTGGGCGTCAGTTGCCGGAAGACAGGTGAATAGGCCAACCTGTCCCACGCGGGCAGCTGTCGGATGCGGGCCAGACGTCGCAGCGTCTCGAGCAGCTCAGTGCCGCGCAGCAGGTAAAGCAGGTCATGGGCGGCCATCGTCAGGACCTCGAGGTCCGATCGGGCGACGACGTCCGCCGTGCGTGGCGTACCCAGGACGATGGCCGCCTCGCCGAAGTAGTCATGCTGCCCGTAGACGGCGACCTCGCGGCCCTCGCCATCGAGCACGGCAGCCTTGCCCTCGACGATGATGAAGAACTCGCCACCGGGGTCGCCGCGCCGGATCAGGATGTCCCCGGCCTTGCAGCGACGGGCCTGCGTCATCGAGAACGCCTCGGCTGCCTTGGCCCACGGCAGGCTGCTGAAGAGGCCTACACGGCTCAGGACATCAAGCGTCGTCTGGGCGGCGCTGTGCCGTGGTCGCTCGTCGACCAGCGCCACCGTCTGGTCGAGGCCCGCGGGTGCGATGCGCATGCCGGTACCTTCCGGCAGGTTCCGCGCGCTCAGGTGAATCAGCATGACGCGGCGACGCACGTCCTCGGGCAGTTGCAGGAGCTCCTCGAGGCGCGTATGCAGGGGCGGAATGCCGGCTTCGTGCAGGACCAGGTCGTGATGCCACGGGAAGTCCATCAACTGGTCGAGACGCGCCTGGTCGATGACGCCCAGGCGATGCAGGGCACGAAACGTCGCCGGATCGTAGAGCGTGTCCGAGCTGTAGACCAGCGAGCGCCCTCCATAGAACACTTCGAAGCCCACGCACGGGACGGAATGCAGGGAGTATCTGAAGTGGAACTCGGCCCCCTCGATGCGGACCGGCTCGCCGATGCCGACGGGCGTGAAATCGAAGAGCGAGGTGAAGCGGGTTCGGGACAGACCCGCCAGCGGTGCATTCTTGGCCACGAAGCTCCGCATGATCGTCGGCGTCGTGAAGACCCGGATACGGCCCTCGGCGAGCACCTTCTGCAGGGTGCCGCCGTCATGATCGGCGTGGCAGTGCGTGAGGACGATGGCGTCGATGAGCTTCGGGTTGATCTCCTGGTCGCGCAGCCAATCCATGCTGCCGACGGGAGGGTCCACGAGAATGCCGCGATGATTGGCCCAGATGATGAAGCCGCTGGTCATCGTCTCGGGATCGAAGCCGTGGCCGGTGCCGATGAACGTCAGGCCGAAGGCGGGCGGATGGAACGGTGCGATGCGGTCATGGCGCTCGCTGGCCTGCTCGGGCAAGGGCACCTGCTCCGGGAATCGGGCCAACTCCGCGTCACCGTCCAGGACCACGAAACCCGCACCGACGGAACGGCTCACGGTCACGCTACCGACCTTGGCGATGCCCTTGCGGTCGAAGGTGACGAAAGACAGCATGTCTCCGAGGTCCATTTCGACACCCCGGAATGGACAGGTCCTGAAGTAACGGAATTCCGCGGCCAGGTCGGGCACCGGGCCCCGCAGGATCTCGCGCGAGACATCGGGCTTGACCGGGCCGAACACCGCCTCGCGCATCATCGCCGTCAGGTCCCTCTTCTGGCGCTCTTCGCAGATGACGGTGGTGCGCTGACGCTTGACGAAGTAGTTGTAGTAGACGGGAAACTCGAGGTCGGCAAGGCTGATCCCCAGCTCGGCCGAGAACAGGTGCCCGGGCAGCAGGTAGATGGCGGGAACCCCTTCCGGCTTCCCGATGGTGTCCTTGATGGTCTCCGGCACCGCACCGTATTGGATGGGCCCCGCCGGAGTCCGTACGAGCAGGCCACCGCGTGACAGCGGCACGGGGCCTGGCGCGACCTCGGGACTCATGCCGGCACCATGCCCGCTGCCGCTGATTCCTCACCGTCGGATCGCCCTCATGATGCCTCGGTTTCCGTACCGATCAGCGAGACGCACCGGTAGCCGACGCCCCGCACGGTCCGGATGGCCACGGGCGAGGGCCCCAGGCGCTCCAGCTTGTCCCGCAGCCGGCAGATGTGGACGTCGACGACCCGGTCATCCCCGAAGAAGTCATCGCCCCAGACCCGGAACAGGATGGTGTCGCGGGTAATCGCCTTGCCCAGATTGGCCATCAGCAACACGAGGAGCTTGTACTCCTTGAACGGCAGGTCCAGCGACCTGTCGCCGAGTGTCACGGTGTGCTCGTCGTCGTCGATGCGCAGGTCGCCCACCTCGAGGATGTGGCGGGCCTCGGTCATGCTCTGGCGCACGCGCTCGACGCGCCGCAGGTTGGCCTTCACGCGGGCAGCCAGCTCGACCATGCTGAAGGGCTTGGTCATGTATTCGTCGGCACCCACCGCGAGACCCACGACCTTGTCGGTATCGCTGGCCTTGGCCGTCAGCATGATGATGGGCAAGGCGTGATCCCGGCGCAACTGCCGGCAAACCTCGAGGCCGTCGACATCCGGCATCATCAGGTCGAGGATCAGCAGGTCCGGGATTTCGCGGCGGCACGTCTCGATGGCTGCGGACCCTCCGGCGACCGTCAGGATCTCGTAACCTTCGTGCTCGAGCTGCTTCTGCAGCAAGAGCCGCATGTTGGGGTCGTCATCGGCGATCAGGATTCTGGCCATCTCGTTCCTGCCTTGGTGAGGGTGGGGAGGGGTCCCCTCTTGTAGGGCCTCGGCGCCCGGAGGACAACGGAAATCTGCCTGTTTCGGACATGACCCCTTGCATCGCCTTGGACTTTCCTTTATGGTTTCTTAACTTGCTCTTATTTAGAGGTGCCTGATGCGTCGTTCAGCGCTTTTGCTTGCTCCGATCGCCCTTGTGGCCTGCGGGACGCCGCTCGTGGCCAGTCAGCAGCCTGCCCAGGGTGGCCGGGCCATGGCGGTTGCGCCGGCATCGGCAACGCAGACCGTATTCCGCAGCACCCATGAGGCCCACGATCGGGACCTGGCCGCAGATCCCGTCGGTGTCGAGGCCGTGGCGCAGCGTCTCGCCGGCGAAGGGCGTCTGGAGGCAGGTGTCCGCGTGTTCCCGGTCGCGGCCGCGCGTCAGCCCAAGGCGCATGCCGGGCCGCGCGTGACGGCGGGCATTCCCGTGGTGGGGCGCCTGCTGGCCGATGACCTTTCGGGTGTCCGATCCCCCTTGGCCTACGCGACCGTCGAGGCCCTGGGCTCGGGCAACAAGGTCGTGGCTGCCACGACGACGGACGCCGCGGGCAAGTTCAGCCTGGACATCGACCCCAAGTTCCAGCGCATCGGCCTGACGCTCTCCTATCGCCTTGCCAATCAGTTCTGGGACATCGAGAAGTACCGCTGGGAGGGGGCGCCGTTCACGGCCGGTTCCGGCGTCGACCTGGGTGAGATCGGTCTCGTTCGTGGTACGGCCAATGCCGAGGCGGCATGGATCCACGAGATTGGTGTCCGCTACCTCAAGACGTTCCAGCGCGAGGGCGTGTCGCTGGCATTCTGGAAGGCCCGCATCGGTATTACGTGGCCCGGCAGCGCCGACTACTACAGCTTCGGGCAGGTCAACGTGACTCAGGCCAAGCAGTGGGACGTCAATGGCCACGAGATGGGCCACGCCATCAGCGACCAGGGCCTCAACATGCGTTTCGGCGGTGGTCAGCACTACATTGATCGCTGCTACGACGAGACGATTGCGTTCTCCGAGGGTGTCGCGAGCTATCTGGGTCTGGCCGTGAGCGTCCCGAGCGATGCCCCGAATGCCAGCTTCGAGTTCATGGTTCCGCGGCGTGCTCCCCTGCGTTACGAGAACGTGCCGGACGAGAAGGACCCCGAGCATCCCGACGCTCCTGCCGTCTGTCGCGGGCCGGGCAACGAGTGGCGGGCCGGTGCCGCCCTGTGGGACCTGTATGACAGGAATGCCGATGGCACGGATCAGGTCGCGATTCCGTTCTCGACCATCTGGTCCGCCATGGCCAAGGGCAATGGCAAGCCTGCCATCCGCAGCGTGCTCGACGCCTACAAGCTCGTGTCCGAGAAGGTCGACCCCGCTGTCCGCAGCGGCATGACAGGCGCTGCTGCCCAGAACTTCATCATCTTCAAGCCCTGAAGCGATTCGGGAGGGCCCTGATTTGACGCGTTGGACCATTGAGGACGCGCATCAGCGCAGTGCCATCCTGACCCTGCTCGGGGTGGCGGATCCCGGCGAGAGGCAGCACCTTGTCGTCGAACTCTCGGCGGCGTCGGCGCAGGCCACGGCCTTGAAGGACCCGCTTACGGGCCTGATGACGCATTCGGTCTTCCTCGATGCCTTGCAGCGGCAGGATGCAACCAGCCGCCGCTATGCCGAGTCCTACAGCCTGCTGCGCATCGACGTGGATCGCCTCGCTGCCCTCAATGCCGCACAGGGCTACAGCGAGGGTGATGCGTGGCTGACGGAAGTGGCGGGAGTCATCCACGCGTGCATCCGCATCAGTGACATGGGCGCGCGATTGGCCGGGGACGATCTTGCCGTCATGCTCCCCCAGACGGATCAGGACGGGGCCTGGATTCTGGCCGAGCGTATCCGCGAGGCCGTCGCGACGCGACGGGCGGCCGTGCTGTCACCCGCGCATTCCGGCGGTGCCGTCAGCATCGGTCTCGCCGAGGCCCGTCCGGGTGAGCCCCATGGGGCCTTGCTGGAGCGCGTCGAATGGGCGCTCGCCACGGCCAAGCAGGCGGGTGGCAATCGCGTGGTGCGTGCCGGGGAGGAGACGCCACCGGACGCGACCGCCATCACCCGGGGCCTGCAGTTCCGCCGCGAGGCACTGGTCGACGCCATCGAGGCGCTTGCCGCCGTCGTTGAGGCCAAGGACGGCTACACCTCGAGCCACAGCTTTGCCGTGGCCGAGTATGCAACACGCCTGGCCCGGCGTGTCGGCTATGACGGCGAGCGTCTCGAGACCTTTCGCCTGGCCGCCAGGCTGCACGACCTGGGCAAGATCGGCGTGCCGGACGCCATCCTGAAGAAGGCAGGTCCCCTGTCTGACGAGGAATGGGAGCTCATGCAGCAGCACCCGGCCATGGGTCGTCGCATCCTGGGTAATACCCGTCACTTCAGCAGTGTCCTGCCCGCCATGGTCTATCACCACGAGCGTTGGGACGGCCGGGGCTATCCCGAGGGACTTGCCGGCGAGGCCATCCCGCTGGACGCCCGCATCGTGTGCATTGCCGACGCCTATGGGGCCATGGTCGATGATCGCCCCTACCGCAAGGGGCTTGGGCACCAGACGGCTTGCTCGATCCTGCAGAAGGGGGCCGGCCTGCAGTTCGATCCCCATCTGGTCGAAGTCTTTGTCGCGATGATTGCCGAGGAAGAGACGGGCGCCTTGCGGATCGAAAACCCGGATGCTCCGGTTGCCGCCGGACCGACCCGGGCGGACCTGGCCAATGAGGCTGCGCTCAAGGGGGCGTCGGACCCGGTCTGAACCCGGGCGATCAGGTCCTGTTCTCAGCCCATCGGGTCAGCACCTCGACGGCGCGTCGGGCGCCCGACGCCGCCTCGGGACCCTCGACCGGGAGCGAGAGGATGCGCTTCGCGAGCCAGTGGCTGTCCGGAAATGATGCGGCCGGGACCTCGTCGGGAACGTCCCAGTGGATGGTTGTCTCGATGCCCTCGCGAAGCAACAGCTGCTTCAGGGTGTTCCGGGCCTCGGAGCGGATCGGAAAGCCGTAGGGGACGACACCGGGCGGCAGGTCCGGCATGACCTGTTCAAGCCCCGGCAGTCCCTTCAGACCGCGTTGGTAGACCAGATAGGCCTCGCGGCGCGAAGCACGCCACGTCACGGGGTCGAAGTCCTGCAGGCGGGCAAGGGCCTCGCCCGAGAGGGCCACGGGCTTGAGGGGGGACAGGTCCATGCCCGTCT
>JAYKIS010000083.1:0-33763 GCA_035286125.1 Candidatus Sericytochromatia bacterium
AGGGCAAGCGTCAGCCAAGCCCGTTGCGGCCGCGCCACCACGGGTTCCAGGCAAGCCAGCGCTTCGCGGAATGCCGCAGTGGCAAGTTCCGGGCGACCCGACTGCCATGCGAGCATCCCCAGATGCTGGCGCAGCATGGCGCTGATGCGCGGAAAGCCACCCGTGATGGGCCGAGCCCGGTCGATCAGCACGCCCGCCTCGTCCAACGCCCCCCGGCGCCGTGCGACCTCGGCCAGCA
Source organism: Candidatus Sericytochromatia bacterium (assembly GCA_035286125.1). Taxonomy (GTDB): domain Bacteria; phylum Cyanobacteriota; class Sericytochromatia; order S15B-MN24; family VGJW01; genus VGJW01. The sequence goes on from JAYKIS010000083.1 coordinate 239, forward strand.
TGATCAGCGTAGAGGCACTCTCGGTGCCCGCCTCGAGCCCGTGGCCGTGCAGCAGATCCAAGGTCCGGCACAGGACACGGTGGGCTTCATCGAGGCGCCGCAGCCGCAGCAGCGCCGAGCCCTCCAGCCGCAGGCACGCAGCCTGATGATAGCCGTTGGCCGGTAGAGGCAAGGCCTGAGTCCGGGCCAAGGCGTGCACTCCCTCGCCAAAGTCCCCCTGCTCCAGATGCAGCAGCACCAGATGACTGACAGCGCGCCTCTCGAGGCTGGGATCCAGTTCGAGGGCCAGAACATCCCCCAGCAATCGATCCAGCGTTCGTCGTGCCTGGCCGTAGGCTCCCCGTTCGTGATGCAACAGGGCAAGGTTCAAGGCGGCCTCGGCGCGTGTCAGGGCGACCCGCGGACGGCCCAGGTGGGGAAAGGCCAGCGCCCTGTGGACATGCGTGACGGCCTCGTCCTCACGACCCTGCAGGAAAGCCAGGTTGCCCCGGTTGACGGCATAGCCGACCCGATCGTCGACACGCACGGAGGACTCGATGGGCTCGGCCCGCGCAACGGCCGCAAGGCCGATTTCGAGGTCCTCGACCTGCAGTGCGACAGCCAGCATCCGGGCCCAGCACGCAAACGCATGACTGGCATCCCCCGCCCGGGCAAAGCCCTCGCCCGCGGCCTCGAGATCGGCCAGCGCGTCCTGGTGGCGCCCCCGCCGCAGCCACAACGAACCTTGCACCAGACCCAGCATGGGCCGCTCGTGACGATCACGAATCGGAAACTGGGCCAGCGCCCGGGCCACCATCTCGTCCTGACCGTCGGTCCACGGCACGGCGTGGACCAGATCCCGCATGACAGCCTCGGCCTCGTCCCGGCGATCCAGCGCCACCAGGACCGGCATGGCCCGCACGGGATCCCGACTGCAAAGCCACGCCCCAAGCTGCTCCTGCTGCACGGCACGGGCTTCGGGCGTGCGCCACCGGCGCCAGGCATCCGCGAGCGGCCTCAGCAACAAGGGGTGCCACGAGGCCGAACGGTCTGGCCCGAGCACCATTGCACCCCAGCGCACGAGATGCTCGAGCGCGGTCGCGAGGGCAGGATCGTCCAGCGGCACATCGTCCGGCTGCCATCTCGGAATCGGCCAGACGGCAAGCGCCGCAGCCTGTTCGTCGACCGTCAGCCCCTCCCACAGTTCCGAAGACGCCAGTTCATCAAGCAATGAGGAAAGGCCGGGCGATCCGGGCATACGCAGGACTGTCCCAACGGCGAGGGGCCACCCCGCCGTGGTGTCGAGGGCCTCAGGCTGAAGCCCCGCCGACGCGGCCAGCATGGCACGTTCCCCCTCCGTAAAGGACAAGTCCTGCGCAGACAGCAAGGTAACCCTGCCCGTGGCGAGCATTCGCGGCGTCAGCCATCCCGGCCGCCGTCCCGTGCGGACCACCGTGACCACGCGCTGGCCGGCAAGGGCAAGCCACCGTGCCACGAAGGCCTCGTGCCCCTCGCCTTCAGGCACGATGGCCTGGCAGCCGACATCGAGGGCAAATGGCGCGCCGGCCATCCCCAGTTCACCCCACAGGCGATCCGCATCGGAGGCTCCGGCCCCCTCCGGCAAGTCGACCCGAAAGGCCGAAAGCCCAAGGGCCCCGAGCAACTGACGTGCCGTCTCACGCTTGCCAGCGCCCGGCCCCGCCTGCAGCAGCCAGATGCGTCCGGCCGGTGAACCACCCCCCAGCCACTGGGCCAGACGCTCGCGCGGCAGGGTGCTGCCCTCTCCCTCGGGAGAGAGTCGCTCGACGGTGAGCAGGGGCATGGCGGGTTCAGGTCGCGGGGGGCTGCGTCATGGTCCCCCCTCTCCCGTTTGCTGGCAACGCCACACCCTCACGACATGGAGATCGAGTATCCCGCCATCGAGAAGGACTTTCCGTCTGGCGCGACTGACACCACCGCCGGATTGAACGGCACGGGCGATCCCTTGGGGAACTCGAGGCTGAAGACAGTATTTCCCGAAGCATCCCGGCTCTGGCGCACGCGGTCGACGGCAAGTGGCTCCTCACCGGCCCCCTGGATGCACCAGCCCTTGGCCGTCTTCTGGAACAGGAAGGTTCCGAAGCTGCCTGCCTGTATCTTCAGGCCCTGGCCAAGCCGGGCGATGGTGACGTTGACCATGCCGAGGACCGTCCCCGTGCCCTTGGGGATCCGGGCAATCAGTTCGGGCACGCCCGATCGATCAACGGCTGCAGCCGGCTTGGGCGGTGCGACAACGGCTGGCTTGGGCTGCACGGCGGCAGCAGGCTTCGACGGCATGTTGGCCGGGGGTCTGGCCGGGGCGGTCACTGCCACCTTGGGGGCACCCTGCACGGAAACGGCCCCCGGCGCTGGCGTATCACCCCGCTTCACCTCGACCGGTCGAGGAGATCGCGCCGGCCTCGGACGCCCGGCAGGCCCGGACGAAACGGCCGGAATGGGCGCGGGGACGATGCCCGGTTGGACGGGCACGGGCGAGTCAGGCGAGGCTTCGGGCCTGGCCGCCTTGGGCGCGGGCAACTCGGTCCGTTCGGCAGACGTGGCGACGGGCAGCCTGGGCAGGCCGCGCGGGGTGCTGTCGGGTCGTAGCCGGACCTTGTCACCCGGGTAGATCCAGCGGCCATCGGCACTGCGGGGTCGTCCCCCTTCCGTCGTCGTGGTCAAGGCCGGATTCATGCGCAGCAAGTCAGGAAGGGACAGGCCGTGGCGCCGGGCAATGGCCGAAAGTGTGTCACCGGGCACGACCGCGATTTCGTCAGGACGCAAGGCCACACGATCCAGACCGGAAGCCGGCAAGGCCTCGGGCCGGGTTTCCGGACGGTCCGCACGATCTTCGTCCGTTCCACGCCGCACAGGTGCCGTCATGGAACCTGCCGCCAACCGTCCCGCACTGGTCTGCATGGCGTCTTGCCTCCTGCCTGCCTATCCGTTCGTTGATGGCCACTTGCGCAAGATTCAACACACCGTTAATGCTGGGAGGTTGTTGGTAGGTCCGGCCCTGATGCTGCTGCTGTCCAACCATCGGGAGAACACGGCCCATGTTCCGCAACCACCCGCGCCCGGCGCGCGCCGCCATCCTCGGCCTCGCCCTGCTCGGGTGCGGGACCGAGGCCACCCCCAACCCGCACCCCCGTGTGGATCCCCATGCCGAGGAGGATGCCTTGGCGGCCGCAGCGGCGGGACGTATCCTGGTCAAGTTCCGGCCTTCGGTGGCGCAGGCCGGTGTCCCCCGATTCCTCGCCGCACGGGGCCTCGAAGAGGAACCGGGTTGGGGCAACACGCTCGGCAGGCTGGGCTGGCGGGTGCTGCGTGCCCGTGGGGGTGTCGCCCCGCGAACCGCCCTTGTCAACCTGACCACGGCACCCGAAGTCGCCGAGGCCTGCCTGCCCACGGCCATGGCACGCATCGCACCCGTGCAGGCCACGGAAGGTCCCGCCGCCGAAGTCACCTACAACGACCCCTTGGCCCCGAGGCAATGGGCCATCGCCCGCATCAACCTGGCCAGGGCCCACGCCCGGACGGAAGGCACCCCGCGCACCCTGCTGGCGATCCTGGACACAGGCATCGACCCTGCCCATCCCGACCTGCGCGACGATTCGGGGCGATCCCGCGTCGTCCTCGGTCGCGACTGGCTCAAGAAGACCGACAATCCGGTCGACGGCGACAGCCACGGCACGCACGCCGCGGGTATCGCGGCGGCCTCGGCCAATAATCGCACGGGCATCGTGGGCGTCGCCCCCCGCATCCACCTGCTGGCTGAAAAGGTCGTTTCGGACTATGGCTACGGTGACGCGACCTCGGTGTCGGCGGGCATTGTCCACGCCGTGGACACCGGCGCCCACGTCCTGAGCATGAGCCTCGGTTCACCGACCTTGTCTCCGCTACTCCGGGACGCCATTACCTACGCGCAGGGCAAGGACGTCCTCGTGGTGGCAGCCATGGGCAACAGCGGGCGAAATGACCTTCTCTACCCCGCGGCAATGCCGGGGGTCATGGCGGTAGGTGCCACGGACGAGCAAGACCGCAAGACCAGCTTCTCCAGCTACGGCAACTGGATCTCCGTAGTGGCACCGGGGCAAGGTATCATGGCGCTGTTGCCCACCTTCCCCAACAACAGCCAGGAGAAGGGCTACGGACAGAAGTCCGGCACCTCGATGGCGACACCTTACGTCGCCGGCCTGGCGGCGCTGGTGGCCGACGCACAGCGAGGCTGGTCAGCGGCTGCCATCAAGGCACATCTGGAACACACCGCCGTCCCCGTGGGACTGGGGTTCAGTGCCGAGTACGGCCACGGCCGCATCGACGCAGGCCGCGCCATCGAGGCGGCCTACACACGTCCCTGAGGCCCGGGGTCAAGGCAAGGGAACATCAGGGCGGACTGGCGAACGGCAGGCCGCCGGGGGTATGGTGCAGATGCGTACCCTGCCGCCTACGAGGTCCTCGATGTTCAAGCGCCTGATGGTTCCCATGCTGCCTTTGGCCGTGGCCTGCGCAGCCAACACGACGAGCGGCACCGGGGCGGTCAAGGGTTCTGCCGATCAGGCAGCCCAGGATGCAATGACGCGGGCGCTGGTGTCGCAACCCGATCCCGAAGGCGTCTGGACCGGGCGCGTCACTGTCCCGTCGAAGATTCGCGGCGAGGCCGGCATCGGGGTCATGACCAATGGCTCCGGTGCCCTTATCGCCAACATGGCGGGCGGCCTGGTGTCGAACAACGCGGGGATTCGCCGGGTCCTTGCTGCCGTGGCCACGTCCTCGCCTGCACCCTCGACAGAGGGTGAGCTTCCCGTGGCCAGCGCCTCAGTCGAAGTCATCACCGACGACGGTACTGTTCTCATGGGCCTGACGGATGACAAGGGCTACTACAGCATTCCTGTCGGGTCGCGGAAGCCAGTGGAATTGCGGTCGCGGTTCCAACTGGGCGAGCGGCCGATCACGCTCAACACCCTGCCCTTCCGCAAGGCGGCCCAGCCCCTTTCCTTCGCGACGACCCTTGCCACGGCAGGATTCCGCAAGAAGTTCGGTGCGGATACGACCCTTGGTGCAAGCTCGCTCGAGACGTTCCAACAGCTGACTCAGGATCTCGAGGCGCAGGCCCTGCAGGCGCAGATCGATGCCATGAGGTCATTCGAGCAGGCCGCGAAGGCACTCGAGGAGATCCAGAAGGAGAACGCCGCCCTGATGGAGCGGATCAATTCCCTGAATGCCTCGATGCTTGAGTTTCCTATTCCAACACCAATGCCGTGGGTGTTCGACAACTGGACGCCGACACCGGTGGCATTTCCGACCTTCCCGCCCATGGACATCCCGACGCCGCCGCCCATGGACTTCCCGACGCCGCCGCCCGTGGACTTCCCGACGCCGCCGCCCATGGTCACACCTGCGCCACCGACGGTGCCCGGCTTCTAGGTGCCGGCCGCGACCGGTTCAGTCAGCGGCAGTGACTTGACCAAACCTGCGCGGGTAAGGTAATCTGGGAGCCCCTTCGGGGTTGTAGCTCAGTTGGTAGAGCGCTTGAATGGCATTCAAGAGGTCAGGGGTTCGATTCCCCTCAGCTCCACTCAGTTCGGGCTTGGCGGAAGGACGCGACTACAGTCGGCGTCCTTTCGGTCCTTTTAAGGGCTATCCATCCTGCCTTGAGGCCAGCCAACGGCAATGGCCGACCCCCACATCGGGAGGCCGGCCATTGCATTGATGGCCAGGCGTGCCTGTCAGCGCGCGCCTGCCTCGCGAAGCAGGCGCAGGATCTCGAAATTGGGCAGGACGAAGCCACTGCTGCGTGCCAGTTCGAGCACCGTCACACCACGATCGTTGCGGGCATTGACGTCCGCACCCGAGGCAATCAGCACACGCACGGCTTCCACCCGGCCATTGAACGAAGCCCACGCCAACGGGGTCCAGCCATCCTTGTCACGGTTATCCACCGTTGCCTTTGCAGCGACGAGATCCTTGAGGATCTCGGCATGGCCGGAGACAGCGGCCCAGTGGATCGGCGTCTTGCGGTCCTCGGTTGCGAGATTGACCTGGGCACCGCGGTCCAGCAGCAACTTGACCGTCTCCCGGTGACCCCGCCACGCGGCCAACGCGACCGCGGTGTAGCCGTTCCCGTTCTGGGCATCGACGCGTGCACCCTTGTCCAGAAGCGCGGCAACAACTTCGGTACGTCCCTTGGACGCCGCGTCCAGCAACTGCGCCTCAGCCTGGACCGACTGCGCCGAAACAAGAGCCGACTTGCCGACCATCGAGGTCGAAGGCACCTGACCACAGCCCACCATGGCAGACAGCATGAGCAGGACACCCAGCAGATGTGACTTATTCAAGACTGGTCCTCCAGATAGAAATCATAAAACAGCCATTAATACAACGTTAAGGATATCCTAGCTAGCCCATCGCGGTCGGTCAAGAAAAAATTTTTCTGGCCCCTTGCTTTGACCATCTGCCTGCGGTCGCACATGAAACCCGACCGGCGAAATGCCCGCCTGATTATTACGGCACCATCAAATCTTCCTTTGCATTCTCCCAGATTCGGTGCCCTCAGCGACCGAGGCGTGGATGAATATCCAGGTCATCCCCCATTCGAGGTCCGCCCGTGAACGAAATCCGCAAGCCCCCGACCGGCTCCAAGGCGCTTCCGCCCGCAGCCCGGCCCGACATTGACGGTGCGGTCAAGACTCTTGTGGAGGGGGGAGTCCTCAAGTCCGGGTCTTCCTCTGGCTTCCCGGGCATCAAGGCACCTCGTCCCAATCTGGACGAACTCAGGTTCACGCTTCGCGACAGGAATAACGACGGTGTCCTGACAGGCAACGAGACCAAAGGCATCGAATCCAAGGACGCCAACAAGGACGGCAAGATCACCCGGGAAGAGTTCCGGGCGGCGACCTGTCTCGAAGTGGCCGACCTGGTGGAGGTGGGCCGCAAGCTGAAGTTCAAGGCGTTGGATGGCAACAAGGACGGTGTCCTGACCGGAGCCGAGACGACGGGCATCAAGCGTTTCGACAAGGACGGCGATGGCCGCATCACGCAACAGGAGTACCTCAAGGGTCTGGCCGCCGAGGACCGGGACAAGAAGGAACTGGCCCACGATGCCGAGTTCAGGAAACTGGACATCAATGAAGACGGAGTTTTGACGGGTACCGAGTCGCGTCGGGCGGCAGCTTTCGACGCGGACAAGGACGGCAAGGTAACGCGCGAGGAGTATCTCAAGGGGCGGTCCGACGGAATAAATCCGCCGCTTTCGGTGCTGGACTTTGGCAGCATCAAGCGACCGTTCCCAAGGCCCTTTGACCCCGGCATGATTCGCCCGTTGCCCTTCAACCCCGCCGAAACCATCGGCGCTGATGTTCTCCGGAAGCTGTTCGAGAAGCGTACCGGGACACCCAAGTCAGAATAGGACCGAGTCCCGACCCTCGACTTGACCATCGGCGCCGATCGCTCGAGTTGAGCGGGGGATGCCAAGGAAGTCCGTGGGGCAACGATCTCAGCATCGGTGCCCCACGAATCTCTTGGGGCTATCTGGCAGCAGGCAACACGACAGGCTAAGGCGTCGCCTCGATTTGGGCAGCGTCCTTCCGGACGGCCTCACGTGCTCCGTCGGGCGACAGGGAGCAGGAGACGGCCCAGTGGAAGATGCCAATGGCGAACAGGATGACGACACCCATATCCACCCACGCCGGCAGGATGGATAGGGTCCCCTCGCCATAGCGCCCCAGATAGCCAATCAGGACCTGGCCGCCCAACCAGCCGGGGATCCAGACGGCGTGACGGGCATAGGCCCACACGCCGGTCTGGCGGACCTTGGCGCCGATGCCGAAGAGCACCAGCCCGGCGAGTATGGCCAGCGCCAGCTTCCATGTCAGGCCGAAGCCCCCCCAATACATGATGAGGTTGGCGGAGCAGAAAGCACCGGGAAGGACCAGGCGCGGATACGGGACGCGGTAGCTACGCGGCCTGTCCGCGTCCACCTTGTGGAGCGACGCAAGGGCAATCGGGGCAAAGGCATACATGATCGCCGTCGAGCCCGTTGCCACCGAAACGAGTGCATTCCAGCTCTTGAACGGACCGAGTGCAAGCAGGCCCACGCCCGCCGCCAGCAATATCGACACCACGGGCACGCCGCGCCCGTTGGTCCGCGTCAAGGCTGAGGGCATCTCGCGCTCCTCACCAAGCGCATAGGAAAGGCGGGCGGTCGTCGTGATGTACACAACCCCGGTCCCGGCTGGCGAGACCACCGCGTCAATCAGCAGGGCCTTGGCCAGCCAGCCCGCACCGAGGGCGAGGGCAATCGTGTACCAGGCCCCGTAAGCGGAGGGGTCGGTCCCCAAAGGATGCGCCCAGCCATCGCGAATGTTGGCCGGCTCGAGCAGGCCCAGCATCGTGAACTGCAAGGCGGCGTAAAGCACGGCTCCGATCGCCATCGCCGTAAGAACGGCCCGGGACAGATCGCGTCGCGGATTACGGGCCTCCCCGGCCAACTGCACGGCTTGCTCGAAGCCCTGCAGGGCAAAGACGACACCACCCGTGAGCGCCGCGAAAACGCCGTGAAACCCGAAGGGCATGAAGCCGCCACCGGCCGTGAAATTCTCGGGGTGGAAGGCGATGAAGGGCAGGCATACGACCGCAAGGACCGGTACCAACGTCTTCCAGATGACGACCAGTGAGTTGCTCTCGGACACGACCTTGACGCTCGCCAGGTTGATGGCCGTGAACAGCAGCAGCAAGCAGACGGCGACGATCAGGCCGGTCTGGTTCAACAAGCCTGCCTGCGGTCCTGTCCGGGTAATCATGTTGAAGTTCTGGTTGACCCAGTCGACGCTGTTGACGTAGGTGATGCACGCCAGCACCTCGATGGGGGCGATGAAGACAGCCTGCAACCACGAGGCCCAGCCCGCGACGAACCCGGCGACAGGTCCGTGGGAGTAGTAAGGGAAGCGGCCGCCCCCCCCGGCGACGGGGTACGCCGCGCCCAGTTCGGCAAAGGTCAGCGCCAGCAGCGAGAGCATGCCTGCCGCGAGGATCCACGACAGGATAGAGGCGGGTCCGGCGGCCACGGCGGCATTGAGAGCACCCAGCAGCCATCCGGAACCGATGATGGATCCCAGCGACATGAACAGCAGGCCCCCGAAGCCCACCGTTCTCTGCAGGCTTCCTGCCTTGGGCGCGGTGCTGCCGGTTGTTTCGGTCATCATGCGGACTCCCGGTTGAGGGTGGAGGGCGAAGGGCCAAGGGGCGTGGGTGAATCGTCAAGCGCCATATCCTGGCGCAACCAGGCGAGCGTCTCGGTCAGGGTCTCGTCGACCGGTCTCGGGCTGTAGCCCAGGTCGACCGGTGCCGCGGAGCCGGCGAGGCCCCAGTGGTGACGGCCCATCTCGATGACGACCGGATCGGGGAGCCAAGGGTGGCGCCCCGTCCGACTCGCCAGCCAACTGCTGGCACTGGCGGCAAGCCAGGCCACGGGCCACGGCACGTGTCGCCTCGGGGCTGGAACCCCGCACAGCCTCTCGCAACGCTTCAGGAAGGGCATCAGGGCCTCGGCGTGGCCGGGCAGGTTGTAGGCGGACTTCGGATGGTCGATTCGGCAAGCGGCCAGCACGGCATCGGCGACATCCCGGATATCGGCCACGTGGATGCCCCCGCGGATCAGGAACGGCAGCCTCCCCGACAGGTACCGGCGAAGGGTCGATGTCGACCTGCCCAGCGTGTCGCCGGGTCCGATCAGCATCGGCGGCCTGAGGACCACGAGCTGGCCGGGCCCCTCCGCAAGCAGGCGCAGCGCCGCGCGTTCGGCCTCGACCTTGCCCCTGTAGTAGGGCCAGCGGGCCACGACCGCCGCAACATGCGGGGCATCATCGTCCGGCGCATCTTCTGGTCGGACCGAACAACCGACCGTACCCGACGACGAGATAAACACCATCCGAAGGCCACGCTGCCGCGCAAGGTTCGCCAAGCCCGTGACAGCCGCGACCTGATCGCGGACGGCACGGTTGCCATCCTTGCGTGTGTGGGCGACGTGGGCCCCTATGTGCAGGATGCCCTTCAAAGGCACTTCGGCAAGGCGAGCGAGCCACGGCCCGGGGGCATCCAGATTACCCTGGAGCCACGTCACGCCCTCAAGGATCCCAGCGCCTTGGGGACGGCGTGTCAGGGCCAGAACCGGCCCCTCCCGGACCAATCCGGGAAGGACGAGCCGGCCGAGATAGCCGGTCCCCCCGGTGACGAACCAGGCTGCTGCCGTCACGAGACGGGCCTTGCCGGTCCCGGTCGGGCCCCCTGGAACGCCATGGCAAGCTCGACGTTGGCAAAACTGGCACCGGGCAGGCCGGCGACCAGCGACAAGGCATGATTGACCCGCGGCCAAGGGAAGACCGACATGCCCTGGATGGTCCTGTGGGCGTCACGCAGCAGCGGCCCGTACAAGGCCTGGACCAAGCGCCGACAGGCCACATCGGCATGGGCTGCGGCCTCGGCCCGCATCGCAGCGACGGCCGAATCGCCGTTCCAGCGGCCTGCCAGGGAGGCGAGGAAGGGGTCCTCGGGATACATGCTGCGGGCATCCACAACGAAATGGTGCAGCCACTGATGGACCAGCGAGTCGGCCACCAGCTTCGGGACCCGAACATGTTCCCGCGTGCCCGACGCCAGGACGCGCCCTCCGCGCGCCTCGATCCAGCGCACCATGTCCTCGACCGTGACACCGGGTACCGGATGATGATCAAGGAAAGTCTCGAGGTGCCAACGCGTCACGACCGTCGCCGCCCGCAAACGGGCCACGATATCCTCGGCAGCCTCGCGAGCGTCATCCGCAGGACGGAGCACGAGCGGTTCGGCACACGCCATGTGGACGCGGCCCAGCCGCACCTCACCCCGCATCATGCGACGCGCCCACCGTACAAGCGGCCCCAGGTGGAACGGCGGACGCGGATGCCCTTCCCGTTCACGGGCCAGGGCATCTTCCTCGGCCAGACGCTCGAAGCTGATGGACACGGGGACGAGCAGCACATCCCTGCCTGTCGCCTGCAGGCTGCGGATCATGCCGGTACGGGGCGGCAGGAACTGGCGCGTGCGGCTCCGCTGGCCCTCGGGGTAGAACTCGATGGCCTTGCCCTCGGCAAGCAGAGTTCGGACCGTCTCGTTCAGGCGCTCGTCAGCCCTGCCCTGGCCCCGTCGGATGAAGAACGCGTGTGCCTTGCGGAAGAACCATCCCAGCAGGGGCACGCGCGAGAACTCCTCGGCAGCGGCGACGTGCGGGATAGGCATGCCCAGTTCAGGCCGGGTCACGCCCAGGTACGAGACGAGCACGAAGTCGAGGAAGCTGCGGTGGGTTGGCAGGATGGCCATCGGCGTGCCCGGTGGCAGGTCCGCCAGATGGCGGCGGAAGGAATCTACGTCGACTGAGACGATCGTGAAGGCCTTGCGGAGGACCTTGACCATCAGCAAGGCAGCCAGCCGCAAGACGAGATGACCAGCCCTGAGCGACCGGAACCATGCCCAGTCCGTGGACCAGACGCGGGCATCACTGCCCGCGATGACGGCCTCACCGGACCACTCGGCTGCCAGATGGCGACGCAGGCCTTCGATGGAGGCTCCCACGTAGGACTCATGCGGGATGGGGCGCGTGATGGGCCAGCGAGCCTCGAAACGGTAGGTATGCGTCGTGAAATGCCGGAAGGTGCGGTTTATCGAGGCGAGATTGCCGCGAAGCCAGCGCAATTGGCCGGCCGCCCGCCCCTGCCCCACCAGGGACAGCAGCGCCGCCTGCAACGTGAGGGGAGCGTGATGATGCAGCCACTCCATCCAGCGGCCACGAAGGCCATGAGGGCCAAGGAAGCGCAAGACGGGCTTGCTTCCCAGCGGGAAGGTCCGGGCGTGACGGAGGACGGCATCCGCCAACTCGGCCACGGTCTGGGCGCGATCGATACCGGTGACGGCATGGACGATGAAGGCAGCGTCCCCATCCGGTTCAGCGGCGGCGGCCGCGACAATGCGCGCGACCACCTCGTCGCAGGGGACGATGTCGAGGCGCTCGCCGCGCCCACCCAGAATCACGCGCAGCCGACCGGCCAGCATGAGGGAGGCGAAAGCCCCGAAGGCGGCGACGGAGTCGATCCACCCCGGCACGGGAAACTGACGACAGGCCGACACGATACTGGGGCGGACGATTGCCATGGGCAAGTCCCCCTGGCGCAGGAGCGCAAGTTGCTCGGACAGGGCCTTGGTAAAGGTGTAGGTATTGGGATGGCCACTCCTGGCCAACAGGGCCGATTCGTCTTCCCGACCCGCCATGATGCTGGCGAACAGGCCCTCCGGATCGTCCGCGACGTGGACGGGCCCCTCGGGAATGGAGGCTTCACGCCACGGTGTCACATAGGCGGTCGAGACCAGGACGAGGCGCCGCAACCGCGGCATTTCGCGGGCCCACGACTGCATCGCGAGCGTCGCGTGCGTGTTCTGCAACGCAGCTTCCGGCAGCGGAAGGTCGAACCGGACCGAAGCCGCCACGTGCAGCACGTGGGTCAGGTCCTGGGCGAGTGCCTCACGCTGCTCGGGCAACATCCCCAGGCCGGGGAGTGTCGGATCACCGGCCACGACGCGGACCCTGGCCAGAGCCTCGCGTGGCAGCGCGGCCAGGCAAGGAGACGAGAGCAGGTCCCGATGCAGACGTTCCTCAGGCGCGCAGCCGGCCTTGGGGCGGATCAGGACATAGAGCCTCTTCAGCCCGAGGGCCTCGGCATCATGGAGCAAGCGGGCGACGAGGACCTTGCCGATGAAGCCCGTGGCCCCGGTGACAAGCACGGCCTCCAGGGCCTCGGAGACCCGGACACCCCCCGGCAATTCAAGGGCTGGAGCGCCCAGGCCGCGCGTCGTCATCCGTGGGTCACCTCGACGCGCTGGTTGCCGATGCCGAAGACATCCGTCGGATCGAGACCACGCTTGATCTGCTCTTGCCAGGCGAGCCCGGCCGGGGAGAGGATCTCGGCCATGAAGCCTTCACGCAGCTTGCCGATGCCATGGTGATGCGAGAGTGAGCCACCGCAGGCCAGGATTTCCTCGCGTGCAGCGTGCTCGATGGCGGCATAGACCTCCATCGGCCGCTCCACGCCCTTGTGGTGGAACGCGAAGTAGAAGTAGACACAGGCTCCTGTCTCGTACAGCTGGGTGACCCGGCAAGAGACAAAGGGCTGGCCGGGAAGTCCCCGGCGCGCGTGTTCGTCGCGGATGCGCGCCTTGACCCTGTCGCAGAGCGACTCGACCTTGCTCCACGGCACCGAGGTCTCGAAGGATTCGGCCAGCACCCAGTGGCGCGCCATGAAGTCCCGGATATAGGCGATGGCGAAGGTCAACTGGTAGCCGCTGGCACCGTTCTCGCCACCGGCGAGCATCCCCCCGTGCCGCTTCGCGAGGCGGGCGAGGGTCTTGCGCTGGGCCTCGACCTCGCCACGCTCACCCTCGAAGACCAGGGTACACGCGACCATCTTGTCCGGAACGTATCCGAGCAGACGCGTCACCAGCAGCCGGGACAAGGTCGACTTCACCTTGTGCCAGCCCTCGGATTCAGGCTTGAAGGCCATGGCGAACTGGAACTGGACATTATCGACAAGCCTTGCGCTGGCCGGCCAGGGCCGGGTCCGAGACAGGTCATGCATGAAGGCGATGCCCGCCCTGAAGTCGGGCAGCAGCACCGAGTCGTAGGCCTGGACCTCGGGCAGCGGATGGACCTTGACGACGGCTGCCGTCACGATGCCCAGCTTGCCCTCGGACCCGAAGAGCCACCAGCGCGGATCCAGGCCGACGGACTCCCGCGGGGCCACGGCCTGCCGATGCAGCAATCCCTGCGCCGTCGCGACGCGCACGTCGAGGACGATGTCCTCGATGTTCCCGTAGCGATTCTTCTTCATGCCGCTGGCGTGCGTCGCAATCCAGCCACCGAGGGTCGAGAACTCGAGGCTGTCGGGCTCGTGTCCCATGGTCAACCCCAGTTCGGCAAGTTGGGCCACCAATTGGGAACCCGTGGCACCGGCCTCGATGCATGCCATCCCATTGACCCGGTCGACCCAGCGAATGCGGTTCATGCGCCGCATGTCGACCGAGACGATCATCCGGCGCTCCTCGTTGCGGCACTTGAGCGCCTCGGTGACGTTCGTTCCCCCGCCATAAGGCACGAGAACAACGTCATGAGCCCGCGCCAGGTCCACCAGTGCCAGCACCTGTTCTTCCTCGACGGGAAACACCACCAGATCGGGCACACGTGCCACCTGACCGTGATGCAGGTCAAAAAGCTCACCCTGCGTGTGACCGTGTCCGTGACGCAAACGGACAGCAGCATCCTGACTGATGGCCTCCTCGGGCAGATGGGTCCGCAAGGTCTCGAGGAACACCGGGTTCTGGACAGGCGCCGGCGGCACGGACGGCGGAAAGGTCGAGGGGCTCAGGTCGTCAGCGGCGAGAGGCAACGCGATGATCGAACGGAACCACGGCAAGAGCCTCTTCAGCGGCTTGCCACTGATGGGATAGCGCCCCCCGGTCATCACGACGTGGCCTTCGGCATCCAGTTGGAAGCGGGAGCCGGCGTGCCCCCACTGGCCGGGATTCTCGTCCGCCAAGGGCCAGGCAGGGAGATTGGGAATGAACCGGGAATCTTCCCGATGCGCCAGGGGCGGACGACGACTCACGCGGACTCCTTGGGTAAGGGCGGCAGGCGCAACACTGGCAAAACGAGGGAGCAGCCGACCAAAGGCAAGCCACCGTGTCCGGCCTAGAGACCGGAGGCGCCCCGGATGATCGGGATGGGGCCGGTGACTTAACACAATTGAATCAAGTTGGTTATCAAAAGACAACTATTTTCCGACAAGCGCATCAGCCAGATCCAGACAGTCCACCGGCCAACATGAGAGCGGCCTGGGGCGCGCGACCCGTTCATCCCCGTGCTCGGGCCTGCAGTCGAGAACCGTCCCCAGCCAGTCCTTTGGCCACGCGGCAAGGCCGTGCACCGCACCCAGCAGGGCCCCGAGGATGGCTGCGTTGGTGTCACTGTCGCCGCCCTCCGCAACGGTGGCGATCAGGGCCGCAGCCGGCAAGTCCTGCTGCCAGAGGTGCCAGAGCGCGTTCTGCAAGGCCACGAGAACGTGGCCGGCAAGGGTGAGGTAGTCGGCAGGAGGAGCCTCAAAGGAGAGATGCACCGTCCGCTGTAGGGAGGGTGGGCATTCGGGCTGACTCGCCCAGTCCCGCGCAAAGTCGGCAAGGTCCCCGACGGAGTGGCCATCCACGCCCCTCGCGACAAGGCCCACGTATAAGGTGTTGGCGGCCACACAAACGGGCGAAGGATGCGTCAACCTCGCGTCAATTCCGGCCCAGGCCTCACGCTGTGCCAGGCTGGCACCACGGACAGGCAGGGCCAACGGCCCCGCCCGCATCATGGCCCCGTTGGCTTCGCTCGAGGCATTCGGACGGCCCTGAAGCGCAGCCCGTATGGTCCCACCCATGTCGAACGGTTCTGAGTTGCCCCAAGCCTGGTACGCCGCCCACACTGCGTGCGGGTCATATGTGCCCCGGGCCACCATGGCCCGAGCCAAGGCAAGCGCCATCTCGCCATCATCCGTAGGCTGGCCGGCCAGGGTATCCCAGACGGGACTGGCTTCCATGTGGCGTACACCGGACGGATACCGGCGCAGGATGGAGGCAGGATGGCAGAACTCGACCTGGCTGCCCAAAGCATCACCCACGAGCAGGCCGGCAAGGCTCGCCCGGGCGCGATCGCGGGTTGCCTCGGAAACCTTCTTGTCTTCGCAGGACACGAACAACGTCACCGTCGCCTGGTGTGAAACGGCACGGGGGCACCGATGTCGAAGGGGACTTGCGCAACCTTCTCCCGCAGGGCCTCGAGCAGGGCCCACAGGTCCATCACCCCCATAAGGCAGCCCTTGCGACAGGTCACCAACGCCATCAACGGATGCCCGGCGGGCAGGGGGCCGACGCTCACGGGACGGCGCAGTCCGGCGTCCAGGAAAAAACGGCCCGAACGCATCGGCCCCAGATCCCCAAGCCTGTCGAGGGAATCAGCCCAGGCGAGTCGGCACTGCCACGCCCCGTCGCCGCCCCGTCGCCGCCAGGCGATGAAGCGCAGGTCCGCACCGTTTGTCGCAACAAGCCATCCGGAGCGCCATGAGACCTCGCCAGCGTTGCCAAGCAACCAACGCCAACAAGCGGCAAGCCATCCTGAAAACGTGTGGCCCAGGCTGCCGGCCCCAAGCAGGAGCAGGCCCCCAGCCATGATCAAGCCCTCTCCCCACAAGCCCCCGAGCACCAGCCCAGCCACACCCGCCATGACCAGGATGAACCACCCCGGATGCCAATCCCGAGGGGCCGGGGGCAGTCCTCTGACCTCACAGGGCAGGTACATCCACGGCCCCTCCGGGATAGCCTGACTCATGGTGGCAGCCATGTTGCCAGCCGGCCCGAATCGTCCACCCGGCGCCAGGTCCTCGACCAACTGCGGGACATCCGACATGGGTCCTTCATACCTCAATCGGTTGAAGCCTGCGACACGATGCCGCGTGTGGCATCCACGGTCCAATGGTCGAGAATCTTCGCCCGCGACCTGCCTCAAGGACAGCAAAACCCTTGTCAGGATGCTGCTTTGGGCTATCGTGGGAACAGTACGAGGCAAGCCTGCCTCGTTTGAGGTTGCTGATGACGCCCGAATCCACGGCTGGCGCCGTCCTTGCCCCGCCCCAGAAGGCCACGGGGCGCTCACGGGGTTCTTCTCGGGGCACCAGGGGACCCGCGGCCGTGGTCCGGGAGAGCGAACGGTCCGTTGTTCGCGTCGCTCTGCTCGATCTCTACAAGGGCGTCACGAATCAGGGCATGCGTTGCTTGCGGCAACAACTGGCCGATGCGGCGCAGCGGCATCCTGCCGTTGACCTGCAAGTGACGGAATTCGACATCCGCGGTGCCCAACTTGTCCCCGATGCATCCTTCGACATCTACGTCAGCTCGGGCGGGCCGGGCAGCCCGTACGACGGAGAAGGCGAGGCGTGGGAAACGGCTTACTTCCGCTTGCTGGACGATGTCTGGGCCCACAACCAGGGCGCGGGTCCGCGCAAGCACTTCCTTGCCATCTGTCACTCCTTCCAGATGATGTGTCGGCATTTCGGCCTCGCCGAAGTCGAACCGCGGCGTTCGGGCTCCTTCGGCATCCTTCCCGTCCACCTGACGGATGCCGGCCGATCCGATCCCGTGATGGGGTGCCTTCCCGATCCGTTCTACGGCGCCGACTTCCGCGAATGGCAGGTCCTGAAGCCCCGCCATGAAACCATCCAGGCCGTCGGTGCGAGCATCCTCGCCATCGAGAAGGAACGGCCCCACGTGCCCCTTGAACGGGCCGTGATGGCGATGCGCGTCTCTCCGGAAATTCTGGGGTGCCAGTTCCATCCCGAAGCAGACCCTGAGGGCATGCAAGCCCATTTCAGCAAGCCAGAGCAGCGTGACAGCATCGTTGCCAAACATGGGCAGGCAAAGTACGACGAGATCCAGTTCCGCATGACGGATCCGGGCTCCATGCCGCAGACCTACGGCACATTCATTCCCGAGTTCATGCGGCAGGCCGTTGCCGCCGTGTTGGCATCGCGGACCCTCTAGCCTCGTCAGGTTGCCGCGACTGGGCGTGGCGGGTCGATGCCGGTCGCGATCAAGGCGTCGGTATCGTCCGGGCCAGCCTGACACCCGTTGCGTAGCCTCCGAGAGCAGGGTCGGCAGCGTATCGCGAGGCTGCGCGCAGGTAGTAGAGACCGTGATGGTAGCAACCGCCGCGCCAGACACGAGGAGCAGACGTATCCCTGTCCCACGGGTCCGTCATGGTCGGGGCATAGGTCACGAGGCCATCCCAGACAAAATTGAAGACATTGCCCGCCATGTCGAAGAGCCCCCACGGGTTGGGCAGCAGTTGGCGTACAGGATGCGTGGTCCCGCCTGCATTCGCCTCGTACCAGGCAATCGTGGCAATTCGGGGATCACCCTCCGGCAACTCGGCCAGATACAGATTGGTCGTCGTACCCGCCCGGGCGGCATACTCCCACTCGGCTTCAGTTGGCAGGCGATATCCCACGGCCCGATAAGGATTGGCATCCGCAGCCAGAATGTCCACGGAACCGCAGACCATGCCCAGCCCTGGTGTTCCCGTGCAGGCATTCAGCCGATAGGTCGCAGGCAACCCCTCGGCCAGCGAGCGAGCATTGGCATACGCCAAGGCATCCCACCACGTCATCCCCTCGGCCGGATGCTGCAGGCCCTGGCCGTGACGTGAGGGATTGACGCCGAAGACGGCCAGCCACTCCCCCTGGGTGGTCGAAGAGGCCTGCAGCCAGTAGGCTCGCGCAAGCGTTACGACGTGCTGCGCTTCGTGGTCCACCCGCAGGGGCTCCCGGGGTGGCGACCCCATCGTGAAGGTGCCCGCAGGAATCGTGACCATGCCCGCAGGAGATGGCAGCGGTGTAGGTGTAGGTGTAGGGCGTGGCCTTGGCGTCGGAGTGACGGCAGGCGGCGGAGTCACCCTGGGACGGGCCGGAGTCGGCGTCACGAGACGACGGGCAGGGGGTGGCGTTGGCCGACGACGATTCAGGACTCCGAACAGCCCGTCATCCTCGGGGGAACCCTCGCCGGTACCGGCTCCGCAGGCCACGAGGACCACGAAGAAGGAGGCTGCCAGAAGGCCATGAATACGAATTGACCTGAATATAACTTGGAAAGATTCAAGTCACAAGACTTTCTCGGTTTCCATGGGTAGGAAATCAGCGTGAGCATCCAACGCACAGGGCATTACGCGCCCCCCGGACCCTCAAGCCGGATGACGGATGCTGCCGCAGACAAGGCGACGGCACCGCCCCCATCCGATCGGGACGCGCTGATGAAGCGCCTGCAGGACAAGTACCAGAAACTGCTGGATCTGGCCCGGTCTACGCACGATGGCAGGACGGGCTGGTTCCCCGGCAAGTCATTGTCTGCAGCCAGGCCAGCTCACGCGACCAACACCCGCGAGCAGTTCGAGCAGGCACTCAAGGACGGCGCCAACTTCCTCGAGGGGGATATCCGTGCAGAACTGGATCCGCCCCATGCACTCGAAATGCGTCACGACCCCGTGTCGGAGCGGGGGGATAATCTGTCGCTCGAGGAATGGCTGGCCATAGGAGCCGCATCGGGTCGTGCGATGAAGCTCGACGTCAAGGAACCCTCCCGCATGCCAGACGTGATTCGGACAGTCCGGGCTTCAGGCATCGATCCCCAGCGCGTGATGTTCAATCTGGACTTCAACGCAATGGCCAAGTGGGGTCCCGAACTGCGACAAGTCTTTCCCGCGGCAACGCTGGCCTTGAACCCCCCGGCGTCATCTTCCGGCAAGCTGGACAACCGGCAGGTCGACGAGCTCCTTCGACAAGCCGGCAAGATGGGTGCCCCGTTGACCTTCGTCGTACGCTACGACAAGCTGACACCTGAAGCCCTGTCCCGGCTTCAGAACGTGGCGCCAGTCTCGGTCTGGAACGCCTCGAATGGCCCGACCGTGAAGGACGCCTCTGCGCTTTCCGCGGAACTGCGCCGGCAAGGCATTCAGGGAGTCATCGACATCCGGGCGACTCCTGATGCCAAGGACAAGGTATTTGGCGCCCTTGAGCGGGCGCGCCAGGAAGTCCTGACACGCCTTTTCCACTGACCGGCCTCAGACAGGCGCGTAGATACCAATGACGTGACGGTTTCCGCGCGGGAAGTTCATGGAACCGCCGTAGCCCATATTGCCGTCGTTGTAGAACCGGCCGTTGCCTCCGGCCACAGTGATGTCTCCGGCCCACGGGTGACGCGTGCCCGGAGTTCCCGGACGGACCACCACGAGCGAACCGGGCGGCGCCAGGTAGGGATTCGTGATCGGCAGCTTCTGCAAGCCGTAGCGGCGTGCATTGTCACCCCGATTCATGAAGTCTCCGAACTGCCTCGCCGCACGCTGTGGCAGTTGGGACACGGTCGCGGCGTTGAGGCCACCGTAGCCCACGGTCCGCAGGTACTTCTTGACTGCCCGGTAGCACCAACCGCCTGGACGCTTTCCGGCGGCCGAGCGACGCGCCACATCAAGCAGACGACGCATCTGGGCCTTGCCCCGATCCGAGATGGTCTCGAGCGCGGCCCGTGAGGTTGTCGTCGCGGCATTCCACGAGGCCTTCAGGCGCATCCCGGTCTCACGGGGATTGACAATCATCCCCTTGGAGCGATCGACACGGAATCGACGTCCCGGAGCGGCCGTACGCTCGGCCTCCCTTGCCTCACCGGCCGCAGGGATGGTGGAGGCGCGCGGCCCCTGACGTGTCAGCACATCGCGGCCCATCGAGGCCGCCCCCTTGCCGGTAGATCGAGGCGCGGTCCTATGACCCGGCGCGTGCACGTGGCGATGTCCGTGCGTCCTCGATGTCGTCGGTCCCGGCATGGCCCCCCCCCTGCACAAGCGTCGCTGATGATGTTGGCTTGTCGGTCTGACAACACGACCATGCGCAACATTTAACAAACTGGAAATATCCCCGGTCGACGGCAAGGTGCGCGCATAGGCAAGCCAAGCGACGGGTACGTTGAACTTGATGGGGCATGCGCGCTTCGCGGCTCTGGCCATGGTCCTTGCCGGCCTGGTCGGGGCTTCCTGTGCCGTGCCGGACACATCCCTGCCTGCGGCGCAGGACAAGCAGCCAGCCGTGCCCGCCGGGTCGGCATCCGCCGTCAGTCTGCGCCTCGCCCAGCAACTGCCGGACAAGGCCGCCCACCTCTGGGTGCTGCTCGTGGACACGACGGCCTCCGGCGGGCTCCAACCCTCATTGGGCGTCAACTGGGTCCTTGGCGGGGAGCCCACTGTCGGCCGCAGCATGGACAGCGAGGTCTGGGCGGCCGTGTTGCCGCAGGTGGCAAGCCTGACCGGACTGAGCAGCGACGAGGCGAATCGTGTGGATCGGGTCGCATCGGCCTACCTCGGTCGCCCGGACCGCCACGAACTGGAACTGCGGTTCCGGAACCTGCCCAAGGGACAGTCCAACCTTAAATTGGTCGGCCTGGTTCTGGATGGCCAGCAGGCTTTGGTCGCTTCGGGCGTGCTCGATTGGCCCGACCCCGCCGTTGCTCCGGCAAGTCCGCTCATGCTGCAGATAGGCAGCGTGGCAGGAGACCCAGCGCTGGCCCTTCATCTGACGGCCCCTCCCCATACGACTCGCGACCTCTATGTTGGCGTCCTGGATCTTGCCGACATGCCGCAGGCTGGGGATCGCTTCGCGGCCGGCAGCAACGCCCAGAGCGTCACGGCGGCCGCGCCGACGTTCATGCGGGCCCTGCAGGAGCACATGATCCGAGAGGGCGTTTCGCCACTGCGGGCAAACGGCCTGAGGCGCTGGCACATCCGCAAGTTCCCCGGCGGCGGCCGCAACCGACATCGTCAGGTCTCGGTCACCGGCGTTCCCGCGGGTCCGTGTCGCGTCTTTGCCGTATGGGAACGTCCCGGTGACGTGCACACCTGGGACAGCGTCGCCCTGACGGCAGGCAATCGCAAGGTCGTGACGCTCGATGGCGATTCGGCTCGTCTGGCACCGGACGATCCGGGGGACCCCCTGCAGCAGCACCTCCATGAATTTGTCATCGGTGGGGTGGCCAGTCCTTTCGTCTGGGTCCCGCGTTTCGAGGCGTGGCAACTCATCAACCCTGCAAACTGCGGCGCTCCCTACGCATCCACTGCCAGGGGGACTTGGGTCGCCAGCCAACCCTCCGCGGGTCAGGAAGACGGGGACTGGGCGCGGGAAACCTTCGGGGGATTCTATATCGCCCAGTACGAAGCCAGCCACGCCGATGCCCTTCCGGGTGACGCCCTGACAGGTGCCGGCGCCGTCGAAGGTTCGGCAAGCGGGCTCAAGATTGCGGCGATGTGCCCGCCGTGGGCGAATGTGTCCCGGGCTGCCGCCGCGGCGGCTTGCGCGGCCTACATGCCGCAGGCCCATCTCTTGCGGGACGATGAGTACACGGCCCTCGCCGTCTGGGCGGCCACCCGGAATGGCGGCAGGGTCCACGGCCACAACTACCCGGGGCGCGATGCCGACAACGCAAACACCACCTTTATCGACGATCCGACGGATGCCGGTTCCCGTGCCCTGACCGGCTCGGGAAGCAACGGCGCCTGGTCGGCGGGCATCAACCTGACCAGCCACGACGGCACCAGCGCCGGGGTCCATGACCTGATCGGGAACGTGGCCGAGTGGACCCAAGGCGTCTCGTTCACCAGCGGCGCCAATCTCGTGGTCGAGGGCATCCTGCTGGGCCCGATGGTGACGGCCTGGGTCACGGAACTGGATGTCCGGCCGGATCGCCGCCGGTACGGGGTGCCGGGCGCGGTCGGTAGTTCGCCCGTGGATTCGCCCTTCCCCGCCATCGTCAACGGCAACGTCAACGGCAACGCCTGGATTCGGGGCGGTGCCGTCGGGGAGATGCGACGGTCCCTGTGGGATGCCGAGCTGGTGGACGCGGGGACGCATGTTTCCGCGACAACAGGCTTCCGACCCGCGGTGAGGTTCTGACCGTGCGGGGCCGGACCTTCTGGCGGCACCTGCTGCCGCTCACGCTCGCGACCTTGCTGCCGGCCTGCCGGATGGAGGTGCCGGGGGGCACCGCGCCTGCGCGCAGCACGGCAGTCGAAACGCCACGGCGCCTCGTCGTGAACTTTGACCTCCAGCGTGCGGCGGGCGTTCCAGTTCCATCACGCCTGACTGTCGGGCTGTACGACAACGGCGCGAATCCCGGTCTCGGCCGGTGGTCGGCGACGGAAACGGACATGGGCCCACTGTCCCCGGCGACCATCACGGGCCTGAGCAGTCCCGCACTGAACTTCCCACCGCCCGGGCTACCGAGCCTGGCTGGTGAACTGCGAGATCGGCCCTTGCCGTTTGTGGCGATCGACCAGCCCTCAAGATGGCTGACGTGGTTCCACCGGCTCTCTCCGGAACCCGCAACTTCGTCCGTGGCCTTTGCCGTCTCGGATCTCGAGCCCGACCCCGATGTCGGGGAAGGTGCCATGTTGCTGCTTGCCCTTGTCAGCGACGAACGCGGCACCGTTCTGGGCCAGGCCCACCGCTGGCTCTCGTCAGGGCAACTGCTGACTTCGGCCACGCTCGCGCTCGACCTGGCCATTCCGGTGGAACAGTACCCCGTGGCATCCGCAGTGACCCGAGTCCGCATCGAGGCCCCGGAACCCGCCTTCCACCTTTCCGGGGAGGTCTCCGAGCTCTACGGGCCATCGGATTTCGCAACCATGCTCAATGGCGCGGCCCTCCTGCCCGAACACGTAGCGGAGACAGACGCAGGAGCGCTTTACTTCTCGAGCGGTGACCAGATCGTGGGCCAGTCCGGTGGCGGCTTCTCCGTCCTCCCCCAATTGGCCGCAGGCCTCCCCTACGCCCTGAATGCGATCACCGACCTCGAACCGGTCCCCGGCTGGTCCTTGCTGGCCAGCGTCACGAACGTGGCGAGCAGTTCCGATGCTGCCGTCCTCAGACTGATGCAGGATGGCAGCCGGGCAGCCATGTTGTCTGGCCTGACGGGTGGGGGGGGTATTCCGCCGGTGCGCGCTCTTTCGCGCAGGCAGGGGCAGTTCCTGTCCGCGACAGCCGACGGCCTGCTCTGGGCGGCAACGGACATGAACGGCGGCATCATGCGCACGCAGCATGCCACTGCCGACTATCAGGCCCTGGCCCATGACGGACGCCTGGGCGGTCGTATCGTGGCCATCAGCCAGCACCAGGTCAGCCTGTTCGAGGACGACGGAACGCTGGTGGCTGCATCCTCGGCGAGCCCGGGCTTCCGGGACGGTCCGCTTGCCAGCGCGCGTTTCGACAACCCCGTCGCAGCCTGTCGGGCTCCTTGGGGCGGAGTGCTTGTTGCCGATCGCGACAACGCTGCCATCCGCTGGATCGACCTCGAGAATGGTCTGGTCAGCACGTGGCTTGACCGGACCGTGATGCCGGCCAGTCTCGGCGGCAGCCCGCTGTTGCGCCCCATCGACATCTCCGTGTCGGCCAACGGTCGCGTCCTGATTCTGGACAGCGATGGTCTGTCCCCGCGCCTGCTGGTGACACCGTGAACTGCAAGCGGTCCCTTGTCACCGTGGCCCTCGCGGCACTGCAGGCCGTCGCAGTCGGCGGTTGCGCGGCCTGGCCCGCCAACGATCGGCCGGCCACGGTTGCCTCTCCGATGGCGAACCTGAACGTCACGGTCGCGCCTGGCCCCCTGCAGCCAGGGTCGCGGGAGGTCCAGTGGAACGTGGGTGCCTCGGCCCTGCAACAGGATGTCGACGAGATCATCGTGGCCGTGGCCTGCCTCGGGAACAGTCAAGGACGAGTCCTGGGCCGTCAGTTGCTGGAGGACGGTCAGGGCAACCTTGCGGAAGGCCCCGTCGATGAGGCGTGGGCCCAGCAGGCGTTGGACGGAGCCACGGGCATCGCACGCCTCGTCGGGACGCGGCAGGCATCGGCAAGCCTCACGGTCTCGCGACCTGCCGATGTCAACCGCCGCAGCCGTTGGCTGTTGCGTCGCATCCCGGGGACACGCTTCGGAAGTGGCCGTGAGATCGCCTTTCGCAACCTGCCGCTACCGGACGGGCAGGGGGCCCACGCCTATGTTCTGGTCGCAGCAGCCTTGGGACAAGGTCGGGTGATGGGTTTCCGGGAGATGGCGATTGCCGATTCGGACTTCTTGCCGGGCCTGGCCCTGAGCCTGCCGCCCATGACGCTCCCCCTGGATGAGGGACACGCCATGACCGGAACGGTGCGGGTCCTGACACCCGGCCTGCCCGCCACGGCCATCACGGACTTGCCGTACTGCCAGACAACTGCTGGTTCCTCGAGCGCGTGGACCGCCGGAGCCACCTTCAGCCATGACATTCCGCTGGCCGAGATCACGGCTCTGCAATTCCTCGCGGACAATCGGGTTGCCGTCGGCACGGGCGCTCCCGGCGACATCTGGATTTTCGGCAGCGGAACCCCGGTGCGCGGCAGCATCAATGCGGAAAGCCTGCTGGGTGTGCCGGGCAGTCTCGTACGGGCCATCTCGCCGTGGAGCAGCGACCTCGGCCTCATGATCGTGGGCTATCCTGACCCCGCCTATTCCCCTGTCAGCTACCGGTTGGCCGACGCCTCTCCTTCGGTGGCCTACGTTGCCGAGTCGCTCAACCTGCCCGCATCCTTCCGAGCCGTCGTCCCGTTGCCCGAAGGCGGCAACGCCCTGATCCACGACACCTTCGTCGATTTCGAGGGCCTCGCATCCGGTTCCTTCCGAGTCGGTGTCCCAGGCGATGCACGAATGGTCGACGATGCCCCTGCAGCGACAGGCTCCGCCCGATTCCGAGACCTGAGGGCCGGAACGGCACTCCCCGGCGGACGCCTGGTCGTTGCGGAGGCGGACAGGCTTCGCGTCATCCGCTATCTGGAAGACCCGCAGGTTCCCCTGGGCAACGTGGCGCTCCTGGCCGACGGCGCGACCGCCGGCAGTGCAGCCGCCCCGCAGAACATCCGCGGCGTGGCGGCGCTGACTGGCGGCAGGCTCATCCTTTCCGATCCGGATCGCGGCATCCTGCTGCGGGCAGACCCAGACAGCGGCATGATGCGTGTGTGGGCCGGGCAATCGCGCCGCCCTTCCGATCCGGCCCCGGGCCCCGTCGATGGCTATGCGCCCTACGCACGTCTGGTTCGGCCCGGGCCCTTGCTTGCCCAGAAGGACGGCAGCGTCTTCCTCGGGGACGGCCCCTTCCTGAGGGTGGTGCGATGAAGGCCCGCCATCAATTTTTGCACCACGCAGCCTTGCTTGGCTTGCTGCTGCAGGCCTGTGTCTCTGCCCCGACCAGGCTCCCGGCTGCCGTCGAGCCGGCCTTCGTGTCGGATCGTGTCCTGTCCGGTTCAGGCGCACTGGCAGCAGGGCCGCGCCTTGCCCAGCGCCTTGCCGGACTGGGCAAGGACAGGGAGTTGGCTCTCGTGGTCGGTGTGCTCGACCTGGGACCGGAGCCCCTGCTGGGCTATGCCACGAACCGGGATCGCAACGGCTGGGAAAGCACGTCCGCGCTGCCCGGCCCCAACGCGCCCAACTGGTGGCTGGGCGGACCCGCGCCACTGGTCGATCTGGTCAGGCAGGCCCCGGGCGCTGCCGCCCTGACTGATGTCGACCGCGCCTCGGGTCGCCGCTGGCTGTGGCAGGAAAGTCGAATCTCTCCGGCCGCACTGCCGCCAACGCTCGACAAGGCCCTGCAGCGCCTGCCCGGGGGCCCAGCGGGCAGTCCAAGGCCCTACGTGCTCTTCGCTCTGCTGCTGGATGAGTCGGAGGCCGTCCTGGGCAAGGGCTTCCAGGAGTTCTCGGTTGTCGAGGGATCGACCTATGGCTTGCCTGACCTGACGATGGAGACGGATGCTCCTGCAGGCCAGGCGGACCTGACAGCCCGACTCGACTTGGTCGACGCCCCGGTACGCCCCGAGAGCCCCATCGTGCTCGAGGGCTACCTGGCCGGGGGCGGCAGTATCGTCGACGGTACCTTTGCCAGTGCCCGTGCCCTCGACAACCTCGCCTACGATGACCTGACGGACGGCGTCGCCCTCGACGATGGATTCGTCCTGACGGACCGGGCGGACTCGGCCCTTGTCCGGGTCTCACGGGACGGTTCGGGAACGCTCACGCTGACGCGACTGATTGGGGGCAACGGTGCAGGCACCGGCCTCGGCCAGGCGGGCACGGCCCAGTTGTCGAACCCCCAGGGGATCGCTCGTGACGGATCAGCGGGCGTCTTCATCGTGGATCGGGGCAACAGGCGGCTGGTGCGGTGGAACCTGAGCAAGGCCCGGCTCGACCTCGTTGCCGGTGACCCCGGTGCGGCGGCCGTCGTCGAAGATGGCTCTGCCAGCATCGCGACGTTCGCGGACCCCAGGCTCGTCGCCGTCAACGACCAGTGGGTCGTTGTGGCGGATGGCTTCATCCTGCGGGCCATGGACCGACTCAGCGGAGACATCCAGAGCTATGTCTACATGGACACGCGCATCGGGGCCATGGCCTTCGGGCCGGATGGCCGCTTGTGGTTGACCACGCCGGATGATCACACGGTCAAGGTCTGGACCCCTCGTAGCGGCCTGCTGACACGGGTTGCCGGCAAGTCCGGGCAACCCGGCAATGGTGCCGGTGACCCCCTGGACTCGGGGCTGCGCTATCCCACGGGTCTCGCCGTGGACGCCGTGGGGCGAGTCTTCATCTCGGACTCAGGCAACCACGTCATCAAGGTCATCGGTCGGGATGGCGTACTCCATCGCTGGGTCGGCCCCGGCACCGTGGTCGAGAACTCGCTCGACGTACCCTTCCGGATCCGGGGTCCCCGAGCCCTGGTTTCGGTGCCGACGGATGGTGGCCTGCTCGCCCTCGACGACGACATCGATCGCGCCTGGTACCTGAAGGGCATGGCGCCCTGACCACGGCTTGTTGGTCCTCGTGTCCGAGGGCCGACGGCTGGTGGCATGCCATGGTCCCCGATGGGACCCGGCCCGTGGCCGGTCTCCCTGAGGGAGGGTCCGGACATGCGCCG
The DNA here is from genome assembly GCA_035286125.1 of Candidatus Sericytochromatia bacterium. GTDB lineage: Bacteria > Cyanobacteriota > Sericytochromatia > S15B-MN24 > VGJW01 > VGJW01. The sequence continues at coordinate 27,858 of JAYKIS010000083.1, forward strand.
ACGGCAGCTGGGGGGATGGGCCATGGTGCTGGGCACCTTGGCCTTCGCGGGATGTGGACGGGCAGGCCTGCTGCAGACCGAGCAGGACGTCAATGGGTGGTTCGCCGGGCGTACGATGCCCAGCCAACCCCCGATCTTGTGTCCCACGCGCCCTCCGAGACCCACCCCCACCCCCTGCCCCAGGCGAACGCCCCGGCCGACACCTACTCCAACGCCAACGCCTACTCTAACGCCTACTCTAACGCCTACTCCTACGCCAACACCGACGCCCACGCCAACGCCTACGCCTACTCCTACGCCAACACCGACGCCGCCCCCCGAATGCGGCCCCTTCGCCACCTACAGGCAGGTCGCCTGGGGCCAGAACAACTCCAGCAGACCAGCCCCCATGCTGATTGCCCAATACGCCACACAGTTGTTCGCGGGCGGGGCATTCCGGGTCGGGACAGGTCGAACGCTTAGTTTCAGTACACCCTCGGACCTGGCCGTCTACCTGCCCTCGCAGGGTACGGCGGCAACGCTGACCCAGTCATGGGTCAACCCTGCCTTCAACCGAGGGGGTAGCCTGGGAGGCGAGGTGACGGCCCTGAAGCTCAATGTCCGGGTCTCTGACCTGGGCGGCCTACCACCCGGGTTCGGGAACCTGATCATCAATGTCGATACCCTCGACGGAGCCGGCGTCGCCTTCCGGGGGAAAACCGTCCGTCAGGTGCTCGGCGAAGCCGAGACCGTCCTGGGTACAGGACCACAGGCCTCGGCCAGTGTGTATGCGACGGCGGCCGCACGCATCAACAGCCGCTACGACCTCGACAACAACGGCCAGAACGACGACCCTGACCTGCTCGCCTGCCCCTGAATCCGGTCAACAGGCCCCAAGGTCCCGGAGCGCCTCCAGCAGGCGCTCCGGGGCATCCTCGGGCAGGTAGGCCTGAGCCGAGACACGAAGGACGCGCCGCGGCCACGAAGGCCAGTTGAAAACCCCCGCCACGATGCCGTGATGGTCCCGCAAGGCCTGGATCAGCGGGTCCCGCGGCACCTCCGGTGCAGGGGCCGCCGCATCAGGCAGGCAGACCACGGCCATCGCACCCAGCATGGCATCGGGCAAGGGTGGCACCTGCCCCATCGCCTCGGCAAGGCGATGCGTCCAGCGCCGGGCCTGCTCAAGCAAGGCCTGCCGATGGCCCGCCGTGCCGAGGGCGTGCAGGCCATCGGCGAAGGCAATCGCCTCGGGCAGGACGTACATCGCCGTATAGTCCAGCGTGCCAAGCCAATCCGACATCCAACGGAAGCGACCTCGTTCCCCGTCCGAGGCATTCCAGCCGTGGCTCGTCACCAACGGTTGGCTGGTCGAAATCAAGTCGGACCGGACGTGGACAAAGCCGCTGCCCTTGGCCCCGAAAAGCCACTTGTGCCCGTTGCCGACGGTCCAACTGGCGCCGCTTTCCAAGGGCGAAACGTCGAGCATCCCTGCCCCGTGTGCGGTATCCAGCAACACCCGCACCCCCCGACCTTCAAGCACGGGAACAAGACGCGCGACGTCAAGCACGGCCCCCGTACCGCTGCTGACATGGTCAAGAAGCATCAGGCGCGTCGCAGGTCCTACGGCATCCAGCAGGATCTGCTCCCAGGCTCCGGCCTCGGAGACGGGAAAGGGCAGGGCGACGACCCGCACACTGGCCCCGCGGGCTGTCGCCCAGCGATGCAGGGCATTGCGCGTGGCATTGTAGGTGTGGTCGGTACACAACCACTCGTCACCGGGCGAAACGGTACAGGACGCGAGGATGCCATTGATGCCCGTCGTGGTATTGGGGACGAGGGCCAGCGTATTCTCCGGCACCCCGAGACAAGTGGCGAGGACCGTTCGCGACCGATCCATCGCAGGCAGGTGATGACGGTCGTACCAGACCATAGGTTCGGCCTCGACCCGATCCCGGAACTGGTCCTGGACTTCGCGGACGAGACGTGGCAAAGCCCCGAAGGCCCCGTGATTCAGGTGCAACAGTGCCCGATCGAGGCACCAATCCCCGATCGGAGAGCGCGGAGCCGTCGCTTCCCCCAGCAAGGCCCTAATGCGCCGAACCGGACTTGAGGATGCCCTCGACGACCTTCTTGGCGTCACCGAAGAGCATCATCGTGTTGTCCCGATAGAAGAGCTCGTTGTCCACGCCGGCATAGCCCGCCGCCATGGAGCGCTTGACGAAGAGCACTGTCCGGGCATTCTCGACGTCCAGGATGGGCATCCCGAAGATGGGCGAGGTCGGATCGGTCTTGGCGGCAGGATTCGTGACGTCATTGGCTCCGATGACGAAGGCGACGTCGGTCTGCGAGAAGTCACGGTTGATATCCTCGAGTTCGAGCACCTCGTCGTAGGGGACGTTGGCCTCGGCCAGCAGGACGTTCATGTGCCCCGGCATGCGCCCCGCCACCGGATGGATGGCATAGCGCACATTGATGCCCTCCTTCTTCAGGACATCGGCCATCTCGCGCACCGCGTGCTGGGCCTGGGCCACGGCCATGCCGTAGCCGGGCACGATGACGACCGAACTGGCGTTCTTGAGGATGAACGCAGCATCTTCCGCGCTGCCCTGCTTGACCGGGCGCTGCTCCTTGGCAGCACCGCCCCCGGCCGCCGCGGCCTCCCCCCCGAAGCCCCCGAGGATGACACTGACGATCGACCGGTTCATGCCCTTGCACATCACGTAGCTCAGGATGGCCCCCGAGGCACCGACGAGTGCGCCGGTGACAATCAGCAGGGAGTTGTGCAGCGTGAAGCCGATGCCGCAGGCCGCCCATCCGGAGTAGGAGTTCAGCATCGAGACGACAACGGGCATGTCGGCACCCCCGATGGGCAGGATCAGGAGGAAGCCCAGCAGCAAGGAGAGCCCGATGGCGAGGAAGAAGGACAGCTCTGTGCCGCCCGAGGTGGCGAAATGCCCCACCAGGCCCAGCGTGGCAAGCCCCAGCAAGGCATTGAGCGCATGCTGACCGGGGAAGACGAGGGGCGCGCCGGAAACCAGCCCCTGAAGCTTGGCAAAGGCCACGATAGACCCGGTAAAGGTGATGGCCCCGATGATCGCGCCAAGGCCCATCTCGACGAGCGAGGCCACCGCGATGTGGCCGGCGGCATCCTGGGGCAGACCCAGGGCGTCGGGCGACAGTCGGGCGGCGACCGCCACCAGCACCGCAGCAAGGCCGACCAGCGAGTGGAAGGCCGCGACCAACTGGGGCAGGTCCGTCATCTTGATGCGCTTGGCAATCACCAGACCTGCGCCTCCGCCCACGACAACACCGCCCAGGATCGGCCCCAGGCGTCCGATCAGATCCCCGCCACCGTCTGCTCCCACAAGGGCAGGAAGCAGGATCGCCAGAACGGCAAGGCCCATGCCCGCCATCCCCTGCGCGTTGCCCGATCGGGCCGTCTCCGGACTGGACAGGCCCCGCAGGGACAGGATGAAGAGGACGGCCGCCACGAGAAAGGCGAGGTCCTGGATGGTCGAGAGCATCGTTGGGTTCTACCGATAGGGAACGGGATCAGGACTTCTTGCGGAACTTGTCGAGCATGCGCGCCGTAACGGCAAAGCCGCCAAAGATGTTGACAGACGCGAGGCCGATCGCCACGCCGCCCAGCCACGGCGCCACGCCCGGATCGCCCTTGAGGGCCGCCAGCAGGGCGCCGACCACGATGACGGACGAGATGGCGTTGGTGACGGCCATCAACGGAGAATGCAACGCCGGCGTGACACGCCAGACCACGTAATAGCCGACAAAGCAGGCCAGCATGAAGACGGTCAGTTCGTGGACGACGGAGGGATGGGCAGCAGCCAGAAGCGTCATGAGTTACCAGGCAGGTCAGGCGACGGGAAGCGAGGGGGCAAATCGGTCCTGCACGATGCGACCCTCCGCCGTCAGGCGGCTGGCCACCAGGACTTCATCGGACGAGTCATTCAGGGGACTCCCCGTCTCCTTGTCGATGAGCAGGTCGAGGAAGTGCCGGACATTGCGGGCGAAGAGCGCGCTCGCATCGATGGGCAGGCGAGAGGGCACGTTGCGATAGCCGACAATGGAAACGCCGGCGCGGGAGATGACCTCGCCCGGTACCGTGGCCGTGCAGTTGCCGCCCGCATCAGCCGCCAGATCGACAACGACGGACCCCGGACGCAGCAGGTCGAGCATCTCGTCCGTCACGAGCACAGGGGCTTTCTTGCCCGGGATGAGCGCCGTCGTGATCACGATGTCGGTCTTGCGCAGAGTCTGGGCGACGAGTTCCGCCTGCCTCCGACGGTAATCCTCGGACATCTCCCGGGCGTAGCCGCCCGACGTCTCGGCCTGTGCCGTCTCGTCAGACTCGACCATCACGAAGGTCGCCCCGAGCGACTCGACCTGCTCCTTGGCCACCGGGCGCACGTCCGTCGCCGAGACGACTGCACCCAGGCGACGTGCCGTCGCGATGGCCTGCAACCCGGCGACGCCTGCCCCCATCACGAAGACGCGGGCAGGGGCAATGGTACCTGCTGCCGTCATCATCATCGGAAAGGCCCTGCCAAAGACCGCCGCGGCGTCGAGGACCGCCTTGTAGCCAGCGAGATTGGCCTGGCTGGACAGGACATCCATCGCCTGTGCCCGCGTGATCCGCGGGACCAATTCCAGTCCGTAGGACACGACCCCCCGCCGGGCGAGCGCCTCCAGCGCGGCTCCCTGCGACCACGGCTCCATGACCGCGACCAGCGTGCAACCCTCGCGCAGCGCGGCAATCTCGTCGCGGAAGCCCTCGCCCGGCCCAGTAGGGCGACGGACCTTGAGCACCAGATCGGCCTTGCCGAGTTCGGTCAGGATGTCAGCGACAACGGCGGCTCCGGCCTGCGCGTAGGCGTCATCCGCCACACCTGCCCGGAGCCCGGCCCCCGCCTCGACGACCACATGGTGGCCCTGTCCGACCCACGTCCGCACCGTATCCGGGCTGGCGGCCACGCGAGCTTCATCGGGCAGGACTTCGGACGTGACGACGACGTGCATGGGCATGGCTGTACCCGACGCGGAGAACTTCAACCTTCGGGAGGAACTTGACGGATTGACGATCAGGCGGACGTTGCCCAAGATATGGCCGTGCCTGCCGCTGATGCCCCGTCGTCCAACCCGCGCCTCCACGGCGGCCCTCCCGGGATAGGGGGTAGCGCACCGCCGTTCTCGCCGGCCGCCCAGGAACGCATGCTGCGATTGCTCGGGCTTCATCGGGACCAGGTGGTCCTTGCGGGGTCGGGACGCGAGGCGGCCAGTTGGTGGGAGCGCCATCTCGCCCCGCCCGGTGCTGTCCTCGTCCCCTCCTACGGTTGCCGCTCGATGATCCAGCCGTACCTGCAGGCTGCCCGGGGCATTCGCTTCTACCCCGTCGATCGGAACCTGGTGCCGGATCGGGATGCCCTGATGATGCTCAAGCGCGGGGCTGGCTCGATCCACGTGATCCACTACTTCGGCTTTCCCGCTCCGGACTGGCTGTATGGTCTGGGCCTGCCCGTTCTCGAAGACGCCGTCCAGGGTCTGCTGGACCCCCAGCACTGGACACGCGGTCGGTGGGCCATCGGCAGCTTCCGCAAGTTCGGACCGATGCCGGCCGGGGGCTTCCTGCTGGACCGGGTCGACATCCCCCCGTTGCCCGAGGCGGGACCGGACGTGCTGCGGCGCTGGGCGCGCCTGACCCAGCTCAGGCAGGACAAGGAGCGCGCTGCCGCAGCAGGAGATCGTGCGGCCTGGCAGGCCGCCATGGCTCGCCTCGCCGAGGACGAGACGGGCATGGACCTGTCCCCCCTCAAGCCCGTGGCCCTCTCGGGCGAGGCCCTTGCCCGCCTGCAGGACTTCGACCCCGTGACGTGGCGTGCTTCGCGCCGCGAGGCCTATCTGGTCTACCAACG
>JAYKIS010000084.1:0-5483 GCA_035286125.1 Candidatus Sericytochromatia bacterium
GTCCGCCCAGATGGCGTCGGCTGCCTTGAGGAACTTCGCGGCCTGATCCGGCTTCTCAGGTTGCGCCGCAGCCAGTGCCTCGAGGCGAAAAGCGAGGGCCTGGATCGGCTTGTATCCCACCTCTTCCGCGATCAGACGTGCCTGCAGGGCCTGGCGCCGCATCTCGTCATGGTCTTCGAGTGCATGGGCTTGCAGGGCCAGGTTCAGGCGCGCTGCCGCTTCATTGGGTCCATGCGGGTTTCCTATGGCAACTTTGAGCGAATCGGTGAAACATGCCCGACTTTGTTCGTAGACTCCGATGAGGTTGTAGGCGTTCCCGAGGAAGCCCAGCACATTGAACAGGTTCCCCCACTCTTCGCGGGTGCGAAGGCCATCCACCTGATGCTCGAGTTTCCCGATGGCTTCGCGAATGGCGTTGCCGTTGGATTGGGTCATCAGCACCAACGTCATGGTCCAGGCGTGAAAGGACGCGCTCTCAGGCAGATGGCCCCAGATGGCCTCCTTCTCAAGGGTCTGTCGACAGGTCACAAGCGCCTTGTGGGCATCGCCATTTCTGAAGTGGAGCCTGCTCAGGTAGAGCGAGCTTCTCAGGTAGGCCCAGCCGGATCCGAGGCTGCCGGCAAGAACGCTTGCCTGTTCATAGGCAGTCATTGCAGCCGGATGGTCACCGGCAAGTTCGGCCACCATCGCGAGGCTGGAGAGGATATGAGCCTTGCTTTCCTTGTCCCCGAGCTGGTCGCCCAAGGCCAGCGCGCAATCAAGGTGCTCCCTGGCTTCCGCAAGGTTGCCCTTTCCCTTGAGCACCCGGCCCAGCACTTCATGACGCGCAAGCCTGAGGTGTGTCGCGGCCAGGATCTCCTGTTCCGTTTCGTAAAGCAGGGCGCGTCGGCACCATTGCTCGGCCTCGGCCGTCGCGTAGTGGGCCATGGCCCAGACGGCGGCGTGGTCCATGTGATGCAGAGCAGGGCCGGGTTGCCGTGCAAGCTCGTGGTGATAGGCCAGGCGTGCACTGGCCGTGGACGCTCCAGGTCCGTAGGTGCGTTCCAGCCAATCGGCAGCGAGCCTGTGGACACGTACCTGCTGGGCTTCCAGCAACTGGTCCTTCACGGCATCCCGAAGCAGGCTGCTTCGGAACGTCCACGTGCCGTCGGTCGCCGCGTCCCCGGATTCAAGCAAGTGCACCGCCGCGAGATGCTCGAGGCCCTGAACGACGGACTCCGGGGTGGGGTACGCCGGGTGCAGCGCGCTGATGAGTCCGACTTCCGCATCGGCACCCACCAGGCTCAGGATCTTGACCAGGGTTTGCTCGGCAATGGGCAAGGGATCCAGCCTGCGAATCAAGGCTCCCTGGATGGTGACCGGCAGCGCGACCGTTCCCTGCTGGCTGTTGTCGGCCTCGCTTTCAAGCCACGCGTCTGCCAACTCCTCGAGGAAGAGCGGATGTCCGGCCGCAAGTGTCAGGATGCGGTCGGTGACCTCGCGAGGGGGGTGATGACGGCCAATGCGGCGATGAATGAGAGCCGCGGCTGCTTCCTCGGAGAGGTGCGGCAGACCAACTGCCGGTGTCACGAAGTCCGTCCAGGCCGTGTGCCGCCAGTCGTGACCTGGCAGCGCGGCCATCAGGACGCACGCGGACGGATGCCGCTGGGCAAGCATACTCGCCACTTGGTCGGATGCGGAGTCCATGAGGTGAGCATCATCGATGACCAGCAGGATCGGGTTGGGTCCGAGCAGGCGAACAAGGGTATCGGCCACCGTTCGTGACCAACCTTCGGCATCGGGGGCGTCCACACCAGATGGAAAGGGCCCATCGGTGTTCAACAGGTCTTCGAGCAACCGCTGGTCACGGCCCGCTGCAGTCTTCGGTGCGATGGATGAAAGTTGCACGAACACGTCGCGCCAAGGTTGCAGATGCGTCCCGGGCCGGGCCGATCGTCCCGAGAGGTGAAGCATGCGGCTGAACCTTTGCCCAAGTGCCTCGCAAAGGCCGTCAAGGACGGTGGTCTTGCCCAGTCCGGGCTCACCTTCAAGCAAAATGGCTCGGCCGGTTTGCCTACCGGGTTCCGAGCAGGCAGTGCCAAGGTTCCGGATGAGCTCGTCCCTGCCCACGATATCGGCCAGGCGAGCCCGGGATCGGCCCCGCCATTGGCGCGGCTCGTAGACGGCGACGGGCGCTGCCTTGCCTTTGAGGACGAGGGGTTGCAGCGGTTGCAGGACAAGACGTCCACTGGCCTGGCGCGCCGTCACGTCATCGAGCAGGATGCCCTGGTCGGCCTTGACCATCAACCTCGCCGCAAGGTTCACCACGTCCCCGAGGACGGTGTATTCGAGCCGATCGGCTCCACCCACCTCGCCGCAGTACGCGCGTCCTGTAGCGATCCCGATGCCGCCCTTCACGTTCTGGCGTAGAAGCTCGTCCTGTAGTGTCTGCGCCAGGCGAATCGCCGTCACCCCCGCATCAGGCAGGGTTCTCGGGGGCAAGCCAACGGCTACAAGGGCGGATATCCCCTTGTCGTCCAGACTGAGCTTGTCGAGTGAACCGTCGAGACGATCGATCGAGGCCTGCAGACTGCGAACGAGAGGATGGGCCTCGAGGCCGACGGGCAGGTCAGGCAGCCTGATGAAGACCACGGTCAACGGTCGCAGCTCCCCCAGCCAACCCTCCTGACCCGAGTGGATGTGGGCCTGGACGATGTCTGGAAGCATCGTGAGTCCTGCCTGCCAGTCGCCACCCGATACCGGTTCGGACCTGGGCAGGAGCGGAGCCTTTCGTGATCTGTCTCCGAGCAGGGCTCGAGCCCCAGGCGTAATCGCCAACTCGCCTGATCCCAGTCTCTCGGCTGCAGGAGCCAACTCGGCAAGGACCTCGCCCTGAAGCAGCGGGAGCCAACGTCCACGGTGGCCACCGACCAGGCTGTAGGCCAGGGAACCGACTCCGAGAACGGCCTTGATCGGCAGGTACTGGTCAGATTCCGCCTGTGCCTCAGGTCCAAGGAGCTCCTCGGCACAGGCCCGGGCCAGGGCGACGGCCCCGGGCAACTGGCCCGCGTCGTCACACCGCCAGATGGCCAGCACCGCGTCGCCCGCGAACGAGGCAAGGTCACCGCCATGCTTGGCCAGGCTCAGGCTGATCCTGCCGAAGTTCCGGTTCAGGTGTTCCGTCAGATGTTCTGCCCCAGCACGACTCTCCGCCGAGAGGCGTTCGGTCAACTTCGTGAAACCGACGATGTCTAACCAGAGGACGACCGACATCCGTTCGGTCGCGTAGGGCCTGCTGGCAGGTGCTTCCGCAACCCAGCGGGGGAGGTAGGAGGCCACGCGCCGCCGTGGGTCAAGTCCTGCGCTCACGGGTACATGTTAGTCCATGATGAAGCTTGCTGCTCGTAGCCATTCCTTGCTTTACGCGGCTTGCGGTCGCTTCCTGGGAGCGCTTCTGCCGCTGGCCATCCTTGGCTGTTCTGCCTCGGGCACTAACGATACCGCGCCTGTGCTCGCCTCCGTCGACGTATCCAAGGCCGCAAGGCCCGTGCTGACCGGCCGTGTGCTGGATGCCTCAGGTAAAGCTGTTGTCGACGTGCTGGTTGAAGCCTTCGGTCACACAATCGACAAGGCACCGGTCACCCTGCCCAATGGACAGACGGCGCTCATCTTCCTGGACGCCTATGGATTGGGCAGTATGCCCGTGAATCGCACACTGCAGGCCGTTGTGCCCCCATCGACCAAGACGGGCGCGGACGGACGCTTTTCCCTCCAACTTCCTTCAAGTGGCGCGTACAACGTCGAAGCCGTCCTGTCCGCCGACCAGAAGGCCTGGAAGAGCAAGGTTGACGCCGGTCAGGCAACCGTGGCCGTGGGCGACATGGCCCTTGCGGCGACCTCGGTACTGACGGGCCGCCTGACCATGCCCGTGACTGCAGGTTCGCCGGAAGGGGCCGAGGTCTACCTGGCCGGCTCGGTCTACAAGACGACGACCGATGCCAGCGGCAGCTATCGGTTCGAGAACGTGCCTGCCGGTACCGTCGACATCGTGGCCTACAAGGCCGATCGCCGCGGCAAGGCCGTCTGTGTGTCGGTTGCCCCGGACGCGGAAGTTCAGGCGCCGGATGCACCGATGGAAGTCTATCGCTGAGGTCCGGAACCACGAGCTTGAATCGTCGGGGGATATGAAGCCGTGCAGGGGGGGGAACCGCGTCGACCTGCGCTTTTGCAGCAAGATTCGTCCGGACCCCTCTGGTCTCGTCGGGAAGCGACTTGTCTCTTTCTGGATGTCTCGGGTTTCACGCGCTGGGCTGCCGGTCTTGCCGAAGGCGGGTCGGACGGTGCTGGCGAGATGTCGGATGGGATGGCCCGCATCCATGGTCATCTTGTGGGTACGCTGCTGGCCCACGATGCCGATATCCTGGGATTTGCCGGCGATGCCCTGCTGGCCTGGTTCCCCGGGCTTGCCGGGCGGGACAGGCCGGTCCGGCGCGCGCGGCAGGCTGCGGCCGTCCTTCTGGAAGGCTTTGCGGGGGTCCTGCCTGATGCCAATGCATCTATTGGCCTGAAGATCGCGCTGTTCCAATCGGACTTTGTGGCGACTCAGGTGACAGTTGATGCCTCGGATGTCGTCACGTGGATATCCGGTCCTGTCTGGCAGAGTCTGCTGCCGATCACACACGACATGCTGGCCGGCGTATCGGTCGATCGACTGCCAGCCGACTCGGAGCAGGCCGAGGTGCCTGTTGTCCGGCCGCTCGCGGCCGAAGCATCGCCTGGTGGCCTTCCCCACGGTCGTATCAGGGTTCTGACGGTCGTCTTCGTGAGGATTCCTGGAAATACGGGCGATGAGTGCCCCACCGCTTGGCTTCGGGCTACCGTAGCTTCCCTGGGCACTTATGGCGGCGCACTCAGCAAGGTCTCGCAGGATGAGAAGGGGGGTGTCCTGATTGCCTGCTTCGGCCTGCACGCCGACGGGTCCGGCGATGCGGCCCACGGTGCCCTCTGCTGGCTTGCGGCGCTGTCGCCATACGAGGGTCAGCCTGTTGCTGCGGGCGTGGCCACGGGGCGGGTTTTCCTGGGGCCCGTCGGGACGTCACGACGTTTTGAGGACGCCGTGCTGGGACATCCTGTCAATCGTGCGGCTCGACTTTCGATGCACGGGGAGGGCGGCATATGGTGTGATGAGGCCACATTCGCAGTCGTTGGGGAGCGTCACGAGGTCCTGACCCGGGATTTGCTCGACCTGAAGGGACTGGGGCTTGTTGCAGCCTATCGGACCCGCCCGTGGAGCGGACAATACCTGCCGCAGGCAGAAGTCTTCGTGGGTAGAGCCAGGGAACGGGACCTGCTTGAGGTGAGCCTGCGGGACCTTGCCACGAAGGGGCGGGGAGCTGCCTATGTCTTGGCTGGACCGGCGGGCCAGGGCAAGTCCGCGTTGCTGGCGCACACCGTGGCTCAGGCGGAGCAGATGGGCTTGCCGATCCTTGTCTTGCGAGGGAAGC
>JAYKIS010000085.1:0-3872 GCA_035286125.1 Candidatus Sericytochromatia bacterium
TTTCGGGGGCGAGCGATTCCGCGTGGCCCCCCTCTTGCGGCGTCGCCTCTCTCGCTAATCACTACTTCTTCCCGGAGCTTGCATCCTTGGCCGCATACGAAGCCCTCATCTACAGCGCGGTACGGACACCCATCGGGCGTATCGGGGGAGCCTTGGCCGGGGTACGCCCCGACGACCTGGCCGCCTTGGCCCTGGGCGAGGCGGTCCGCCGCAGCCAACTGGACTCCGAGGCCCTCGAGGACGTGATCCTGGGATGCGCCAACCAGGCGGGTGAGGACAACCGCAATGTCGCCCGGATGGCGGCCCTGCTCGCCGGGTTGCCCATCGGTTCGGCAGGGCAGACCGTCAATCGCCTTTGCGGGTCGGGGCTGCAGGCCGTCATCACGGCCAGCCATGCCATCCGGGCGGACGAGGGTCGGATGTTTGTCGCCGGTGGTGTCGAGTCCATGACGCGCGCCCCGTTCGTGATGGCCAAGGCCGACAAGGCCTGGAGCCGCGACCTGCAGGTCTACGACACGTCGCTGGGCTGGCGCTTCGTCAATCCCCGGTTGGCGGCGCTTCACCATCCCTATGCCATGGGCGAGACGGCCGAAAATGTCGCCGAGCGCTACGGTATCTCACGTGAAGACCAGGATGCCTTTGCGATTCGCAGCCAGCAGGCATGGGAGCGGGCAAGCCAGCAGGGCCTCTTCGCGGACGAACTGGTGCCCGTTCCCGTTCCGGGGCGCAAGAAGGGGGAAATGGTCAAGGTTGCCGTCGACGAACATCCGCGCCCCGAGACCAACCTCGAGGGCCTGGCTCGCCTGAAGCCTGCCTTCCGCGAAGGGGGCAGCGTGACGGCAGGCAACGCGAGTGGCCTCAACGACGGCGCTGCCGCCCTGGTCGTCGCCTCAAGTGCGCTCGAGGCCCCGCAGGGTGTCCGCCCGCTGGCCCGTCTCGTATCGTCCGCTGTTGCGGGTGTCGACCCGGCGGTGATGGGTGTGGGGCCGGTGCCGGCCGTGCGCAAGGCCTTGGCACGGGCGGGGCTGTCGGTCGGCGATCTGGATGCCATCGAGCTCAACGAGGCTTTTGCCGCACAGGCCCTTGCCTGCATGCGGGAGTTGGACCTGAATCCCGATCGCGTCAATCCGCTGGGTGGGGCGATTGCCCTGGGGCATCCGCTCGGCATGAGTGGCGCGCGGATCCTGACGACGCTGGTCCATCACCTGCGGCGTACGGGTGGCCGCTATGGCCTCGCCACCATGTGCGTAGGCGTAGGCCAGGGCATCGCGCTCGTCGTCGAGAACCTCGAATAGCAAGGACCCCCGGCCGGGGCCAGGGGGTCCTGCGACGCGGGGCGCGGGTCAGCGCACGTCCTTGGTGGGCTTCGGCTTGGGGGTGGGGTGGTCGTGACCGTCGTGGGCGACGGCCATGTTCGACGAGGCCAGCACGACCAGCGCGCACGCGACGAGGGAGAGGATACGACCCATGGCTTGACTCCTTTGTGAAGCGGGGGTGCTTCACGTTAGGTCAGGACACGGGGATTTACACATTCCTTAACAAGGAATTGATGCTATTTAATCCTGTGCGGTGTCGATGGGGATGGTGCGCGGTCGGGCAGCCTCGATGCGGGGCAGCCAGACGGACAGCACGCCGTCCTTGAGCGTGGCCCTGATGCGGTCGATGGCCACATCGGCGGGCAAGGGCACTTGTCTGGCGAATCGCCCGTGGGGACGCTCGCCCGTCAGGATTCGGCTGCCCTCGGTTTCGAAGCGCAAGCGCTCTCCCGTGACCTGCAGGTGCCGGCCCTCGACCTGCAGGCCCAGGTCCTCCTGCCGGAGGCCGGGAACGTCCAGTTGCACGACGAAGGCCTCGGCCTGCTCGTGGATGTCCATGGGGGGCTCCCAAGGAGCGAGGCCCCGATCGGGAACGGCGCCGTCGCGCCTGTCCGCCTGATCGAGGCCTTGGCCCAGCTCCTCGAGCAACCGCAGCAGCAGGGGGGAAACCCTGGGGCCTTGGTGCCGGGTCATCGGGACTACTTGGGCTCCTTGGTGGGCTTGGGAGCCGGGCAGCTGCCGTGGCCGCCGCCACAATCGTGGGCGCTGGCCATCGAGCCCGTGCCCACCACGCCCAACACGCCTGCCACCAGGGCGGCGACCAGAATCTTGCGGACCATCATGCTTTCCTTCGGTAGTTAAGTTGCCGTAAAGGAAAGGATAGCGAAGACTTCTGTTTCGTGGTGGCCCGAAACGGAGATTGAAGGAAGATTTAATGCTCTGCCCGGACCAGCAGCACGACGGCCTGCGCCGCGATGCCTTCTGCGCGTCCGATGGCGCCCAGATGGTCGGGCGTCGTGGCCTTGACGGACACGGCCTCGAGGTCGACGCCAAGGCGAGCCGCCAGCGTCTCGCGCATCCGTGGCATCCAGGCCTTGAGGCGAGGTTGCTGCGCGATGATGGTCATGTCCGCATTCCCGAGGCGCCAACCCGCCCCTGTGACGAGGGCCATCACGGTGTCCAGCAGGTCCAGGCTGCTGGCTCCCTTGAAGCGGGCGTCTCCCGGCGGAAAGTGCGTCCCCAGGTCTCCCAGTGCCAGCGCGCCCAGCAGGGCATCCATCAGGGCGTGGGTCACGGTGTCGGCGTCCGAGTCCCCGTCGAGGCCCGTCGCCTCGGGAATGGTGACGCCGCCCAGAACCAGGGTGCGTCCCTCGGCAAAGGCATGGACGTCGTAGCCGCTGCCGATACGCATCATGGGGTGGGGCATGGGGGCTTCCTCCGTGGCCTTCGAGCATGGCATAGCATGGCGGATATGGATCGGGTCTGGGATGTGGTCGTGGTCGGGGGCGGCCACGCGGGCATCGAGGCGGCGATGGCGGCCCATCGCCTCGGTGCGGCTGTCCTGCTGGTCACGACGGATCGGGCGACATTGGGGGCCATGCCCTGCAACCCCGCCATCGGGGGGCCGGCCAAGTCGACGTTGGTGCGGGAGGTGGATGCCCTCGGGGGCTGGATGGCGCGCGCCGCGGATGCCAGCCGCATCCAGGCCAAGGTGCTGAATGCCAGCAAGGGGCCGGCAGTCCAGGCCCTGCGCCTGCAGTGCGACAAGCATGCCTACGCAGCGTGGATGAATCGCCTGGTGACGGCCCACGTCCAGGTCCTCGAGGCCTCGGCGCGGGACTTCGGCCCCGACGGGGACGGGTGGTCCCTCGCGACGGATGCCGGCAATGTCCGGACGCGCAGCTTGGTGCTGACGACCGGAACCTTCATGTCGGGCTTGTGCCACACGGGTGAGGCGGCGACGCCCGGGGGCCGCATCGGCGAGGCCCCCTCCACCGGGTTGTCCGAGGCCCTGCGTCGGCTGGGCCTGCGCCTGCGCCGCATGAAGACGGGCACGCCGCCACGCGTGGACAGGCGCTCGCTGGACTTCAGCCAGATGCAGCCTGCGCCGGGGGATGAGGGGGATCTCGCCCTCTCGTATGTGCCCCTCGCGCGCAGCCAAGAGAATGTGATGTGTCATCTTGTATATACAAATGACAAGACACACAAAATAGTTCGTGACAACATGCATTTGTCGCCCATGTTTCAGGGGCGTATCGAGGGCCCCGGGCCTCGCTATTGCCCCAGCTTCGAGGACAAGGTCCATCGCTTTGCGGACAAGCCCGCGCACGGGCTGTTCATCGAACCCGAAGGCCTCGATACGGATTGGATCTATGTCCAGGGTTTCTCGACCTCGTTGCCGGCGGCCGTCCAGGAGGCCATGTTGCGGACGCTGCCGGGCTTCGCGGATGCGGTGCTGCTGCGTCCGGGCTACGCCGTGGAATACGACCAGTTGCCGGCCATCCAGTTGCGACCCACGCTGGGGGTCAAGGACTGGCCCGGGCTGTTCACGGCCGG
>JAYKIS010000086.1:0-74178 GCA_035286125.1 Candidatus Sericytochromatia bacterium
CGACGGGGCGTTCGGCCGGCGACAGGCTGCGGCGCAGGCGCTCGGCAAGTTCGGGGTCTGTCGGGACCTTCCAGCCCAGGATGCCGACGAAGCGATCGACCGCGGCCGTCGAACCGGAGCCGGTGAAAAGAACGGCATGGTCCGGACCGGCGCCCAGGGCGCGGGCCACCCGCTCGCGGGCCTGCTCGCGCCAGCGGCCGGAGGCCATCCCGACCGCCGAGGCCTCGGAGTGGGGATTGGCATGCATCGGCAGCAGCATCGAGGTCAGCCGGTCCTCGAGGAAGCCCCGGGCCCGGCCCGTGGCGATGTCGTCGGCATAGACCATCTGCCGCGGACCGAAGGGACCATCCATGATGGGTCGCGTTTCGGCGAGGTCCATGCGGACCCGTGTCAGCCAGTCCTGGCGGCGATCGTCGGAACCGGCGACGGGTGCCTCCGCAGCCGCGATCAGCCTGGCCTCGCCCCGCACGAACGGGTCATGGGCAAGTCCGGCTGCCCGCCTTGGCGTCTCCGCGAGGTCTGCCTGGTCGTCATTGGCCATGCCGGCCTCGGCCAGCACGGTCCGGATGAGGGTATCCGGCACCTCGGCCGCAAGGGCCGAACCGGTCGAAGGGCCGCGCTTGCCCTGGTGCACGGCCACGGCGGCAGCGAGGCCCGTACCCAGCACAACGTTGACCTGCACGAGGCGGCAGAGGGAATGGGCCGGTGCCGTATAGCCGGCCGCACGGCTGGCCATGCCGACGTTCGTCCAATCCGCGAGCCATCCGGTTCCCGGTACGACCGGCGCCACCAGAGGGCCTTGCGTGGGCGTGACGGCGAAGCCCCGGAAGTCCGGCCAGTAGCAGAAGGTTCCGACCCGCGGGAGGGTCGCGCCGGCCGCGATTTCGGACAGGCCCAGCAGATGGCGGGTGCGACGCGCGTGGCGGGTCTGGCGTACGTACAGCCCCGATGGACACGTGACGACGGCGTCCCGCCAGCCGAGCCCCTCGCGCAGGAAGCGGCCGAACAAGGCCACCTCTGCACGCATCGTGTCGTCGGCCCCGTCGCGCGACCAGGCGAGGCGTCGCGCCGGATCGTCCACGTGGTAGATGAGCCCGTTCCAACTGGTGTCGTCAGGGCCCAGGACCGCCACGTTGAAGCCATCGGCCTCGAAGGTGACGGGGCAGGGCGAACCTTCCCGCTCACGCCAGCGCTGGAAGGCCAGGGCCAGATAGGGGGGGCCGATCAGGATCCAGTCTTCGCCGGCATCCAGATCGAGGAAGCGTCGGTTCCCGAAGGCTGCCTGCTTGCGGGCCTCGAGATCCGGGTCCTGCGCCAGCATCCGGCATGTGGCCACGATGGTCTCCGGCGTCACGCCGCGGACGCGGGGCAATGGGCTGATCCCGAGGACCCGATCCGTGCCGTGTTCGGTGAAGCCTGTGGCGAATGGGACGCCGAGGGCCTCCGCGAGGTCGCCGTCGGGCGTGCCGTCTAGGAACGCCTGGCCTTCCAACCACTGGCCGTCGACCTCCAGGGCCTCCAGGACCAGGCCTTGGGCCGAGGGCACGGCCCGCGTCCGTTGCCACGCACCGTGCACGACCCGGACGCCGGCCTCGTGCAGCATGTCCGCGAGCACCCGTGCGCCCTTGTCGGGATCCAGGGCGACGAGGCGCACGCCTGCGCGTGCGAGGAACTCGGCGAAGAGACCATCGGCGGGGGTCTCCGCGGGTGGCGTCAGATGCCGGGAGTCCCGGTCGACGAACGCAAGGCCCCCCTCCGTCAGAAGGCCACCCAGCATGCGACCCCGCGGCACCACGAGCACGGTATCCAGGCCGAGGCGTGCTCCCGCCACGGCGGCGAGGACAGCTTCGGTCTCGTGACCGACGACGACCCAGTCGTGACCCGCCACGGGCCGGCGACCTAGGCCCGGGCCATCGGCGCCGAGAGGGCGTGGATGGCCTCGCCCTTGGCGGCGAGGACCGCCTCCTTGATGCCTTCCGGCAAGGTCGGGTGTGCGTGGATGGTCAGGGCCAGATCGTCGAACAGTGCCCCCATCTCGATGGCCAGCGTGGCTTCGGCGATCAGGTCCGAGGCGTTGGGACCCACGATCGCCACCCCGAGGATTTCTTCGGTCTTGCGGTCCAGCACGACCTTGAAGAACCCGTCCGTCTCCTGGGTCGTCAGTGCCCGGCCCAATGCCGCGAAGGGGAATTTGCCGACGTGCACGTCGAGACCCTGCGCCTTGGCCTCATGCTCCATGATGCCGGCCGTCGCGATCTCGGGGTCCGTGAACACGACGGCGGGAATCGTGCGGGCATCCATCGCGCTCGGGCGGCCGGCGATGACCTCGGCGGCGACTTCGCCCTCGCGGCTGGCCTTGTGGGCCAGCATCGGCTGCCCGGCCAGATCTCCGATGCAATAGATGCCGGGCACCTGCGTCCGCATCTGATTGTCGACCGCAAGGAAGCCCTTGGCATCCACGGTGAGGCCGGCGGCCTCGAGGCCCAGGCCTTCGCTGTAGGGCTTGCGGCCGACGGTGACGAGCACCTTGTCACAAACGGCCGTCCTGGTTCCGCCATCGGCCTCGTACTGGACGGCCACGCCGTTGATCCCTTCGCTCCAGCCCTTGGCCTTCGCCTTCAGGACGATCTCGACGCCCAGCTTCTTGAGTTTGCGCTCGATGAGCTTGGCAATCTCGGGGTCGAAGCCGGGCAGCAGCTGGTCAGTGCCCTCGAGGACCGTGACCTTGGTCCCCAACTTGGCATAGGCGGTGCCCAGCTCGAGCCCGATGTAGCCACCACCGATGACGACCATCCGCGTGGGGAGAGCCGTCAGCGCGAGCGCACCCGTCGAATCGATGATGCGCTGGCCGTCGGGGACGAAGCCCGGGATCGCCAGCGGAACCGAGCCCGTGGCGATGATGATGTGGTCGGCTTCGACGGTGACGGGACCCTTCTCGGTCATGACGTCCACCGTCTTCGGACCGCGGAATGTGGCGCGGCCGTTGAGCACCTCGATGCCATGGCCCTTCAGCAGGGTGCCGACGCCGCCCACGAGCTTCTTGACGACATCGTCCTTCCAGCGGACGACGCCGGGCATGTCGACTTCGACCGAGCCCACCTTGATGCCCATGCTGTCTGCATGGCGCGCCTTGTCCGCAAACTTGGCGGCCGTGATCATCGCCTTGGAGGGGATGCAGCCGACGTTCAGGCAGGTGCCGCCCAGTGCGGCCTTGTCGACGACCAGCGTCTGGATGCCGAGCTGGCCAAGGCGAATCGCCGCGACGTAGCCTCCGGGGCCGGCACCGATGACGAGGGCCTGGGTCTCGCGGGTGGTCATGGGGAAACTCCTGATCCGGATCAGCGCGGCCAGCTGGCCAGCAGGTTACGGACGGCCGTCGCCACCGTCCGGTCATAGGGGGGATAGTCCCGGCCGCCGCGGGCGCGTTCGAGCACGGCGTTGCTCCAGGCAGTGCGCCCGGTCAAGGTATCGACGACCGCGGCCTGCAGGGCCACGATGGTCGTGGCTACCTCGCCGGGACTGCCGTCCGGGAATCGGTCGGTGTACTGCTGGTAGAGGGTCACGGTCGTCACCAGCACGCCGTCGACGCCGAGTCCGGCACCGACGAGGCGGGCGAGGTCCGGCGAGGTCCGGCGGTCTTCGTCGAGGTCGGACACGAAACGTCCGATCATGCCTGTCTCGTACATGGGGGCCAACTGTTTCCGGGCCACTTCCGGACCGACCAGCTTGAGATCCTTGATCTCGGCCAGCTGGCGCCCCATCTCTTCGGCGAGGCGCACCGGGGCTTCAGGCTCGTCCGTGCGATTCAGGATCGGCAGCACGGCAACACGCCGCAGCGCCACGGGGCGGTCCGCCGTCACGGCCTCGATGGCGCCGTCCGCACGCTCGGGCTTGACGGCGGCCTGTCGACCGAAGCAGCCCGTGAGCGCCAGGGCGGCGACAAGGCAGGGGACGAGCGGGGACCTTGTCATCGCACGGTTCTCCACGGGCAGTCGCCGAGGGATGCCTTCATCGTTTCCAGCAGGGCCCTGCGCACTGCCGGCTCGGCCTCGGATTCGGAGACGGGCAGGGCGAAGGAAGAGCTCCCCTGCCAGACGAGTGCGCCTGTCCGGCTCTCGAGCAGGGTCTGGCGATAGGTCACGTCCAGGTCCGTGTCCCGGCCGGTTTCGGGGTTGGGGACCCGGGCCAGGCTGATGAGCTCCTGGACGAGGATCTGGTCCGTGCCCGTCGCGAGCCCGAGTTCGCGAATCAGGGCCCGGAACGCCGGAGCATCCGGACGAACCGGGGTCAACTGCCACCGCACGTCCCAGTCACCCAGCCTGGCAGCGCGGGTCATGGCCGTGGCTTCGGCGGGACCGATGGTGCGGAGGGGCAAGGTATCCGGGGCCAGCAGGTCCTGGGTCTGGCGGGCCCAGACCTCGACCTCGGGAAGACCCGTTCGATCGAGCAGGGGCGCAAGCGTCACGCTGCGGGCCAGCGGATGGGGCACGCGCATGGCCGTCGGCAGGGGGACGCTGACGGCCGCAAGCGCGCGGCCGGCCACCAGCGTGACGCCGGCGACAAGCGCCAAGGCGAAGGTGAGCGGCCGCATGCGTCGTCCGTCCGTCAGACCATGTCCACGAAGAGCAGGTCCGGTTGTTCCAGGTAGGCGATCATCTGGTTGACGAAGGCCACGGCGTCCGCGCCATCGATGACGCGATGGTCGAAGGACAGCCCCAGGTACATCATGTCCCGCACCACCACCACACCATCGCGGACGACGGGGCGCTTCTGGATCTTGTTGACACCCAGGATGGCGACCTCAGGGTAGTTGAGGATGGGGGTGGCGAACAGGCCACCCAGGCTGCCGACGTTCGAGATGGTCAGCGTGCTGCCCGACAACTCGTCCATCGTGGCCTTGCCTTCGCGGGCCCGGCCGGCGATGGCCTGGATGCTCTCGGCCAGGTCGAGCAGGCTCTTGTCCTGGGCATCGCGGACGACGGGGACCATCAGGCCGTTGTCGGTCTGGGCAGCAAAGCCGATGTGGAAAGGCTTGCGCAGGACCAGTTCCTGAGTGGCGTCATCGAAGTGCGCGTTGAAGAAGGGCAGCTTGCGGCATGTCGCGATGGCGGCCTTGATGATGAAAGGCATGTAGGAAAGCTTGGCACCACGTGTGTCGGCGAGCGGCTTCAGCCGCGCGCGCAGGGCCACCAGCGCCGTCATGTCGACCTCGTCGAAGTGCGTGACGTGCGGTGCCGTGAAGGCGCTCTGGACCATCTTCTCGGCAATCTTGCGGCGCAGGCCGCGCAGGGGGCGGCGTTCGTCGCCCTCCCACGAGGCGACCGGTGCGAGTCCGGCCTTGGCGGCAGCAGCGGCAGGTGCTGACGGAGCCGCTGCAGGGGCGCCGAGTGCAGCAGGCACGGCAACCGGGGCAGTCGCGCCGCCCGCCGCCAGGATGTCCTCGCGGGTGATGCGTCCCGCAGGGCCACTGCCGGGGACGGTGGCGATGTCCACCCCCATCGTCCGGGCAAGTTGGCGTGTCGCGGGTGCCGCCAGGACCTTGCCGTTGATGGAGGGTGCGGCGACAGCCGCGAGGCTTGCCGCAACAGCCGGAATCAGCATCGGGGCTGGCGCAGGCGGGGCCGCAGCAGGTGCAGGCGGCAGGGGTTCGGGCGCCTTGGGCTCCGGAGCCGCCACGACCGACGCGGGCGTGGGTGCCGGTGAAGGAGCAGGGGCAGCCGAGGTACCCGGCGGCGGCGCATGGTGCATCGTGATGGGCCGGGTCTCGCCTTCGGCGAGTTCCAGGGTGACCATCACCGAGCCGACCGGGACGATCTGGCCCTCCTCGGCCCGGATGGCGACGACGCGGGCCTTGCGCGGGGAGGGAATCTCGACCGTGGCCTTGTCGGTCATGATCTGCAGAAGCGGCTGATCGGCCTCGACCTGCTCGCCTTCCTTGACCAGGAACTTGACCAGTTCACCCTCGATGACGCCCTCGCCGAGATCCGGCAGGGCAAAGTCGTACATGCGATCGTCGGACATGGGTGTCTCGGGTCTCCTTGGGGCCTAGAACGCCACCGTCTGGCGGACGGCTTGGGCGATGCGCGCGGCATCGGGCAGGTAGTGGTGCTCGAGGGCGTACGGGAACGGGGTGTCATAGCCCGTGACCCGGAGGATCGGCGCTTCCAGCGAGGTCAGGGCATGCTCGGCCACGAGCGCCGCAATTTCGCCCGCGAAGCCACCGGTGCGCGGTGCCTCGTGGACGATGACCAGGCGTCCGGTCTTGGTCACGGAAGTCAGGATGGCCTCGAGGTCGAGCGGGAGCAGGGTCCTGAGATCCAGCAGGTCGACCGTGATGCCCTCGGCTGCGAGGAGGTCCGCGGCCTCGATGGCGGTGTGGACCATCGCGCCCCACGAAAGGACCGTGGCGTGATCACCCGAGCGAACGACCCTCGCCTTGCCGATCGGTACCTGGAAGGCACCCTCGGGAACCTCGCCCCGGGCCGCGCGGTACATCCGCTTGGGTTCCATGAAGATCACGGGGTCGTCCTGCGCGAGCGCCGCAAGCAGCAGGCCCTTGGCGTCCTCGGGCGTGCTGGGCACGACGACCTTGAGACCCGGCGTGTGGCAGAAGTAGGCTTCGGGGCTCTGGCTGTGGTAATGACCGCCCTTGATGCCGCCGCCGAAGGGCATGCGGACGACCACCGGGCACGGGTACTGGCCGGCCGAGCGATAGCGGTACTTGGCCAGCTCGTTGACGATCTGGTCGAAGGCCGGGTAGACGAAGTCGGCGAACTGGATCTCGGGCACCGGCCGCAGGCCGTTGAGCGCCATGCCGATGGCCGCCCCGAGGATGCCTGCTTCCGTCAGCGGCGTATCGATGACGCGGTCCTCGCCATACTTCTGGTGCAGGCCGCTCGTCGCCCGGAAGACGCCACCGAAGGCGCCGACGTCCTCACCCATGACGACGATGCGATCGTCCGCGGCCATGGCCGTGTCGAGTGCGTCGCCGATGGATTGCAGCAGGTTCAGCGTGGGCATGGCTCAGGCTCCGGGCAGGTCGGTCAACAACGTTGCGGGGTCGGGTGCCGGCACTGCGGCGGCAGCGGCAAGCGCGGCTTCCGCGGAGGCAAGGGCCTCGGCGTGGCACTGCTGGTCGCGGGCCGAGGTCCACAGGCCCAGGCCCTCGAGGTGACGGCGCAACCGGACGAGGCCGTCCGGTGCGGGTTCGGTCCCTGCCGCCGTCGTCACCGGCATGGGGTAGACGGCATCCACCAGGCTGGGGCCGCGGCCTTCCCGTGCACGATCCATGGCCATCGCGAGCGCCTCGCGCAGCGCCAGGGCGTCCGAGGCGTCGACGGTATGGGTCGGGAATGCGTAGCCCGACCCGAGGTCACCCAGGGGCAGGCCCGTGCGGTTGTGACAGACGAAGACGACGCCGCAGCGCTGCACGCTGGCGATGTTGAAGGCGGCATGCAGTTCGCCCGAGGCCAGCGCACCGTCTGCGAAGGCGGCTACGGCGATGCCGGGAAGGCCTTGCAGGCGGGCTGCCCAGGCCGCGCCAGTCGCATGGACGAGATGGGTCGCGCCGGTCGCGCCCGTCGGGGCGATCCGGCGGGCCTTGTCGCTGAAGAAGATGGGCAGCGCACGGCCCTTGCTGCACGAGGCCGCATTCGCGTATGCGGCGTGGGCGATGTCCTCTGCAGGAACGCCACGCTGCAGCAAGGCCGCCAGGTCACGGCTGCCCGGGAAAAGCCAGTCCTGATCCGCGAGGCCGAGGGCCAAGGCAGCGGAAACAGTCTCGGAACCTTCCTGGGGCAGGTGGAAGGCGATGCGTCCCTGGCGGTGCGCCTGCCGCAAGCGACCGTCGAGCACCCGCGTCCGGATCATGACACCCAGCATGTCCAGCAGGTCATCCTTGGGCAGTGCCGCCACGGACGGTGCCTCGTCGCCGGGGCCGAGCACGCGGCGAACCTCCGGCAGGCCCTGGGGCGTGTGGATTTCGGGTGTCATCAGGCGCCCTGCTCCAGCATCGGTAGGGGGGTGAACACGGGGGCCATGCCGGCGGCACCCTCGGCGATGGCGCCCTTCAGGAAGAGTTCGCCTGCGCGATAGGAACTGCGCACGAGGGGGCCCGACGCCACGTACATGAAGCCCATGCCCTCGGCCATTTCCTGGTAGTCCCGGAAGGCGGCGGGCGAGATGAACTCCTGCACGGCCAGATGCTTGGGGCTGGGCTGGAGGTATTGGCCGAAGGTGACGATATCGCAGCCATGCCGACGCATGTCGGCGAGCGCTTCGGCCACCTCGGCGCGGGTTTCGCCGAGGCCGAGCATCAGGGAGGTCTTGGTGAAGCGGGCGCCAAGGGCCTTGAGGCGCGCCAGGACGACGAGGCTCTGGTCGTAGGTGGCACGCCGATCGCGGACGCCCGGTGTCAGGCGCCGGACGGTCTCGACGTTGTGCGCGACCACGTCGGGTCCCGATGCCACGATGGTGGCGAGATCGGCCTCGACGGCACGGAAGTCGGGGATCAGGACCTCGACCAGGATCTCGGGAGCCTGTTCCTTGAGGGCACGCACGGTCGCGGCGAAGTGGCCGGCACCGCCATCGGGCAGATCGTCCCGGTCGACGCTGGTCAGCACGATGTAATCCAGTCCGGTCTCGGCGATCAGGCCAGCGACCTTGGTCGGTTCATCCGGGTCAAGGGCGCCGGGGCGTCCTGTCTTGACGTGGCAGAACCGACAACCCCTCGTGCAGGTGTCGCCCATGAGCATGAAGGTCGCGGTGCCACCGCCCCAGCACTCGCCGATGTTCGGGCAGCGGGCTTCTTCGCATACGGTGGCGAGGCCCAGTTCGCGGGCCTTGCGCTTGAGATGAAGGTAGCGTTCCCCTCCCGGGGCCCGCACCTTGAGCCACTCGGGCTTGGGTTGACGCTGATTCATGGGGCGACGCTGTCGTTTCGGGCGGGAGCCATAGCGTACCACGGATGGCGGGCCGGCCGCCTGATCTCCAGCATCGCCGGGCTCTCCGCGTACTGCAGGCGCAGGCCGCGGGGGTCCTCGGAGAGCGGCTGGACACCGTGCTTCGTCCGGAGCAGGATCTGGGCCTCGGGGTCGGCGACGTAGAGGCGGCCGCGGGCATAGGGCGCCCGGAAGACATCTCCCTGCCATCGTGCCGGCTCCAGGGGGACCTCGTGCAGGTCGCCATCCCACCGCTGGTCGCTGAGCAGGTCGGCAGCCAGTTCACGGATGATGGGATCGGGAATGTCTGCTTGCGCCAGCAGCTTGAGGGCTTCCCACATGGCGTAGTCGTCCCGTGCCACGAACGCCTCCAGGTCCTCCCCCATCGGTGCCACGAGCCAGCCCAGGCCCACGGCGTCGAGCGCGGTGCGGGGCAAATCCCCGAGCCGCAGCATCAGGCCGTGGAGCATGGCGTCGTAGATGCGCGCCGTCCGGTGCTCGTAGACGTTCTTGTACATGTGCCGGCGGCTCATCAGCTCCTGACCCAGCGCGTCGACGGCCTTGTCCTCGAAGGCGATACGGCTGCGACCGCGCCACTCGGCCCGGGTCAGGTGACGCATCAGCCAGTCGAGATCGAAGCCTGCATAGCGGACCCCTGTCATGTAGGCGTCGCGAAGCAGGTAGTCGAGGCGATCCACGTCTGCCTGGCTCGAGACGAGGTCATGCATCCAGGCGTCCTCGGGGGCCAGCGCACCACCATCCCGGATGGCCACGATCCGCCGGGCCAGAGCGGCCCCGTCCGGGGCGTGACGTCCCCAGACTGCCTGAAGATCCGGATGTTCCAGGATCAGGCGATCCGTCACCGTCTCGTGGTGGAAGCCCCAGATGCGTTCCGCCGTATGCGAGAAGATGCCGTGCCCCAGGTCATGCAGCATGGCCGCGAGGCCGAGGGCCATGCGGTCGAACGGCGTAAGGTCAGGGATCAGGTGCCTGCCGTCCAGTTCCGCCATGGCCCTGCGGACCAGCTGGTAGGCCCCCAGGCTGTGGGCAAACCGCGAGTGCTCGGCGCCCGGGAAGATCAGCTTGGACAGGCCGAGCTGGTGCAGGCGCCGCAGACGCTGGAAGGGTCGGGTCTGCAGCACGTCGAGCGCGACGGCCCCGAGGGCATCCGCGGGGAAGTCGATGGTGGCGTGAATGACGTCACGCAGGACGAAGGGTGGCCTGAGCATCAGCCCCTAAGCATAGCGGAAGCGCAGGATCAGCGGACCCTCGGGCAACGTGCCCGCAAGGATGACCTCGTGTCGTCCACCCGTCTTCCTGATTCGGCAGGCCAAGGGGCCCGGGCCGTTCTCGGCCTCGACCCGGACCAGATCCGCGGTTCCCTCCGGCAAGAGCAGGATCACGCGTCGTTCCCCGCGCTCGTTGCCCGCCGGGCGCAGGGCCAGCTCCAGCGACCGGCCGTCCGGCTGGTGTCGGCCTGCCAGCACCTCGATACCTTCCGAGGCCAGCAGCCAGGCGTCCTTGCCGCGCATCTCGCGCAGCCCCGGCACCACGTCCGGATGATGCGACCATGTGGCCTCGGCCGGACGCTGCCGCGTGAGGGGCCAGCCCTGACCCTCGCGGGTCTCGGCGCGACCGGGGGGCGCGGCCGGGGGGAGCCGATCGACGATGCCCAAGCCTCGTCGCCAGCGGGTCCGGGCGCCGGGGTCGGCGGCCATGGGGCCGAGTCGGGCGGCCAGGGCCTTCCAGCGAGGTTCTTCCCGGCCAGATGCGAGTCGCCACGAGCCGGTCGTGGCCAGCCACGCCGCGACGGCATGGCCGCCATCGGGCTGATCACGGCCCTCTACGCCCGTCGGGATCAGCAGGCTGGCCGGATCCTGATGACGACCGAGGCTGTCCGTCACCTGGGCGAGCATGGCGGAAGCACCCAGGGCCCGCATGCCTGCAGCATCCGTCATGCGCGCCGTACGATCCAGCACGGGTCCGGTCTCGAGCAGGGCGTCCACGGGGTTCCTGTCGCTATCCAGCCAAGCCTGAAGCCAGAGCAGGCCGCCGGTACCCTCGAGCGTGGGCGTCCGTTCCCATGCGCGTTCGCGCCACACCCGGGCCAGTGCTTCCCGGGGCGCGGTCCTTGGCGTCATGGGCAGCGCGGTATCCAGCCAAGGCAGGGCCAAGGCATCCCTGGCGGCCTGGTCGAGGTAGCCGACGGCACCCGCGGGCCAGGGACCGAGGTTGTCGGAGACGGGGATGCGGCGCACCGGCTGGCGCCGGGGAGCAGGCACGGAGTAGGTGATGCGGTTTCCCGCCCGGCCCAGCAGGGGCCCGTCCGGCGTCGTCACCTCGAGGTCCGGGGCATCGGTCCGCACCCAGGCCGTGTTCCCGTTCCCGAGCGCGCGCAGGCCGAGGGCCGGGGGCAGGACGGCGACCGGCACGGACCCGAAGGGAAGGTGGCGCCAGCGATCCTCGAGGATCATGCGACCGTCGCCGGTGTAGCCCGAGGCAACGGTCGTGGAACCCCACGGCAGGGCAGCCGAAGCCCAGAATCGGGCGCGGGCGAGACGCTCCGCATCGGGAACCGGGCCGGACCGGGCCCCCGTGGCCGGCCACGCTCCCTCGGGCCAAAGGACGCGCAGGTGCTGTCCGGGTTCCAGCGCAATCGACATCGTGCCGTCCCGGGTCGTGATGCCACCCTCGAGGACACGCCTGTCGTCGCTGGCCAGCAGCAGCGGGACGCTCGTGGCCCGGCTCTCCAGCAATAGCCACGGCGAGGCTCCCGGCGTAGTGACGGGCCGGCCGTCCGGCAAGGGCAGGCGGATGCAGCCCCAGGAATCGCATCGCGTGAAATGGCCGACTTCCGCTACGTCGAGGACAATCGACGCGTCGAGGGCCTCGACGACCCAGCCTGGAGCCAAGAGCGGCTGGTAGACCCGCCAGAGCCCCACCCCGTCGGACGTCCGACGCTCCAGGACGCGCCCTGTCTTGCCGCGGGCCGTCACGAAGACCGTTTCGGCCGCCGACTTGCCCGGAGCCCGGATCCTGCCCGACCATCCGGCCTGCCCGACCTCCCCAAGGGGTTTCCAAGTATCGGCGTCCATCTCGCATGTCAGTAGTGAACGCTTCAGTCGTCGGCCGATCCTGCCCGATCCGGGTTCGAGCGCGGGCAGACCCGGCGGGCTGCTCGCGGGGTCCTCGATCCAGGCCGGCGCCCGCCCGGGTGCGACGGGTTCTTCCGGACGGAGGGCCGCGAAAGCGCCCCGGAAGCCGACAAAGCCGATGCCCGGGAATCCGGGCCAGGTCTCGAGGCGCAACGCGAGGACATTGTCCCTGGCACGAAGCAGGCTGCCCGGGACGGGGATCTCGAGTACCCGATCCCACGGCCGGTCGACGGCCCCGTGTGCCTGCAACATCAGGCGGCCGTTGACGTGGATGTCGACATCCGCCGCGACGCCCTTCAGGGCGAGGATCGTGTCCTGGCCCAGGCCGGCGGGTTCCACCATGAAGGCGAGGCGCATCCAGCCGACGGGCCCGGGGGCTCGCCAGCCCCGGAGGTCATTGATGGGCTGTCCGATGCGGGCGGCTGGTGGCAGGGGCAGGCCCGCGGGTGCAGACGGAACGGGAAGGGCGAGGCCCGGGTCGTCGACGGGATGCCAACGCCACGACCGGAATTCGATGGCCTCAGCACCGCCCCGCCATACGTAGGGAGCCGGGACGACGACCTCGATGCCGAGATCCTGCGCGTAGCCGGGTACTCCGGACAGCCCGGCAGCCAAGGCGGCAAGGGCGAGGGGGATTCCTCGGATCTTCACGCGTCCGTGCGGCTCCGGGCGTGCTCGAGGTCCATCGCACCGACGAGGAAGGGGTGAGGCGCGGCCTCGTGGAGCTCGCGCGCCGTGACGGCCGCGAGCCAGCCGCCCTCCAGCATGTGGCCGACAAACCAGCTGGTATGGTTGCGGTTCGAGAATCCTCCGGCCAGACGCAGGCTGAGGCGCACGTCCCGCGCGGCCACGAGGGGCAGGATCTGCCTGAGGGCCTGGTCGTGCGCAAGGACGGGATCGTCTTCGCCGGTCCACGCGGCCTGCAGCAGGATGGCCCATATCGGGTCGGGGCCATCGTCCTCGAGGAGATCGAGGGTGCGGGCTGCCCGGCCCGTCGGCCAAGCCTGGCGCAGAAGAGACCGGATCCGGGGCCTGAGCCCGGTTTCGGCAATTGCATCAGGATGGGTGGCCAGCAGGTTGGCCGCAGCGAGCCTGTCGTCGTGGTCTGCCGTGGCCAGGACCTGCGCCAGCGACCATGGCGCAAGGCGCAGGGCCTCGGCGGCCAGACGGGGGCGCAGGCCTTCGCGCGCCTCCCGGACCACGCGCCATGCCGCGGTGGGTGTCCGTGGCCATCCCGGGTCGTGGGCATCCGGCAGGCATCCCGTGGCACCGGACAGGTTGGCAAGGACCCTGGGCACGACACCGGGGGCTTCCCGGCGACACCAGCCGAGCAGATCGACAAGCCCTGCCGGGTGACGCTCCCCGGGCAGCCGGGCCAAGGCTTCCGACAGGTTGAGGGCTGTTTCCTCGGCCTGGTCGGCGTCCAGGACCTGGCTGTGGTCGAGGAACCACGAGAGCGTGGCCTCCAGTTCGTCCGCAAGCGTGGGCACCTCGGCCACGAAGTGGGCGAGCAACTGGGCCATGAGGCCGGCGTACCGGCGTGGCAGTCCCTCTCGGTGCCAGGCCGCCGGCAGCGCGGCAGCACGCCACAGGGGGCCGAGCGCAGCGCGAACGGACGAGGACGTGCGCTCCAGCAGCGCGGCTGTGGTCGTGAGCATCTCCAGCCGCAGCGGGCGTGGCAGCGCCTCCATGCTTGTCCACGGGAGGCAGGTCCGGGCCAGGTCCGTGATGTCATGTCCGCGTTGGTGCAGCAGGGTCAGGGCGACCATCTGCCGCAGCAGGGCGCGCTTGAGTTGCTCGCGCGTGAAGGGGCTGCCCCCCTGCGCGTTGCGGTCGACCCAGCCGCAGGCGTCATCGCCGGCGCGACGCAGCAGGACATGCAGGGCCTCATCGATGTCGGGGGCGTCGGGCAGGCGGTCGGCCATGTCCGTCAACAGAAGGTGACTTGCGCCATGGGCCAGGATGGCCTGAAGGCCTTGCTCGCGGCCATAGAGGCCGAAGACCAGGTCGTTGAGGGTGCGGATGAAGCCCCCGGGGGGTTCGTGGGCTGCCGTCAGGGCACCCAGGGCATCGACCTCGGGTTCGAGGGCCTGCAGCAGGGCCCATTGGCCATCGGCTCCGAGGAGGGGCAGCGCCTCGCCGACGTAGCGCAGGTGAAGGCCGGACAGGCCCTCCTCGACCAGGGGGCGGTAGTGGGCGATGGCCTCCGACCAGAGGGCGGCGGCCGATTCCTGCGGTGCAGCCTGCCGTGCGGCTGCGGCAGCAAGGACCAGATCCAGATAGAGGTCTTCCGGGTCTTCCTGTTCGCGGGCCAGGCGAGCCGCGGCCTCGATGTCGCCCGAGAGCGCCAGCCGTACGATCCGGCGACTGCGTTCGGCCGGAGCGGCCGGAAACGAGGGCGGCTCGAAGGGCATGGCCCGATTCTACGCCACGCCTGTCCGCTGCGCGTGGTTGCGCATCACGGTCGGGCGTGGGTCCGGTGGTAGACCTCGCGCAGGCGATCCTGCGTGACGTGGGTGTAGATCTGCGTCGTGGACAGGGTCTGATGCCCCAGCAGTTCCTGGACGCTGCGCAGGTCGACACCGCGTTCGAGCAGGTGCGTCGCGAAGCCGTGGCGCAGCATGTGGGGCGTCACGTGCTGCATCAGGCCGGCCCGGCGTGCGTGGGCCGCGATCAGGCGCTGGACGGACCTTACGGTCAGGGCGCCGCCGGACGGGCCCAGGAACAGGGCGTCCGTATGCGCCGAAGCGCGGCTGGCCAGCGCCGGGCGGCCGAACTCGAGGTACCTTTCCAGTGCCTGCCAGGCGCCGGGATCGACAAGCACGCGGCGCTCCTTCCGGCCCTTGCCGAAGACCGGCAGCTCGACGAGGCCGTCTGCATCGGGCGCAAGGCCGCGGATGATGGTGACGGTCAGCGCGATGAGTTCACTGATGCGTACTCCGGAAGCGTCCAGCATGGCCATGAGCGCCCGGTCCCGCAGGCCTTGCGGAGTGGCGGGGTCTGGAGCGGCCAGCAGGGCGGCGGTTTGTGGCGCGTCGAGGAACCGGGGCAAGCGCTGCGGACGCTTCGGTGGTCTCAGGCCTTGCGTGGGATCGGTCTCGAGGACGCGCAGGCGAACCAGATAGCGATAGTAGGCCCGCACGGCGGCTATCTTGCGTTCGCGGCTCCGGGGCGCGAGGCCGTCGCGGCCCAGCTGCAGGGTCCATGCACGCAGTCTTTTCAGGTCCGCGCGCAAGGGATCGTCGCCGAGCCACGCCATGAACTGGGCAAGGTCCCGGCCATACGCTGCCACCGTATGGGGAGAGAGGTTGCGCTCGACCTCGAGGTGCAACAGGAACGCGTCGCGGTCCTCGATGCGCATGGGTGCCTCAGGAGGCCACGGGCGTGCGGGTCTCGAGCGGCGTGAGCGGCAGCTGCTCCGGCCTCGGGATGACGTGGTGCTGGCGGCAGCGCGGCTCGTACGATTCGCTCGCCCCCACGAGAACGATGGGATCATCCCAGGAGGCGGGGCGACCGTCGATCAGGCGCTGGCTGCGGGTCGCGGGGCCACCGCAAAGCACGCAGATGGCCGTCAGCTTCTCGACCTTCTCGGCAATGGCGAGCAGCTGAGGCATCAGGGTGAAGGGCTGTCCCCTGAAGTCCATGTCGAGGCCGGCGCAGATGACCCGGCGTCCCGAATCGGCAAGGTGCTGGACGACCTCGACCATGCCGATGTCGAAGAACTGCACCTCGTCCAGGGCCACGATCTGGGTGTCCGGCTCGATGAGGGGCAGGATTTCGGCGGAGCCCTCGGCCCGGATGGCGCGCATCCGCAGCCCCCCGTGCGAGGAGATGTCCTCGGGGAAGTAGCGGTTGTCGATCATGGGCTTGAAAGCCTGGACCTTCTGTCGTGCAATCTCGGCACGGCGCACGCGGCGGATGAGTTCCTCGGTCTTGCCGCAGTACATCGAGCCGCAGATGACCTCGATCCAGCCCTGGCTGAACGCAGGTGCGTAGAAGCCGGCCATGGACCCTCCCTCTGGATACGATGTGACGTGTTCATGATAGACGACAGCCTCCAGATGGGGTACAGGAGTAGCTGTCGCCGAGACAAGCCGGAGTAGCGGAAGCAACGTGCCCGATCGTCCTGTGTCTGCTGCGGCGGGGTCTCCCGCCGCGACGATGATGGATCTGTTCGATCGTCCGGACGAGGACAAGTTCTTCAAGGCAGTGCAGGCCGTGGCCGAGGACGGGGCCTGGCCCGACCTGGGCCCGTTTCTTGAAGCAGCCCGTCACGAGGAGCATGCCAGGCGCCGGCGCGGACTCTACGTCCTTGCCTACCATGGGTCCGAGCCCGCCACGCTGGCCATCCTGCGCGACGCGCTCACTGACCCCGAGACCGTCGTCCGCACGGCCGTCCTGACGGCTATCGGCCGGCACGGCCTGAGCCAGCTCGTGCCCGACATCTGCCGCATCTTCCTGGAGGAGGGCGAGGATCCCCAGCTGGCCAAGGCTGCCTCCGAGACCCTGGGCAAGCTCGCCGATGCGCGGGCCATCGAGCCACTTCGCCAGGCCAAGACACGCTTCCCGACCTTCGTCGTGCGTTCGGCCTGCGACATGGCCCTGCGCAAGCTCGGGGCCTCCGCGCGGTGACCCCGGCTCAGGCCGCTTCCTCGGCCTGCGTGCGCATCGGCAGCCAGAACCAGAAATTCGCTCCGCGGCCAGGGCTGCTGTCGACGCCAATCCGGCCGCCGTGGGCTTCGACGATGGCCCTTGCGATGGCGAGGCCGAGGCCCGTTCCCCCGCTGGCCGCGGGTCCGATCTGGCGGTAGCGCTGGAAGAGCAGCTTGCGGTCCTCCGGGCTGATGCCGGGCCCACGGTCCCGGACCTCAATCCGGATGCCGCCATCCCGGGTGGTGAGGCCCACGTCGATGACGCCGCGGGGCGGACTGTGCCGGATCGCGTTCGACAGCAGGTTGAGCAGGACCTGATCGAGCCGCCGGGGATCCGCCATCACGGGCGGGCAGCTACCGGGCAGGTTCATGTCCAGGCGCAGGCTCCTCGCCTTGAGCTGGGGGCCGAGGCTGCAGGCCACGGCGCGCATGTGCGCCATGGGGTCGAGGGTTTCCGGATGAATCTGGAAGGTCCCGGCCTGGAGCCTTGCGTCATCGAGCAGTTCGTCGACCAGGTGGGTGATGCGTTGTCCTGCGCGCTTGATCTCGAGCACGAAGTCGCGTGCCTCGGTGCCCAGGGGACCGGCGAGGCCGTCCGCGAGCAACTCGGCAAAGCCCATGATGGTCGTCAGGGGCGTCCGCAGTTCGTGGCTGACGCTGCTGATGAACTGGTCACGCAGCGCTTCCAGGTGCCGCAGGGATCGCACCTCCTCGAGGGCTTGCTCGGCCCGGCTGCGGTGCAGGCTCTCCAGGTCGAGGGACATCCGCCTTCCCTGCAGCAGAGAATGGACGCGGGTACGCAACTCGATGCGGCGGATTGGCGTCAGCACGACCTCATCCGCGGTACAGCCGAGGTGACGCGAGGCCGGGTAGAGGTCGCTGGGGTGGACGAGCAGCAGGACGGGCAGGAAACGCGGTGCTTCGGCGGTACGACAGGCGTGGATCCGGTCCGCGAGGTCGATGTGGGAGCGCAGGTCCATCACGGCCAGATCCAGCGGAGTCCGCTGCTCCCCCGAATGCAGCTCGGGTCGCTCGATGATGGCGAAGTCCCGGGGCTCCAGGAGCGTGCGGAAGAGCCGGGCATCCTCGGCCTGCCCCAGCCAAAGCCCGAGCTGCATCATACCGGCGGGCCGCCGTCCCTGAGGGTGGGCATGTCCTTGAGGATGGTGCCGATGGCGCGCATCTGCTGGCCAATCACGACGCCACCCCGGGTGGCCTCGATCTCGCGCAGGCACGGCTCGAAGGTCGAGAGCCGCTTCTTGAGGACGCCGATCGCCCGGCCCATCGTGACGCGCTTGTCCGGGTGATGACGCTCGAAGTAGCGCAGGTACAGGATGGTGTCGCAAAGGAAGCCCAGGGATTGGTTGGAGAGCCTGAAGCTGGATACCTCTTCCTGTTCGTTCGTCAGCAGGACCGTGACCCCGAGTTCCTGCAGCATGGTCGCCGTGCTGAAGGTTGCGGCCACCACCTCGCGGATGTCGTGCATCAGGGCCAGGCCCGTCATGCTGTCCAGAACCACGACCTGCGCATTCGTGCGTGCTATCTCGCGAAGGAGCAGTTGCTGGAAGCCGGGCAGGCTGGTACGCATGGGATGGAGGCGCAGCAGCCTGAGGGCTCCCGTGTCCATGGCCGCGTCATAGGGCAGGCCCATTCCGAGGCAGCGCGTCCGGCTGACGCCCGGGTCCTCTTCGAAGCTGCAGACCACCGTCGGGCGCCCCGCGCAGGCCTGGTGCAGGGCAAACGCAGCCGCAAGGGTGCTCTTGCCCGTACCGCTCGGTCCCGTGAGCATGGTGATGGTGCCAGTCTCGAGCCCCCCGTCCAGCATGGCATCGAGGGTGGGAATGCCGGATTGCAGGCGGCTGCCGGAGTCCGGCATCGCCGAAAGTCCCGGCAGCACCCGTGGCAGGACCTGCAGGCCCCGGTGGTCGAGCCGAAGGGCATGGCGTCCGTAGTCGAAGTCCGACCCGCGGATCTTGCGGATGACGAGACCACGGCCGGCTTCGTCGTGGAGCAGTTGCAGGACACCATCGGCCAGGTAGGCAAATCCGTCTTCCTGCTCGTGGTCCGCACCCTCGGCACTGAAGAGCACCGTCGCCTTGTGCTCGGCCAGGAAGCGCATCAGGGCCAGCAGGTGGCGTCGCAGCTGAAACGGATCAGGCGACAGGTACCGGAACTGCTCCATCGAGTCGATGAAGACCCGCTCGGGAGCCTGCCTGTCGACGGCTTCCGTGATGGCGTGGGCGATGGGGCCACGTTCGATCTCGGCCGGTGAGAAGAGGTCGTACGTGCGCTGGGCCGTGAAGTACTCTGCCGACGGGTTCAGGTCCAGGGCGTCGATGCCGTCGACGGCGAGCTGCCGTGCACGTGCATCGTGCAGGATCTGCCCCGTGTGCTCGCCCAGCGAGATCAGGAGGCAACGCTGCCCCTCCCTGCGGCCGGCTGCCAGGAAGTGCAGGCCCACCGAGGTCTTGCCCGAGCCGGCCCGTCCCTCGACGAGCACGCTGCGATGGGGAAGGTAGCCGCCATCCAGCAAGGGATCGAGGCCCGGGATGCCGGAACTCAGGCGCGACGGGTCGGCTGGCATGGCTCCATGGCAGCCGACAATCGGCAGCCGTGGCTTGGACCACCCGACCGCAACCTGCTGTCTGTCAGGACCTTGCCGTGATCGGGTCGGCGGCAGCGGCCAGATCGGCCATGGCACGCTCGCCCTGGCGGCGACGGCGCTCGGCCTTGTCCCGGATGCGTTCCGGCCAGGCGTCAACCAGGCCCCAGTTGGCATTCATGGGCTGGAAGTGCGCGGGGTCGGCCGAAGCGACGTAGCGGGCCAAGGCCCCCAGCATCGTGGTGGTGGGCAGGACAAGGGGGGCGAATCCGCGCAGGACCCGACCCAGGTTGATGCCGGCGAGCAGGCCGGTGGCGGCGGCTTCCGTGTAGCCCTCGACCCCGATGAGGGTGCCCGCAAAAGCCTGGTCCGTACGGCCGCGGCGCAGCATGGTCGGCTCGAGGAAGGCCGGGCTGGCCAGGTAGGTGTTGCGGTGCATCACGCCCAGCCGGACGAACTCGGCCCCGGCCAGCCCCGGAATCATCGAGAACACCCGCTTCTGGTCACCCCACTTGAGTTGGGTCTGGAAGCCCACCAGGTTGAACATGTCGCCGGTCACGGTGTCCTGACGCAACTGCACGCAGGCGTAGGGCCAGCGGCCGGTACGGGGGTCCGTCAGGCCCACGGGCTTCATGGGGCCGTAGCGGAGGGTGTCCACGCCCCGTCGTGCCAGCACCTCGACCGGCAGGCAACCCTCGAAGAAAGCGACATCCTTCTCTTCCTCGAGGTGCAGGACGGTGTTCTCGGCCTCGACGAGGGCGGCATGAAATGCGGCATATTCTTCGCGGTTCATCGGGGCATTGAGGTAGGCTGCCTCGCCCTTGTCCCAGCGCGAGGCGACGAAGAGCCGGTCCATGTCGAGCGACTCGCGCGTCACCACGGGTGCGGCCGCGTCGAAGAAGTGCAGTTGGTCCACGCCTAGCTGGGCCTGCAGGTGTGCGGCAAGGTCCGGCGAAGTGAGGGGCCCGCTGGCGACGATGACGGGACCGTCGAGGGAGACGACCTCGTCACGAGAGAGACGCAGGTTCGGCAAGGAGGCAAGGCGACGTGTCACGGCGGCAGAGAAGACGTCCCGGTCCACGGCGAGTGCCGCGCCGGCAGGAACCCGGGCTTCCGCGGCCGCATCGAGGATGACGGACCCGAGGTGGCGCATCTCGGCCTTGAGCAGGGCTGGCGCGCTGCCGGTGGTGTCCGACCCGAGCGAGTTGGAGCAGACCAGCTCCGCGAGGCCATCTCCCTTGTGCGCCGGTGTCGGCCGTGTGGGCCGCATCTCGTGCAGCACCACGTCCAGGCCTTGGCGTGCCAACTGCCACGCGGCCTCGCTGCCGGCGAGGCCACCCCCGACGACGTGGACGGTCGTCATGCCTTTGCCGGGGCTTCCCCGTCCTCGTCACCCGCCGCATCATCCTTCTTGCGGGTGGAGGGCATGTTGACGATTTGCTTGCACTCGACGACGGCACATTGCAGGTAGGGGCGGCGGCCCTTGGCCCGCGGGAACTTCTTGACCATCCAGGTGGCTCCGCACTTGGGACAGGGGGTGTCCTGAGGTTCGCCCCAGCTGGTCCAGTTGCAGGCCGGGTAGGTATCGCAACCGAAGAAAACCTTGCCCATGCGGCTGGTCCGCTCGATGACCTCGCCGGTGCAGCCCTCGCGCTTGCAGCGTTGGCCGGTGCGCTTGATGATGGGCGCGGTCGTCTTGCATTCGGGATAACCCTCGCAACCCAGGAACGACCCACGCCAAGTGCTCTTGATCAGCATCTGGCGCCCGCAGTTCGGGCAGGTTTCGCCGGACGGCACGACGACGGCTTCCATCTCCTTCTCGGCCTTCTTGAGCGTCGCCATGAAGGGCTCGTAGAAGTCCCGGATCAGCGCGATCCATTCCCGGCCGCCATCCTCGATGGCGTCGAGGTCCTGCTCCATCCGTGACGTGAAGGACACATCGACGATGTCCGGGAAATGGGCGACCAGCTGGTCATTGACCCGGAAGCCGAGGTCGGTCGGATGCAGGGCTTTGCCTTCCCTCTCGACGTACTTGCGATCCTGAATGGTCGTGATGGTGGCGGCATAGGTCGAGGGCCGACCGATGCCCTGCTCCTCGAGCGTCCGCACCAGGGTGGCCTCGGTGAATCGCGGGGGAGGCTGCGTGAAGTGCTGCACCGGGTCGAGCTTCTGGCACGCCAGCGTCTCGCCCTCGGCAAGCACAGGGAGCTTGACCAGCTTCTCGGCCACGGCATCTTCCTCGGCCGTGTCCTTGTAGGCCGCCTGGTAGCCCGCGAAGAGCACGCGGGTGTCGGTCGCCCTGAATGTGCCCTCGCCAGACGTGATATCGACCGCCAGGGTCTCGAGTCGCGCATCGGCCATCTGCGAAGCGCAGAAGCGCTCCCAGATCAGCTTGTAGAGCTTCATCTGGTCAGCCGTCAGGATGCCCTTCAGCGTATCCGGCCGGCGGTGGATGCTGGTGGGGCGAATCGCCTCATGGGCTTCCTGGGCCGACTTTCGGCTGGTGTAGACACGGGCCTTGGCCGGGAGATGGTCGGCGCCGTAAGTAGCCGTGATGAATTCCTTGGCCTCGACCTGGGCTTCCTGCGCGACGCGGACGGAGTCGGTACGCATGTAGGTGATCAGTCCGACCGGTCCTTCCGAACCGAGTTCGACACCCTCATAGAGACCCTGCGCGATGTTCATCGTGCGCTTGACCGTGAAGCCGAGGCGGCGTGAGGCTTCCTGCTGGAGCGTCGAGGTCGTGAAGGGTGCAGCCGGCTTGCGGGTGCTGGGCTTCGTCGCGAGCTTGCCGACGGTGAACGGACCGGGCCGGACGGCCGCGACGATGGCTTCGGCCATGGCCGCGTCGCCGATGACGGGCTTCTCGCCCTTCCACCGGAACAACTCGGCCTCGAAGGCTTCCTTGCCCTTGAGCAGGGTGGCCGTCAGGGTCCAGTACTCGACAGGCACGAAGGCCAAGACCTCGCGCTCACGGTCGCAGATCAGGCGCACGGCCACGCTCTGCACCCGACCGGCCGAGAGGCCTCGCTGGACCTTTTGCCACAGCAGGGGCGATATCTTGTAGCCCACCAGCCTGTCGAGCACGCGCCTCGCCTGCTGGGCATCGACCCGATGCAGGTCGATGGCCCGGGGGTTCTTGACGGCGCGCTTGATGGCATCCGCGGTGATCTCGTTGAACTCGATCCGGTGGATGGGCAGTTCGCTGGCCTCGGGCGTACCCTTGAGGATTTCGGACAGGTGCCAGGCAATCGCCTCGCCCTCCCGGTCCGGGTCAGGGGCCAGGAAGATCTTGCCGACGCCCTGGGCGGCTTCCTGCAGTTCGCGGACCACCTTTTCCTTGTCGTCCATCACGACGTACTCAGGCATGAAGGTCTTGCGCCGGACTTCGACGCCCAGGCCCTTCTTGGGGAGGTCGCGGACGTGTCCGGCCGAGGCCTTCACGACGAAGTCCTTGCCGAGGATCTTGCTGATGGTCTTCGCCTTGGCGGGCGACTCCACGATGACGAGCGATTTGGCCATGGGGCAAAGATACCCTATCGACGCGTGGTTGCGGTGCCGACGAACACGCAACGGCCCTCCCATCGGAGGGTTCCTTCGCGCAGGAGGGGGGCCAGCACGTCGTTCGTTCGTTCCTCGCTCCAACCCAGGCGTGCGGCCAAGGCGGCGGGTGCCAGAAGGTCGTGGCCCAACGCCGCGATCAGGCGGTGGCTGGCCTCGGCTGGCGTAGGGACCGTGGTGCACGGCGTGCCGGGCGCGGCGGCTTGCCAGCCCAATTCTCCGAGGAGGTCCTGCGCGTCCGCGATGACGGGTGCGCCATCCTCGGCGGCCTGTCGGCTGCCGGCGAAGCTTGGAAAACCCGCGGGCCCCTCGAGAACGAAGGCCGGTATGCCCAACTCGGCCGCGAGGCCCAGGGTGTGCAGGGCTCCGCTTCGCGCGGGGGCCTCCGTGACCACGACGGCGTCGGCCATCGCCGCGACCAACCGGTTGCGTGCGAGGAAGCCGCCCTGGCCCATGCCGCGTCCCGGCGCGCGTTCGGACAGCCACGTGCCGCCGGCCTCGAGGATGCGACGAGCCAGCCAGCGGTTGGCGGGCGGCCATGGCGCATCAATGGGCGTGCCGAATACGGCAATCGTGTGGCCCTGGGCCTCGAGCGCGCCTTCGTGAGCTGCCCCGTCGATACCCTCTGCAAGGCCGGAAACGATGGTGATGCCGAGATCGGCCAGCGTTCGGGCAAGCAGGCGGGTACGCGAGCAGCCGTGGCGTGTCGCGCGGCGAGTGCCCACGATGGCGATCGCAGGATTTCCGTCGCGTCGCGGTTGGCCGCGTCCGAAGGCGACGAGCGGGGGATCGGCAAGGCGTTGCCAACCTCCCGGGTAGCCGGGCATGCCGGCCATCGTCGGCCAGATGCCCTGACTCAGCAGTCCGTCGAGGACGGCCCCGGGTCGATGCCCGGCTCGGGCGCGGGTCAGATCGCGGATCGGGCCCTGCCTGACGCCTGTGACCTGCATCAGGACGTCCGGAGGAGCCTCGAGGATGGCCCTTGCACTGCCCAAGGCCTGTCGGAGCCGAACGAGCGTCCGGTTGCCCAGACCCTCGATGGTGGCGAGGGTGCAGGCTGCGGCGATCTCGCGGGCTCGCTCTTCGGCCCGGAAGTTGCCAGCATTTGCGTTCGTCAATTCGCCTCCTTGCGTGAACCGGCCCGGCTCCCCGTGGGGGAACCGGGCCGGTTGGATGGAAATCCGTGACCGAAGGCCTAGTGGTCCTTCTTTTCGCCGTGAGCGCCATCCTCGCCGTCATGGCTGTGCTCGGGCGTACCGGCGGCATGGTCGTGATCCGCAGGGGCCTCGGCTTCGCCGGTGGCCGACTGGGTGTTCATGTCGGCACCGCTGGCGGCTTCGGAGGTCGTCTCGCTGTCGGTGGCCATCTCGGTGGTCTCGGTGGCGGCACCGGTCTCGCCGGCTTCTTCGGCTTTCTTCTCGCAGCCGCTGACGGCGACCAGGGACAGGGCCATCAAGCCCGCGAGCAGCGTCTTCCGGAACATGGGGTTTTCCTTTCGGGGTGGGGTGGAGACAGCGGATGCGCCATGATGACGAGTTCTCGACCCGCGCGTGAGGCGATCATGACGAGAGTTCGGTCAGGGCTTGCTGGCAGCCTTGCGCTGCTCGATGAGCCAGCAGTTCGGACCCCTGGAATTGTAATCCTCGATCAACATGTCGAGGGCAGCACGCATCAGCTCGGACTTGCCGATCTTCTCCTTGTAGCCGTTCTTGCCGATGCGCAGCTCCAGCATGATGATGTCCAGCTTCGTCAGCTGTTCCTCGGAGAAGTAAAAGGTGGCGCGCTGGTTGAACTCGGCACTTTCTCCAGGGCCGCCGGCACCCTCCTCGGGGTCGCCAGCCGCGCCTTGGGAGTTCTTGCGGGCCTTGTTCATGGGACTTCCTTACTATACCAAGCTGTTGCCAAGGACACCCTGCATGGGTGTTGCTGTGGTGATGTTAGGGAGTCGCTGCGGCGCGCGTAAGTAAACTTCGTCACATGCTGGCGAGCCTGAAAATCTAGTCGTGACGCGGCTCACAACCCTGTCGACGAGGATCCGGGGATGATGCTTGCGTGTGGGTCGGCGTGCCCGGCCGGCCGGGATACGTTGGGCCGGGCAAGGGTATAGTGCGATGCGCGGCACCATGGCGTGGCCGCAGTGGAGGGACGCGTGGTGCAGCGGGTCGAGCGGCGTACCCGGATGACGGGGCTCATCCTGCCCATGGCCGTCGGTTGCGCGCTCTTGGCCGGTTGCGAGGCTTTCCGCATCGGCAATCCCGCCTTGCCCAAGGCGCGCCTGCTGGCCGTCGCGCAGACGCAAGTCGTGACGGTGCGCATCACGATGGACCCGGCTTCGACCGTCAGTGAACCCCAGTTCACCTTTGTCAGCCAGCCTGAGACCATCCAGGTCGTCGTGTCGCCATTCCCTGGTGATGCCATTCCCGGGGTGCGCCTCAACGCTTTCTCCATCAGTTGGTTCGACAGCGCGGCGTCGCCCATCGATCCGTTGGTGATCCAGCCTTGGAACCAAGGCCTTTCCCTTTACATGCAGCGGCCCGGTCTGGCCGGTGGCGCGGGTGGCGCTGCGGGCGGCGCTGCGGGCGGCGCTGCAGGTGGCGCGGCAGGTGGCGCGGCAGGTGGCGCGGCGGGCGGTGCGGCGGGCGGTGCGGGTGCCGGCGCGGGCGGCGCTGCTGGCGGCGCTGCCGGTGGTGCTGCGGGTGGCGCGGCCGGCGGACAGACGCTTGAGATACCGCTGGTTCGCAGCGATGTCGTCAAGTTCGGCGTGGACAACGGGTATCGCGTCAACCCGCTGACGGGGCGGCTGGTGCCCAAGCTTGATGCCTGGTCCCAAAACCTGACGGCCCAGATTTCGTTCTCGGGACGCGATGACAACGGCTATCCGCTCTCGGACCTCTCGGCCCGACTGGCCGTCCGGTTCGTCGCCGGGATGCAAGGGGAGAATGCAGCCCCTGCGGGAGGCAACTGATGGTCGGTCCGCGCGTGCGGGGGGCCCTGGGCACCGCCGTCCTCCTTGGTGTCGTGGGTTGCGACCAGGTGGCGACCCAGACCGCCTTCCTGGACCCTTTCCTTTTCCCCGAGCGCAGCCCCGAGGCCGTGCCGTTTCCGGCGCCCTCGGGACGTACGGGCGTCGTCACCGGCTTTGTCAAGGATGCCAATGGCAATCCCATCGCGGGCGTCAAGGTCTCCAACGGCTCGGTGTTCACCTACACCGGCAACGGTGTGGACGCCACGACCTTCGACATGGGCCTCAAGGCAGACGGCAAGCCGCGCCAGAACTCGGCTTCGGATCCGATTGTCCGCAACAAGGTGACGCCGGCCAAGGGCCAATTCGTGCTGGCCGGACTGCCCTTGCCCGAGTCAGGTCTCGGTAGCGTCACGTTGTCCTTCACGTTCGATGAGGTCCTTGTCACCCGGCAGGCCGAAGTCCGGACGGCGACCTTCTCGGCGGATATCCCGGCCAGTGCCTCGGTGACGGTCGAAGGCGCCTTTCAGCCGGTCCTGGTGCCCTTCGGCATCCCGGCCCTGCAGGGCGACATCACCCTTCCCCTGGCCCTGCCGGCCCAGAGTGGCGGTGCCGAGGCCGCGCGGGTATCCCTGTATGCCCCCGAGTCGCTCGCGTGCGTCGTCGAAGGGAAGTCCGAGCCCACCTTTCCCGTGACAGGTTCACGCGTGGCCTTTGGCCTGCGCAATCTGCCAGGCGGCAAGGCGGCCATCATCAACGGCATCCGTGTCGAGGTCCGGACACTGGACGGCCAGTTCGTCGTCCAGACGACGCAACCGGTTGATTCGGTCCTGCTCGACAATGGCGAAGTCAGCCGTAGCAGTGCCTTGGCCCAGGTGACAGCGGACCTCGCCATCAAGGAACTCGGCAGGGAAGGCAACCCCTCGCTTGTCATCGCCAAGGTTTTCTTCCTGAAGGATGACGGCTCGGATCTGCGGGGTGCCGACGGGCAGTCGCTCGTGCGCAATATCCCGATCAGGATTGTCCGCACACCTGAGACGACTCCAGCCGCCACCCCCTAGCGCGTCGCGCAGGGTTCAGTTGCTGTCGAGGTCGAACTCGGTCTCTACCTGGGTTCCGGAGGCGCCAAAGGCTTCGAAGCGGTCCTGTTCCGTGTGGAAGATGGCCTTCTGGGCCCTCATGAAGCTGCCGTCGTCCCGCTGGACGAGGACGTCCTGCGTGATCGTGATGGTCTGGTCGCTGTCCTTGTAGTCGGCTCGCCGGCCCGTGACCCGTCTACCTTTCTGGGCAACGGTCACCATGCTGCCGGTAATCGTCGCGTCGCTGGTGCGCTGGTCGACGACGAGATGGTCGCCGATGATGACGGTGCGCTCACCAAGGGCCTTGTCCCGATCGGCATCGGGTTGGCTGGTGTCGACGATGCCTTCCCGCGACAGCCAGTCGCCCTTGATCTGCGTCAGGACCACGTGGTCGTCGAGCGTGACGGTCTGCTTTGCG
This sequence comes from Candidatus Sericytochromatia bacterium, assembly GCA_035286125.1. Classification (GTDB taxonomy): domain Bacteria; phylum Cyanobacteriota; class Sericytochromatia; order S15B-MN24; family VGJW01; genus VGJW01. Next base: position 27,369 of record JAYKIS010000086.1, read on the forward strand.
TGATCCACGCGCGCCCGATCTCCCGTGGCGTGCTTCTCGCGCTGGATGAAGCGGACCTTGCCGGTGAAGGCCGCGTCCTTCGTCCGGGCCTGGTAATCCATGTGATCGGCCCGGATGACCATGTCCTCCTTGCGGAAGGCGTTGCGCAGCTTGGACTTGCGGCTCGGGTCGTCCGGGCGGGCCGCCGGATTGCCTACCCGAACCAGCTCTACGTCTCCGTCGACGGTGATGAGCCGACGATCGTGCTCGTTGCGCATCCGCAGGCCTTGTACCGTCGTGCGCGGCTCACCCTTCTGGTCCTGCACCAGCTCGAAGGGCACGTCGATGGTCGTGACCCGGGCCTTCTGGTCATAGCGGGCCTCACTGGTCGCGATGACGCTGTCCGACTGGTGGATGCGCACGTTGCCCTTGACCAGGGCCAGGCGGGTCGCCCGATCGTAACGGACCTGGTCCGAGAGGATTCGGACCGTGCCTTCGGGCAGCGGATCGCCCGGCGGCCGAACCTTGAGGGCACGGATGGGCGGCAAGGGAGGGTAGGAGACGACCGGCATCGGCGGAGGCAGGGGTACGGTTCCGCCCGGCAGCGCCGGGGGCAGGGGCAGCGGCGAGGCCGCCAGCGCCGGGGGCAGATTGCGCGGCGCCGGGACAGCGGGAGGCAGGATGCGGGGGCGCAGGGTCGGCTCCGGGGACGTCGGCCTGCCGGGTGGCGCAGCGGCGGGCACCGAGGCGGGGCGTGCCGACGGGGTCGGCATGGGGCCAGCTGCCTGCGGGGTGAAGCGCGTAGCGGGCACGGGCATTACCGAACCCGTCGTTGGCGCCGGAGGAGCAGGCCGACGCGGAGCTTCCGGGGCATCCGGAAGATCGTGGGCAAGGACCTTGCCATCGCGCAAGCCCGGCTCAGGGGCGAACGGCACCAGCAGTGTGGCCAGGCCCAGTCGCAACGCGAGCCGCAGGATCGTGCGTGCCTTCACCGGCCGACCTCGCCCGCGGAGTCGATGCGTACACGACCCGCCAGCTCGAGGATCTCGAGTTGGGTGTCCGCCGAAGCCTTGTCGGCCTGCACCAGCATCTTGCCGTCATGGCTCTTGAGGCGCAGCCTCCGGGGCAGGTTCATGCGATGCTCGCGGACCTTGTAGCGTGCCTCTTCGGTGGTCAGCGTGTCCTTGTCATCTGTGGTGAACGTCGCTGCCCCACGAATGGTGAGCTCTTCGTAGTCGTTGTCATATTCCGCTTCGCGTGCTGCCCAGCGAACGGTCCGGACCAGGGGAGACGGCGTCGGCCGCGGAGTCGGCCCCACCACAACGGCCGCGGGTGGCAAGGTCGCGGTGGGGTCGGACTTCCAGTCCTTGAGGTTGACGAACCGGCCCTTGGGCTTGCCCACGAATTGGATGACGCGCTGGTTCTGGCCCGCCGTCATTTCGGGCACCTGGATGTCCCAACGCGCCAGGCCCTTGTCCCGACCACGCACCTCGACCTGTTCGAACTGCAACTCGAGTTCGGGGCGCATCGCGGCTTCGACCGGCTTCAGCAGGGTATTGCGCGGAATCTCGGGACGGCGCAGCCACAAGACGCACGGCACGACGATGACAGCCACGGCCAGCGCAGCCATCAGGCCTTGCCGCCACCGCACGGGCACGCGGCCCAGCGCCGCAAGGCGATTCACCCCCGGGGCTCCGCCATCGGCCCTGCCGCCATCGGCCCTGCCGCCGGCGCACGACCGTAGGCCGCGAACCAGGCAAGGACCAGGAAGACTCCGGCGAGGCCGATTGGCCAGTCACCATGGGCGCTGTAGGGTGTCACGACGGTCATGGGGACGAAGGATGCGGTCGCGACGGCCTCCTTGAAGGTCCCCGTCCGGGCGTGGACGCGCCCGTCGGGACCGATGATGCCTGAAACTCCGGTGTTGGCGGCGCGCAGAACCCATCGCCGGGTCTCGACGGCGCGCAGGATGGCGTGGGCAAAGTGCTGGTGGGGTGCGCTGGTGTCCTTGTACCAGGCGTCATTGGTGACAATCGCGAGGACGTTGGCCCCTGCTGCCGCATCGGCTCCGAGCGCCGAGGGGAAGATCGAGTCGAAGCAGATGCCCGTGCCGATCTTGCCGCCTGCGTCTCCCAGGTCGAGGGGCACGGGGCCTTCGCCCCGCGCGAGATCCTGCGACAGGATGTTCAGTCTGGACAGTACGTCAGGCAGGATGCCCCGGAAGGGCAGGAACTCTCCGAAGGGCACCAGGTGGCGCTTGGCTTCCCATAGCCACGGTCCCGGGGAACCCCCGAGGACGGTCGCGGCATTCATCAGGGCCGGGGGCTGTCCTTCGGAGTCGGGCCTGGCGAAGAACGCACCCGTGACGAGTCGTCGTTCGCCGCCGACGGGGAACTGTTCCCGGAGCCGCGCCAGGACGGCCCGCGTGTCGGGTCGGTCGGGCGCGTTCCAGAGGATCGGAAGGGCCGATTCGGGCCAGACGACCACCCGGCTATCGGCTGAGCGCGACAGTGCGACGTACCGATCGACCATCCTGTCGAGGCGAGCAGGGTCCCACTTCTGGTCGGAAGGGAAGTTTCCCTGGACCACAGCAGCCGTGACGGCACCCTCCGTGGTTTCGGCCGGGCGGCTGAGATGGCCGATGCCAAGCCACGCCAGGAACAGCCACGGGACGACCTTGACGACGCCATGACTGCTTCGCCAGCGCTCCACGATGGCTGCGGCGGCAAAGGCGATCAGGCCCCCGAGGGGATAGGGGCCGACGAGCGAGATGGCCTGCAGGACATGAGGCGTCTCGACCTGGGTCAGGGCGAGGGGACCCCAGGGATAGGCGAGGTCGCCCTGCGCCTGAAGCCATTCGAAGACCATCCAGGCGCAGGCGGCCAGAAGGGGAATTCCTCCGATGGGCAGTCCACCGGAGCGCCAGCGCCGGACGAGATTGCCGTAGAGCACGCCGAAGACGGCTGATCCGAAGCCGATGACGACGGCGACACCCACGAGGCAGACGCCAACCACGACCAGGGACAGGTCATACGGGATGCCCAGCCACGTTAGGGGATGCATGGCGAGCAGCCAATGATTCAGAACGGCCTGGAAAGCCACTCCGAAGGCCAGACCTGCCTTGAAATCGCCCCGCCAGCCGGCCTCGCCGCCCAGCACCGCGAGCAGCGGAACGAGGGCGACCCAGGCGACGAGGCCCGGCGCGATGGCCGCAGGGCTGCCCGGCGCGACAAGGCCGGGGAAAGACAGGCCCAGCAAGAGCCCCCCCAGCGCGGCAAGAATCCAGCCCCGGCGCCCCTGCGGGACCGGAGCTGCCGGGACGGTGGACGTCAGCTCGGATGTCGGGGGAACGGTCTCCATGGGGAGGGTCATGGTAGCACGGGCCGCCCCACCCCCCGCCGCGGCGGATTCGGTCCCGCAGGCGCCAAGGTATATGATGGGGGCCAGACCCCCGGCCGGGTCCGACCCCCGCATGCGGACGCTCGATCGCTACGTCATGGCCGAGCTTTTCCGACCGTTCTTCGTCGGAGTGCTCGGCTTCATCGTCCTGATGCTCAGCTTCACGCTGTCGAGCTTCACGGACCTGATCTTCACGGCTGGCGCCTCGCCCGGCCCCGTGATGATGTTGCTGCTCTACACGCTGCCCAGCGTGATGGTGCTGGCCTTTCCCGTGGCCTACCTGTTCTCGAGCCTGCTGGGCATCGGGCGGATGGCCCGGGACTTCGAAATCATCGCGCTCCGGAGCGGCGGTGTTTCGGTCAAGCGTATCCTGGCGCCTATCCTGCTGGGGGCGGCCCTGGTCTCCATGGCCAATTTCTTTTTCAACGACGTTGTCGTGCCCTGGAGCAACCAGCGCATCAAGGAGACCAAGGCCTCGTTGATGAAGGCGTCGCTAAGGCCGGTCATCCGGCCCAATGTGTTCTTCAAGGGCACCGAGAACCGCAGCTTCTACGTCAAGGCCATCGATCCGCGGACCAGCGAGATGCAGGACATCCTGATCCTGGACCAGGGGCGGCCTGGTTGGCCCCAGTTGATTACTGCCCGCAGGGGGCGATGGCTCTCGTCCGCGGATACCGGGGTCTGGGAGCTCGAGGACGGCGAGGTCCGCAAGTTCGGGGAAACCGGCCATGTGGACCATGAAATCCGGTTCCGCAAGCTGCGCATCCAGTTCCGGATGGACAATCCGATGCTCGGGTCCGACCTGGATCCGGCGGGCCTTAATGCCTCGAACCTCGACAAGCAGATCTCCCAGCTCAAGAAGCAGGGCGGGGATACCCACGCGCTCGAGGTGGCGTACCACATGAAGTTCAGCGTCCCGCTGGCGACCTTCGCCGCCGCGCTGATCTCGGCCCCACTGGGGATGATTTTCTCGCGCCTGGGTCCCTATATCGGCGTCGCCTTGTCGGTCATCCTGGTCTTCCTCTACTACACGGCCATGCAGACCTTCCAGGCGATGGGCCAGGCGGGCTACCTGCATCCGGTGCTCGCGGCATGGATGCAGAACCTGGTCTTCGGGATCGTGGGTCTTGTCCTGATGTCCCGGGTGGACCGACGATGATGTCGGCCATTGCCGATCGCTACATCCTGCGGGAATTGATCCGGCCGTTCCTCGCAGGCGTGGGCGGCTTCCTGGTGATGAACCTCATCAACCTGCTCTACATCTATGCCTCGTTGATTGTGCAGAGCGGCGTGCCCGTCGACGTCGTCGCACGGTTGCTGCTCTTCAACCTGCCGGCCATCCTGGTGATTACCTTCCCGGTGGCCTATCTCTTCGCGACGCTGATCGCTGTGGGGCGGTTGAGCAGGGACTTCGAGATCGTGGCCCTGCGCGCCTGCGGCGTGAGTTTCCGGCGCCTGTGCGCCCCGGTGCTGGCGGGTGCCGTGCTGGTCGCGGGGGCGGGCTTCGTCTGCAACGATCAGTTGGTGCCGTGGTCCAACAGGCAGGTGGTGGACCTGGTCCGGACCCTGATGCTCAAGCAGACCAAGGCCGTATTCAAGGACAACGTCTTCTTCCGCGGCGACGGTGATCGCACGTTCTACGTCCGCCAGGTCGACGAGCGCACCAATATGCTCTACGACGCCATCGTCATCGATCGCAAGGGTCCCTATGGCGTCGTGCTTACGGCCCGAAACGGCACGTGGAACGGTACGCGCTGGGATCTGCAGGATGGTGTCGAGCACCGCTACGGACCTGACGGTGCCTTCGTCGTCGAGGAAACGCCTTTCTCGGTCCGGGCCGTCGAGGTAGGCCAGGATCCCCAGGCCTACTATCGCAACGGCGAGCTCTCACCTCAGGAGCAGACCTCGGCCGAACTGGGCCAGCAGATCCGCACGCTCAAGGCTGCCGGCGTCGACACGAAGTCGGCCGAGGTCGACTACCACCTCAAGTTCAGCCTGCCACTTGCGGCCGTGGTGGTGGCCCTGCTGGCTGCGCCCCTCGGGTTCCGCTTCGGGCGCCTCGGCATCTTCATCGGCGTCTCGCTGACCATCGCCCTCGTGGCCGTCTATTACGTGGTGATGTCCATCTCCCGGTCGATGGGCAACGCCGGCATGTTGCCGCCGCACTGGGCGGCATGGAGCCAGAACGTCCTCTATGCGGTGGTGGGCACGGGTCTGCTGTGGCGGGTGGACCGACGGTGAAGGTCAATCTTGGCAAGGTAGCGGCCGTGCTGGCCGTGCTTCAGGTCCTGGGCCAACCCCTGCCGGCGTTGGCCCAGGACCAGGCCGTGCCGGTTCCGCCGATGATGCCTGCGGGTGGCGGGCCTGGCGCGCCGCCCGCAGGGCGTGTTCCCGCCACGCCGGGCACCCGTGCGCCATTGCCGGCGACCGGGTCCGTCCGCCCCCCGACAGCGCCCCGGCCCGAACCGACGGCGCCCCCTTACATCCCGGGCGCCACGGCAAGCCGTTCGGCCCTGCCGGATCCGGACCAGGACGAGGCCACGGGGGACATCCCCCTGGAGGCCAAGCCATTGCCGGCGCCGGCGACAGGTTCGTCGACAGTCCGCCTCAAGGCCGACGTGCTGCGCCAGGACCGTGCGGCGAAGATGGGGCGCGCCGAGGGACATGTTGCCCTGCAGTACCAGGACATCAGCCTTGAGACCGATTGGCTCGAATATGACCAAGACAAGAAGATCGTCCGTACCGATCGGCCTTTCACCCTCTTGCAGGCAGCATCGGGGGGGACCCAGCGCATTACGGGCAAGGGCCTGTCGTTCCACCTGGACAGCCGGGATGCCACTGTCCGCCACGCCTACCTGACGGTGCCGGCTCCGCAGTCCGGTCAGATCCTGTACGTCACGGCGGACGAGTTGGAATCCCGGGGACGTACGCGCTTCTTTCTGAAGCGGGGCGTGGTGAGCACCTGCGAGGAAGTCCAGCAGGAGATCACGCCCCACTACCACATTCAGGCCGAGCGGATCGAACTGGTGCCCGACGACTATGTGGTCGGCTGGAATGCCTGGGTCAACGTCAACAACACCCGCAGCATCTGGCTGCCGTCGTTCTGGTTACCGCTCAAGAAGCGCGAGAGCCGGGCCGAGTTCGGCCAGAACGAGATTGAGGGACTCTTCGCCAAGACGGGCTTCGGCTATCAGTTGGACCAGAGCCAGTCCGGCACGATTTTCCTGCACATGTTGCAGAAGAAGGGGCCCGGCATCGGTTTCACGCACCAGATTGCCAATGGCAGTCGGTCGATGACCCAACTGGATGCGTTCGGTCTGCTGCTGCCCGACGCCGCGCCCTCGGGCTCGGTCGCCATTCACGGCCTGGATGCGGACAACCGCCGCCCCTTCGACGATCGCATGTGGAAGATACGTCACCAGCAGCGGCTGCTGGACACGATGACGCTCGACCTTTCGCTCGAGGACTGGAACCTCTACACCCTGGCGAATGCCCAGGCCGTCGTGGGCAACAACCTGCAGCGTACTGGCCTGAACGAGGATGTGCTGGCGACCAAGGACTACAGGCAGGACCATGCCGCCCATACGCTTCAACTGACCGACCAGCGCAACGGTATCAATTGGGGGTTGTCGCGCCAGTTCCGCGACGAGCGGGGCACGAGGGGACAGCTGTTTCAGGTCTCCACGTCTTACGGTGCCAACGCATCGTGGTCCCGGGACGGGACTTCCGTAAGGTTCCAGACCAATTCCCAGACCAACCTGCCGCGCCCGCGCCCCGGTGCCACGGGTATCTTCGCGCCCACGACCACGGATCCTGCCAAGCTCGAAAACACCAACCTCGACGGCAACCTGCAACTTGATCAGCAGTTCGGAACGGGTGTACGGGCTTCGTGGAGCCAACGCTACCGTCGGACGCGTGCACCTGCGGCCTTCGGATCGACCTTGCCGACCGAGGTCGAAGAGCTCGAGGAGAAGCTGGACCTGAATCAGGACCTGGGCTGGGCGAGCAGCCGTGTCAGCATGGGCAAGCTGCTGCTGTTCCAGCCCAATGGCCTCGAGGCCAAGAACATCAAGGCCAGGAACTACGTCGACAAGCTGCCTGAACTGGATCTCAACCTGAAGCCCCTGTTCGCGGACATCCAGCCCGTTACCCTGGGCCTTGATGCCGGTCGCTACTTCGAGTGGAACCAGTACCCCACGGTGTCCCGGAGCACGGCCGAGCAGTCCGCAGCCCTGCGGCCCTACCTTGGTGCCATCGCCCGCTTCAACCCGTCGCTGTCACTGGGGTCCAGGGCACACGCCATCTTGCCGGGCACCACTGTCGACATGGGTGGAACAGGTTTCAACCAGCGCTTCTACAGCACGGGTGACGCGGCCTTCGTGCTCAATGTCAATGCCGTGATGGTCTCGCAGGTCGGCGAGGCCCTGCGGCAGACCCTGACCTACAAGCGCATCGCGCCGGGGGGTGCCGACGACCCTGATGAGAACCGCAGGTCCACCACGCCATTCCAGTTCGATGCCCTGGCGCTCACGCAGCTCAGCCAGTTGGACATCGAGGAGCGCCTGGCCCTGACCGGCAAGATGGACTGGACGCACCGGCTCTCCTACGACTACCAGCGTCGCCGCTATGGTGACTACGTCAGCACGCTCAACCTGACGCCCGATCCCCGTATCACGGGGACCTTGACGAGCAGCTATCGCTTTCGCGAGATGGAATATTTCGAGCCCACGGGCGGGAAATGGGGCAACACCGCGCTCGGCCTGACGCTGCGATCGACGCCCGAGGCCTTCGGGGGAGGGTGGGGACGCGAGCAGCTCAACGAGGGCCTGCAGTTGGTGACCCAGCTCAATTTCGATCCCGAGAAGGGCAAGCTTGCCAGCCTGACGAACGACCTCGTGGCCTCCTTCGGGACCGCGTGGGACAGTCATTGGGAGCTTTTTGCCGGCGGTTCGTTCGACCTCGTGACCTCGATTCCCGGTGCCGTGCCCGTGCCCGGCGACCCCGACGCCCGAACCTACCGCATCCGCAGGTTCGGCATCTCGCGTGACCTGCACGACTTCATCCTGTCCTTCGAATATGACCGCCAGTTCGAATCGTTCATGGTGCGCTTGCGCATGACGGCATTCAACACCGACATCTTCAGTTTCTCGAACCAGGGGCTTGGCGTCGGTGGCGGTCTGGGTTCGCTGGGATCGGCCCTCGGTGGCGGAGGAGGCATCCTGCCTTGAGCACATTCACGCGCCGGCTTCCCGTCTGGTTGCTTCTGGCCTTGCTGGGCCTGGTCCTTGCCGGTTGTGCCAATCGGGCGATCAATCCCGCCTCCCGCAACAATCTGATCTTCCGTATCCAGATGCAGGGCAAGGTCCCGGATGATCCCAGGGTGCGCATCTTCTTTGTCGTGGATGCCTCGGGACAGGTGGGCCAGGGACCCAAGACCTTCGGCCCGTGGCTGCGGGACCGTCCCATCATCGGGGCGGATTTCCCCGTCTACCTCGGCAGCGACATGGCCTCGCTCTCCGTGCCACCGGGGACGCTCTTCAAGCAAGCGCTCGAGCCCAATTCGTGGACCAATGCCTTCGTCTACACGACGGCAGGCGGCAGGCGGCTCGAGCATTGGGAGCAGACCTACGATCCCGCCACCAATGCCCGGGTCGTGCTGCCCGTCATCGCGGCGCGCCCGCCCCTCATCGAGAACCAGGACTGGCGCGTCACGAGTTCGCGAGGGACGGCACCCGGCGTTCCCCAGGACGTGCTCGAACTGACGATACCGTTCTCACTCTTCGGGCGTGACCTGACGGCGCTCAATCCGGCGCAGGTGCAGGCCAACCTCGTGGTCCAGGCGGCGCCGCCGCTCGAGGACACCTCGATCGGTGCCACCACGGAGCGTGCGGGCTACAAGATCGATCAATGGAACTTGCTCGACAACGGCTACTTCGCCTTGTCCGTGAGCAAGGCCAGCCCCGTGGATCGCAAGGACGCGCCGCATGTCGGGGCCCTGTTCCCGATCAATGTCCCCTCCGGGGTGGATGTCGCCGACTGCACGCTCAAAGGCTATACGTCCGAGGTGCGCGGCCTGTAGGGGCCCGACGCCCGGAGGGCGAGCGGCGGTTGCGGGTATGCATGCCTTGCCGGGATCATCCGGCTGCGGGGTGTGCCTTGAATCTTGGGGACCTGGGCGACGACTGGCGGGCGCTGAGGGGGGTCGATTCCCTTCGGCAGTCCGAGGTTCCCGTCGTGGAGGGAGCTTCGTGGCCCGACCCCGTGACGATTGAGGATGCCTGGCAACTGCTGCGGGAAGGGTATCTGGAGCGGGCACTGGCCTTCTGGGTCGACGGTACGGATGTCGATTACGCCTCGACCGGGCTGGGCCTCGCCTGTGCCCTGACGCTGCAGGAGAGCGGTCGCCCGGAGGAAGCGGACGCCTTGTATGGAAGAGTCCTCGGGCGAGACGGGACATCGGCACGTGGCTGGTACTTGAGGGGCTTGCTGGCGCTCGAACGCGGGCGCGCAGGCGATGCGGCCGAGGCTCTGGAGAAGGCCGTGGCTTGCGAGCCCGGGGCTTCGCTGGCGTGGTCCGCGCTGGGTCAGGCGCGCTGGGAAGCGGGCGATCGGCAAGGTGCGCGCGAGGCCTTGTCCGAAGCCCTGGCGCTCGAGCCGGCGGATGGGCCTGCGAGGCAGCAGTTGGCGCTGCTCCTGCTCGAGGAAGGCCACCTCGCCGAGGCCCGGGCAGAGCTTGCGTTCATCCTCAGGGAGGATCCGACCGATGTGCAGGCTTGGCTCCATCTGGGGCAGGTCGAGGCTGCTGCAGGGGACTGGCCCGCCGTCATGAAGGCGCACGAACGCGCCGCCGAGATTCAACCCGATTGGCCGGAGCCCTGGGTTCGGTTGGCGACCCTCGCCTGGAATGCGGGACAGCTCGAGGCCTCGGAAGCCAGCCTGCGCCTGGCGACGGCCCTCGATCCCCATCACATGGAGGCGCATCGCCTGCTGGCGCTGATTGCCCATCGCCGCGGTGACGCCGTCGAGAGCCTGCGACACGCTGATTTGATGCTGATGGAGGCACCGGAGGCCCCGGATGGTTTCCTGTTCAGGGCAGGCGCCCTGGCCCGCCAAGGCAGGGAACAGGAAGCCGAATTGGCATTGGGCAGGTGGTTGGCCGTGGCTGTCGGGGAGGATTGATGGGCATCAACTTGCTTAATGAGGCGCGTTGGCTCTGGAAGCAGACGTCGAAGGCTGCCAAGCCTGTCGTGGACAAGGCAACGAAGACGGTTTCCGAGGTCGTCGCGAAGGGAAGCGCCGCCCGTGCGTCGGCATTGGCCTCGCACGCGCAGGTCCGCAAGGAGCAGCAGCAAGCCCGGATGAGGGACATTGCGCCCGAGCGTCACAACCCTGTCCAGAAGACCGTCCTCAACCTTCTGGATCAGGTCGGCAGGACCGGCAATGGCTTCCTGGCTGCCCAGGAAAAGTTCGTGAAGGATGCCGGTGCACGTGCCGTACAGTTGGCGGGTACCTTGCCGGTTGTCGGCGGCGTTGCCCGCAAGGTGCTTGATCATCAGGTCAGGAACTTCGCGATGCTCAACGAGTTCAGCCAGGGGGTCATAAAGGGTGTCGGCAGCAACGTCGGCGGTCTGGTCGCCGCGGCGGCCACGCCCAAGAAGACGGCCCTGGGCCTGGTGGATCTGGCTGCGCACCTGCCGGTTCCCGGCAACCCGGTCCGACTTGCCCAGGAGGTCTTCCGGGCTCGCCAGGCAGGCGGTGATGTCCGGGCGGCTGTCGCCTACGCTCTGGACCCGGATCAGGCGATCAAGGATGACGGAGCGTTCTTCCAGGCTGTCGGCAAGGGCTTGATTTCGAACTACAGCGAGTCGTGGCAACAGGGCCGGTATGCCGAGGCCCTGGGCCGGCTGACGCTCGATGTCGTTTCCGTGGTGGGGACCGGTGGCGGGGGCGCAGCGACCAAGTCTGCCAAGACCCTGGATGCCGTCTCCGATGTCGCGACGGTTGGCCACAAGGTCCTCGGGGCGGCCGATGATGGGGTCCGACAGGCCGGCGGCCTTGCGGGCTCTGCGGATGACGCCCTTGGCAGTGTGAACAAGGTGGATGATGTCGTGTCCGGTGCGTCCGGCAAGCTTCAGAACGCGACGGACATCGGGGACAAGGTGGCCAACCGGGACGACGAAGGCTAGTCGCCCGCATGCTCCCCCTGTATGTCCCTGGCCGGCTCCCTACGGCGCAGGGCGCCCCCCTTTCGGAAGGCGCCCTCGTGCGACCGATGCGCGACCCTTAGCCGCGGCGGGCCTTGCGGACCTCGCCGGACAGGTCGTCCAGGCTCATGCGGGACTGCAGCTTCTCGACCTTCGTGAAGCTGCCCCGTCCTGGCGATCTGCCGCGTTGGCACTCCGGACATCCTGCAAGTTGGTGCGCAGGCCCTTGGCCTCGTCGAGGGACAGGCTGCCGTCCTTCTTGCCGGCCTTGATGCGGGACGAGATGTTCTGGGTGAACTGACCGATCTTCATGGTGGACTCCTCCTTGTCGTGCCAGGCGGTCCCCCGACCACCTGCCTCACGAAAGGGTCATCCGCAGACCTGCTCACCGGGCGCTCACCGGGGGAAGTGAAATGGGGCACGTCCGGGGGCCATATTGGGAGGGGAGAGGGCGGCAGATGGATCGACGGGCCAGACAACAGGAAGGGTTCGTGCGGCCTGTTTTGCGTCAGAGGGTGCGGACCGTCACGATGAAGGCGCCTGAGTTATCCGAGGCTATCGAGTCATTGTAAGCAAGGAACAGACGCCCCGAGGGCAGGCTCAGCGTGCGTCCTGCGCCAATCAGGAACGGGGTTCCCGTGGCTCCTACCTTGCCAATCAGGGCAGTAACGCCTAGGGAGGGTACCAATGCGTCCGCAATGGCGATATTGACGCCTTCAGGCCCCCTACCGGGACCGCCAGGGCCATCGTTCCAGGCCAGGCCGGAGGCTGAGAAGGCGACCCTGCCTGAGCTCGGCAAGTCTATGCCCGAATCCTGCCAGACGGAGAAGTTGGAGCCATCGCGCGCGGCAGCCTGCACGGCGAAGGTCCGAGGTGTCCCGGTGTTCACGGCGGTACGGACAAGACGGAATCCGATATCCGTGTCCCTGTCTCCCGGCCAGGTATCGTTGCGCGCCGCTGCCCGTACGGTGTACACCCCGCTCCAGCAGCACGAGCCGCCGCGAATGATCCGCCTGGCCGCGTTATCTGGCCCTCTCGGGTTTGTCACGCCAACCGAAGGATAGGTCGAGGGACCGTCCTGGACCCATTCCACCAGGTTTCCTGCGAGGTCATACAGCCCCCAGGCATTGGGAACCTTGAGACCCACCAGATTGGGTGATCCTGTTCCGAACCACGCCACGTCGACCACGCGTGCGGGGTCGTGGCCGTTGTACCAAGGCGTGGTCGTGCCTGCCCGATAGGCGTGCTCCCATTCAGCTTCGGTCGGCAAGCGCCAGCCGACGGCAAGGTCGGGTGTTCCGGCCTCGAGCGTCGCGCTGCTGCAGCCATAGTTTCCGGAACCTGGGGTCCCCGAGCAGCCGGCAATGGCGTAGGCCGGGGGCAGGCCATCGCGAATGGACATGGCGTTCGCGCAGGCTACCGCGTCAAACCAGCTCACGCGTTCGACCGGGCGTTGGGCGTGGCCCGTGAAACCCGAGGGATTGTTGCCCATCACGGCCTGCCAAGACCCTTGGGTCATCTCTGTTGCCTGCATCCAGTAGCCATACGTCAGCGTGACAGGGTGCGGAATCTCACTCTGGCTACGCCCCACCTCGCTGAGGGGTGAACCCATCTGGAAGGTCCCGGGCGGAACGAAAACCGTTCCCGGAGGTGGGGCAGCGGTGGGTGTCGGCGTTGGCGCTGCCGTAGCTGCAGGACCTGGCGTTACCCGCGGTACCTTGGGACGCGGTGTGGGTTTTCGACGCTTGGGCGGCGGCGTGGGCTTGGCCCGTGCAAGAATCCGGCGATCACCCCCCGTGTTTTCGACGAAGTCTTGCAGGGGGCCTACAGAAGTCCCGTCACCCGGTCCCGCGGAACATCCGAGTACCAGCAGGGCCAAGGCTCTTCCTGTCCTCCGCCCTCTCGTGGCGATTTGTGATGTGGGAGTGCTCGGCATGCAAGCGGAGCAAACCCGCATAGTTGGATTTTCAAACCACGGGGTCTCCACAACCTTTGCCCGGCAATCGTGGCGGGAAGCCGCATGCTGCCAGTCTGGGCGGCATCGTCGGCTTTGTCGTCTGGTCTCGGGTGATCCATCGCAAGCGGGTTGGCAAGGTCCGTGGGGGCCCATGCCCCGGCTATGCCGCAGGCAGTCGGGGCAGGGCCTGTAGTCAGGCCTTTGGGCCGTGGGGTTGAACGGACGACCGGCGTGGTACATGGCCGGGGTCCGGACCCTCCGTGCCAGAGCTCGTGCCCCAGATAAACTGCCCTTCCTGCCATACGCCGAACGACGAGGAAAACCGGTTCTGCTGCGACTGCGGCAAGCCCCTCAAGGCGGCGGTGACGGCGCAGCCCATGGGGGCGGTGACGCAACCGGCTTCCGGGTATGCGCCGCCCAGCACCCTTTTGGCCCCCTCCACGCTTCTGCAGGAGCGGTACCGCATCACCCAGTTGGTAGGCCAGGGCGGCATGGGTGCCATCTACCTCGCCAACGATACGCGCTTCAGCTCCAAGGTCTGCATCGTCAAGGAGATGCTGGACCATTTCACGGACCCCGAGCAGCGTGAGATTGCGACGCAGAACTTCTACCGCGAGGCCGACCTGCTGGCCAACCTCGATCACAATGCGATCCCCGAGGTCTACGATCGCTTCACGGAGGCCAATCGCCACTACCTGGTCATGGAATACATCCAGGGCACGGATCTCGAGCAACGGATGCACGAGAGCATGGCCCCCTTCGATGAGAAGAGTGTCATCGGCTGGGCCATCCAGTGCTGCGACGTGCTGTCGTACCTTCACCACCAGAAACCGCCCATCATCTACCGGGACATGAAGCCGGCGAATCTGATCCTCACCCACTTCGGCAAGATCTACCTCGTCGACTTCGGCATCGCCCGTTTCTTCAATCCGCAGGCCCGCGGCACGATGATCGGCACGCAAGGCTACGCGCCCCCCGAGCAGTACCGTGGACAGGTCGAGCAACGGACCGACATCTATGCGCTGGGTGCCACGATGCACTATCTGCTCACCAATCGCGACCCGCAGAACGAGGCGCCCTTCAGCTTCCCGCCGGTGCGTCAGCTGAACAGCGAGGTCAGCGAGGCCCTCGAGAACATCATCACCAAGATGCTGGAGCCCGAGCTCGAACGTCGCTACCAGACCTGCGACGAGCTCCTCGCCGAGCTCATCCTGCTGGGCGGCCACGAGACCGGGGCCGTCCGGAACTGTCCCCACTGCGGGGTCCGCATCTCGCGGGGCCGTCAGTTCTGTCCCAATTGCAAGGGCTATATTGCCGCCCATCACACGTCGACCTACGACAAGATCCACGCCAAGGCCCTCACGGCGCGCAACCTCGATCCTTCCCTTGCCGATGCCGCGGATGGACGGCACGGCGGGGCGGTCTGGCAGCAGCCGTGGTTCGTGGCCAGCCTTGTGCCCGTGTCGATGGCCCTCGGTGCCTTGCTGATGTGGCTGTTCATGCGGGGAGGTGCGGCATGAGCCCGCCACGGACCGTGCCGGAGCCCTTGGGGCCCGACGTGCTCCTGAGGGGGCGCTACCGTATCGATCGATTCCTCGAGAGCAAGCACGAGGCCAACCTCTACCGAGCGCTCGACACGATGACCGACCTGCCTGTCATCGTCAAGGAACGCGGGTCCGTGCAGCCGGGCCCCATACCCGAGGCGCTGGCAGACAGCGAGTGGGCCGATGATGCCGCGGGACATCCCTTCCAGGACGAATTCCTGATTCTCCGGTCCGTGCGCTCCACGGCGGTGGTCAAGGCCTTGGATCTGTTTCGGGAAGATGACCGCGCCTACCTGGTGCTCGAGCAACTCGAGGGTCGCGACCTGGCCTATTTCCTGGCGGGTGGCGAGGACATCCCGGTCCAGCAGGCCATCGACTGGGTGGCCCAGATCTGTGACGCCCTGGGGCAACTCCATGCGTCGGGCATCCTTCACCTCGATCTGCAGCCCCGGTACCTGGTGGTGTCGCCGGACCGAGGACAGTTGCGCCTGACGGGCTTCCATCGCGCCACGATGGTGCCGGTGCAGAAAGTCGTCGATGCCACACCGGGTTACTCCCCACCCGAACAGTTCGGTTTTCTCGAGGGTCGCGTTACCGAGCGGTCCGACCTCTTTGCGCTGGGAGCCATCTGGCACCAGTTGCTCACGACCGTCAGTCCGGAGGAAATCTGGCAACACGAGGAAGACCGCTTTGTCTTCACCGACGTCAGTCACTACCTGCCCGCGATTCATCCGCACATCGAACGACTCGTGCGGAAGCTGGTGGCGATCGACCCCCTCGATCGCTTCTCGTCCTGCGCGGAGCTTCGGGCCGAAATCCACGAGTTGGTCCAGAATCCCATCCGACGGGTCGGGACCTGTTCGGACGTGGGGATGTTGCGGACAGGCAACGAGGACGCCCTTGGCGTGTTCGAGCTGACCTTCACGGCGCAGGGCCAGAGCAGCGGTCTCGGGCTCTACATCTGTGCGGACGGGATGGGCGGCGTGAATGCGGGCGAAATCGCCTCGGCGATCACGGTCGACGAGGTCACGAGTTACGTCCAGAACGCCTTGGCCTCGCTCGGAGACGGCGAGGATCCGTCCAGCCAGGTCAAGCTGCATCTGCAGCAGGCGGTCAAGGTCGCCAATGCCCGGGTCTACGACACCGGGCGTGCCAATCCGGCGATGCAGGGCATGGGGACCACCGTCACCACGGCCTTGGTCTTCGGGCACACGGTCTATGTCGCCCATGTCGGCGACTCGTGCTGCTACCTGATCAACAGGCAGGGCATCGACAAGGTCTCGCGGGACCACAGCCTTGTCGGGCGCTTGGTCGAATTGGGCCAGATCACGCCCGAGGAGGCGCTGGTCCATCCGCAGCGCAACCTGATTTACCGCTCGCTGGGGACCTACCCCAATGTCGAGGTCGACCTGTACCAGCGTCCCTTGCGGACGGGGGACTGGCTGCTGCTTTGCAGTGATGGCCTGACCGGGCACGTTTCCGACCCCGAGCTGCACCAGATCGTCACCGATGCCATCGATCCCGTCGCGGCCGCCCAGCGGCTCGTCAACCTCGCGAATCAGCGCGGGGGCGAGGATAACATCACCGTGGTGCTGGTCCAGATGTCGGAGTACCGGTAAGTGACGGAACCCTGGACGCGCGGCGTCGTCCGGAGGGTAGGATGGTAACGTCGCGACGCATGGCTCCCGGAGGACGACCCAGATGACCCTTGCCGAACAGCCCCAGGCCACCGACAACGCTTCCATGGCTCCGCCTGCGCGCCTGGTCATCAAGCGCGGCGGTCGTGTCAACCAGACCTTCCAGCTCGAGCGCAAGGGAGAGACCCACGTCGGCCGCTGGGATCCGGACGGGGGGGCCTTCCCCGAGATCGACCTGACGGAGGACGATCCCGAGGCCAAGATTTCGCGGAAACATGCGCGCTTCTTCGTCGAGGAAGGCGCCTACTTCCTGGAAGATCTGGGGTCGCTGAACGGTACCTTCGTCAACCGGGGCGCACGGCTCCTGCCCGGCCAACCGGTCGGCGTCAAGGACGGGGATGAAGTTCTGCTGGGCAAGACCTTCTGCACGTTCATCCAGGACCAGGCGTGATGGCGATGCGTCCGCGCCTGCTGCCGCGCCTGCTTGGCGCGGCCCTGTTGCCCTTGTTCGCGGCCCAGCCCGCCCTGTCGGCGGACAAGCAGGCTCCGGCCTTCGATTTGGCGGTAATTCCCGTTGAAGGCAAGGCCTCACCCAAGCGCGTCAGCCTGGCTTCACTCAAGGGCAAGGTCGTCCTGCTGAATTTCTGGGCCACTTGGTGCCCGCCTTGCCGGCACGAAATTCCCGACCTGATTCGCCTGCAGCAGGACCTCAAGGGCAAGGGGTTCACCGTGCTGGGCGTGTCGCTTGATGACGAGCCCAAGGTGGCGGTGCCGATCTTCGCGAAGGAGTTCGCCGAGCGTCAGGGCACCCGGTTCAACTACCCTCTGCTCGTGGGCTCCGAGGAGCTTGCGCGTGGCTTCGGGGGCATCCGCGGGATTCCGACGACCTTTCTCATCGACCGCAAGGGTGTGATTCGCCAGAAGTGGATCGGCCCGCCGGGCGAGGAGCACGACGAGATCCTGGCCAACTTCAACAAGGCCATCAAGCCGTTGCTGTAGGCGCCTGAATCAAGGCAATAGCCCGGTCATCCCCTGCAGGATGGCTGGGCTATTGCGCTACGAAGAGGGTCAGATGACCTGAAGCACGGCCTTGCCGTTGTTGACCTCGGTGAAGAGCTCCTTCGAGATGATGGGCTCGTGGTCACGCTCGAAGACCTTGTTCTGGCACTGGTAGTCGCCGGTGTAGAAGATGTTCTCGAGGATGGTCTTGACGGTGTTGGCCTGCCAACGTCCGCCACGCTTGGTCGGGATACCGTCCCGGCTCAGGTCGCCGGCGATCTGGCGCAGGCTGCGACCGGCGGACCGCTCGCGGAAGATGCGCTGGACGACGGGGGCTTCCCGTTCGTTGATGACGAACTGGTTGGTGCTCTCGTCGAGGGTGTAGCCGAAGGGGCAGGTGCCGCCGTTGTGCAGCACTTCGCGGGCCCGGACGTAGACCTTGGAGGTCGTGGGGGCCTTGATGGGCTTGATCCAGCCAGCCACCTGGGGAATGCGGACGAGGACCCGGATCAGCTGCATGCCTTCGGGCTTGCTCGTGTCGACGCCTTCGGCGATGGACACGAGGCGCACTTCGCGATGGGCGAACTCGGAGAGGACCGTGGCGACATCGTGGAAGCGCCGGCCGAGGCTGTTCAGGCTGGGCATCACGAGGACGGTGTTGGGCTCGGCGATGAGGCTGCCGAGGATGGGGCGCTCGAGAGCCGAACCGAAGTGGCCGGTCTCGATGTGAACGTCTGTCAGCTTGATGCCGTTGGCATCGCAGTAGGCCTCGAGGGTGCTGCGGGCTGCCGTGACGCGCTCGGGGCGCGAAGCATCCTCAGGGCTGAGCCAGACGTAACCGTGGAAGGTGGGATTCATGGGGTTTTCTCCTGGCGCCGTGAGCCGCACGGTGGGCTCTCCGACGTATTCTAAAAGTTTCTTAAGAAACACCAATGCAACTACTATGTCAGATAGACGTTAAGGCGCACTTAAGAAGCAAGTAAGATGAATTTAACTTTGATTTGATGGAGGCGTCAAGTCGCTTGCCGTGCGCCTTTGGGTGGTCAATAGGCGTCATGACAAGAACGTGACGATCGTCACCCCGTCACCCCCCTCTCCGGACTGGCCGGGGCGCCATCCGGCGACGCCCGGTTGGCCGTCGAGGTGTTGCCGGACAGCCTGCAGGAGGGCGCCCGTGCCGTGACCGTGGATGACGACCCCGGTCTCGTGTCCGGCGAGCCACGCGGCCGCCAGCCACCGATCCAGCGCGGGCACGGCCTCGAGGACCTGTCGGCCCCGCAGGTCGACCGTTCGGGAAGCATGCGGGGGATCCCACGCCTCGATGGACCCGCCGGTCCGTTTCCGCTGCGAAGGCGGCGGCGCCTTGGGCATGACCGCGGGGGGGCGCGCTCCCTTCTCCGGGCCTGAGGCGACCTCGGAAAGGCGTACCGTCAGCTTGAGGCCCCCCACATCCGCCTGCAGCAGGCCGCGTTCGTCGGGAGCACGCGCCACCGTGCCCCAGCGCTCGAGGCGAACCAGCCAGACCGGCTGGCCGGCCTCGAGGGGGGTCTCGGCAGCAGGGGGTTGGGGTGGCGCAAGTCGTCCCCGTGCCGAGGCCTCGAGGCGTTCCTTGGCTTGCTGGATCTGGGCGCCGGTAGGCCGGCCCTTAAGGATGGCGATGGCGTCCCGAACCTGGCTTCTGGCCTCGTCCAGCTCCGCATCGAGCGAGGCACGCGCCTTGCGCCGGAGGTCGCGTTCCTCCTGGCGCCAACCCGCAAGTCGCGTTTCAAGCTCCGCCTGCAGGGCCTCGGCTTTTTGGCGCGAGGCGGCGAGGGCCCGGCCGTGGTCTTCGGCCTCTGCGCGCGCCCGGTCGAGCTCCGCCACCAGGCGATCCTTCGTGTCCTGCCGTGCCTCGTGCAGCGCCCGGGCCCGGCCCAGCACGTGAGCGGGCAGCCCGAGGCGGCCGGCCACGGCGATGCCGAGCGAGGCTCCCGGTTGTCCGTGGGAAAGCCGGTAGCGCGGCTCCATGCGGTCCAGATCGAATCGCGTCGTCGCCAGTCCGAGCCGGTTGTCCTCGAAGGGCAGGGTCTTGAGTTGGCCCAGGTGGGTGGTGGCCACCACCCAGGCGCCCGAGTCGAGTACGGCTTCGAGAATCGCGCGGGCCAGCGCTGCGCCTTCCTCGGGGTCCGTACCCGAGCCGACCTCGTCGAGCAGGACCAGGTGTCCGGGCCGCAGGTCGGGCAGCAGCCGGGAGAGGGCCTTGACGTGGCCGCTGAAGGTCGACAGGTCTCCGTCGAGGGATTGCGGGTCGCCAATTTCCGCGTGCAGGCCCGTGAGGTGGGGCAGGCGGGTGCCAGGCCCCACTGGCGGCAAGATGCCGGATTGGTGCAAGAGGATCGTCGTGCCCAAGGTCTTCAGGGCAGCCGTCTTGCCGCCGGTGTTGGGCCCCGTGATCAGCAGCCCCCCGGTACCCAGATGGAGGTCGATGGGGACCGCCGCTTCTTCGAGCCGAAGCCGGAGCAGGGCGTGTCGCGTATCCCGAAGCTCCGGAGCTTCCCCGACATCGGGCCGGCGTCCCTGCCAGCGCCAGCCCAATCGTACGCGCGCCTGGGCCAGGTCCATCCGGATCAACAGGGCGGTCGCCTCGCGCAGCGCTGTGCCGTGGCGTCCCACCTCGCGGCAGAGGGCCTCGAGGATGCGGGCCTCCTCACGCCGTACCGCGGCGTCGGCAGTCGCCCACGACTCGTTGGCCTCGAGGAGATCGGGCGGTTCGACGTGCAGGGTCCTGCCGCTCGTGGAGCGGTCGATCACCAACCCAGGCACCTCGCCGCGCCGATCCGCCCGGATCGGCAGGACCCATCGCTCGTGCCGCAGAAGCACATGGTCTTCGCCGAGTGCTTCTGCATGACGGCGGGCCAGGCCCTCGGCCCTGCGGCGTGCGGCCCTGCCCGCCTCGAGTGCCTCGCGGCGCATTGGTCCCAGCTCCGGGGATGCTCCATCCTCGAGGGTGCCGTCCTCGGCGATGACGGCTTCGATGATCTGCCGGACCCGGGCGACGTCCGGCCAGACCCACGAGCGTACGGCGAGGACGGCGCCAAGACGAGCATAGCGGCGCGTGCGTGCCTGCCAGGCCTCGGCGAGGCCGGCCCAGCGTGCCATCTGGCGAAGCTCTTGTCCGGACAGGCTGCCACCTTGTTCCGTCCGGCGAATCAGCAACTCGGGCTCGTCCAGCCCGCCCGTGTCCGCGCGGGCTCCTGCGAGGGCCTCATCCAGGGCCTCCGTCAGGTCCAGCAGCCACGCCACCTCATCTGCGTCCGCGCTCGGTATCACGGCAAGCGCCTCGCGTCCTGCGGCCGCGCCCTCCGTCTCGGCGGCGAGACAGGCCCTGAGCGCGTCCCAGTCGAGGGCCGAGAGCGTCCGTGCGCCAAAGCCGAGCATGGCCCCATCGTAGCACCGTGTACAGGCCCTAGCCGTCTTGCTCCCCGGAGCTTCGAGAGGCGGGACTTTCGCCGGCCCAACGGAGCAATGCGGCTTGATCCTCCGGGTCCTCTCGGAGAAACAGCACCGTCCCGGGGCGTGCCGTCCGGTGTCGGGCGGAGGTCAGCGTCACGTAGGTACCGGCCAGCCCCAGCAGCAGCGCCACGGAGACGACGCCGGGATTCGCACCAAGCCCGAGGAAGGCGCCGCAGGTGGCGCCTGCCAGCATCTGGGCCAGGATGCGCCAACTTCGCTCCAGCAGGCCGTCCGGACCTTCGAGCAGGCTGACGGCCTCGAGCATGGGGCGGGTCGCGGCGGGTTCGAGCCAGCGCGCCAGCATGAAGACGGGACGTTGCAGCAAGCCGAGATAAAGGCCCAATACGCCGCCGAGTGCGCTACCCAGCAGGGGCCCCGGGGCCAATTCCGTCACGCGCCAGACCCAGGCGAGAAAGGCCGTGAGCAGGAAGCCGCGCAGGTGCAGGAGGAGCAGGCCGTGCCTCGGGGCCTCGGGATGCCCCGGTGCGACAAGATGCCCCAGCAGCAGGGCGTGGTCGGGCGTGACGAGCCCGATTCGGCGCCCGAGTCCCAGGATCAGGCTCAGTGCGCCGCTGGCCCCCAGCGCGGCCCAGACCATCGCGATCGCATCCAAGGGCACCTCCTGCGAGGGTTTCGCAGGGGCACGATGCCGGTGGCGTCCCGGGCCGGCAAGGTCCGCCCGTCAGCGAGGGCGGCTGGGGCGGTTCGGGCGGCTCAGGTCCATCCGGTCGAACGCTGCGCGCGCCACGAAGGTCGGCTCGTCGATGAACGGGTTGCGATTGCCCTGTACCTGCCAGACCCTTTCGTTTCGCTCGCGTTCGGCGGCGTCCACGGGATCCATATCGTGCCACGCCACGAGTGTCCGGACTTCGTTGACGAAGTTCTTGAGCGAGGTCGAGTCGTAGCCCCCGTAGACTACGTAGAAATACAGCAGGCCTCGGGCGATGTCGCCCCGGACACCCGGGCGCGGCTCGCAGACCGTGTTGCCGCGCGCATCCTCGCCGATGCGCGTCTTGCCGTCCACGGCAGGGAACTGGAACGTGGGCGACCCTGCGACCGTCCCGAAGGCGAACGAACCGCGGCTGCCATTGATGCCGGCGTCCGAGGATTGCAGGTGATGCAGGTCGGATCGGGCCGCCCCCTTTGCGCCCAGGCTCTGGGGCCAGGTGTGCTCGGTGTTGAGGTTGTGCTTCGAGGCTGTTCCCCGATCGCGGACACCGGTAAAGGCCTCGCCGGTGTAGATGTCTTCGACGATGTCATCGTCATCCGTGTCGGCCACGTCGCCGAACAGGTGGTCGCGGGCCGTGTCGTAGCCTAGGTCCGTATGCTTGGCCACGACGCCGTTCAGGGCCTGCACCAGCGCGGGTCCCGCGAGGCCCTCGGTGCCCTTGTAATAGTCGGCGGGCAGGCCGCGAACCTTGATCTTGCGGGCCATCAGGGCCGAGCTGGCAACTGCCGGCCGCAGCGTGGGCTGGGTGCCGCAAGCGGACACCGAGGCCAGGACGGCACCCGCCAGAAGCAGGTTCAGAACGAAACGGGATTGGCGCACGGCGTCGGATCCTCTCGGTGTCTGATTCATTATGCCTGAATCCGGTTAAGTACTTGTCAAGGATGGGGGAAGTTGTTGCAAAGCGTCACGAAAGGGTATCGGAGGAACATGGAGGCCGTCGGCCGCGCCGGTGTCCGGCTCCTGCCGGGCGTCTTTCTTGTCTTGCTCTCCTTGTTCTCTCCGGCTCGCGCACTGGCCGCACCCGCCGCCACGGTGGTGCTGGCGGGCCGGGAGCTGACGTACGAGGAGTTGCGGCGCCTGGAGGATGGCGAGGTGCTGACCCGGTGGGAGGATGTCCAGGCCCCCAACCGGATGGTGGCCTCCGCCGGCCTGCTGCCTGCTACGGCAAGAGATGCCTGGGCGCTCGCGACCGACTTCCGGAATTACGATCGCATCTACACCGGCATCTCCGAGGCGCGCATCGTCTCGGAGGCACCTCGGGAGGTCGTGGGGACCTACGTGCTGAAGTTGCCCTGGCCCTTGCCCCAGCGTTGGGTGACGACCCGGGCCGTGCTCGACGCGGAGCGCAGGGTCTGCTCGTGGCAGAAAGAATCGGGTACGGTCAAGACCTACGACGGCCGCCTGCAGATGCTGCCGTGGTCGGGGCGGCGATCCGTGATGCTCTACAGTGCGCGCATCGACCCCGATTTCGCGTTCATGCCGACGTGGTTCTGGGACTGGGCGCAGGCCACGGCCCTGCCCTCCGTCGTGACGGGCCTGAGAGACACGCTGACCCGTACGGATGGCCCATATTGGCGTGCGCAGATTCGGCGCCCCGACTTCGAATTCACCAGCCGGCGCGACGCCCCATGAGGCAGGGGCGGGGCCCCCGGATCGTAGTCCGGAGGCCCCGCGTGGCTGCGGGCTTGTCGCTCAGGGGCGACCGCCGTGGCGGTCGTCGTCCTCTAGGTCGCTGATCTGCTGGTCGCCCTCGGCGGCGACATTGTTGAGCACCGTCAGCGTGGCCAGGGTCTCGGTGATCCAGTTGTACTCCGTCACCCGGCGAACCAGGGTGCGGGGCGGACGGTGGCCGCGGTCGCGATCATCTTCGTGGTCTTCGCCGCAGTCATCCGAATCGCACTTGGGATCCGGCAGGTGGTTGGTCAGGATGTCGCCGCCCCGGGTCAGCATCTCGGTGTAGATGTGCGCGTTGTCGAAGCACACGAACTTGGGATCGGTGACGTCATAGTTCGTGAAGGCCTGGTTCAGGAACGGCATCGGGTCGACCAGGTTCGCCACCCGGTCATACCGGTACACGTTGCCATCGCTGGCAGCGAAGGCGATCTGTGTGCCGTCGGGACTGATCGCAGGGTGCGATATCTGCCCGTACAGGCGTGCCTGCGTGAGCTCGTGGACCATCGGGTTCAGCAGGTCGTAGACATAGAGCCGGCCTGCCAGCGTCGTGAAGACTGCCCAGCGCGCGTCGCAGGAGATCCGGATCCAGTTGACACCACCCTCGCAGGAGGCCTGGGCGTTGACCTTGGCGAGGTCGGCCACGACCCCGTTGAGCCACAGCATGGCCTTGGGCAGCTGGCGCCGCTCGCCCTCGAGCACGAAGGTCATGGCCGTGCCGTCGAAGCTCATGCTCGGACGGCGCACCGAGCCGAGGCCGTTGACGTCGTTCAAGGCGACGAGCAGCTCCGCCACGACATCGTAGACGAAGATCTGCGAACGACGGCCCTGCTGGCGGTCGAAGACCACCCGACCGCTGCTGAAGACCTCGGGGTTGTTCACGCCGATGCCGGCGCCCACCAAGGCATAGTTGTCGCTGATCGTGCGGTCATACACGAAGAGCTGTTTCTCGCCGCCGATGACCGAGACGAAGGGCAACATCGTGGGCGCAGCGCCAATCGACAGCCCGGGGATGGGGACCGCGGGCGCCACGGCTCCGCCCGACGAGGGACGGGTGGGGTTGCCGCCACCGCCCAGCTCCGAGGCCACCGGGACGGTGACCTGCCCGGCGGCCGGTTGTCCGGTCGGGGGCTGCTGGGTCGGGGATGAGGCACAACCGAAGACGGTGGCGGCCATGAGGCCACCGAGCATACAGCGTGTCGCCAGGTTCAAGCGCGCCATGAAGTCTCCTCTCGGACAACCAACCGGACGTGAGGCTCCGACCCTGGTTCAGGGGCGGGAACGCGATGTCGCGCACGGGTCGAGGGCGTCAGGGCAGGTGAACGGCGGCAGTGCCGCTGCTCGGCCACGGGGATTCGGCGTAAGGACGTGGGTCGCTGCAGGATCCGGGATTTTCCCGGACCGGTGACGCCCTCACGCTAGCATCCGCCCATTGCGAACTAACCGTCGGAAGGCCCCATGCATGCTGTTAGGATGAACCTGTCGGGGAGGCTGGCCTTGGACGAGCGCACGTTGTGGCTTCTGGGAGGTATCTCGGTCGCCGTCTGGGCCGGGGGCTGGTGGATGGAGCGCAGCTTCCGATCCGAGGGCGGGACCGGATCGTTGGCCGAGACCATGCCGATTGCCGTTCGCCAGGTCGCCGCCTGGTCGCCCCGAGCGATCCTCGTCGGCATTGAGGGCAGGGACCTCGTCCGTGGACGCTCGGGGGACAAGGGGGGGTGGGTCTACACCTTCATGGAGGCGGGCCAGATCATCCGCACATGTGAAGTCCGGATGGGCAAGCACCACTTCAGGGTCTGGCAGGATCGGGGGCAACCGGCTCCGGCGCTGCCAGCCCAGGGCTTGCTTGATTCCGCCCAACTGGCGACCGACCTGGTGGCCCGGGGGGTGCCCGGGACGCAGTCGGCGACATGGTCCTGGCGTGTCTCGGAGGGGCATCCCCTCCTCACGGTGGCGACCGCAGGAAGGCTTGCAGCAACGTGGTCCGTGGATCCGGGCACGGGGCAACTGCTGGATTTCCAATCCTCCAGGGTCCCTTGACCGGTGCGCTTCGCCCTCGGGCCGGGGTATGAGGAGGGGGCATGATCCTTCCTGTTTCGGACAATCCTCGACTTGCCTCCATCCTGGGGCGGATCGAGGAAGCTGCCGTCCTGCCGCGGATGTGGCAGGTGGCGGTCGTCAATTCACAACGGGCCGGGGTCAATGACCACGGCCCCACCCACGTCAAGATCGTCGCCCACAATGCCCTCAAGATCCTGCGCCTGCTGGGTGAGGCCGGTGTGGTGCCCGGTGTTGTCGCCGATCAGGGCCTGACCTTCGCGGATGCCGAGGTCGTCGTTGTCCTGGCCGGCTTGCTGCACGACGTGGGCATGACTGTGCACCGCGACAGTCACGAGTCGCATTCGCTCTTCCTCGTGCATCAGGCTCTGCCGGCCCTCGTTGAGGGGATCTACAGCCCTGTCGAGGCCGTCACGATCGTACATGAGACCCTGCACGCGATGATCGGGCACAACTCGATGCAACGTTGCCTCACGGTCGAGGCCGGCGTCGTCAAGGTCGCCGATGCCCTCGACATGTCGAAATGGCGTTCCCGCGCCATCATCAAGGGTGGGCGGGTCAGCATCCACTCGCTTTCGGCCGCCGCCATCGACAAGGTGGCCATCTCCAAGGGCGAGACCCGGCCGGTCCGGGTCGAGGTCACGATGAACAACAGCGCGGGCATCTTCCAGGTCGACAACCTGCTCAAGCACAAGATCCACCACAGCGGCATCGCCGAGCACTTCGAAGTCAGGACCCGCGTCGAGGGCGAGGCAGAACGCCAGCACGTCCAGACCTTCACCCTCTGACGCGGCCGCAGCTTCCGATTCAGGCGGCCTTGCGGCTCTTCCGCAATCGGGGGTGAAGTTCACACAGGACGCGGGCGGCCAGTGACGGATCGGGCAGGCTCGCGAGGTCGTCAAGGCTGACAATGCCCTGAAGCGTGCCGTTTGCCGGCTGGCTGCTGACGCACAGGCGGCGTACGCGGTGCCGGATCATCTGGTCTGCGGCTTCTTCGAGCGAGGCATCAGGGTCCACGCAGACCGGCCCGTGATGCACGAGGTTGCGGATGGGCACGTGCAGGGCGTCGGCCGTGACGGCTTCTAGTGCCAGGTCCCGATCGGTGACGACACCCATGATGCGTCCACCCTCCAGAATCGGCACCAGGCCGACATCCTCACGTTTCATCAGCTTGGCCACCTCCAGCACCGTGGTTTCGGGACCACAGGCGTGGACGTGGGGATTCATCAGGTCTCGGACGCGCATGGTTCTCTCCTCTGCCTCTGGGGGGCGGGAGCATGGTGTCCCCCGGGAGAGCCCGGGCAAGGGGCGTCGGGTCGCTCTCTGCTAGACTTGGAAGATGCTGAGGGTCCATAACGACCTGACCAGGCGGCTTGAGCCCTTCGCCCCCGCGAATCCGCCCGAGGTCACGATGTACGCCTGCGGGGTCACGGTCTACGATGCGTGCCACCTGGGCCATGCCCGTGCGTATGTCGCGTGGGACATCGTCCGGCGTTACCTCGAGCACGTCGGCTACAAGGTCCGGCATGTCCAGAACTTCACGGATATCGACGACAAGATCATCCTGCGGGCCGCCGAACGGGGCGAGGAACCGGCAGAGCTGACGCGTCGCTGGGAAGCGGCGTACTTCGCCGATATGGATCGCATGGGCATCCTCAGGGCCACGGACTATCCCCGCGCTACGGAGTACGTCGCGGCCATGCTTCGCTTCATTGAGGGCCTGATGGCCAAGGGCCATGCGTACGCGGTACCGGACGGCAGCGTGTACTTCGAGGTTGCCAGCTTTCCGGACTATGGTCGTCTCTCGGGCCGCTCGGTCGAGGACCTGGGCCAGCGGACCCGGCTCGACGAGCCGGATCCCAACAAGCGTGGTCCGGCGGACTTTGCCCTCTGGAAGGCAGCCAAGCCCGGCGAGCCTTCGTGGACCAGTCCCTGGGGCGAGGGGCGTCCCGGCTGGCACCTCGAATGTTCCGCAATGGCCGCGGAGTTGCTGGGCACGACCCTCGACCTGCACGTGGGGGGCATCGACCTGCTCTTTCCACACCATGAAAACGAGGTGGCCCAGTCCGAGGCCTTGAATGACGCACCTTTCGTGACCTGCTGGCTCCACAACGGCTTCGTCAACATCGATGCCGAGAAGATGTCCAAGAGCCTCGGGAACTTCCGGACGGTACGGGACCTGCTCGAGGTCCACGACCCGATGGCCGTGCGCTACTTCCTGCTGCAGACCCATTATCGGCAGGACCTTTCCTTCACCGAGGAGGCCCTCGAGGGCGCGACGCGGGCTCTGGTGCGCCTGCGTCGCTCGCTGGCGGCCCGTGAGGCGGCGCTTGCGCCTCGCACGGCTCTCGTCGAGGCGTTGGGCGCCAAGGTCGCGCATGCTTTTGCCGAGGCCATGGACGAGGACTTCAACACGCCGCGCGCGCTCGCCGCCTTGTGGGATGCCCGGGCCGAGATCGCCGGTCTTGAGGGTGCCGATGCCGAGGCGGCGGGTCATGTCGTGTTCGAGGTGCGTCGCCTTGCGTCCGTGCTCGGTCTCGATCTGGCGGCGGGCGATGCAGCGGGTGTCGACTGGCCGGTCGTTGCCGCCGAGGCGGCCGCCCGTCTGCGCGACGTACCGGACCATGGGCTGGCGGCCGCAGACCAGCCGGCAGCGCAGATGTCCCACTGGCTCGAGGCCCGTCGGTCTGCACGCATCGCCCGGGATTTTGCCCGGGCTGACGCGATGCGTGGCCACCTGACCGGCGCGGGCTTCGTGCTGGCCGACCGCAAGGACGGTTCCGTCGAGGTGACCCATGCCGAGGCGCAGGCGTGGGCATGGGTCTGGACCCCCGAAGGCGTTCCGCTTGCCTGAGGTCCCGGGACCCGAGGCCCTCGAGGAGGCGCGGGCGGGCAATCCGGCGCGCTTGCTGGCCGAGATTCATCCCCGGGACCTGGCCTATCTGGGCGATGCCGTCCACGAACTGGAGGTCCGCAGGCGCGGGCTTGCCCGGCCGCTGCAGGGCGATGCCCGCCATCGCGAGACCGTGCGTCGGGTCCGGGCCGTCGCCCAGTCCCGCGTATTGCGTGTCCTCGAACCCGAACTCGTCGAGGACGAACGCGAGGTCGTGCGCCGTGCACGTGCCCTGAAACGTCTCGTCACGCGGTCGGCTGATCCCGGGACTTACCGCTGGGCCACGGCATTCGAGGCCTGGATAGGTTATCTTTGGCTTCTGGGACGCCACGAGCGACTCGCGTGGGTGCTGGCCCGTGCGGAGGCGATGGTGGACCTGCCACCCCCCAGCCAGGATGGTCCCGAGGAGGACGACGATGCCGCCAGGCAAGAAGCCAGGTCCTAAGGGCCGCCCCCCTTCGTCGGGCGGTCCCGGCCGCGGGCGCAAGCTCGGTCCTGTGTCGGCATCCATGGCCCGCAAGATGGGCATGGATGTGCCCGATGCGCCCGGCGGGCGCAAGCCCGGCCGTGGAGCGCCTCCCGCTGGCAAGGAAGGGCGTTTCGGCAAGCCGGAGGGTGGCCGCCCGGAAGGCAGTCGTCCGGATGGCCCGAGATCCGCTCGGACCCGTCCTGGCCAAGGCAAGGGCCCAGCGCGTCCTGCTGCCTCCGGCGAGGAGCGTGCACCGCGTCCCGGTCGTCGCCGCGAGGCTGCCGAGGCTGCGCCGCGTGGCCGGGCTCCCCGGATCGAAGCCCGTCCCGAGGGTGAGGACGATGATCGCCCCGAGCCCGAGAGCGAGATGGTCTGGGGGCGTCACGCGGTGATGGCCGCCGTCCGCAGTGGTCGCCCCGTCAACAAGGTCTGGCTGCAGCGCAGCCTCGAGGATGCGAAGTTCGCGACGGCCATCCGCATGCAGGCCCGCGAAGCGGGCGTGGCCGTGGTCGAGGTCGAGCGCCAGCGCCTGGACAATCTGGTCGCCGGGCCCCACCAGGGAGTCGTGGCCTCGCTCGCGCCCGTGGCTTACCAGACCTTCGCCAAGGTGCTCGAGGAGGCACGGGCGGCCGAGAAGCCTCTGCTGCTGCTCTTGGAAGGTATCGAGGACCCGGGAAATCTTGGGGCGCTGATCCGCTCTGCAGAGGCCGCCGGCGCCCAGGGCGTGGTCATTCCCCAGCGTCGCGCCGTGGGTCTGACTGGGGCGGTCGCCAAGGCTGCTGCCGGTGCGCTCGATCTCGTGCCGGTAGCGCGGGTCGTCAACCTCGCGCAGGCGATCCGGGACCTGCAAGCTGCCGGCTTCTGGGTTGTTGCCGCGGACGGCGCCGGGGAAGAACTGCCCTGGCAAGTCGACATGAAGGGACCGATCGCCCTGCTCGTCGGAAGTGAGGGGCGTGGTCTTTCCCGCAACCTGCTCGAGACCTGCGACCACGTCGTGCGACTGCCCATGCCGGGCAAGACGCCTTCGCTCAATGCATCCGTGGCCGGAGGCATCCTGTTGTTCGAGGCCGTAAGACAGCGCACCTGAAGACTGGCGCCAACGAAGAAAATGCCGCCCGCGTCCCCTGACGCGGGCGGCATTGTTGGTCTTTTCGGCCCGAGCCGACCGGTTCAGGCCGGCGTCGGCACCGGATCGGCTGCAGCCGCGGGTGGCAGGCCGCCGTCGACGAGCGCCTTGAACTCGTCGGCATCCAGGGTTTCGCGTCGGATGAGTTCCTGAGCCACGCGTTCCAGCGTGTTCCGGTGCTCGGTCAGGATCTCGCGCGCCCGCTTGTGGCAACTCTCGACAATGTGTCGGACCTCGCGGTCGATGAGCGCGGCCACATCCTCACTGAAGTTGCGGTCTTCGCCCAACTCTCGGCCCAGGAAGACGTGCTCGGTGCGACGTCCGAAGGTCAGGGGGCCGACGGCCTCCGACATGCCCCATTCCGTCACCATCCGGCGTGCAAGAGCCGTGGCGCGTTCCAGATCGTTGCTGGCGCCCGTGGTGATCTCGTCGAAGACAATGTCCTCGGCGACCTGGCCGCCGAACATCATCGTGATGCGGTCGAGCAATTCGCTCCGGCTGGTCAGGACGCGGTCCTCCTCGGGCAGCGTCATCGTCAGGCCCAGCGCCATGCCCCGGGACACGATCGTCACCTTGTGGACCGGGTCGGCGTGGGGAAGCTCATGGGCGACCAGGGCGTGGCCGACTTCGTGGTAGGCGATGATCTCCTTCTCCCGGTCGCCGATGATGCGGCTGCGGCGCTCGGGGCCGGCGATGACCTTGTCGATGGCGTGTTCGAAGTCATCCATCACGATTTCCTTGCGGTTCTGGCGGGCTGCCAGCAGTGCCGCTTCGTTGGCCATGTTCTGCAGGTCTGCCCCGGTGAAGCCGGGCGTCCGCTTGGCGAGTACCTCGAGATCGATGCCCTCGGCGAGCGGCTTGTTCTTGACGTGGACCTCGAGGATGGCCTTGCGGCCCCGGACGTCGGGATTGTCGACGACCACCTGGCGATCGAAGCGGCCCGGACGCATCAGGGCCGCATCCAGGATGTCGGGCCGGTTGGTGGCGGCGATGACGATGACGCTGACGTTGGGCTCGAAGCCATCCATCTCGACGAGCAACTGGTTGAGGGTCTGCTCGCGCTCGTCGTGACCGCCGCCCAGGCCCGCACCGCGCTGCCGACCCACGGCATCGATCTCGTCGACGAAGACGATGCAGGGGGCATGCTTCTTGGCCTGTTCGAACAGATCACGGACGCGGCTGGCGCCCACGCCGACGAACATTTCCACGAAGTCCGAACCCGAGATGCTGAAGAACGGCACGCCCGCCTCGCCCGCAATTGCCTTGGCCAGCAAGGTCTTGCCCGTTCCGGGCGCGCCCACCAGCAGGACGCCGCGCGGGATCCGGGCACCCAAGGCCTGGAACTTTTCGGGCGTCTTCAGGAACTCGACGATCTCCTGCAGTTCGGTCTTGGCTTCCTCAATGCCAGCGACATCGGCGAAGGTTACCTTGGGCTTGTTGTCGAGCATCATCTTGGCCCGGCTCTTGCCGAAGCTCATGGCCTGGTTCGATCCGCTCTGCGCCTGTCGCAGCATGAAGATCCAGAGGCCGACGATGATCAGGATCGGCACCAGCACCGTGCTGAGCAACGAGACCCACCAGCTCGTCTGATCGGGGCGCTTGCCGGAGATCTCGATGCGGGCATCCTTCAGGGTCGCGATCAGGCTGGGATCATCGGGGGCCACCGTACGGACCTGCGTCGGCCGGGTGCCCGGTGTCGTCTCGCGGGGTGTCGCGACGATCGTGCCCGACAGGTTGTCGATGGTGACGGACTTCAAGGAGCCCTTGTCGACCATGTCGAGGAAGCGCGTGTAGCTGACGTCTTCCACGACGTGTCCCGAGCGCATCAGGCTGCCAACGAACACGAATGCGAGCAGCACCAGCAGGATGGAGATGCCGCTGTTCTTCCAGAACCGGTTCACGTCAAAGCCTCAGGAGACCCGGAAATCGGGCGGGGATTGCCCCTCGGGCATGCTAGGCCGGGGCGGTGGGGGCGTCAAGCAAAGGCGGCATGATGCAAGGGTTTCGGCCATTGGGGGCAGGACGGCAAGACGGCCGTCCCGTACCCATGCCACGTGCTGCCGGAGATGCAGGTGGCCGCCATGACCCTCGTCCAGCCAGGCGAGGATGCGCTCCTGAGCGAGGGTCTCCAGGGCCGGAAAGCCATGGGCCAGTACCCGGCGCCGGACGGCACGGGGCAGAGCCATAAGGCTAGTCAGGTCAAGGTCGTCCCGGCCAGGTCGTCGCAAGTCCGCCAAGGCCTCCCGGGCCGACGTGTCGAGGACTTCACGGTCATCACCAAGGCGTTCCGCCAGACGACACAGAGCCTCGACCCAGCGGGGTTGGATGCGGTCGAGTCCGGTGGTCAATTCCAGCCGCAAGCGATTGCGTGGTGTGTAGTCGGGGTCCTCGTTGCTCGGGTCCCTGCGCGGTGGGGACGGCAGGGACTGGGTGTCCAGCCAGGTCCCGATGGCAGCCCGCGTGCAGCCGAGCAGCGGTCGGAGCAAGGTGGCACCCGCCATGCCGGCAGATACGGTGGTCATCCCGGCAAGGCCGTCCGGGGTCGTGCCCCGCAGCATCCTCAACAGCAGGGTTTCCGCCTGATCGTCCGCGTGATGGCCAAGGGCAATCGCCGGGATGCCCAGCTGTCGGGCGAGGGTAGCGAGCGCCTCATGGCGTTCGATACGTGCCTCGGTTTCCTGGCGGGGCGGCGACGGCAGGCGATGGATCGAGCAGGGCACGCTCAGGGATGCTGCGAGTTCGGCAACCCACGCGGCATCCTCACCCGCGTCCGGTCGCATGCCGTGGTCGATGTGTGCGACGTGCAGAGGGTGTTCCGTCAGGCGCAGCAGGGCCAGCAAGAGGGCCGACGAGTCGGGGCCACCGCTGACGGCCACCAGAAGGGGCGCGTCACGGGCGGGCCAATCGGGATGGGCCACGGCCTGCTTCAGCGCCTGGGGAAGGTCGCTTGCAAGAGGCATCCTAGTGGCACCAACTGGATTTGAACCAGTGACACAGCGGGTATGAACCGCTTGCTCTACCGGGCTGAGCTATGGTGCCGGGGAGTCGATGGTACGACCCGCGGGGCGCGGGCGTCAAGGCGCGCGGGGGTTCAGTCCAGGCTGGACAGGAGCGCCCGGACCAGTTGCTTCATGCGGTCGGCCGTGGCGGCGACCGTGTCGAGAACCTGTTGCTCGGTCGCGTGATGCTGGGCATCGGGCAGGGCCATGTCGCTGATCAATCCCAGGCCCAGCACGCGGAGGCCCGCGTGAACGGCCGTGATGACCTCGGCTACTGTCGACATCCCGATGGCATCTGCCCCGATCGTCTGCAGGTAGCGCAGTTCCGCGCGCGTGAAATAGGCCGGGCCGGTGATGCCAGCATAAACGCCTTCCTGCAACGAGAAGCCGAGAGAGAGAGCCGCCATCACCGCCTTGGCGCGCAGCATCGGTTCGTAGGCCTCGAACATCACGGGGAAGCGGGGGCCGATATCCGGATCATTGGGGCCGATCAGGGGGTTGCCACCCGTAAGGTTGAGGTGGTCCGTGATGACCATGATGTCGCCGGCCGAAAAGGCCCGGTTGAGGCCGCCCGTCGCGCATGTCACGATCAGTTCCTTGACCCCGAGCGCCGCGAACACGCGGACGGGAAAGGCGACCTGCTGCTGGCTGTAGCCCTCGTAGGTATGGAAGCGGCCCTGCATCATCAGGACGTCCTGACCCTGCAGGCGACCGGCGACGAGGCGTCCGGCGTGGCCGGGGGCCGTCGAGACGGGGAAGCCGGGGATCTCGCCATAGGGGATGACGATGGGGTTCTCCACCTCGTCGGCCAGGGGCCCGAGCCCGGAACCCAGGATCATCGCGATGCGGGGCGTGCCGACACCCTTGTCCCGAAGGCACGCGACGGCCTCGGCAATGGCGGCGCGTTGCTGCGCGATGGCGGGATTCAAGGTCGCGGTTGCGGACATGACGAGCCTCAACGTCGGAGTGAGCGGGGAGACGGGGATTCGAACCCCGGAGACGACTTTTGGCCGCCTACAGTCTTTCCAGGACTGCCTGTTCAACCACTCCAGCATCTCCCCTGGAGCAGAACGGCCACGCGGCCGTCCAGAAAGGGAATTCTGGGGTGGACCGCGTGGCCTGTCAAGCCGGGGAGGCTAGCTTCCCCGGATCATCCGCAGTATGCCGTCGTTCCCTGAGTTGGCCTGGGTCAACATGGCGCGTGCAGATTCCTGAAACAACTGGGCACGCAGCATGCGTGTGCTCTCCTGCGCGAGATCCGCATCGCGGATGCGCGAGACCGACGCATTCAGGTTCTCCGACTCGACACTCAAGGCCGAGGCCGTGAACTCGAGACGATTGATGCGCGCGCCGACCTTGCTGCGAGAGGTTGCAAGCTCGTCGATGGCCGCGTCAATCTTGCCGAGCGTGGTTGATGCGTTGGCTGCCGTGCTCACGACGAGATCGCCCGGCTCGACGTCGAGGCTTGCCGCCCTAACGTCGTCAAGGGTCACGCTGGTGGTCGCCGAGGCGTCCGCACCTATCTGAAACGTGAACGATGCACTGCCGTCCAGCAGGACCCTGCCGTTGTAACTCGTCTGGTTGCCGATACGATCCAACTCGGCCGAGAGAAGGTCGAGTTCCGTCTTGACGGCCGTACGGTCGGATGAGGACATCGTGTCGCTCGCTGCTGCGACTGTCAGTTCGCGCATCCGGATGAGCACGTCCGCCGTGGATTCCATGGCTCCGTCCGCCGTGGCGAGCAACGAAGCAGCCTCGCCGACATTCTGCGAGGCGCGGTCGATGCTCACGACCCGCCCCCTCATCCGAGTCGAGATGGAAGCGCCAGCGGGATCATCCGCCGCGGAGTTGATGCGCAGGCCGCTCGCGAGCCTCTGGATAGAGCGGTTGAGATTGCTTTCCGCGCTGACCAGGCTGCGGATCAGGCCCCGAGACGGGGGCTGTACGGGAAATTCGATAGGCATGGGACCTCCTTGCTGGGACACATCCCGCCATCCATGGCGGGACCAGGGAAACCGATCCCCGGTCAGGGATCGTGCGACACGATCGGGGTCGTGTCGTGGCTTCGGCTTCGGGGCCTGAACTCCCCGATTCCAAGCTTATGTTACCCGACAATTGCAGCGACTTGCGTGGCGATGCCGGCTCCGGGCATCTCATGGCGTGATTTTTCGAACATAACGCTTCAAGAGGGGGCCTGGTCGACCGACTAGTCCCATGTCGCCCCGCCAAGGGGAAGACGAAATGGCGAGGCCCCTGCACCGCTCGGACCTCCGTCATCCGACAATCCACCGTGCACCGGACTGGGACCCGGGCGCGGGACTGGCGTGAACGCAAGGCTTCTTCTGGCTAAGCTGGGTCCGAAGGGCGTCGCAAACAGTGTTCACAAGGTGGCGCCGACCTGAACCGGCACCGGGTTGATGGATGGGGGAACCGGCGGGCAGGTGCCTCGTCCGATTGCTTTGGGGGGGCGTGCGGGGCTTGCCCTGTTGCCGCCCGCACCAGGCGGAGGGGGCGGCCTGATTCAGGCATTCTGCCGGACCGCGCTCCCTTCATGCCTCCCGGAGCCGGAAACTGCGAGAGCCGGCACGGCGCCCCACGGGGCGCTGTGCCGGCTCTTGGCCGTCGCGTGGGCTCAGGACGCGGATGCAGCCGTCGTGGCCGCTGCCCGAGCCAGTTGGCGCATCTTGATGAGCATCCTGCGCGCCGTGGTCAGAGTCGGGTCCAGGCGGATGCACTCCTGGAGCAACTCGACCCCGTCCTCGAAAAGGTTCCTGGTGAGGCATATCCGGGCGAGGTGCAGGTACGCCGTCGCGTCCTCGGGGTGAGCTTCCCTGTGTGCCAGCAGGAGGGCGAGGGCTGGATCCTCGAACCCTGCGCCCATGAGTACGACGGCCAGATCACGCCCCAGGCCGGGAAGGCGGACCTCGTGGCTTTCCTGCGCGTCGAGCAGTTTCATGATGGCGTCCGTCTGGCCGTGGGCCAGCAGGGTGCGCAGCAACCCTTGCCACTGGGCACGGATTTCCTGCTGGCTGAAGCCCGTATCCATCAAGGCTTCCGGCGCGATGGCCTCACCGGCACAACACCGCAGCACGTGGGCCGTCGCCAGCCAGGCCTTGCGGGTATCCGCCACCTCGACGGCATTCGCGGCATCGGCCAGAATCCGCCCCGCGTCGGTATCACCACGCAGCAACCTTGCCACTGACAGGCTGATGCCTGCCCGGCGGTCATCCGACCTCCGGGTCAGAAGGTCTTCAAATGCGTCCACAGCCTCGTGGATGGCCCCGCTCCGAAGCAGCAGGTCCGCCCTTTCGTGCTGCAGGTCGGCCAGGCCCGGGTGATGGCGCAGTGCTTGGTCATACAGGGCCAGGGTCTCGGCGACATGGCCCTGCTTGGCCACGTGCTGTCCCAGCACGAGCCAGGCCTTGGCTTCCTCGGGATGTTCCGAGATGACGCGCGACAGGCGCGCCGTGGCCTCTGTTTCGAGGCCTTCGGCCAGTTCGACCAGGGCGAGGTTGACTTCCGTGGCCGGGTCTGGCTTGGGCGATGTCTCGAGGGCCCGCCCGAAGACCCGACGCGCTTCCTGCAGGCGTCCCTTGCGTGCCAGACAGATGCCTCGCGCCGCATCGTTCAGGTAGCTGAACACGCCAAGATCGGTACCGCCCGCGAATGGTGTGTCCGAGAGAGCCATGACGCGGTCCAGCAGGTCGAGGCTGGCATCAGCGTCGCCTGCGAGCAGGCGCAGAACGGCCAGTTGGTGCAGCAGGTTGGCGGCGTCCGGGAAGATGGTGGCTGCGCGCTCGGCCCAGTCGGTCGCCTCGGCTATCCGGCCGGTTTCCTTCAACAGGATGACCAGTCCGTACAGCAACGGGGCGTGGTAGGGGGCCTGGCTCTGTGGATCCGTGGCATGCAGGAGTTCGATGGCAAGGCGATAGTGTCTTTCGGCCTCGTCGATGTGGCCCATGCGCTTGAACTGCTGTCCCAGGTTGAACTGGTTGTAGGCTTGCGGCTCCGGTAGTTCGCTTTCCTGCTGCAGAAGCAGGTCGAGGTTCCGCTGGTCCTTCTGGCGCCGCGCCATCATGTCGTCCGTATAACCCTTGTGCGTCAGTTGGACCGGCACGGTACCAATCCTGATGCCGGCGGCGTGGGCCGCGGGCAGGACCTGCTCATGGACCCGACCCGAATAGCGGATCTCGGGGACGTTGCGGAACAGGCGGACGATGGTCGCGCGCTGGATTTCCTTTCCGGCGCCCAACGCATTGTCGATCACGAGCCCGAAGGCACCGTAGTCCTTGCGGCGAAGCGTCTCGCGCAACATCGGGCCGGACCCCGGGGCCAGTTCCTCGTCGGCATCCAGCACGAGCACCCAGTCGCCGGTCGCCATGTCCAGAGCCTTGTTGCGCGCCTCCGCGAAGTCTCCCGTCCAGGGGTGGTGGCCGATCCGGGCACCGTGCGCCTCGGCAATCGCCAGGGTCCCGTCCGTCGAGCCCGTATCGACAATGCAAATCTCGTCGACGTACCCCCTGACACTGTTGAGGCAAGCATCCAGAACCTCTTCCTCGTTCTTGACAATCATGCACAACGAAAGCCGGGGTGGCCGCTGGTCCAGCAGTGTCCGGATGGTGTCAAGTTCGGCCGGTTCATCGGCATATCCTTGGTCCCGTTCAGTGGCCGCGCAGGCAAGCAGGTTGCCCCGGGCTCCCGGGTGATCCGACTGAAGTGCAAGCGTACGCCTGAAAGCCATGGCGGCCGTGCGCGTCCAGCCCAGTTCGAAGAGAATGACACCGAGGACGTTGCACGTATCCGCTTGATCGGCATCGAGACGCAGCGCCTCCCGTGCGGCCAGCAGCGCCCTGTCGAGTGCCCCCTCCTCGGCCAGCAGTGCTGCGAGGTGCCGGTAGGAAACAGCATCGTCCGGACGCATCTCGAGGAGATCCAGAAAACGCGCGATTGCCCCGCCGCGATCGCCGCGATCTACGGCAGCGTAGGCCTCGGCCTGGAGCATGGCCGGTGTGCGGACTTGCTGGACTTTCGCGATTCGCAGCGCCATGAATGCTCTCCTTCCGGGACGACCCCTTATGTCATCTATGTCGGATGGACTGAGCCGGACTTGAGGCCGGAGCGCCCGCACCTTGTATCGCCTCCGGGCCCGTGATACAGTCCCCCTCGGACGCGGGGGGCCCTCGGTCCCGGGCCCGTGCTTGGGCTACAATCTCCAAAAAGGGAGCCCGACAGCTTCGGCGAACCGACGTAGACCGTCCACGCAGGCGGAAACGGACGTTCACCGGGAGGGCACCCACCTGCTTCGTGCAGGTTCAAGCACCCCCGGCCCCCTGGGTCCCCCGCGCGCCACCTTTGGATGCCCATGCATGATGTTCGCCTGACGTTGGCCGACGCCGCGGCCACGCAGGTCCTCGGCGAGGCTCTGGGGCGCGCTTCGCTCCCCGCTGACATCCTGTGGCTGGAGGGTGATCTCGGTGCGGGCAAGACCACGCTCGTGCAGGGACTGGGACGTGCGCTTGACGTGCCGGGCGCGGTGACGAGCCCGACCTTTGCCCTGGTCCAGGAGCACGAGGGGCGACTTCTCTTGCGCCACATCGACCTTTACCGTCTCGATCCGGAAGAGGTGCCGCCGCTGGGGCCATGGGAGTGGTTCGAGGACAAGGCCGTGGTCGTCGTCGAATGGCCGGACCGACTGCCGGAGGCGTTCACGCCGGACGTTTCTGTCAGTCTCGTCATCGAAGGGGACGCAAGGGCAGTCCGCTTGCGGACACGTTCGCCGCGCGGCTCCGCATGGCTGCGCGAGGCAGGGCTGCTCTCTTGAACGTCCTCGCCATCAACACGGCGACCGATGCCATGGGTGTCGCCCTTGCCGGTCCCGAAGGATGCCATGAGTGGACCACGCCTCCTCAGGCTGCCGGCCGCGGGCACTCCGAAGCCCTCGTGCCGATGTTGGAGCGCCTGCTCGCCCAGGCCGGCCGGGCGGTCACGGAGATTGAAGGCGTGGCGGTGGTCTCCGGTCCGGGCGGTTTCACGGGCGTCCGTGCCGGCGTCGTCTTCGCCAAGGCATTTGCCCACGCCCGCGGCTTGCCCGTCGCAGGTGTCGATGCGCTCGAGGCGCTGGCTCACTCGGTGGCGGCGCATGGGCGTGTCGTGGCGATGCTGGATGCGCGGCGCGGGATGGTCTTCAGTGGGGTGTGGCAGTTCTCGGCGGCAGGTGCCACGCTCTTGCGGCCCGCCTGCCTTGAATCGCTGGATGACCTGCTCGAGGCCCTCGAGCCCGGTGATACGACGTTCGTCGGCGAGGGGGCCTGTGTGCATCGGCAGCGCCTGGAGGCCAGGGCCGATGCGCGGGTGCCGCCGGACCTGCTCCATGTGCTGCGCCCCGCCATCGTGGCCGATCTCGCCCTGCCGGCGCTAAGACGGGGAGGGGAGGCGCCGGGTGCCCTGCTGCCGCGCTACCTTCGGGAGCCAGCGATGGCCCGCGAGGTCGCGCGGGAGGGGGGGGGGCCTTGACGCGCCGCGCGCCGCGCCGGGGCTCCCTGCGCCCCATGGCTTATGCCGACATTCCCGCGCTCCTGCCCATCGAAGCCCTGTGCTTCGGGGATCACTGGACCGTGCAGTCCTTTCGGGACGAGCTGGACCAGGCTTGCAGCACCTACCTCGTGCTCGAGCTTGACGGGGTCATCGTCGGGTACGCAGGGTTCTGGCTGATTCTCGAGGAGGCGCATGTCACCACGGTTGCCGTCCACCCGGACCAGCAGGGTCAGGGCCTGGGCGAACAGCTGCTGATCGGCCTGATCGATGCGGCGCTCGAGCGGGGGGCGCGCTGGATGACGCTTGAAGTCCGGGTCTCGAACACCGGAGCGCAGGCCCTCTACAAAAAGTATGGATTCGAGTCGCTGGGGCGTCGTCGTGGGTATTACCAGAATGATGGTGAAGATGCCCTCGTCATGTGGACCGAACACATGGGCTCGCCCGAGTATCAGGAGCGACTGGCCCTGCTGAGAGCCCCCTTCGCGCCCTGAAGGCCATCCCCTGAGCCTGGCTGCCCTCCTCGGGTCCGCTGCCCTCGTGGTTGCGGATCTCCTGTTCGTGGTTCTGTTGGCAGGATGGCTTGCCGCAAGGCCGGGGCGCCTGCATGCCATCTGCCGCTGGTTGCCCCACCGTGTCAGCCGCTTTCTCGCCGAGGGTAGCGAAGTTCTGTCGGGCGCGATTACGGGGGCACTCCACGCCGCCACTGCCGCCCAGCGCCAGATCGTGCACAACGCGATGGGCTTCACGGGCAAGACCGTCGGTGCCCTCATGGTGCCTCGCCCGGACATGGTCTGCGTGGCGGCCGATACGCCCGTGGCACAGGTCTTCAGGACCTTCGGCACGAGCGCGCACAACCGAATCCCGGTGCATGAGGGCGACCTGGACAAGATCATCGGCTTTCTCCACGCCAAGGACCTGATGCGGGTCGCCGGCGGTCCGCTCGAGGGTCTGGTGGCCCGCGACCTGATCCGGCCGATCCTTGCCGTTCCGGTCAACAAGCCCGTGCACCAGATGCTCCACGAGTTCCAGACGACGCGGACGCACCTGGCCATCGTGCTCGACGAGTTTGGCGGAACGGCCGGCATGGTCACGATCAATGACCTGCTCGAGCAATTGGCCGGCGAGGTCCACGATGAGCTTCGGCCGGGGTTGCCGGACTTCGCCCGGGATGGCGATGGTGCCTGGTCTGTCCGTGGCCTGGTGTCGATCGTGGAGGTCAACCACCGTCTGGGTCTGGATCTCCCCTGTGAGGACTACAACACCCTGGCCGGTCTGGTCTTCGGTGTGCTGGGCCGGACACCCGAGCCGGGTGACGAAGTGCAGCTGTCTCCGGACGACAGTGTCCGATGTCGGGTCCTGGCGACGAATGGCCGCCGGGCCACCTTGCTGCGCCTTTCTTCTCCGCGGGCCTGACTCTGGCCCAAAGCAAAAGGCCGCCTTGCGGCGGCCATCAGGTCAAGAGCAACAGATAACGAATCTACAGGGGTGGTCGGAGCCACGACGGGGGTGGTTCTGCGTCCGGTGAGGAGGGGGGTGGACGGGAACCTTCGTGGAAGCGACGACCTCCTGGGGCTGGGCCCGATGTGTGTTGGTTTCTATGGGGGACAGAAGGGTTGTCGGCAGCTTAACGTCCGGACTTGCTACGGCAAAGAAAACTTTTCCGAATCTTTTTTCAGCGGTGCCCGGGCCCCACGAAGGCCATGATGACCTCGATGAGAATCAGGAAGATGACCATGAGCTCCAGCAGGACCGAGCGCTTCTGGTTCATCTCCTCGAGCAGCAACTGAGCGACCTGCTGGACGATGCGGAGCTTGGCGTCGACCATCTCCTCCCAGCGCCCCAGCCGCAGGCTCTCGCCCGTCATCCGGTAGATTCGTGCAAGGTAGACGTCCCCGGTGATCTTGATCGCATTGCGGACCTTGTCCTGCACGTCGTAGATCTCGATCATCAGCTGCATCAGCTTCTTGGATGTGCGCGCCAGCCTGCGGCGGCGGCTGCCTCCGGCTGTTCCGGAGAAGCCGTCGTAGACCGCTCCGAGCTCGGCCTCGAGCATCTCGTCGTAGTACCGCAGGTCGAGCAGTTGGGCGTTGGCGAACTCGATGATGTCCAGGTGGTCCGTGCTCTGCTCGGGATCCAGCACGAAGGCGCTGTTCCACGTCACGATCACCAGGTCGTCGCTGCGGTAAGAGTGGTGGAGGCGCAGGGCGTCGCTGCGCTCGTCGCGGCTCATCTCTCCGCGCTCACCCCTGAGGACGCGTGCCAGTTCGTCGCCCTTGCGTGCCAGCAGGTCATCGGCCCGGACGGGTGTGTCGAAAGCCTCGACATAGGTGATGAAGTAGTCTTCGACCAACTTGGAACGGCCAATGGGCCCCTTGGCAGCGGCCTCGAGGCGTGGCGTGATTTCCCCGAGCAGTTGGCGGGCAACCGACTCGATGCTCAGGTCCGCCTGCAGCCGGGCGCTCTCCTCGACCAACTCGGCCCACGTGCCACTGAAGGGCAGGGTCCAGACCAGGCTCACGATGCCGAAGTCGTGGACCTTGGCCCGCACCGTGCCGGCGTGTTCGTTGGTCAGTGGCCGATGCCCCAGGGGCAACACGACCGGGGGATCGCGGAAGCGGATGGCGTCGGGCTGATGGCCGCGTCCGACAAGCTCCCCGATGGTGCTGTCGGCCCAGAGCGCCCTCAGTTTGCCAAGATCAACCTCCTCGGCGAACTCGAAGAGGTGCAGGACGAGGATTCGGGCGCGAACGATGTGTTCCATGCGGTGAGGGGCGGCCTTTGGCGGGATGACGGGGTGACGCGCCCCGCCTATAATGGAAGGATTCGACCTTCCTTTACTGAAAGTTAGCGGATGCTTCGTCTCGCGTCATCCCGACCGGCGCCCTCGGGTCCGCTTGGCGTCCTTGCCGGGCCGCTGTCCATGGCGGTTGCCGTCTCGGGCTTCTGGCTCATCGCGGCCGCCGGCAGCGCCTGGGCTGCCGGCGAGGATGCGTCGGCGCCGGCAGCCCAGGCGCCCGGGGAACAGGCGTCGGTGGCCACGGACAGCGTGGCGCCTGCCACCGACAGCGTGGCGCCTGCCACCTCCTCGACCGTCGTGCCGGATGATTCGCCGCGGATTCGCGTCGGGGACATCCGCATCGAGGGCAACCGCAGGGTGTCCGACGAGCAGATCCTGCTGGCCCTGCCTGTCCACCGCGGCGAAGAAGTTTCGAGGAAGCAGGTGGTAGACGCGCTGCAGCGCGTCTACGGGCTCGGGCTTTTCCGGGACGTCAACGCTGGTCTCGAAGATGCCGAGGGAGGCCAGCAGCGTCTGGTCGTGCGGGTGGTCGAGAACCCGGTCCTCGACGAGGTGCGCATCGAGGGCATGACCCTGCTGCCCGTCGACGAGGCGCTGGCGGCGTTCCAGCCCCTCAAGGGCCGCATCCTGAACATGCGTGATGTCCAGAAGCGCATCAAGGATCTCGAGAAGCGTTACGCGGACCAGGGCTACGTACTGGCCCGCGTGTACGACATGCAGGTCCAGGACGGCGGGGTGCTGGCGCTCAAGGTGGCCGAGGGCATCGTCCAGGCCATCCGCATCACGGGTAATGAGGACACGCAGGAGTACGTCATACGGCGTGAGCTGACGGTCAAGCCTGGCGAGGTGTTCAACTTCAAGCGCATGGAGGATGACCTGCGCCGCCTCTACAACCTCAACTATTTCGAGGATCTGGGGCTCCGCTACGAGCCCGGCGAGACGCCCCAGAAGGTCATCATCGTCGTCAACGTCAAGGAGAAGCAGACCGGCATTTTTCAGGCCAGCGCCGGTTTCTCGTCCCGTGACGGTCTTATCGGCATGCTCTCGTTCCGCAAGGAGAATCTTCTGGGACGCGGCCAGACCATGTCTGTCGACGTCAGCGTCAGCCAGAATCCTTTCGGGGAAATCAGCTACTTCAACCCCTGGTTCACCGAGCAGAAGGCTTCGTTCGGTACCCAGGCCTATTACCGGCGCTACTTCAACGTCTTCAACGTCGCGGTGCCGGGCGGGCAGGGTAGCCAGGACGATCGCCAGGGTGGTTCGCTGTCCTTCGGGGTGCCCTTGGGCGACAATCCCGTCACGGCGAGGTGGCGCGTGTCGGGCACGGTCAAGGGCGAGCGGGTCCAGATCTCGCGGCAGGTTCCGGCCGAGGCCCGGTGGGTGGCTTCCCGGGCCGACTCCGTCTCGGGCAATGACTTCGATCTCGCCGGCTCCGTGGGGGCGACGCTGACGCATGACAGCCGGGACTTCGTCCTGAATCCCAATCGCGGCGTACTGTCGAGCGTGACGGCCGAGTACTACCTCGGGGCCCTCGGCCTCGGCCAGGTGGACGTGCTCAAGCTGCAAGGGGATTGGAACGTCTACTTGCCTGCGTGGCCGGAGCGGACGGTCCTGGCGATGGGGTTCAAGGGGGCGACGACGCTGGCTGGTCCCTCTGGCAAGGTTCCCATCTATGAGCGCTTCTACTCGATGGGGCCCTATCTGGTTCGCGGCTGGGCCGAGAACGTCTTCGACGCCTCCGCAGGTCGTCCCTCGAGCGCCTTCCAAGGGGATTCGCTCGCCTTGGGCGCC
The DNA here is from genome assembly GCA_035286125.1 of Candidatus Sericytochromatia bacterium. Classification (GTDB taxonomy): domain Bacteria; phylum Cyanobacteriota; class Sericytochromatia; order S15B-MN24; family VGJW01; genus VGJW01. The sequence continues at coordinate 71,648 of JAYKIS010000086.1, forward strand.
ATCGAGTACCGCTTTCCCATCTGGAATATCCTCTCGGGCGTCCTGTTCGGGGATACGGGCCTCTTCTGGGACCAGACGCCCATCCGCTTGGCCGATGGATCGGAGTCCTATCGCAGTGCGGCGTTCAAATGGGAAAATACGCGCTCGGGCTATGGCTTCGGCTTCCGCTTGATTACTCCGTTCGGCCCGTTGCGGCTGGATCTGGGCATTCGTAGCTGGGACCCGGCCCAGCAGGCCTTTCCGACCATCATTCCCCAGTTCTCGATCGGACAGAAGTTCTGATGCACGTCCTTACCCTTTTCCGGGCCGCGCTTGCTGCGAGCCTCGTGGCGCTGGCCCCGGCGCTCCCCGCCTTCGCGGCCGAAGGTCCGACGCTGGCCTTCGTCGATACGCAGCGCCTGCTGGCCCAGTACAAGGAAGCGCTGTCCTCCCAGGGCGAACTGCGCGGCAAGGCCGAGGCCTATCAGCGTGAGTTGTTGCGGCGCAATGAAGAGATCCAGAAGGCCCAGAAGGCCGGCAAGCCCGCCGGAGAGGTCGAGAAGATGACCAAGGAGGCCGAGCGGGTACTGCGTCCCAAGAAGGAAGCGGTCGAGGCGCTCGATCGTCGCCTGACGGAGCGCATCAAGGGCAAGATCCAGCGTGCGATTGCCGACGTGGCGCGGCGCAAGGGCATTGCCACCGTCGTCGACCGCCAGATCGTCCTGTTCGGTGGCCTTGACCTGACGGATGAGGTCCTGGCGAGGCTCAACGGCAAGTGAGGCAGGCGCTCGCGGCAGGACCGGCGACCGGCATCAGCCTTGCGAGGCTGGCCGAGGCGACCGGTGGCACTGCCGTGGGTGATCCCGAGGCCCTGGTCGTCGGCGTTGCCGAGCCCGAACAGGCCGGTCCCGGGGACCTGGTGTTCCTGCTGGAGGATCGGCACGCCGCCCGTGTCCTGGCTTCTGCGGCCGGATTCGTCCTGGCCGCGACCTTGCCGGATGGGCGCCCGGGCGTGGCCGTTGCGCGCCCCCGCGAGGCGATGGCGCGGGTGATGGCGCTCTTTGCGCCGCCGTTGCCGCCTCCTGGAGTCCATCCGACGGCCTTCGTCGACCCTTCGGCCACTTTGGGTGAGGCGGTCTCGATCGGACCGTTCGCCGTGGTCGGGGCGGGTGTGCGGATCGGCCGCGGCGCTGTCCTGCACGCCCGAGTCGTTCTCTACGACGGGGTCGACGTCGGCGAAGATGCCGTCCTGCATGCGGGTGCCGTGGTGCGGGAAGGTTGTGTCCTGGGGGACCGGGTCTGCCTGCAGCCGGGCGCCGTCGTGGGCTCGGATGGTTTCGGGGTCGTGCCGACGGCCGAAGGCAACGTGCGCACGCCCCAGCTCGGACGGGTCGTGCTCGAGGCCGATGTCGAGATCGGCGCCAATGCGACGGTCGACAGGGCCACGTTGGGCGAGACGCGCATCGGTCGCGGCACCAAGCTCGACAACCTCGTCCATGTGGCCCACAACGTCCGTATCGGCCGCGACGGGATGATCGTGGCCCAGGCCGGCGTGGCCGGTTCCGCCACATTGGGCGACCGCGTGGTGATGGGTGGACAGACCGGTATTGTCGGTCACGTGCGCATCGGTGACGGCGTGGTCCTTGCGGCCCGTGGCGTGCTGACGAAGGACACGGCCGCGCCTGGCGTGCATTCGGGCTTTCCCGCCCGCCCCCACCGGGAGGAGCTGCGGCGCCAGGCTCTTCCCCAGCAGTTGTCCAGACGTCTTGACCAGCTCGAGGAGCGCCTGCGCTCCCCGGGGCCCGTGGAGTAGCCGCCATGTCGTCCCCATTGTCCTTGTCCTGCCAAGCCACGCTGGCCCGGCCGGTCCTGTTGCCCGGCGTCGGCCTGCACTCCGGCGAGCCCGTGAACGTGCGAATCCTGCCTGCCCCGGTCAACCACGGCCTTGTCTTCCTGCGCGAGGACCTGCCGGGTCGGCCGCGTATCCCTGCCCGCACCGCCTTCGTGACCGAGACGACCCTCTCGACGACCTTGGGTCGGGGCAACGCCACCGTCAGGACCGTCGAGCATCTCCTGGCGGCGTTGTACACATTGGGAGTCACCAATGCCCTGCTGGCGGTCGACGGGCCCGAGGTGCCAGCGCTGGACGGCTCGTCGATGCCGGTCGTCAGGGCTGTCGAGGCCGTGGGCCTGGCGCTGCAGGATGCCCCGGTCCGCATCTTGCGGGTGCTGACGCCTGTCTCGGTTGTTCGTGATGACAGGCGGGTCGCGGTCGAGCCTGCGGATGCGCCCTGGATCCGCTACCAGGTGGATTACGGTCATCCTCTGGCTGGACCGCAGGCGATGCGCATCCCGGTCGAGCGGGACGCGTTGGTGCGCGAGGTTCTCGATGCGCGGACCTTCTGCCTCGAGGTCGAGGCCGAGCGGATGCGCGCGATGGGCCTTGCCCGGGGCGGGTCCGTCGATAATGCCGTCGTCGTGCATGACCATGGCACGTCGACACCGCTGCGCCACCCGGACGAGTTCGTGCGGCACAAGATCCTCGACCTGGT
>JAYKIS010000087.1:0-9373 GCA_035286125.1 Candidatus Sericytochromatia bacterium
CCTGGCGCGCGAGATCGCGCAGCGCCACCAGGCCCACCTCGCGCAAACGCGCCAGCGCCTGAGCTTCGTCCTCGAACGCATCCTGAGCGACAGGCATAGGGGCCTCGAACGCCTGCACCCGGGCACCGTGGTGCGTCGAGGCCTGGACCAGGAACGCCAGCGGCTCGAGAATTTGGCCGCACGCTGGCGCAGTGCCGATCCTGACCGCCCCCTGCGGCTCGGCTATGCCCGGCTCGTGGCGACGGACGGACGCGCCATCCGCCACATCGGCCAGTTGGCCGCGGACCAGGCCCTTGTCCTGCACTTGGCCGACGGCCAGGCCGATGCCATTGTTACCCGAACGCGACCCGATGGAGACCGAACGTGACCCAGGCTGCCGATTCCCGGTCCTACAAGGAAGCCCTGAAGGAACTGCACGACCTCGTGCAGCAACTGGAGACAGCCCAGGACATCGATGTCGATGCCTTGCCCGCCATGACAACCCGGGCCGCAGAACTCCTGAAGTTCTGCCAGCAGCGCCTGGCCACTGTCGAGAGCGAGGTTTCCCGGACCCTCGCCAGCCTCGACCCCGACGACGCCGGACAGAAGACCGCGCCCTGACAGGCCCCGTCCCGGCCGTTGCCCGCCCAAAAGTCGGACCTGGAGCCGACCCCTTGAAGCCACCCCTGCTGGGTGAGCGATACCTCTTGTTCGGATGTTCCGGACAGCTTGCCGGGACGGCCTTGAGCCGCGCGGAACAAGCATGTCGTTCGGCTCCCATTACCCCTTGATGAAAAGTAGTCGCCCGACTCAGCCGCGCTGCCACAACCCAGGCATCAGACCGATGGCAGAATTGCCGGTCCTGTTCCGGTCCCGAAATCTTCGGGCATGGTCATGCAAGGCGCGCGCCGCCCAAAGACGGAGGCTTCCGAGACGATGATCCAGCCGAACGGCAAGACCGCCAAGACCGCCGATCTCCGCAAGGCCAGCAACACGGAGACAGCCAAGGCAACGGGCCAGACAGCCAATGAAGCAAAGGAAGCTCCGAAGGCCAAGCCCTCAAGGGCCGAGCGTCGCACCTTGGGCGTCCAGGGCAACCGCAGCGCCATGAAACTGGATGACCGCGCCTTCGCCCGGCTGGACAAGAACAAGGACGGAGTCCTGTCCGGCAAGGAAGTCAACAAGAATGTCGCAGGCATGGACATGAACGGGGACGGTTCCGTCACCCGGGAAGAGTTCGGCATGGGACGGGGCCTGAAGCGCGCCGAGGTCCAGATGCAACAGCGCGACCGCAACGGGGATGGCGTCCTCTCGGGCAAGGAGATTCACAAGAGCATCGCCGGAGCCGACGAGAACAAGGACGGCCGCATTACCAAGTCGGAGCTCGAGCGCTTCCACACCCGGGAAATCGACCGCGGCAAGCTCTTTGACGGCATGGACGGCAACAAGGATGCCTTCCTGACGGGCAAGGAGGCCGAGGCCTTCAAGGACAAGGGCTGGGACACCGATGCCGATGGCCGCATCTCGAAGGCCGAGTTCCTCGCGGCCCAGGACAGGATGGACCGGGAGGCCCGCTTCAAGGATGCCGATGCGAACGCGGACGGATTCCTGTCCGGCAACGAACTGCCCGCCGACAAACTGGCCGGCCTCGACACGGACAGGGATGGCCGCGCCAGTTTGCCTGAATACCTCGCAGCCCCCGAGGACCTGATCCGGGGCCGCGGCGAAGGGACGGGCGACGACCCCGGGTCGGCAGACCGGAATCCGGCCAATGGCGCAGCCAATCGCCCGGGAGCTGGTGCGAGGGGTGCCGGCAATGCGGCCGGCCGCGGTGCCGGCAATGTCGCCGGCAACGGCGCAGGCAATGGCGTCGGCAATGGCGCAGGCAATGTCGCCGGCAACGGCGCAGGCAATGGCGTCGGCAATGGCGCAGGCAATGCCGTCGGCAATGGCGTCGGCAACGGCGCAGGCAATGGCGCAGGCCGCGGCGCAGGCAACGCCGTCGGTAACGGCGCAGGCAATGCCGTCGGCAATGGCGCGACACCCCGGAATGAAGCCGGCGGCGTGGCGGGCGCCCCCCCGACTCGGGAGATCGGCGGAAACAACGATGCCTTGAACGATCCCGCCAATCGGGCAGCCTTGCAACAGGTTCTGGATGCCCTACGCAACAGTGCGCCGTTCGGTTCGGATCGGACCGAGGATGCCCCGGGCACAGGCAACGCACCGGCAGGCGGCGTAGCAGGCCCGACAAATCCCGCGACGAATCCGGCCGGGGGTGGTGTCGCGAATGGCGACGACATCGGTGGCCTGGGCGCACTGGACAAGAACCGGGACGGCTTCCTGTCGGCCGACGAGATCTCGAACGACGTGCTTGCAAGGCGGGACAGCGACAAGGACGGCCGCCTGAGCGCCGGGGAATACGCAGCAGAACAGCTGCTCCCCGCCTCGGAAGAGGTCATCCAGCGCCGACCGCCATCCGAGGACCTGATCCCGGTCAGCGGCTAGGGCCGTTCAGGCCAGTACCAGACGGGCCCCTCCTCGGCGGCAGCCAGTACGTGATGGGTGCCGGGCACGAAGCATACGGCCTCGATTTGCCATGGCCTGTCCTCGCGCCCCGGCACCAACGCACGTGCAGGCGGGGCAGATCCCAGCGCGTCGGGCACCGAGGCCCCGGGCTTCACGTCATAAAGCCACAGGCGACGGCGTCCGGCCGCGACGGCGACCCACCGACCGTCCGCCGAGAGCGCGGCACCCGTGACGAGACCGCCGAAGCCCTCTTCGGGGGGCAAGAGCGCGCCGGCACGTACCGCCTGCAAGCCGGATGCCGTCGCCTCAGCCATGGGCAATCGATAGAGCGGATGGCCCTCGGCCTTGGCAATCAGCCATCCCTCGTCACCTCGAAAGAAAAGGGCCTCCGCATTCCAGGAGCGCCCCGCAGCAGGGGCATCGGGATACCGGATCGGCACGCGCCGGATGAGACGGGCCTCGCCGTCATGCCATGGGTCGGGCTCGGCCACCTGGAGCAGGGCCAGGTCGTCCCGCAGGCCGCGGTTGTTGCCGATGTCGGCAATCCAGAGATGCCCGTGACCATCCGCGGCCACCTCCTCCCAATCCCGGTTTACCGCTCCGCGGACGGGAATCGACCGCACGAGCCTGCCATCTGGCCACGGGCGTGCGGATCCGCCTTCGATCCTTAGGGCCAGGAGCGCGTTGCGCGGCTCGGGCCCGGAGTCCTGAATGGCCCAGAAGACACCGGGATGGCGCCCCGAGGGCGCCAGACCCGAGACCTCGGGCTCGGCAAAACGCAGCACGGGGACTCCGACGTCTGAAGGCAAGGGTTGCGCCGCAGCGCCCAGCAGCAGCGCCATGCCGAGAAGCGCTCCGGCCCCGAAGCGCGCCAAGCCATCCCGCGGCACCCAGACCACCCGGTTCCCCCAAACGCAACCGGCCCGGAACAGCTTGTCCCGGACCGGATGAGCCTACGCCCGCTGAGGGACTCGAACCCCCGACATCAACCTTAGGACGGTCGCGTTCTATCCAACTGAACTAAACGGGCCCGGGACCATCCTACGCCCCACGCCACGCCGTGCCAAGAGGCATCAGGCGGACCAACTGCCCAGCCGTTCCAGGTCCTCGGGCGAACCATGGCGGATTTCCTCGAGCTCGCCCTCGGGAATCTTCAGGAAAATCTCGACGACCTCGGGGTCATACATCCGGCCCGACCAACGCTGGATTTCCTCGATGGCCACCCCGTGGGGCAAGGCCTTGCGGTAAGCCCGATCCGAGCACATGGCGTCATAGGTATCGGCGACCGACAACACCCGTGAACCGTAGGGAATTTCGTCACCCGCCAGCCCCTTGAAGTAGCCGCGCCCGTCAAAGCGCTCGTGGTGATACCCCGCGACATCCGCAAGCTCCTCGAGGCCCGTGATGGACTGCAGGATGATCCGGGTCTTGCGCGGATGCTCGCGAATGACGGCCCACTCCTCTTCCGTCAGTTTGCCGGGATTGTCCAGGATCTGGCCCGGGACACCGACCTTGCCCGCATCGTGCAGCAGGCCCGCGTGATAGATCAGCCTGACCTTGTCCTCGGGCAAGCGGGCATACTGCGCCAACAGGCGACCGTAGGCGGCCGTGCGCCAGCTGTGCCCGTGGGTGTAGGCGTGCTTGGCATCGATGACGCTGGCAAAGACCCTGAGGATACTCTCGACGAAGGACTCGGGCGGTACGTCGATCAGACGCGCCAGATCCAGCACGTCCAGCTTCAGGGCACGCCAGTGCCGGTCGGCAAAGGCCGTGACCGACCATGCCCCCTCCTTCTGCACCTCCAGGTAGGCATCGCCAACCTCTTCAGTGACCTTGCGACCTCGCCAGCGCCACGCGACCTCACGCAATCGCTGACCCGGATCGACATCCAGCCTCGGGCTGGTCAGGAAGACAATCTCGTCCAGCTCGTTCACGAGGCCCAGCACCTGCGCCGCCGTCGAGAGCTCGGCACCCTTGAGGCCTTGCGGGTAACCCGAACCGTCGAGCCGCTCCTTGTGCTGCGCAATCAGCACGGCTGCCCCGGCCAGCGTCGGGATGCGCGCGCAGATCTGGGCGCCCACGACCGGATGCCGACGCAGCAGCTCGGGCACCGGCCCACCGTCCGCAAGCCGCATCAGTTCGAGCCGTTGGGCCTCCTCGAGGCAGATCTCGCCCAGATCATGCAGCAGGCCGGCATAGAAAACGTCGCGCAGGACCTCGGCAGACAAACCCAGCTTGGCCGCCGTCTGCACGCTGGCAATCGCGACGCGAAGCGAGTGCTGCTGCTTGTGGCCCAGCGCCATGTCCAGAATCAGGGACAGCGCCTTGAGCAAGTCCTTGAAGAGTTGCTGGCTGCGATCCGAGAGGATTCGGGAGATGAGGTGGTCGTTCATGGAGAAGGGGCAGCGCCCAAACGTCCATGTTCCCCGTCAGCAGCCGATTTCACCATCTCCCGGGCATCGCTTCCTGAGGACAGCGGTCGTCGCAGGGTCAACGTATTGGCCACGGGGGCGCAATCGGCGAGCAAGCCTTCGCGCAAGTGGCCCAGGACGAAGTGGGCCTCGTCCCCGGGCATCATCCGCAACCACGCCCACGGCACCGACCACTCGACGGTATCGAGACCGTTCGCAGCCATCTGGACCGGCAAGCGCTGCCAACGGCGAAACTCACCCGCCTCCTCGAAATGGACCGTGCCCTCCTCGGGCGTGATGCGCACGAGATGGGAGAAGTGGAAGTTCGCGACGGGTGCCTGGACGGCGACGGCTTCGGCCGGCAAGGGCGCGTTGTGGCCGGTCCGGCCGGGATGGAACCAGGCCACGAGCACCTGGTCTCCGGCAGCACGGGCAAAGGACGGTCCCAGGTCAAGCCGCATCGTCACCACCGTATCCGACGACCACCAGTCGAGCCGACCGAGGCCGTGGTCCGCCCCCTGGTGCATGGCCCCTTGGCCCGCCGCAGGATCGTAAGACCCCTGGCCATCTGCCCCGGGCAAGGTGCGCGGGGTGACGGGCTCGTCGAGGACCTCGGGCACCGGCAGGCCCATTGCCCGCCAGGCAGCCCGCAAGTGCGCCCGGAACTGCGCATCGAAGCGCTCATCCTGACCCGAGTCATGGCCGGCGCCGAACCACCAGAACCAGTCGCTGCCCTCGGCCGCCAGCAACTCCTGAAAGGCCTCGTCCTTGCCCGGACCCTCATGCTCCTGCCAGGCAGCCCGCACGTCGGCCAGCAGCTCCCAAGCCCGGTTCTTGGTCGGTTCGCCAATCCACGTCGTGTAGTCGGAGCCGATCCACGAGCCGCAGTGGACAGGTGGCAAGGTCACGCTGGGCGGGTGCTTGGCCAGATACTCGGACATCGTGCAGGCCTCGATGTCGGGATCCGCGGCAATTCGCCGGTAGAGCGCCTCGAGGAAGGGACGACCGTCTCCCGGGTAATGCTCCCAGCAATTCTCGCCATCGAGGGCAATGGTCACCAGCGGCTCTTCCACCGGTGTCCGGCGCGCAATGGCCGTCAGGCGCGCGTGCAGGTCCGCCGCGGCGGCCTCGGGCTCCCACGTGGCGTAGGTGAAGCCGATGCGATCCGAGAGCACGATGTCCCGGAAGGCCATGGCCACCGAACCTGCCGTCGTGCGTGCCACGTAGGGCCGATAGAGCAGTTCGGGACGGTTCGGCAGGCCGTGGCCGTCCCGCTCGAACCGCACGCCCAGCGTGTGCGCGAGCACGCCTTCGTCCGACAGCGTCCACTTCACGCCCTCCCGGGCCAACAGGGCGAGCGTCGCGGGCGAAACCGACTGCTCGCTGGGCCACATGCCCCGCGGCCGGAAACCCATCCAGCCGGCAAAGCGGTCCAACCCGGAGCGGACGTGGTGGCGAGCATCCTCGGGCCACGCGAAGCGGCGACGCGGCAACGGCAGGTGCGGGCGGGCCTGGCGCGCGACCTGGGTATCGATCAGCAGCGGCAGGATGGGATGGTAGTAGGGCGTCGTCGTGAGTTCGACTGCTCCCCGGGCTGCCATCTCGCGGTAAGCCGGCACGATACGGCCCATCAGGCGCCGATGCAGGTCGGCCAACTGCCGGGCATCCTCGGCATCGAACCCCCGGTCCTTGGCAATCAGTCGGTTGAGCAGGGGCTCGGTAGCCCGCCACGCCGGATCGACCCAGGCCAGGTTGAACCAGACCGCCAGGTCGGTCCAGTCCTGATGCGTCAGGGCCCGCACCGCTTCGGCGGGACTGAAGGAGGCCAGCAGCTCCTCGCGCTTGGCCAGCAACTGCGCATAGCGCGGATAGGGCTTCGCCATATGGTCCCAATGCAGGTCGAAGAACCGTTGCAGGGCGTAGGTGCGGTCCTCGTGGGTCCACTGCGATGCCGGGCGCAGCAGCAGGTCCAGTGCCGCATCCGTCAGGCTGCCGTCAGCATAGGAAAGCACCTGATCCAGCAGCGAGGGCACCAGGTTGAAGGTCTGGCGTATCTCGGGATGGTCCTCGAGCAGCAGCAGCATGTCGAGGTAGTCCTTGACGCCATGCAGGCGGACCCAGGGCATGTGGGCGAAGCCCGTGCCGCGCTCGCGGTACGTGGGCTGATGCATATGCCAGACAAAAGCGACGTGTAGCACGGAATCCTTGGGTCGGATGGTCTAAGCAGGGAAAGTACGCTTGGCGCATCGGGCGTCCAAGACACCCTAGGATACCCGCCCCGGCGAGCGCCTTCCATACCATGCCTGCCATCCTGCTTCATCCGATCACGCCTCAGGCGGCCACGGTCCCCTGTCCCCGGACCGGCTGCTAGGCATGTTCGACTGGCTGCTGGTCCCGGCCGTGGCGGCTCCCCTTGTCATCGGAGGCCTGGCCTTCGAGGTGGACAAGGGCGGTCTCGGGCCAGCGGCAGGCAACGAAACCGTCCTGTGGGCCAATGCACCCGACGCCTCCGTGGTGGTCCGCAACCGCCAGAGCGGGACCTGGACCGGACCCTTGCACTGGACGAACGTCATGCCCGATTCGGTGCTCATCAGCCGCGGAGGCGTGGGCGAAGGCACGGCGGGCAAGGCGGGAGGCCTGTCGGTACCGGTGGCCCTTGTTGGCGGTGGCACCGGAGCATGGTCGCTCAGGCCCCCCCGGACGCAAGGTGGCCGGGCAGCCTTCGTGCTTCGCGTGGGCCAGCCTTGGCGGTCGCTCCAGAGTGCAGGCCAGACAACCCGCTTCGCGCTCGTGCTGGGGGGCACACCCAGTGGCGCCGCGATGAACCTGGTCCGGGGCGCAGGGCTGCCTACCTACTTGCTCGCCAGCCCGAAGGACGACGCCGCAACGGTTCGCCGACGACTCGGCCAGCCCTGGCAGGCCTTCAGCTGGCAGGAACAGCGCTTCATCATGCTCGACAATCGGGCCCACAAGCTGGGCAGGGCGCAACTCGCATGGCTCGAGCGCCAAGTGGTCGCGACGCGGACCTCCGGCGCCCGGCGCACGTGGGTCCTGATGCAGCACCCGCCGGTGATTCCGGGTGGGCGCGGTCCCGACGGCCTCGATGACAGGCGCGAAGCCCGCAAGGTCGCCCGCCTGCTGCGCGGCCTGCCCGGCCCCCACCTGGTGGCCGGCCACGCGGGTCGTGGAGCACGCAGGCGCTGGAGCGGCCTCGATGTCGCCCTTGTCGGCCCGGGGGACACCCTGCTCGCCGACCTCGGGCGCCCCGTGGCAGCGCCCGTGTATGCGGGCGCTCGCATCAGCCGCCGCTGACTGCCCCCGGTTCATCACAAGACGAAAGCCCCGCCCCGATACGGGGCAGGGCTTCGGATCACGCCGCGTCCTAACGGACGAAGGGCAGGCGGATCTTGGTCTCGCGGGCGCCTTGCAGGGTGCCTTCGGTGGTCCACTGACGCATGAGATGCTCCTTCGGTATATGGAAACGGCGTTGCGGCCGGATCGTGTCTCTTGGGGGTATCACCGGACGCCGAGGGCGGCGTCGGCCTGGACGAGACCGTGGCCGAAGACAACATCGTGTCCCTTGGGGCCAAGGTCGAGCGAGGTCTGCTCGACGTGCGTGCGGACCTTCTTCCAGTCCCAGTCGGGGTGCACCGACCAGGTCAGGGCGCAGGTCGCCGCGACGACCGGGCAGGCCATCGAGGTCCCCTGCAGAGGGGCGTAGAACTTGGGGTAGCCGAACTTGTTGAGCGGCACGTCGTAGGTCGGCGTCGTGGCGACGATGTTGGTGCCCGGCGCACCGACGCTGATCTCGGGACCGTAGTTCGAGAAGTTGGCCTTCTCGTCCTTCTCGCTGATGGCCGAGACCGCCATGTAGTACTTGTCCCAGCGGGCGGGGGTGCCGACGGCCGTGTTGCTGTTGCCGGCGGCAGCCACGAGCAGGGCGCCCTTGCGGGTGGCATACCAACCCGTGGTGTAGGACACGCCATCCACCGTCGCGGCGCCGCCAAGCGACATGTTCACGACGACGTGAACCTTGTTCTGGACCCCGTAGTCGGCCGCGTACTTCACGCCCTTGGCGATCTGGTACAGGCTGCCGCCACCCGTGGCCGCCAGCACCTGGACCGGCAGGATGCGCGCCTTGGGCGCCACGCCCGTCACGCCTTCGGCGTTGTTCTGGACGGCGGCGATGGTCCCGGCGACGTGGGTACCGTGGCCCTGCTCGTCGATGCCGTCCGCCTGGTTGTTCACGAAGGAGTAACCCTTGCTGACGATGTTTGCCGCCAGATCGGGATGCCCGTGGTCCACGCCGGTGTCCACGACGGCGACGACGACGCCTTCACCCTGCGTGCGGCTCCAGGCCTTCTGGGCCCCGATGCGGTTGACATACCACTGCTGGGCGAAGAGGGGGTCGTCGACGGACAACGCGCCGCGGAACAGGTCGAGGGCGCGGGGCTTGT
>JAYKIS010000088.1:0-2589 GCA_035286125.1 Candidatus Sericytochromatia bacterium
CCGGGCAGGCCCGCTTCCCGACGGTGCACGCCACGAGCCTGCTGGCCGTGCTGCAGAAGTTCGCCGCCGTGCCACGCCGCCTGGGCGACCTGGGTGACGACGTGGTCATCACCATGCACTGGAACGAGACGACGGCACAGACGGACGGGACCATCCGGCGCGAGACGCGCTGTGTAGATGGGCCAGAAGACCTGGTGCTGTCGGGCCCGCACTTCTTCGTGGGGAACCCGCTGTCGAAGACGCCGCGGGCGCGCTGCGTGACGAGCGCCGACTACGACGGCTTCGACCTGGAGGCGATGCCCGAAACCTACTGGCCGCGGACGAACTACGTGCCGGCCTGTGACGCCGCGGAATACCGGCGGCGGTTGCCGCGGTGGCCCGGGACGGACCGGGTGATGACGGATGGGTACTGGGTGGCTCTCAGGGCCATGCTTGCCCAGAACGGCGAGCGCACACTGATTCCTGCACTCATGCCTCCTGGCCTGGCAAGTGTTCACACTTGCCAGGCCATCCACGCACGCTCTGAGACTCTTCTCCTCGACCTGCTGGCCCTCATGAGTTCATTGCCCTGCGATTACCGGATTCGCAGCACGGGTGCGGGCGGCGCCTACCAATCTTTGCTCACCCGCCTCCCCCTACTCGAACCCACCGGCGCCCGTCGAGCCGCCCTCCACGTCCGCGCCCTCCTGTTGAACTGCCTCACCACCGCCTACGCACCCCTGTGGGCCGAGGTCTTCGACCCCGCCTTCACGCGCGAGACCTGGCTCGCTTCCGACCCGCGCCTGCCCGCCTCGACCTTCACGGCCCTGGGATCCACCTGGTCGTGGGAGACGCCCGTGCGCTCGGCCCTGGCGCGGCGCCAGTTGCTGGTCGAGCTCGACGTGCTGGTGGCCCGGGAACTGAAGCTCACGCTCGACGAGTTGCAGACGGTCTACCGCCTGCAGTTCCCGGTGCTGCGCCAGTACGAGCACGACACCTGGTACGACGCGCGCGGGCGCATCGTGTTCACGGCCAACAAGGGCTTGCCGGGGGTGGGCCTGACCCGAAGCGAGTGGAACGGCGTCCGTCACCTGCCTCCGGGCGAGGTCGTCACCCGGACCGTCACCGACGACACGCAGCCAGGCGGTCCCCGGCAGCGGGTCATCGAGTACGTGGCGCCCTTTGATCGCAGGGACCGGGTGGCCGACTACGCCACCGCATGGGCGATGCTGGATGCCCGCGAGGGCAGTCCCACGTGATTCCGACCACGCTGGCCCGGCAGCTGCGCCGGGGCCTGGAAGACCACCTGCAGGCCATGTTCCCGGTGGCGACCCCGGCCTTCCGCGACGCCTTGCCGGCCCTGCTTGGGGACGAGCCCGCGTGGTTCCGCGGGCCCTACCTGACGATGGCCCTGCCCTTTCGCGAGGGGAACCGGCCGGCCTCCGACTTCTTCCGGCACGTGACCTTCGGGCGGCAGCCCTACATGCACCAGCAGCAGGCCTTCGCGCGGCTGCTGGACCATGAGCCCCGAAGCACCATCGTCGCGACCGGCACGGGCTCGGGCAAGACCGAGTGCTTCATGCTGCCGATCCTGGAGCACGTCGTCCGCCTGCGCGACGAGGGGGTGCAGGGCGTCAAGGCCGTGCTGGTCTATCCCATGAACGCGCTGGCGACGGATCAGGCGCGGCGCCTCGCCCGGCAGATCCACGACGACGACGGCCTGCGGGGCCGCGTGACGGCGGGCCTGTACGTGGGCGACGCCCCCGAGTCGGCCTCGATGGCCATGACCGAGGCCGACATCATCACCGACCGGGAAACCCTGCGGCAGCATCCCCCCGACATCCTCCTGACCAACTACAAGATGCTCGACCTCCTGCTGCTGCGGCCGCGAGACGCGCGCCTGTGGCGGCACAACCTGCCCGGTACCCTGCGGTTCCTGGTGGTGGACGAGCTGCATACCTTCGATGGGGCGCAAGGGACCGACCTCGCCTGCCTCGTGCGCCGGATGGAGGCCCGGCTGGGTCATCCCGAGCGGCCGTTGTGCGTCATCGGGACCTCGGCCACGCTCGGGCAGGACGCGGGCGCGGGGGCGCTGGCCGCCCATGCCGGGCGGCTCTTCGGGCAGGAAGTTCCCCCCGAGGCCATCCTCGGCGAGACCCGCCTCGACCTCGAGACCGTCCTCGACCTCGACGGTCCCCGCCCCGACACACCCGGCGATCCGCCGGTGCCCGATCCCCGCGCCGTGATGCGGCTGGTCGATGACCCGGCGCTTGCCCCCCTCGAACTGGCCCGGCGCCTCGTCCCCCTCTACTTCCCGGACTGGACGCCCGCGGACGACGGCCCGGATGCATCGCAGGATGCAGGGTCGCATCTGGCCCGGGAACTGTCCCGCAGGCTGCGGCCCCACCCGTGGCTGGCCGCCCTGCTGCGGGTGCTCGGGGGACGGACGCTGCCGATGGACGACGTGCTGGCGGGCCTCGGCAGCCGGCTCGGGGCTTTCGCCCCGGACGCCCCCGGAACGGCCCCGGGGGGCTTGTCCCGCGCAGATCGCGAGGCCCTGCTGCTGGGCTTTGTGGCGCTCGTCGCCGTCGCCCGTGTGCCCCAGGCCGA
>JAYKIS010000089.1:0-15542 GCA_035286125.1 Candidatus Sericytochromatia bacterium
TCATCGCCACGTCCAACTGGTACTCGCCTTGCGGCATCGCCAGCAGGCATGCAGGCAGGATCACCGGGACAACCACCATGAGCAGGCGAAGGATAAGGGCCCGCATCTAGACCTTCTCCACCACGGGGCGGCCGAGCAGGCCCGACGGCCTGAAGACCAGCACCACGGCCAGGATGACGAACGCGAAGACGTCCTTCCACGTGCCCGAAACGTAGCCCGCTCCCAACGCTTCGATCAAGCCGAGCAGCAAGCCGCCGACCACGGCACCCGGCAAACTGCCAATCCCGCCCAGGACCGCCGCGATGAAGGCCTTCAAGCCCGCCTGCGTCCCGATGAAGAAGTTGATAGAGTAGTTGAGCCCGAAAAGCACGCCACCCACCGCTGCCAACGCGGAGCCCATGGCGAAGGTCAGCGCCACGATACGATCCGCCTCGATGCCCATCAGGCCGGCCGTGATCGGGTCCTCGGCCGTCGCACGCATGGCCTTTCCCAGGCGGGTCCGCTGGACCATCCACGTGAGGGCAGCCATGAAGGCCAGAGCCACGCCCAGCGTCAGCACCTGCTGCCAGGCCACGTGGACGGCCCCGACATCGAAGCCCTCCTGCAACGCTTCCGTGAAGCGATCAGGGTAAGCGCGGTCTTCGGTCCCGACCAGCAGCATCACCAGATTCTGCAGGATGATGGACAGACCCAGCGCCGTGATCAGCAAGGAAAGCCGAGGGCTGTGGCGCAGCGGTCGATAGGCAAGGCGTTCGACGAGCACGCCCAGCAAGGCGGCAGCCGCCATCGCGGCGAGCAGCGCGAGGACCAGGGCAGGCACCAGGCCGATGCCCGGCGCGATGCGCTCGACCAGCACCAGGACACCAAGTCCGGCGAACGAACCCACCATGAACACCTCGCCATGGGCGAAGTTGATGAGTTGCAGGATGCCGTACACCATCGTGTAGCCAAGGGCAATCAAGGCATACATCGATCCGATGGTCAGGCCGTTGAGCACCTGTTGGGCAAGCAGTTCCCACTCCACGGAATGAGCCGCCTACTGCACGAGCCGGAACTGGCCGTCGGCGACCGTCCAGACGGAGAACTTGAAATTGGGCTGGTCGCCCTTGGCATTGAAGGTGATGCGGCCGGTCACACCAGGGTGATTGCGGGTCGTGGCAACGGCTGCAAGAACGGCCTTGCGGTCCGCCTTGCCTGCACGCCCCATCGCCGCCATGAGCACGTGAGCCGCATCGTACGAGTAGGCCGAGTAGGCGCCGGGTTCACCATAGCGCTTGCTGTACACGACGTTGAAGCCCTTCTGCGAGGTACCGCCCGGGCCGGTTGCCAGCGTGCCCTCGGCCGCCTTGATACCGGCGAGCGTCACGAAGGTCCCGTCGAGGATGCCATCGCCACCCATCAGCGGGAAACGAATGCCTACCCTGCGCGCCTGCTTCGCGAGCAGGCCGGCGTCCTGGTATTCGCCGCCGAAGAAAAGCAGTTCCGGCCCCTTGGCCTTGATCCGCGTCAGGATGGGCGTGAAATCCTTGTCCCCGCTTGTCACGCTGTCGGACAGGATAATCGTGCCGCCACCCTTGACGAAGGTCCGGCGGAAAACGTCCGCGAGACCCTGGCCATAGGCGTTCTTGTTGTCGAGGACGGCAACCTTGCGGATGCCGCGCCCCAGAACATATTCGGCCGCATCCTTGCCCTGCTGATCATCGCGGCCGATGGTCCGGAAGACATTCTTCAGGCCGCGTTCCGTCAGTTGGGGATTCGTGGACGCCGGAGTCACCATCGCCACCGAAGCCGGCGCGTAGACCTCCTTGGAGGCCGGAATGGAGATGCCGCTGTTCAGATGGCCGACCACGCCCAGGACACCAGACTGCACCAGCTTGCTGGCGACAACCATGCCCTCGCGAGGATCGCCCTTGTCATCTTCGATGACGAGCGTGACCTTCTGGCCACGGATGCCGCCCGCGGCGTTGACCTCATCGACGGCCACCTGAACGCCCTGGCGAATATCGGCACCCATCTTGGCCAACGGGCCCGTAAGCGGGGCCGCAACGCCCAGTTTCCAGGACGCGGCGGCCTCGACCGGCCACGCCAGCATGCCGGACAAGCCCACGAGCAGGGCAGTGTGCAACAGACGATTCATCCCTTGACCTCCCGGATGACCTGGGCCCGACTTCGACAGAATCCTCACAGCAGACTCGTGATGCGCGCACGCAACTTGCGGTTGATTTCCTGGCCCTGATCAAAGCCGACTTGCCGGGACACGGCCATGCTGATGCGGTCAGCCAGGTCCACCATCTGCGTGAAGCCCAGGGCATCAATATCGGAATTGGGCATCTCGGCCAGGGTGTTCTCGACCATCTGACGCGCTGCCTCATAGCCCATCACTTCCATGCAGATGAGCGCAAAGGAATCGAACCGTGTCTTCTGGATGGGCGCATGGGCCGGGTCCAGACCGCCATCGCGGCTATGGGCCATGGAACCCTGTGTGTAGAGCATCGCCTTCAGGGAGTCGCAGGTTTCCTTGTGGCCCTGCGTGGAGACGTCGAAGAGTTGGGCCATGGAGAAGCTTCGCGGCAGACGACGCATCCAATGGGGAATCCACTCGGGCGGATCATTGCGATCCCACTCGAAGGCCTCGAGGGCCTCCTGGGTAAAGCTCACCGCGCTCGTAAGGTCCGGGAGCAGGTCCTTGAAGGGCTTGCACTCATCCATCCGGCGCATGCCCTCCAGCAGGATCCAGTCGATCTGCCGTGTGACATTGGCTGCAGGCAACTCGTCCTGGGTGCAGGACACGACCTTGAAGTCACCCGTGTTCCACCAGCAGATGATGCGGAACATCGCATCCTCGCCGCGCAGGGCGTTGACGGCGGCGTACTTGAGCGTACCGTTCTGGAAATACATCTCGGCCTGCTGGTTGACCTCGATGCGGTTGAGCTCCAGCAACGCGGTCTTCGACTCCATCTTGATCAGTTGCACCAGGTTGGGAAAGCTGATCGAAGCGAGGTTACCCTCGAGCAGGGTGGTGCCCATCAAACCTCCACGACAATCTTGGCCCGGGCAGCACGCCCGTCCATCATGAACCGTTCGACGGCCTGTGCCGTCGTGAAGAAGCGGATGCCCATCGCATCCCACGTGAAATGGTCGGTGTGCTGGTTGCCCGCATCCACCCAGGCGTGGACCACGTAGCCTTCTGGCACGGCTTCGAACTCCAGTGAGAAGTTCGGCTCCTGGGGCTCGAAGGCCCAGCGCGTCCGACGCCCTGAAAGCAGATCATCAAGTCCCTCAGTGAGCAGGGCAAGCTCGTCCCGAGGGGACAAACCGAGCCAGCACCGGCCCTCGACGCCCCCACCCTCGGGATCGGCCAGCACCATCTCGCGCTCGCCTGATTGCAGCGACAAGGTATAAGGCAACCAGACCCCGTCCTGATCCACGACGGGACCGAGCGCTATCACGCAACGCGTCGGCACGTCGGGATCGTCGCTGGAGAGCCTGAGATTCATGTCGGGTCACCGGGGCCCCGGGCGATGGGAGCCGGGGCCATCATAGCACCTCGCCTGATCCGCACCCCTATGAGACCGGCGGCCACGAGTAACATACCAAGCCCCCCGCCGACGACGAGCAGGGCCAGTTGTCCCCAGAAGCCCTCGGGCCACCAGGCCCGCGCCTCCAACCAACCGTTCAGGGTCCAGACAGCACCACCCGCCAGCAAGGCGTGTGCGAGGCCGGCCCGAAAGGGTGGCAGCATCGCCCTCAGGCCAAGCCCGCCCATGCGTCGGCGCAACGCCCATCCGACCTGCAGGGCATTGGCCCACGTCACGATCACCGTTGCCGCCGCGATGCCCGCAAGGCCGGCATCAAGGATAAAGGTCAGAATCGCATTGACAAATATATTTATCATCAAAGAAACAAATGTAATTCTAAGCGGAGTCCGTGAATCATTAAGGGCATAAAAGCAACGAACAAACAAATCACGCATCGCATAGGCCACGAGGCCGAGCGCCATGCACGCGAGCACCAAGGCGGTCCGCGCGACGTCCTCAGCCCCGAAGGCCCCGCGTGCGAAAGCGACCGAAACCAGCGGCCCGGCCAGAACCACAAGCCCCGCGGCCAGAGGAAGACAAACGCCGCCAATCAGTCCCGAACCGCGGGCCAGCCATTGGCGCACGCCGTCGAGATCGCCTCTGGCCGCGGCCTCCGTCAGCCGCGGAAACAAGGGAACAAGCAAGGCCGCGAGCAGGGTTCCGAGGGGCAACTGGTAGATGACGTTGGCATAGCCCCAGGACGCGATGGCACCGGTTCCGGCCCGCGACAGGAAGAACGTGCCGACGAGGACGTTGAGCTGGCCGACGCTTGAGGACAGGATCGCCGGCCAGAGGAGGAGCAGCAGCTCCCGCATCCGCGGGTCATCGGGCCTTATGAGGACGAGCGCCCCGCGCTCCCTCAGGATCTGCATGGCCGGCAAGCCCTGGAGCAGGGCCTGAAGACCTGCCCCAACCGCAGTTCCCCAGGCCAGGGCCATCGGATCACCGGGGCGAAGCACCACCGCGAGCACGACGGCAAGTGAAGACACCAAAGGAGAAAGACTGGGCAGAACGACGTCCCCCCGGTCCTGCGACAACCCGGACAGGATGCCCACCCAAGCCCCCAGCGCAAGAATGGGAGCCATCCAACGCAGCATGGGCACCGCCAGGTCGAGGACCTCGGGCGAAACCCATGGCCCCTGCAACCTGAGGAGCCACGGCGCGCCCCACGCCACGAGCACGGCGATGGCCGTCATGAGCAGCCCGACCCAGAAAATCAGGGACGCGACCAGGGCATCACCATCCGTGCGGCCCTCGGACCGCCCCCGCGTCAGGGCCGCCGTGGCGGCGCTGTGAAAGGGACCGTTAAGGCCGCCCAGCATCACCAGCACATAGGCGGGCAACTGGTAGGCCAGGTTGTAGGCGTCCCGAACCGCACCGGCGCCGTGAACGCCCGCGACCACGACCTCGCGGGCAAATCCGAAGCCCTTGCTGACAAGCACGAGCCCGGCCACGACGGAGACGGCACGAAGGAGGCTCGCCTTGCCCGAGGCAGAATCAGCCAAGGCCCATGTCCGAGAGGATCCATTCGATGGCCGCTGGCAGGTCCGCGGCGACATGATCGGCCTCGACCGGGTGCTGGTAGGTGCCGGCGAGGACACGCTCACCGTAGCCGCTCAGAAGCAGGACCGTCCGTGCGCCGCATGCTCGGCCCAACTCCACGTCGCTGGCCTTGTCACCGACGACATACGAATGGCCTGCCTCGATACCCCAGCGTGCACAGGCCTCGTCGACCATCCCGGTGCCTGGCTTTCGGCACGCGCACGTCACGGCGTACGGCGCCACCGTCCCCCCTTCCTCAGGAGGCAAGTGAGGACAGTAGAACAGGTCGTCGAGGATGGCACCATCCTCGAGCAGCAGCTCCTGCAGGCGCTCATGCAAGGCCTGAACGTGAGACTCGGGGTAGTAGCCGCGCGCCGGACCGGACTGGTTCGTCACCAGGATGGCCGGCACGCCGGCAGCGTTCAGTCGGGCGATGGCATGGCCAGCCCCGGCGACGAGACGCAGATCAGGCAGGGACCTGATATAGCCCACCTCTTCGTTGATGGTGCCATCGCGATCCAGGAAAACGGCGGCCTTCATTGGGGCATGATAACCTGCCGGCAGCATCCGGACGGGAGGAACCCTTGGCAAGCTTGCAGGAACGCATCTGGGCGGGAGTCATCCTCGCCCTCGCTGTGGGAGGGACCATCGGCAATTGGGTGCGTGCGCCCCATGGCGCACTCGAGGCCGGGGACGAGTTGGGTGTCGGGACACCGGACGTCGCCGTTCTGGACCTTCAGGGTGCCATCACCGATTCGGGTCCTGAACCAGGCCTGACGGGCGGAAGAAGTGGCATCGGCGCGCAGCGCACGGTGCGCCTCCTGCGCCAGGCCGAAAAGGACGGCGCGCGGTCCATTCTCGTGCGCATCAACTCGCCGGGCGGAACCGTGGCGGCGTCGCAGACCGTCTATGAGGAGCTCCTTCGGTTGCGCAACAAGGCGAAGATTCCGGTCGTCGCCAGTTTCGGGGATGTCGCTGCATCCGGTGGCTACTACATTGCGGCAGCTGCCAACCACATCGTCGCGTTGCCGGGCAGCACCACGGGCTCCATCGGCGTCATCCTGCAGATGCAGGAGGTATCGGGGCTGATGAGCCGAATCGGGGTTCGCGACAACACCATCAAGAGCGGGGCCCGCAAGGACTTGGGTTCGCCGTTCAGACCGATGGATCCGGCTGACCGCGCAAGCCTCCAGTCGCTGGTCAACGACAGCTATGACCAGTTTGTCTCGGCCGTGCACAAGGGCCGGCCGCAGTTGCCCCTCGTGAAGCTCCGCCAGTTGGCGGATGGCCGTGTCTTCACCGGCAGGCAGGCCAAGGCAGCCGGGCTGGTCGACGCTCTGGGCACCCCCCAGGATGCCCTCGACAAGGCAGCGGCGCTCGCCGGCGTTGTGGGCACGCCCACGGTCCGGCGCTACGGAAAGGGATCGTGGATCGAGGGCCTCCTCGAAATGGAGAGCAGGATCGGCCTCGGTGGGTCGTTGGCCAGCCAGCTGGGCTTGCAGGGTACGGACTGGCCCAAGGGCGTGCCCTTGGCGGTGTGGCCATGAATATTCTGGATGTCCTGTGGGAGGGATTGGGCCGCCCTGCAGGCGAGCCGGGCGAGAAGCCCTGGCTGGCTTCACGCAGCCTGACGGCGCTTGCTCTGGGCTTGCCCTCCTTGCATCTCGCAGCCATTCTCCAGTTGCCTGCAGTGGCCGGCATGGCGTGGACCATCGCTGCTGTCTGGCTGGGCTTCCTGCTGCTGGACGCCCATGCGAGCCTCGTTCACCGTCGCTTGCTGGCGGCCGGCGGCCAGGCTCCGCTCGAGGCCGTGGACGACGTGCTGGCCACCGGAGTCTGGCCCTGGCTTCTCTGGCCGGCCTTGTCTGGATTGGTGCCCGACCCCGGCCCATGGATCATGGCGCTTGGGTTGGGTGCCTGGCAGGTGACGCGGACGACAAACGACCTGGCACGGGTTTCGGGTGTGGGCGCCGAACGCTGCCTCTCTGCCTGGATCAGGCCGCTTGGCAATGCACTGCTGGGCCTGGTCCTGCTGATCGTGGCAGGGGCCAGCCTTGCACTCGGCAGGCTGGCCCCCTGATCACGGGCTTCGAGCCTCTTCAGGCTCCGCGTCGTTGCAGCGTGCTGCGCTGCGCGTGGTATCGCTCTGACAAGCTGTCCCACGAGACATCGACCCTTCCGCCCATGGCTTGATGCCGCTGCGCCCAGTCACGCATCAGGTCCAGGCAAGCCGGGTCGATGTACTCGAGTGCGGTGAACTCGACCTTGAGCTGGGAACCGGGCCTGATGCCCTCAAGAGCCCGTGCCAGAACTGGCAGGCGCAGGAAGGTGGCGATCCCGGCAAGGCGCAACACCTGGTCGTCGGCAACCTCGCCCGGCTCGACCCCGACCTCGAGCCTGCTGAACGTCCACAGCAGCTTGACCAAGGCCAAACCAATGCCGATCAGCACACCCTCGAGCAGGTTGGTCGCGATGATGGCCACGACCGTGGCCACATAGACGGCGACTTCGGATCGGCCGTAGGCAGCCAATTCCTTGATGGCCTTGGGATTCAGAAGCTTGAAGCCCGTGAAGACCAATATGGCGGCAAGGCTGGCGACGGGAATCCGCTCCAGAACCGAGGAAAGCAAGACGACGAATGCCAGGATCCAGACACCGTGCAGGATGGCCGAGAGCCGGGTCCGGCCGCCTGCCTCGACGTTAGCCGAGCTCCGGACAATCACGCCCGTGACGGGGATGGCTCCGACGAGCCCGCACAGGGTGTTGCCGACGCCCTGCGCCAACATCTCCCGGTCGTACCGTGTGCGAGGACCATCGTGAAGCTTGTCGACCGCTGTGGCACACAACAGGGTTTCGGCGCTGGCAATCACGGCGACGGCCAGAGCCTCGGTCCAGATTTGCCCGTTCCGCAGCAACGCCAGGTCCTGCATCCCGGGCCAGCGGATCACGTCCGCGAGGTTGGCCGGCACCGTGACGTGGCGGATGTCGAGGCCAAGGGCCCACGAGGCCAGCATGGCACCGGCCACAGCCAGCAGCGGGGCCGGGACCAACTTGAAGCGCATCGGGGCGAACCGTGACCAGGCCATCATGGTCAGCACCGTCAGGATGCCGATGCCGGCAGCAAGGTGATGGGTGGACCCGTCAACCGGCAGGACGGCCTTGGTTATGGTCTCAGGAAGCGCCATCAGGTTGGCGATGCCGCCACCCTTGGGACCCGAATCCATCACGACGTGGATTTGGCTGGCCATGATGAGACAGCCAATTCCGCCCAGCATCCCGTGGATGACCGCGGGCGAAACCGCGCGGAACCAGCCCCCGACGCGCAACAACCCGGCAGCAATCTGCATCAGGCCGGCCAGCATCACGATGATGGCCATGCCGGGCAGGCCATGCTCCTGGACGATTTCCCAGACGATGACCGTCAAGCCGGCTGCCGGACCGCTGACCTGCAGCGGGGCCCCCGCAAGCGAGCCAACCACAATCCCGCCGATGATTCCCGACAGCAAGCCAAGCGCAGGCGGCACGCCCGAGGCGATGGCCACGCCCATGCAGAGCGGCAAGGCCACCAGGAAGACAACGATCGAAGCGAGGAGGTCCCGCCCCCACGTCGCCCCGGCCGCGCGAGGCGCCTCTGAAGTCCGCTCGGCCACACTCACGCGGTTGCACCCGCGACAGAGGTCCGAACCGGCTCGTCGGCCTCGTCCCGCAGGGACTCGAACCGCCCCAGCGCGGAATCATAAGCCCGGATGTCCCCGCTCTCGATGCTGTAGACCCACGCGTGGAGACGCAGATCTCCCTTGGCGAGGCGAACCGCCACCGCAGGCAGGGTCCGGAGATGCTCCAACTGGACCAGGACATTGGCCTCGATGGCGGCATTCACCCGATCGACCCCCTCGAGGTCGGCATGCTTCTCACGGACAATGCGCCGGGTGGTCTCGGCGTGGTTCAACCAGGCCCTGACCGTAGGCAGCTCATCCAGGGTTTCGGGCTTGAGCACGGCCTTCATCGCGCCGCAGTCCGAATGACCGCAAACGATGATGTCCTTGACACCCAGGACCGCGACCGCGTACTCGACCGTAGCGCCTTCCCCCCCGTTCGCAGCCCCGTGCGGCGGCACGATGTTCCCCGCATTGCGGATGATGAACAGCTCGCCCGGCTTGGTCTGCGTCAGCAGGCTCGGGCTGATCCGCGAATCCGCACACGTGATGAACAGGACCTCAGGGGCTTGCCCCAGGGCCAACTTGGCAAAGAGATCGCGATGCTCGAGGAAGACCTCGTCCTGGAATCTCTGTACGCCTTCAAACAGCTTTCTCATAGGAAGTACCTCCTGTGCATGGACACGTCCATCAAGCCCCGTTGTCCGACCAAAGCTGACGTACGGCCTCGACGGCCATCAGAAGCTCCTCGGAAGGCAAGCCTGCGCCCGCCACGAACGCCAAGCCCATCACGAGCCAGCCAGCCAAGTCAGGCTGCGTCAGGTGATAAAGCACCTTTCGCCCCTCCTTGCGCTCCGCCACCAAGCGATGCGCCTTCAACACGCCCAACAACTGAGAAGTGTGGGGCTGGCTCAGACCCAGCTGAATCTGGAGCGTTGCGACATCACGCTCCCCGTTGCGGAGCTCCTCGACGATCTGCAGTCGACCGGGATGGGACAGAACCGAAAAGAGCGTGGCGAGTTCCTTGTTCACCAAACCTCTATGGGGCACGGATGGCTCCTTAGATATGCAGACTTCTTTATATTAGCATAGAAAGGAACCCAGACAAGGGGCGCCCGTCAGACGTCAGCGCGATTCGCTCCCTGACTGCCACAAGCCCCGGGCCAACAGATGGCCGCCTTGAGGTCCGGCCACACGGCGCAGGGCATTGCCGGCCCGCGCGCGAATCCGGAAGGGACAGGATTCGGACCCTGCAGGCGGCCCGTCGAAGACCCAACTCTTGCCCGTCCAGGCGCCATCGACCACAGAGACGACGCCATCCCGATCCCATTCGAGATACAGGTCCTCGCCGGGGGGCAGATCTGCCGTCGCCAGGAGCACAGGTCGCCCATCCAGGCGATCCGCACACAAGGAGGTGAGCTGTCGCGCCTCCCCCCCTCGAAAGGGCCACCAGGCCGGCGGGAGGAACCTCACGACGGCACCGGTGCCGCCAGTGGCAGATGCCCTTCGCGTCGACCGTGCGCTTGCCAGGTGTTGACGAGAAGCATGGTCACGGTCATCGGCCCGACCCCACCGGGCACGGGCGTCCATGCCGCAACGGCGGGCGCTTCTCCGCCCCAATCCACATCACCCAGCAAACCCCCTCCCGGCCTGGGGTGAATGCCCACGTCGATGACGACCGCCCCGGGCGCGAATGCCGCGCCCGAAAGGAAGCCGGGGCGCCCGGCCGCCACCACGACCACCTCGGCTTCGGCCACCCGCTCGGCCAGGTCGCGGGAACGGCTGTGCGCCACCGTAACCGTGGCATCAGCGCCCAGAAGCAGTTGCGCCATGGGGCGCCCCACGATTCGGCTCCGACCGATGACAAGGGCACGGGAACCAGCCAACGCGACACCATGCGCCTCGAGCAGGGCCATGATGCCTGCGGGCGTGCACGGCCGAAGATCGGGCGCGCCCAGAGCGAGACGGCCGGCCTGCCATACGCCCAGGCCGTCGACGTCGCGCTCGGGGGGGATGGCCTCGAGGAGTGCGTCCGTGTCCAAGTGCCCCGGAACGGGCAACTGCAACATCAGGCCATCGAGATCCGACCGTGTCCCAAGGTCTCGCAAAGCTGCCAGCACCTGAACCTGGGTGGCCGATGCAGGCAGGACGACATCTGAAACCTCGAACCCGGCCTCGCGTGCCGCCACGGTTTTCTGACGCACATAGACGGCCGACGCCGGATCATCACCGACACGCACGACCGCAAGACCGGGTGCACGTCCCCCAGCCCTCGTCCACGAAGCTACGGCCTCCGCGAGCGCACGGCGCCAAGCCGTGGCGAGCGTCTTGCCGTCCATCAGGCCCGGGCGGGCAATCGCGACAGGACTCACGCCTTGGGACGCTTGTCCGCCAGTCGGGCCATCAATCGCTCGGCCTCAAGCACGAAGCGCTCGACTTCACCCTCGGCAACACGGTCGCGCTCATCGTCCACCGTCACGGCGAAAATCAGTTTGCGCCCCTCGACCGACACCAGCGTGGCGTTGACCTGGACGTGATGGCCCAGAGGCGTCGCGACCCTGTGTTCAAGGGCAACACGGGTCGTCACGGTGGTCATGCCGAGAGGCAGCACTCCCGATACGGCCTGCACGGCGGCCTGCTCGGCCAGACCGACCAGATGCGCAGTTGCGAGCAGGGGAAGGGCCCCGCTGCCATGGGCAACAGCCGTGCAACTGTCCGTGACTTGCCCGTCAGCCGTGCCGACACGACCCACCAAGTGCTCCAGCGCATCACGCATTGGCCCATCATAACCTCTCGGACGACTCGGATTCCAGCCCCGTGCCACTCCCCGACGCTTGACACTCCTTTGCCGATAAGGCAATTCACAGGGACGCGATGGCGCGGTAAAACCGAGGAGAGCCCCATGCCCGAACAGTTGGAGACCCATCCCGAAGGATGGGCCCGTGTCGCTCCCTCAGCCCTGCCGGTCGTCCTGATCCCCGGAGACGGCATCGGTCCCGAGATTACCGCTTGCGTCCGGGACATCCTCGAGGCGGCGGGCGCGCCCCTCGCCTGGCAAGTCCACCCTGCGGGCCTTTGTTGCACGGACCAGTTCCCGAGCGGCCTGCCGGAGACAACCATGGCTGCCATCGCGGAACACCGCGTGGCCCTCAAGGGACCTACCGAGACACCGTCGGGCAGCGGTCACAAGAGCGTGAACGTCACCATCCGCAAGGGACTCGAGCTTTACGCCAACATCCGCCCAGTCCGTTCGCTGCCCGGCATCGAGACTCCTTACGGCAACATCGACCTGGTGCTGGTGCGTGAAAACATCGAAGACACCTACGGCGGCATCGAGCACTTCCAGACCCCGGACGTGGCCCAATGCCTCAAGGTCATCACCCGCCCGGGCACGCTTGCAGCCTGTCGCCGCGCCTTCACCCTCGCCCGGGACCAGGGTCGCAAGCGCGTTACCTGTATCCACAAGGCCAACATCCACAAGCTGACGGACGGCCTGTTCCTGGAGTGCTTCCGGGAGGTCGCGGCGCAGTTCCCGGACATCACCGCCGACGACATCCTTGTCGACAACCTGTGCATGCAGCTGGTCAGGAAACCTTCGCAATTCGACGTGCTGATGCTGCCCAACCTCTACGGCGACATCGTCAGCGACCTGTGCGCGGGCCTGGTTGGTGGATTGGGCGTCGCTCCATCCGGCAACATCGGGGATCGCATCGCGGTCTTCGAGGCCGTCCACGGTTCTGCCCCTGACATCGCGGGCAAGGGTGTCGCAAATCCAACGGCCCTGCTGCTGGCCGCAATCCAGATGCTTCGTCACCTCGGTCTGCTGCTGACGGCAGATCGCATCGAGCGGGCCCTTGACGCCGTCCTTGCGGCAGGGATTCGCACGCGCGACCTGGGCGGATCGGCGGGCTCGGCAGAGTTCACCAAGGCGATGATCGCGGCTTTGCCGACACGCGCGGAATCGGACGCGCCTCCGACGCTGCCCGAAGACCCGTCCGCCTCCCGCACGACGGACACCGCCCGTGTTTCTCATGTCGAGACTGTTGGCCTCGATGTCTTCGTGGAGCATGGGGACCCTGCAACCGTACCCCCTGTCCCCCAGGCTGCAGGCAGCTTGCGTCTGCGGATGATTTCGAACAGGGGCACCAAGGTCTTTCCGGGCCCCCTGCCCGACATCCGGATGGTCAACTGGTACCGCTGCCGCTACGTGGCCGACGGGCCCGTACAGGACGCCGAAATCATGGCATTGCTCGATTCCGTCAGCCAGGCTTGCACCTGGGTGCACATCGAGAGACTCAGGACGCAGGAAGGCAAGGCCCTGTACTCCAAGGCCCAGGGCGAATAAGGCGCAGCGACCCGAGCCTGCGCGTCAGGTACCGGCGTACGGCCAGTTGGCCACGGTCCAACGAGCAGCCACCCGACTCCCCTCGCGCAGCGGGGTCGTGAACTCGGCAGGGACACCATCGACTTCGATGCGCAGTTGGCCGCCTCCTGTCGCGCCTTGCGTCACTTCGTCCTGCACGAGCGCAAACAAGTCGGCGACCTGCGGGGACCGCATCGCCTCATGGTGATACTGGCCACCCTCCAGAACCCTGTCCGTCGGCTCGACCCACCGCCCCCCTGCATCCCGGACACCGGGAGCAGGAAGAGCAACCTGCACGATTCGCCCCATCCAGTGGACGCCCACGGAAAGCGGGGCGGGATCGGGCATCACCTCACGAACCAAAGGAACCGGCCGCTGGGTCCTTCGGCACGTCAGGACAGCACCTGGGGAAATAACCTCATCACGGTGCAGGACACGCTCCCCCGCAAGCCACTGTGATTCGCCCAAGCGCCACTCCTGACGAACCCCCTCAACCTCGAAGACCAGGACATCCTCTCCGGAATCGGGCCCAAGAGAGGCCAGCAACTCGGACAAGGTCGGGCAGATGCGATAGACGCCACCATCCACCACGGGCTCATCCCACGAAACCGGAACGCCAGACAGGTGCGGCTCAAGCGGGTAGGCAACCTCCTGCTCGTCCACACGACAGCGAAGGACACGCCCCCTGCCCCACAGGTCCTCGAGGCCAAGGGCAGGGGCTCCGCCAGAAACAGCCAGACGGACCCAAAGCCGTGCGTCTTCCGGCAAGGGGGCGTCCAGCGCCAGAACACCCTCGGCATGGCGCACCTCGGCAGGCTGCCCTGCCACCGCCGGAACAAGGCGTAGCTCACCATCCACCGTCACCGTCAGGCCAAGCCCAGGACGACCCGACAAATCGCGCGCGGCAAACCCGGCAGCAAGCAGTCCATCAAGGACCGTCGCAGCACCGAGGTCCAGGACCTGAACCATGCGTTCCTCCCGGTATCGCTCGGCCAAGGGGTCCTGCTCACGCCAAGGCGGAGCCAGGCGGACGCCAATCTCCCGAAGTCGAAAACCGGGACCATCAGCCGCGGTCGTCGCAATGCCAAGCGGCGTGACACCTGCCGGTCCCCGAAGCAAATCAGCCAGACGCGAACCCGCAGGCACACGGTCCATGTCGACGTCACGGACCAGTTCGCTACCCCGGACACCTACCCGGCCGACAGGCAGGCCGAGAGCGTCGGCCAAGGCACCCGACAATCCGGGAGTCTGGCTGGCTCCACCGATGGCGAGAACCGCCGCGGGGGGACGACCACCATTAAGCCTCAGCACTTCCTCGGCCACAGACGACGCCCACCGTTGCAAGACGGGTTGAACGAGGCCGGAAAGCTCGTCGCAACGGACCGCCACGGGCAATCCAAGGACGTCCCGGGCCGGGGAAGGGGAAGCCTCACCCGCCACGGAGGCAAGTTGCCATCGTATCTTCAGCGCCTCGGCCTCCGGAAAGTCCAACAGATGATGCTGCGCCAGCGTCTCCGTCACCAGGTCGCCCGCCAACGGGACCATGGCATAACCGGTCACGGCGCCTCCCTGGGTCACGGCAATATCGGAAGTTCCCGCACCGACATCGACCAACGCCAGATTGAGCGCACGCATGGTCGGTGCCACAGCCACCTCTGCCGCAGCAATGGGTTCCAGCGTCAGCCCAGCAAGTTGCAGACCGGCTTCCCGAACAACAGCCACGAGCGCGTCCGTCACCACCCTTGGCAGGAATGTCGCTATCAGCCTGGCGGACAACTGGGTGCCGGCCTGCCCCAGCGGCTGATCCAGGGGACTGCCGTCCAACTGGTAACGCCCCAGGGTGTAACCGACACAATGAAACCCGGACCGCACCTCACTACCCAGGACATCCGAGGCGTCGCCGATACCCTGGAGTGCAAGCTGCCGCAGGACCTCGGGGCCGACACGGCCAGGACGGGGAACAGGCGCGCGCACATCGACCTCGACCGTCCGCAAGGCGCGGCCAGCGGCCGCGACGGTCGCAGCCGACAAGGATGCACCATGCCGCGAGGCAAGCGCCTGAACCACCTCACGCAGGCGCTTGCCGACAAGCGGAATATCGTGAACCTGCCCATCCCGCATCGCACGATCCTCGTGCGCCAGGACCTCTCCGTCGAGGATGACGAGCCGGCCACCGGGCTCGCGATGAACGAGCAACCCCACGATGTTGCGGGTACCGATGTCGAGCGCGAGCTGTGGGTTCATGGCCGTTGGGTCATGGTACCCCAGCACTGGACAGGGTCACCCCCTCCCCCCATTCGGAACCCCCAAAAAGGACAACCCCCCGGCGCATCGGCTTTCACCGTGCACCGGGGGGTCGCTTCGACAACAGAGGCACGAGACTTTTTGCAGGTGCCCGTCGTG
>JAYKIS010000090.1:0-29460 GCA_035286125.1 Candidatus Sericytochromatia bacterium
TCAGCAAGCTCGCTTGCTGGAGGGTGCCGGTCGGGCGCGTCAGGCCTGCGCCGAGGCATCCGGTGGGCCGGTCAGTACGGCGGTATCGGCCTTGAGGCCCCTTGCGGCCATCGATCCGGGGCTGGCCGAAGCGATGGCCCTGCTTGAGACGGCGGCGGCGAGCCTCGACGAGGCGGCAGACGGCCTTCGCCGATATGCTGGTCGGGATCGCGAGTCCGGCGAGACGCTCGAAGAGATGGAGGCACGCCTGCACCTGTTGTCGGGCCTTGCTCGGCGTCACGGAGGCACGCTTGCGGCAGCGATCGCCCGCCGTGAACGCCTGGTGGGGGATCTGGCCCGGGCGGATGAGGATGACGAGGCTTGCGCGCAACTGGCTGCCGCCGTCGATGCAGCAGGTCGGGCATGGGACCAGGCTGCAGCCAGCCTTTCTGCGGCACGTCGCCAGGCGGCCGCCCGGCTGGGTGAGGTGTTGTCTGGCCAACTGCATGGCCTTGGTTTGCCCCATGCGCGGGTGACGATCGACCTCGAGCCCTTGGGGCAGCGGTCGGCGTACGGGGCAGAGTCGGTCTCCTGGCTCTTCTCGGCACAGCCTGATGCTCCGCCACGTCCCCTGGCCAAGGTTGCCTCGGGTGGCGAACTGGCCCGATTGCTGCTGTCGGTGCACGGTGCCATGCAGGGGGTGGCCGCCCTGCCTACGCTGGTCTTCGACGAGATCGACACCGGCATCTCGGGCGAGGCGGCAGCGGCCGTCGGCAGGCAATTGGCCCGGATGTCGGAAGGGGATCAGGTCGTGGTCGTGACGCATCTGCCTGCCGTGGCGGCAGGGGCGGACAGACATCTGCACCTGCGCAAGACTGTGGTCGACGGGCGTACGGTGTTGTCCGTGGTCGATCTTGGGGATGAGGATCGCATCCGGGTTCTCGCCGAGATGCTGGCCGGCGACGAACCGGCGGAAGGGGCGCTCGGTGCCGCCCGCGAACTGCGCCAGCGGGCACGGGGACAAGGGGAGGTCGGGGCACATGGCAGCCGGACATGAGGCATCGTTCCGCTTGCGCGTCGGCAAGCGCGAGGTCCGGGTCGAAGGCCCCGAGGAACTGGTGCGCGAGGCCATGCGGCATTGGGCCGGCCTCTGGACGGGCGAGGGAGTGCGCACGTCGTCGCGTTCTGTCGAGGGCGGCTTCAGCGAGGAGGACCATATCGCGCCCGTGCTGCGGGTTCAGAAGAACATCGGCATCCGTGACCTGGTGGCATTGAAGGAGCCCGGGTCTCCGCGGGACAGGTTGCTCACGGCGGCGTATTACCTGGAACGCTACGAAAAGCGGGAGCGCTACGGCCTCGATCAGTTGCGATTGCTCTGGCTCGAAGCCTACCCTTGCGAACCCATGGACCCTGAAGCTTGGGAGGATGCCATCCGGGATGGCTACCTCGAACGCGTCGCGGATGGCCAGTTCACGTTGACTTTCTCGGGCGAGAGCTTTGTCCAGAATGGCCTTGTCGAGGAGTATCGACCGGGATGAAGCCGCTGATCGCCTTGCCAGCCGTGCTGCTGGCTGTCCTGACCGTCTCCCCCGGCCTGGCCGCCCCCGCACCGACGACGCGTGCTGCCTCGCTGTCGGCCGATGCCTGGCATTGCCTGCGGATGAAGGGCACGGAGCGACCTTTCTCGGGTGCGTTCTGGGACCAGCACGAGCCTGGTGTCTACCGCTGCGGGGACTGCCGGACGGTCCTCTTTGACAGCAAGCACAAGTTCGATTCCGGAACTGGCTGGCCCAGTTTCGATCGGCCGGCGGCCTCGGCATCCGTCCGTCTGGTGGCCGATCGCAGCTATGGCATGGACCGGACTGAGGTCCAGTGTGCCCGCTGCGGTGGCCATCTGGGTCATGTCTTCGACGACGGGCCGGCGACGACCGGGCAGCGCTTCTGCATCAACTCGGCAAGCCTCGTCTTCGAACCCGCTTCCCCAAAGCCGGGACCTCCCCGACCCGGCAAGGGGAAGGGGAGGTCCTGAGACCCGAGGTTTACTTGGCGGCCTGCTCGATAAGCTCCAGTTCGAGCGTGATGGCGATGTCGTCGCCCACGAGCACGCCACCGGTCTCGACGGCCTTGTTCCACGTCAGACCGTAGTCCCGACGGTCGAGATGCGTGGTGGCCTCGGTGCCGGACCGAAGGTTGCCCCAGGGGTCCTTGGCGGCCTTGGCCGGCAGGGCCACTTGCAGGGTCACGGGCTTGGTCACGCCGTGCAGCGTCAGGTTGCCGACTACCGACAGGCTGTCCTTGCCGGCCTTGGCAACGCGGGTGCTGCGGAAGGTCATGGCGGGGAACTTCTCGACATCGAAGAAGTCCGCGCTCTTGAGGTGGCCGTCCCGCTTGGCGTTGCCCGTATCGACGCTGGCCACGTCGATGGTAGCCTCGACGGTCGACTTCTCGGGATGCGCGGCGTCGTAGACGACCGTGCCCTTGATCGCGGGGAACGAACCGCGGACATTGCTGACCATCAGGTGCTTGACCTTGAAGTGGGCAGCCGAGTGCATGTCGTCGATGGCGTAGGTTACGGGGGCAGCGACGGCAGGTGCCGCGGCGAAGAGCGTCAGGACCAAGGCTGAGGATGTGGCGAATCGCATGGATGGATCTCCCGTGTGCGGCAAGGAACAGACCGCCTCATCGTACACGATTTGAGATACCCGGGGGGAGTATCTTGGGTTGCAAGTCGTCCCAATAGCCTCGTGCCCCCCGGCCGAAGCTGAGGGGCACGCTGAGGCTGACCCGCCAGATATCAGTTCTGGACCGGCGCGTCGTAGGCGAATCCCAGGAACGAGAAGGTCGATCCCTTGGTGTCGATGAAGACATTCCGGATACTTTCGCCAACAGGAACTGCGATCTCCAGCACGTAGTCCGAACCAGCTGCGCGGATCGCCGTCCCCTCGATCGGGTACCGGGAAGCGCCCGTCACGATGGCCCCATCGATCAGGCCTGTATCGGACCTGAAGTAGATGGACATCTTGCCGGTCTGACGAGCAGGCTGGACGCTGAATCGACCGTTCGGGACGAAGTTGCCCTGCTCGTCGCTGGCGTACATCTCGCCGTCCAGGATATACAGGTCGCCCGTGACATCCTCGAAGACGCTGACGTCCGAGTTCAGGAAGGGGTTGGAACGGGTGTAAAGCCCCTCAGCCAAACCGCTGACCTTCAGTTCGTACCGGGCCATCGGGGGGGGAGGAGCCTGACGGCTGCTGAGCACCATGTTGCCCAGGTCTCCGCTGACAGCACCGTCCCCACGGATGGTGAACTTGGCCGAGAGCGTTTCGGGCAAGGATTCGAGAAGCGTCGAACGGAAGGTGCCTTGGAACAGCACGCCCGTGCTCACGGGATCCGTACCGTCACCCTCAGGCATGAACGTGGCATCTTGCAATTCATAGAGCGCGCCGTTGGCATTGCCAAGTTGGATGACGGGCTTGCCGTTGGGGTCCTGTTTGACCGTCAGGCGCAGGAACTGGGGGAAGGGGCTGGCACTGCTGGCCTGCACCTCGACATCGAACCCTCCGACCGCGAAGGTCGGCAGCGGTGCGGGTTGGGGATTCGGATCGGGGCCGACCGGTTGCTCGATGTAGTTGTTGGCGAAAGCTCCCTGCACATCCGTGACGCTGCCGGGAAGGCGGAAGTATCCGTTCAGGCCACTAGGCGAGAGGGTCAGGGAAGCCTCGAGGTCCCCTGCCTGTTCCGTGGAGCGGACCGACTTGAAGACTCCGGCCAGGCTGAACGTATCTGCATCAAGAGCCTTGATGATCGGAGAGGACATCATCGCCACCTGGCCATCCTTGTCCACCAGTTCGACCATCAGGTCGCCATCGGCGTTGGTGGCGAATGATGCCTGCAGTTCCCGGCCATAAGGGTTGCCGTTGTACCACTTCATCGTGTAGCGGCCTTGCAAGACCTTGGGCAGGTTCACCATCGGGGGTTCGGAACCGCTGCCACCGCCCCCATTGCTGGGACGGCTTGCCGCGAAAGTGGTGGTGGTGGTGTTGGTGTCCGCATCCACGAAGGCACCCCCCACGCTGCCATCAGCAAGGAAGTTCAGGGTAAGCATCAGGTTATCCGGCCCATTGACGCCCTGGCTGCGATTCAATACGCCCTCGGCCACGAAGCTGCCGTCATCACGCTTGGTGATCTTCAGGTCATCGGCATAAGCGACAGAGCCGGAAGCCTGCCCGAAGAGGGATGCCGTGAAGAGAAGCGGCTTGTCCCGATTGCCGGTAGCGACGGTCCCGAGGAACAGACCGAAGTCTGCACCGTACGGGTTCGGCCCCATCAGGTAGAGTGCATACTCACCCAAGATCGAGTCGGGGAGGGCCACGTAGGGTTCCGGAGCGGGCGGTTGCTGCTGATCCGCAGGCGCGACGCTACCATTCCCCTGGTTCATCCCGTCTGATATCTCGATGTCGGTCAGCAGCCAAGGCCGCTGGTTCGGATTCATACGGTTGTCCATCAGGCGGAAGCGAACCTTGAACGGGGTGGCGCTGTTCACGTAGCAGTCGCCCAACAGATCAGTACCGCCGGGATAGCCTTCCAGCCTGAGGTTGACGATCTGGCCAGCCGCTGAAGCATGGCCCTGGCTGTCATAAGCGGTGATGGATGCCCTGTAGCCGCCATCGTTGAAGATGGCGAGGGCGAACTTGTCGGCACCGATTGGGTTGAAGGTCCGGTCACTCATGGACACGGACCATTGGCCGAGTACCTCGTCGATGGCCAAGGGGAACTTGCCGTCGCCCTGGTTGCCGCCGTCGAAGGCCTCGAGCGTGGCCTTGAGCAAGAGCTCATTGGCCGCGTTGAAGATCTTGACGCCGACCCTGTCACCTCCGGCCGGCGGTGCCATCAGCTCGATTCGGATCTCGCCACCCAGGATGTTGGCGAAGGCCTTGGCCACGAAGGGGCCATCGGGTCCTGCAGGCATGAGCTCGCCCTGTGCCACAGTGTTCGGGCCGTTCTGCGTCGGTTGGAACAGTTCGACCAGCATTGCGCCATTGGTCGTCCGTGTCACACGCAGACCCAGGTTGCCCAAGTCAGGGTTCGTCACCCCCGAGTCGATCGCAAGTCGCTGGTCGCCGGACATACGGAGACTCGTCAGCCAACTGGGGTCTGGGTAGGCGGGATCCGTCGGGCCGGCGCCGCCGCCGTCCCTGGCCGGGATTGTCACGGTAAAGGGGATGCCCTCGAGGACGCCAGACCTCAGGATCCAGCGGCCGTTGGCATTCAGGCCATCCTTGATAAACGTCGCGACGTAGCGGACATTGAGCTTCTGGCCGCCTTCGAGTTCGAGGACGCCGACGAGATTCGCCATGCCGTTGCCATCGCGGTCAACATTCAGGCCGGTCACGACGCCGATTGGGACAAGACTCCCGTTCTTTTCCTGCAGGACCTTGGCCTCAATGCCGCCATTGACGCCGAGCTCAAGCAGAATCCCGGTCTTCTGGCCCGCAAAGAGAGGCGCGTCGCCAAGCTCGAAAATCCACGCGCCAGCCAAATCTCCAACCCGTGGCAGGACGGACGGCACAACCTCACCGTCTCCCGGGGTGACCGTATTGTCCCCGCCGCCCGTCGATTCACCCCCCGGCGTGATACCCGGCACCGTGTTGCCCGGCTGGCCACCGAACTGCCGATTGGCGACAAAGGAGAGGTCAAGCTTGGTGCTGCCATTGGCCGCTTCGGCAAAGTTGCCGGTCAGTTCCCCGACGGACTTGTCCGTGGAGCCTGCGTTCTCGTCATAGATCTTGCCGATGATCTTCGTGTCCGTGACGGTGAAGTCGATCGAGATGTTCGCCTGGGTGCCCGTTCGGGGCTTCTCCTTGGTCAAGGTCAGCTTGGTCAGCGACTTTTGCGCGCCGCCGAAGAGGGTGAAAGTACCTGACCCCTGGAAGTTGTTGCCTTCCTTGACGAAGGTGAAGGTGCCCTTCTCGGGGTTGAAGTTCTGGGTGTTCTCCCCATCGAGGAGGTACCACGTGCCTTCCAGGGACTTGTAGTCCTTGGCCGTGGCCTGCTGTTCGCTCGCCGGCGGCGGTGTGACCGTCTGGGCCAGGTTCCTGAGAGCGGCCGCGTCGCAACCCGCCAGTACTGCCAGCGACAGGGTGGCCGAAAGGCTCGCCTTGACCGTACGCGTCACTCGAATTCTCTTTCTCTACTAACGGACACGAGGGCGTTCACAAAGTGTCACAACGATTCTAGCAAGTGTGGCCATTGTCTGGCTAGGTGGAATGCCGCTTGCCGCCTGTGAGATCGGATACACGGAGCGGGGTCTTTGTCCCGCCTTGCGTGCGACCGGAATTGGTCAGGGTTGCTCCAGAAGGATTTGGTGGTGGCCCCACTCGTCCCCGTCGGCCATCAGGTGTAGCTCCTGCAGGGCCATCAGGCCTGCGCGCCATCGCCGACGCCAGATGGGCGCATCATCGCCCTTGAGCTTGCGCAACTGCTCCATGACCGAGACCTCGCGCGTCTCCATGTTTTCGAGCTGGCCTTGCAGGGTCCGGGCCATGTAGGTGCCCGGCATCGCCCACCAGGCGTCGAGCAGCCAAGACCCCAATTGACCGGCCAGTACGTCGAGTGTCGTCACGTGGCAAGCCTTGAGCAGGTCCGCGCCCAGCCACGCCATCGGCTCCATCGGCAGCATGTGGGGCACGTCCGAGTGGCTCGGCAGTTGCAGCAGCAGCGTGCCACCGGGTGTTGTCCAGGCGGACATACGTTCCAGAAGGCGCTTGTGGTCCAGCCAGCGCGCCGTTCCCTCGACGGCCACCAGCCGTTCGAAGGTCACGCCGGGATCGAAACGGCTGAGTGGCCCGGTCCTGACCTCCAGGTTGAGCAGGCCTCTTTGCCGCGCCTGGCGGTTGACGTAGGCTGCAATGGACGCGTTCGCACAGCGGGTGATGACCTTGCTCTGGCGGAACCGCGCTGCCAGGTGGAGGGCCGTCCCGCCAAGTCCGCCCCCCAGATCGAGGATCGAATCACCGTCGGCGATGCGTGCGCGTTGGACGATGAGCTCCAACGCCGCCTGTTCCGCGGGTTCCTGGCGCAGTTCGTCGCTGTCGGCAAACCAGGGACCTGTCAGTGCGGCAGGGCCAAGCAGGTGGCCGTGCAAGGCCGGGGGTGCCGCGCCCTCGGGGTGCAGCAGGCCGGCTTCCGGAGCGACGAGCGGGCCCTTGGCGAGTTGTTCCAGATGTTCGTCCGTGCGACGTGCCACGCCCTTGGTGCCGCCCTCGCGCAGTTGTCGCGCCATCATCAGTGCCCGGCTCCGGAACTGGCCGGCCAGGATGTCGTCGGGCAGGAAGCCCCGGTCGATGAGGCGCTCGAAGACTCCCACGGTCTCAGGACCTCGGGGGGGAGAGTCGGTTGCTCTTGGGCACGGTGAGTTGCGCGAGTCGGTTGCAGGGGGTTCAAGGAGGATATCAGGACCGATACGTGGTCGCTTGTGTCCGGCGTGGCGCGTCGGCAAGATGCTGTGGTCGGGTTTCCGAGGAGGTCGAGATGCGTGTGCTGTTGCCCCTGTTCACGGGATTCGAGGAAATCGAGGCCGTGACCGTGCTCGATGTCCTGCGACGCGCGGGCCTGGATGTGGTGACGGCCGGCCTCTCCCCGGATCCCGTGGTCGGCGCTCACGGCCTGCCGGTTCACGCCGGGCAGACCCTGGATGCCGTGTGCGGCGAGGCCTTCGATGCCATCGTCCTGCCGGGCGGCGGGGGGACCCACCGGATGGCTGCGGACGTGGTTCTTGCCGAGATGTTGAAGCGCCACGCTGCAACCGGCCGATGGACCGCAGCCATCTGCGCGGCGCCTACGGTGCTTGCCGGCCTCGGCCTGTTGGAGGGACGTGCCGCCACGTCCTGGCCCGGCGTCCATGAGGCCATGGCCGGGGCAGACTACAGGGAGGATGCCGTCGTCATCGATGGTCCGTTCGTGACGAGCCGGGGTCCCGGAACGGCCATGGCATTTGCTCTTGCGCTGGTCGAGCATTGGTGCGGGGGCGACAAGGCCGAGGAGTTGCGGCGGGCCATGGTCGTAGCTTGACCAAGGCTTGACCCGTCCAAACCCTTTCGGGCGCAAGGTGGTCGACAACCTCGGGGTCATCGTCGTGCGGAGGATTCCCCACCATGCCTCAGGTTCGTGTTGCTGGCCGCCCCGTGCAGGACCGTCATGTCGTGAAGTTGGCCGAGGGCCGAGTCGAGGCCGCTCGGGCGCAGGCGCAACGCAACAATGTCGATGATGTCTTCATCAAGGTGGGACGGGACGTCTGGGTTGCGTCGGGCAGCCACATCGCCACGGATTTCCGGCCGGGCCAGGAAGCCGAGATCGACGGGCGAGGCGGGCTCTTCGTTCACGTCGACAAGCAGGGCATGGCCCCGATCATTGCGGGTGCTGTCGCCGGCGCTGCGCTGGGTGGCGCCTTGGGTGCGGTCGCGCGGGTGCCGGGCCTCGGAGCGTGGCTGGGAGGTTTCCTTGGCGCCGGATTGAACCGGGCGCTGCGGGCCGAGAATCCCGAATTCATGCGGATCCACGCGGCAGACTGAGCGCCCCCCGGGGGTCGGCTTATCCCGCCTT
Organism: Candidatus Sericytochromatia bacterium; assembly: GCA_035286125.1. Taxonomy (GTDB): domain Bacteria; phylum Cyanobacteriota; class Sericytochromatia; order S15B-MN24; family VGJW01; genus VGJW01. Next base: position 8,581 of record JAYKIS010000090.1, read on the forward strand.
GTTGGCGTAGTGTGCGTCCAGATGGCGCAGGATATCCTCCTCATCCGAGAGGACGGTGTCCCCGTCGACAAGGACCGGGACGGTCGGCTGGCCGGAAACCTCGATGACCTGCTGGCGCTTGCTGCGGTCCTTCGGGATGTTGACGCAGACGTAGGACAGCAACAGGTCGCTCATCCGCTGGCGCACCATCTGGCAGTAGGGGCAGCTCTCGAACTGGTAGAGGGTCATCATGGGCAGGGTCCTCCGCGCTTAACCTTGAAGCCTTCAAGCTTAAGCATAACTTAGCACCCCCGGACGTCAGCCGCTCTCCGGGACCCGCGATAGAACCGGTGTTCCCTTCTCCGGGACAGGAGGCACACCTTGGCTACCGCACACCTGATGCCGATCGACAGTGGCAGGCTGTCGGCGCGCAAGCTCCGGGCTCCTTCCGCCCAGGGCCACGAGCGCCCCGGCCGCGGCCCCGCCTTCGCCTATGTGCTGCAGCCTCAGGACACGCTCTACGCCATCGCCCGTGCCAGTGGCGTACCGCTCGCCGAGTTGATGCGGCGCAATCCTTCGATCCAGGGGTCCACTCCGAGGGCGGGTGAGCGCCTCTGGATTCCAGACCTTCTTCCCGCCTCCGCCGGTGATCCGGTAGCTTCCTTGGCTGCTCGTGTCGCGGCAGGTGGCGAGATCCGTATCTCTCCGGACCGACGTTTCGTGGCGGTCCTCGACGCCACTCTGGCCGATCGGCCCAACGCAGTGACCGTCTACGAGCGCAAGGCTGCCCGGCGTATTGCCGTGCCCCAGGCTGCGGCCCACTATATCTGGAAGCGCTTGTCGTGGACGCCTGATGGCTATCTGCTGGCCATCGAGGGCTCCCGGCAGACCCGTGATGCCGAAGGCGGCGTCCTGTCCGCGTTCGATCCCGTGACTGCCGACAAGGGTGTGCTCCTGACGCCACAGTTGGCCTTGGCTGACCTCGAGTCCGAGGGTTTCGACCCGGCTCTGGCTGAGGTCGTCGGCTTCAAGCCCGTCAAGCGGCGCATCCAGTACAGGCTGGCTTTCATCGAGCAGGGTGAGCGCCAGTTGCGCCACAGTGACTGGGAAGTCGATCTGGACAGTGGCGTTCGTCGCCGCCTCTGAAGCCGCCAGCCGTTTCCGTCGAGGGCCTCAACCTTCCAGGTTGAGGCCCTCGATCACGATCGCAGGACAGCGCACGCAGCCCAGGAAACTGCCCTGCAGGAAGAGATCCCGCCCCACTGCGACGACGCCCATCAGCAAGTCGAGTATGCCCTGCGTGAAACGGGCATTGCGGTGGGTTCCCACGATCCGGCCGTCTCGTACTTTCAGCACGCCATCCCGCGTCAAGCCCGTGATGCGCGTGGCGCGGGGGTCCACCACCGACGTGTAATGGAACCGGGTGATCAGCAGGCCATCGCCCAGGGCAGCCAGCATGGCTTCAGGGTCGTGCGCCCCGGCCTGCATGTCGAGGTGTACGGGAAAAGGGCCGTAGGGATTGGGTGGCGGCAGGGCGTGGCCGGTCGACACGAGCCCTGCCTGGCGAGCCGACCGCGAATCATGGACGCAGGAGCCCGGAAATCCCTCCCGCAGCAGGTCGACAGCCTGCCTTGGAACACCCTCATAATCGAAAGGCAGGGCAGCCATGGTCGGGTCGAGGCCATTGTCGCGCAGCGTCACGACAGGCGCCGCGACTCGCTCGCGGCCGGGTGTCGCAAGGAAGGAGGTGCCCTGTGCGACAGCGGTGGCGCCGAAGCTGGTGTACGCCAGCAGCGTCAGAAGATCGGCCACGGCATAGGGTTCCAGCATCACCCGGTGCCGACCGGCAGCCGGCGGCGCGCCGGGTTGACCGGCCAGGGCGCGGTAGAGGGCCTCGTGGCCGAGGACTTCGGGGCGGATCGTCTGATGGTCCGGGCTCAGGCGCGCGGCGTACCCGCTGGCTTCGCGGACGCTGGCCACGACGGACCATTCGGCGCGCGTGCCGATATGGTGCGCCCACACGCCACGGGAGTTCCGCACGGCCAGAACACGACCCTCTGTCGCGTGGTGGCCGGATGCCTCGCCTCCCTCGTCGGCAATGACGGTCATGAGTTCGTTGACGGCGGACTCCCGGTCGTCCGGCGCGATGTGCAGGGTGGCCGGATGGCAGGTCTCCGGGATGCGCGGCACGGCTGCAGGTGCGGCCAGTCCGGCAAACCCCGGGTCCGGCGGTTGGATCGCTGCCATCGCGGCGGCCCTGTGTGTCACGCGCTCGATGCCGAAGCGTGTCAGGTCCGTGGTGGTGGCGACGCCGACGCTGTTGCCCCGGATGGCGCGGACGCGCAGTTCCAGCGAGGTCTCGCTCGTGTGTTGGCGGATGACGCCCTGGCTGAACCGGGCGAGATGATGGTCCGTCCCCATGATGATGATCTCGGCCTCGTCGGCGTGGCAGAGTTCGAGGGCCTCGGCCGTCATGGCCGCCAGGGCAGCCTCGTCCCAGGGCAGGTCCGGACCGGACGTGGTCATGCGCCAACCTTGACGTTGCGAAAACGGGCTGCGGGTGTCCCGTGGCTGACGCGGGCGAATTGCCTCGGTTGCCCCTTGCCGCAATGGGGCACGGACCAGAGATTCCAGGTCTCCGGCCCCCCGAGGGCATCGAGGGTCCGCCAGAAGTCCTGGGTCCTGCCCTGGTAGCTGGGCCGGGATAGCATGCGTCCGAGCCGACCCTTGCGAATCTCCCAGGCGATCTCGGTCCCGAAGCGGAAATCCTCCCGTCGGTCGTCGATGGACCACGCCTGGTTGGTGGCCATGTAGATGCCCTCGTCGACGTCCGCGATGAGGGCGTCAAGGGACGGGTGGTCGCCTGGTTCGAGGTGGATGTTCGGCATCCGGATCAGCGGCAGGCGGTTCCAGCCAGCCGCGCGTGCCACGCCGCCGGGAAGGTGGCCGGCAAGGGCGGCCGTCTCCCGGTTGCCCAGCAGGCCTTCGAGGCGCCCGGCGACGAACAGGGGGAATCGGCCCGCCGGCACGCCCTCGTCGTCGAAGCCGTAGGTCCCGAGGCCCCCGGGCGTGGTGGCATCCGCCCAGACGTGTACCAGAGGGTTGCCCAGATCGAGTTTCCCGACATCATCGGGGCCGATGAAGCTGCCGCCCGCGAACGAGAGCTCCTGGCCCAGGATGCGGTCATGCTCGGCGGCATGGGCCAGCGACTCGTGCAACTGGATGGCCATCTGCGACCCATCCAGCACCACGGTGGTTCGGCCCGCAGGCACCGCCGGCGCCGTGCAGAGCTGTACGGCCTCCTCGGCGATGCGGGGCGCGTTGCGGACGAGATCAAGGCCCAGCACGTGCTCGTAGCCCCCCGTCCATCCGTGATGGCCGCGGGCATCTGGATAGGATCGGGCGGCAGAGTGTCCGGCGATCTCGGCCCGGGCCTCAAGGGCGCAGGCGACCTCGGTAAGGGTCTGTTCGACGAGTGCGCCTTCCGTGTTGCCAAAGAACTTGTGGTGCCGATCCCACGCCATCATCGCCTGCCGGACGCGGATGCCGGGTACTCTCGCCATGGCATCGTCGGCTTCGCAGAGCAGGGCCAGCTTGTCGCCCAGAGGTACCGTGAAGGGGTCGACGAGGAAGGGTGTCTGCCAGTGACCGCGGCTCCGGACGGCTGGGCCGAGGCTGAGTCCCGGACGGCGGCCATGACTGGCGGCACGTGCGATGGCGATGGCCCGGGCCGTGGCGGCCTCGACCCGCGCGCGTCCGAGGTCCGAGGTCGCGGCAAATCCCCACGCGCCATCCACCAGCACCCGGATGCCCAGGCCGACGCTTTCCTCCGATGAAAGGCGAGTGACCTCGCCATCGACCACGTTGATCGCCTCGGACTGGGTCCTGACGAAACGCCCATCTGCATAGGTGACATGCTGCGCTGCACACGCATCGAGACACCACTCCAGGACCTCGCGCATGGTCCCTATCCTACCCCGGGACACTGGCCTCGGGTTTGCCTTTGCTACAATGGGCCCCATGGCTGATATTGCCTTGCCCGAAGCTGCCGACATCCTCGTCAAGGTCACGGCGGCCGACGAGCGCATCCGTGTCCTGGTCGTGCGTTGTACCGGCGTGGTCAACGAGGCCCAGCGTCGTCACCAGACGTCCCCGCTCGCCTCGGTGGCCCTCGGGCGGGCCCTTGCCGGGGGCTTGCTACTTTCGGCAGCGTTGATGAAGGACCAGGGCCGCCTGACTATCCGGGTCGTGGGCAAGGGCCCCTTGGGCGGCATCCTCGTCGATGCGGGTCACGACGGCTCTGTCCGGGGCTATGTGGCTCATCCGGATCTGGACTTGCCCCTCACGGAGGGGGGCTTGCTCGACGTGGGGCAGGCTGTCGGACGCAACGGCTTCATGTACGTGACGCATGATTCCGGGGAGGCGACGTATACCGGTGTCGTCGAATTGGTCTCGGGGGAGTTGGGTGATGACTTCACGCATTACCTCGCTCATTCCGAGCAGATACCGGCGGCGGTCTCCCTCGGGACCCAGGTCTCCGGCGAGGGCGGGATCGATGTGGCCGGTGGCCTGCTTGTCCAGTTGCTCCCCGGTGCCGGTGACGAGATTGCGTGGCGCCTCGAGCAGAACGTCAAGGCCATGCCGCCCTTCAGCCACCTTGCCCGTTCAGGCGCAGATCCCTACGACATCGCCCTTGCGGCGCTTGGCGGCTTCAATGCCACCCTCGTTTCCCGTCAGGAAGTACGCTTTCACTGTCAGTGCTCCGAGGAGCGGGTCCATCGGGCCCTGGCTTCATTGGGGTCCGCGGAGCTCAGGGCCATGATTGCCGAGGACGGCAAGGCCGAGGTGCGGTGCCACTTCTGCAACCTTCACTACCAGATCTCGGCCGAACAGCTTGGCGCACTGGCTGCCAGCCTTGTCGCCCCCGGAGACGATGACGCGTCCTGAGGCCCCCCGGGGTGTCTGCCTGGTCGGCAATACCCACGTGCAGGCGTTCAGGTTCGTCGACGATGCCTTGGTGAGGGTGGCGAGCCTGCCCACTGGGGGCTTGCTGGATGGGGCGGATGGCCGCGACCTGGGTGTCGGGCCGGGATACGTGGGGGTGTCCGTCGTGCCGGAGGCCGAGGGACTGCCTGCCTTGGCCGGCATTCGCTGGTTGCGGCCGACAGAGGCGCCGATGCCACTTCGTTACGGTGACCCAGCGACCCTCGGGGCGGATCGCCTGGCCGCCGCGTGGGGCGCATGGTGCTTGCTGGGCGGCCCCGTGCTGGTCGTTGACGCGGGTACGGCCACGACCTTGTCCCGGGTCGGTGATGCGGGCAGCTTTGACGGCGGAGCCATCACACTGGGCGTCGGGGCAACCTTGCAGGCTCTCGCCGACCGCGGCGCCAGGCTGCCGCTGGTCGTGGCCGCGCTGCCTGCCGCAGGTCTCGCCACCGATACGGAGGCCGCCATCAGGCTTGGCGTGGTCGGTGGTCACGCCCATATGATCTCGGGTCTGGCGGGTGAGATTGCCCCGGGCGTGCCACGCGTGATTACGGGGGGAAGCGCAGCGCTGCTCCATCCGCTCCTGCCCGGTTTCCTGCATGTTCCGGACCTGCAGGCCCGGGGTGCATTGACATGGGCGCTCGCCCTGTGAGCGAAAGCGATGGCATCGGTACCCTAAGGGCGCACCACGTCATGTGTGTGACGACGTTCGCCGGCAAGGGATACTCCTCGGGATTCGTCCGGGAGATGACCCGCATCTGGCGGGCCATTCGCGCCGGATCGGTCGCCCGGGTCCGGGTCACGGCCGAGGCCGATCCGGTCTGCAACGCTTGTCCGCACCTGCAGGATGTCGAGAACCCCGAGAGCTGCCGGTTCCATGCCTCGGTCGCTTCCCGGGATCGCCGGATGATCGAGGCAATGGGCTGGACCGAGGGGCAGCTTGTCGATCTGGTTCAGGCCTTCGACGTGGTGCACGAAAGCCACACGGACCTTATGGCCCGCGTGTGCACCGGTTGTGAGTGGGTGCCGATCTGTTCCCTGAAGCGATTCACGCTGCGGGAGCCGGGATTCGACCCCGAATCGCCCGAGGCCTGATCAGGTCGGGTCGCCGGGCAGACGGAGCTTCTGGCCGGGATAGATCAGCTCTGGACGAGCGATGGTGTCGCGATTCAGACGATAGAGTGTCCGCCAACGCTTGCCTGACCCCAGGTGCTTGCGCGCCAGCGTCCACAGGCTATCCCCGCGACGCACGCGGATCCGGCCCGTCCCGGTCGCGTGGCCACCTCCTGCGTGGGTTTCCAGCGACAGGACCTGGCCGATGCGCAGCCGCCCGGGATTGGCCAACACGTCACGATTGGCCGTCCAGATCGCACGCCAGCGATCACCCGACCCGAGGTGCTCCGCAGCAAGGCCCCAGAGTGTGTCGCCAGCCTTCACCGTTACTGTTCCCTTGGCAGCATCGGCGGCACGCGACGTGGCCTCGGCGTGGGCCGGAGCTTCGTGGTGGGCAGGCTCTTCCGCATGCGCGGCGGGCGCGTCGTGATGAACGGAATCAGGTTTGTGTGCAGCCGGGGCCTCGTGATGCGCGGGCACGGCCTTGTGAGCGGCCGGGGCGTCGTGATGCGCAGGCGCGGCCTTGTGTGCAGCCGGGGCGTCGTGATGCGCGGGCACGGCCTTGTGTGCAGCCGGGGCGTCGTGATGCGCAGGCGCGGCCTTGTGGGTCGCAGGACCCTCGTGGTGGTCGGCAGCAGCACCGTGCGGCGCCTGGGCCCCGTGGGCGACGGCCTTCTGCTCGATGACCTCGCCGTGGTCCGGGCGCGGGCGCTTGGCGACCTTGCGCGGGGCTGGCGTGGGAGAGGGGAAGTGCACCTTGATGGCCGTCGCGTGATGGGCATCGGTCCCGCCTGCGTGCGGGGCCGCGTGGGCCGCCTTGGCCTCAGGCCTGGCGTGGGCTTCGGGCTTGCCATGCGTATCGTGACCGGCGGAACCGTGGGCGCCGTGGGCATCCGCCTTTGCGGCGTGGGCGTCATGCGCAGCGTCGGGTACCAGACCGATGAAGACCGTCGTGCCCGCCTTCGCGCGGTTGAGGCGCTTCTTCGTCAGGCTGCGATAGCCCGTGCCCTCCAGAACCACTTCGCCATCCGCCAGGTTGCCTACCGGCAAGACCAGGCGGCCGTCGTGCCCCGTGGTGCCCAGCACCTTGCCGCCAGAGCCCAGGACACGAATCCCGGAGAGCGGTTGGCTGGATGAGGCATCGGAGACGCTCAGCGTTACCGAGGCTTCATGGCTGGCCGCTTCCGTATGGGCGGCATCTTGGTGGGCGGCGTCCTTGTGGCCGCCACCGGCGTGGTGCTCTTCTGCCCAGGCCGATGCGGGCCAAGCCACCGTGGCGGCCAGCACGGCAACGGCCTCGGGACGCAGGCGGGTCTTGCGGCGCGGAGCGGATCCGGGCCACAAATCGTGTTCCCTCAGCGCATCGGCAAGGGTCGACGCATCAAGGTGCTGGCGGTCGACGACCGTATCCAGCAACCGGAAGGCCCAGAAAAGCTCGTCATCTTGGTGATCGGGAGCACGCATGGCCGGAAGTATAACCCCCGGGGACCGGGCGGGCAACCTGCCGGAGAGTCGGCAGGTTGCCCCCTCCGGCTAGAGCAGCTTGCCGTACGTATGAAGGCCGGTTGCCAGGTAATTCACACCCAGGTAAGTGATCAGCACCGACACGAAGCCGGCGACGGCAAACCACGCCGCCTTGGCGCCCTGCCAGTCGCGTGACATCCGTGCGTGCAGATAGGCTGCATAGACGAGCCACGTGATCAGGGCCCAGGTCTCCTTGGGATCCCAGCTCCAGTAGGTCCCCCACGCATGATTGGCCCAGAGGCCACCTGTGATGATGCCGAATGCCAGGATGGGGAAGCCGAGCATGATGAGCCTGTAGGTCAGCTCGTCCAGCAGATCCATGAGTGCCGTGTGATTCTCCGGTTGCTGGGCCGCCATCGCACCGATCGAGCGGGGCTTGAGGAATTGATTGCGGTAGTGGAAGAACAGGTACAGCACGGCCGCCACGAAGGAGAGCGCGAAGGCGGCGTAGCTGACGAGCATCAGCGTGACGTGGATCTTGATCCAGTAGCTTTGCAGCGAGGGCACCAGGGGCGACGCGTCACGGAGCCTTGGCGGCAACAACGAGGCCAGCGAGATGATCGTCGTCACGAGGCCGGCCGAGACAAGGCCGAAGCCTGGTGCCTTGTAGGTCCGGTCGATGACGAGATGCAGGGCCAGGATGGCGAAGACGACGAACATGACGGACTCGAAGAGGTTCGACAGCGGCCAGTAGTGGGGATCGATACGAATCATGTAGGCGTAGCGGTCGACCAACTGGCCCAGCGAGGTCAGCGCGGCAAGGCCCAGCAGACCCTGACCGATGCGGGCCGGCAAGGCCTTGCCGGTGGCAAGCCGCAGGATGAAGGCCAAGGTCGCGAGACCGGCGAGGATGAGCGTCGCCAGGACGAGACGGCCATCGAGGATGACCATCCAGTTCTGGGGATCGACCATGCCGGTTGCCTGGCGGTCGAGCGAGGCGAATTCGTTGCCGTTCAAGCCGCAGCTCCTTTCTCGAGCGGGGATGGGTCGAGCAATTGACCACCGAGGCTGCCGAACAATTTTCCGAGGTGGCGTCGGAAGGTGAATCGGCCCCGATTGACCTTGGCGCCTACGCGGCAGCCCTGGTCCTGGGCTGTCACCCAGAGTTGCTCGTGGTTGAAGAGACCCATCATCGTGCCGAGGATGACGATCAGGAACCCCGCATAGATGACGGGCAGGCCGGGGTCGGTCTTGGTCTGCAGGCCCGAGAACCAGACCGGGCCGTCCCAGCGGACCTGGGTGATGCCGATGTCGGTTCGTTCACCGGGCCGCATGACGGCCAGAGCCGTGCTGTCCCGGGCGTCCAGGATCCACAGGGGCGAGCCCGGTGGCTCGGCCGACTGCATGATCACCACGTCTCGTCCCCCGATTTCGACGGGGTCTGAAGCGGCGCCTTGCACGCGGAAGCCTGTCCGCTCCAGTTCGACCATCCTCAAGACCTGCGCCTGCCCGTCGATGACGAGCTCGGCTGCCACGGGACCGCCGCCGGCCGCATCCCCGACAGTGCCGACGAAGCGCACGTCCACCCCACCGAAGGCCTTGCGGGCCCCCGGTTCCAGGGTGCCCAGCGAAGCGATCGAGTCCAGGTCCACCACCTGAATCGGTTGGTCCGGTCCGGGCACGAACAGGAATACCTTGCGACTGCCGAAGGCAATCTGGCGGGTGATGTAGCCCTGCATCTTGAATCGGCTGGCCGATTCGACGGGGACGACGAGCGGCTTGCCTCCCACGCGCAGGCGGACAGAGGCGACGCCGGGCCTTGCCAGCACGCGCTTGACGGCGACACTGTGGCCGCCGCCGGTCATCGGCTGTCCCGGCCGGGCATCGCCAAGGTAGCCCAGCATCGGGAAGGTCAGGATTTCGAAATGGTCGCCCTTGCCCGTGTTGTAGGCGAAGACTTCCTGCTTGCCCAGCGTGAAGCGCTGGGTGATGAAGCCTTGCAACTTGGTCGAGGCCGATTGGTTGCCCAGGATGATGCGCGACTCGATGCCGCGGGCCACCGTCAGGATCTCGCCGCCAATGCCGTAGAACGATTGGTAGTAGGTGGTCCCCTTGTATTCCAGGGGTTCGTTGACCTTGATGGTCCGTGTCACCATCGCCTTGCCGTCCTCGATGACGGAAAGGGTCGAGTAGAACTGCTTGACGCTGCCGTCGGGATAGCGCGTGGTCCAGAACTTGTCGAGTCGGACCTTGAAGTCGTCGGGCAGTGGCGTCAGGCGGCCGCGGGTCCGCGCGTCCTCGAAGGCCTTGCGCGCCGGCATCGCCTCGCCCGGCAGCAGGGGGAAGCTGTGCTTGTAGCCCGTGAGACCGGCGGTGATGCCGCCAACGAGAATCATGAAAAGGCCCAGGTGCACGACCATCGCCGCGAATCGGAAGAGGCGGTTGCGATCGGCGACAAAGCCTTCCTTGGCGGGGAAGACGCGGTACCCACGACGGCGCAGGGTCTGGGCCACCTGGTCAGCCGTGGCGCTGGCGAACCGCAGTTGGTCCGGCATGTGGTCGCGGGCGGGGATGGGCAGGTCGCGGGGGCGTGCGAGCGCGAAGCGCAGGCGTGGCCAGACCCGCACGTAGGTGCAGACCGCCAGGTTCAGGAAGAACAAGCCCAGCAGCGTCAGGTACCACGCCGAGTAGTAGACGTTGTAGGCCTGGATCGAGATGAGGAACTCGCGTGTCCGCAGCGACATCTCCTCGAGGGCCAGGACGTCCTCCGGTCCCCCCTGGGGCACGATCGTCCCCAGCGTCGACGCTGCGGCGATGGCGCAGATGAGGACGACGGCCAGCTTGATGCTGGCCCAGAAGGAAACGAATCCGTTCCGGAAGGTGACCCACGCCTCAGGACCCCGGACTTCGGCATCCTGGTCCCGATCGAGCGGGGCAGTGTTGTCCGTAGGGGCGATGGAAGGGCCGTCGGCCATGGGAACTATTCCGGGAAAAGCTGATCGAAAGGGCGCAGACAGGCTATTTCAGGATACCATGGGGACTGTCCTGCCCGGCATGTGGCTTCTTGCGGACGACGATGTCGTCCGGTTCGTCCTATAATCTTCATCAGCGGCCTTGCAGCCGTCAGCGAACCTATTCATGCCACTTCTTCTCATCGGCCTGAGCCACGACACGACACCCGTCGCCCTCCGCGAACGGTTGGCGTTCTCCGGCCCGGATGCGGCCACGGCCTTGGCCACCTGGCACGAGGAAGGCGTGGCTGCCGAGCTGGCGCTGATTTCCACGTGCAACCGCACCGAGGTCTACGCAGTCGGTGACGATGCAGACGCGCTCGAGGAGACGCTCGTGGCCGCCCTTGCGCGAAGCCGCGACCTGCCCGAGGCGCAGGTGCGTGGCCTGTGCCGGGTGCGTCGGGGGGACGAGGCCGTCCTGCATCTGGTGCGGGTGGCCTCCGGCCTCGAATCCCAGATCCTGGGCGAGGGCCAGATTCTGGGGCAGGTCCGCGAGGCCTCGATGACCGCGCGACGCATGGGGACGCTCGGGCCGGTGCTCGACGCCCTGTTCCGGACCGCCATCCAGGCGGGTCGGCGCGTCCGCAGCGAGACGGCCATCGCGCAGGGAGCCGTCAGCGTGGGTGCCGCTGCCGTGGAGCTGGCGCGGGATCACTTGGGTGGTTATCGCGACAGGACAGTCCTGGTCATCGGTACCGGCAAGATTGGCGAACTGGCCTTGCGACAGCTCTCGTCCGAGCAACCGGCCCGCATCCTGATTGCCAACCGGACTCCGGAGTCCGCGAGGGCCCTCGCCGAGCCGTTCGGGGCCGAGGCCGTCCCCTTTCCGGCGCTGGCAGGGGCGTTACAGGTTGCCGATGTCGTTCTTTGCTGCACGGGAGCACCTCATCACGTCCTCTACCGCGCGGACCTCGCGCCCATCATGGCTGCGCGCGGCGGACGACCGCTGTTGCTGCTCGATGTCTCCGTGCCCCGTAACCTCGACCCTGAGATGGCGACGCTGCCCGGTGTCGCGCTTTTCGACATCGACGCGCTGACGTCGTTGACCGAGCGCAATCGGGCGGACCGGGCCACGTGGCTTCCGGCCGCCGAGACCATCGTCCTCGATGCGGCCCAGCGCTTCCATGCTTCGGTTCAGGTCCAGAAGGTGGGTCCCACCATCGCCGGCCTGCGGGACAAGTACGAGTCTGTCCGACACGCCGAGTTGACCCGTTTTCTCGAGCGCCACGGGGCCACGCTGGCCCCCGACCAGGTCTCTGCCGTGGCCGAGCTCACGCGCGTGATCGGCACCAAGTTCCTTCATGAACCCACGGTTGGCCTGAGGCATCACGCCGAAGCCGGTGCGGAGGATCACGCCCGCGTGATCCAGGAGCTGTTCGGCCTTACGGGATCGGTATCGGCCTCGCAGGCCTGAACAACCACCAGCTGGCCGCCACGGCAACCACGAGGCCCGTGGGTGCGAGAAAGGCGACGTGGGCAAGCCACCATGGGTCCTCGAGCAGGTTGGCTTGGACAAGCGCGAGGGCATTGTTGGCCATGTGGGCCACGACGCCGGGCCACAAGGAACCGGTCCGCCAAGCCACCAGTCCGAGCCAGGCACCCAGGACCAGATAACTGGGAAGGCCATACAGGTCCTGATGAAAGGCGGCGAACATGGCCGTGACGGCCGCGATGCGCGCCCATGGCATCCCTTCCCGGGCCTCGTGGATTCGGAAAAGGCCACGCTGCAGGACACCGCGGAACGCCATCTCCTCGCACAAGCCGGGCAGGATGACGGCACCGACGGCCAGCCAGGCCAGCTTGGGGCCGAAGCCGTCGATGGCCATCAGATCGGCGAGGCCTTCGGGCATCGAAAGGCCGGTAATCTCGCTCCAGACCATCTGGCCATAGGTCATCAGGATGGCGAGGCCCAGCATGCCCATCGTGGCTGCAACGACGGCAGAAGGGCGACAGGCGGTCCAGCCGCTGCGGCCGAGTCGGGCGGCCAGGTTGCCCGGCCCGGTCAGCAGCAGCGCAGGCAGGCCGACACCCAGGGCCTCGATAGGCACGAAGAGGGCCTCGGCCGGCCGCTGCGGCCAGGCCATGGTGGCCAGGGTCACGGCCAGAAGGGGGCCGACCAGCAGCGTCGGGACCAGCGCGATGGCCGCGATGCGCCCGGGGGCTTTGTTCACTGCACCATCCGGCGGAGCCGTGCGCTGGCAAAGTCAACGATGAGGACGAGCACGATCAGGACCAGTACGCTCACGGCCGCCTGCTGGTACTGGAAGGTCCGGAAGTCCGCATTCATCAGCAGGCCGATGCCGCCTGCCCCGATCAGGCCGAGTACGGTCGCTGCCCGGATATTGGCCTCAAAGCGGTAGATGACGAAGCTGATGAAGTCCGCCATGACCTGAGGGACCACGGCGAACGAATAGACCTGGAAGCGGTTGGCCCCCGTGGCCTGGATGGCCTCGACGACACCTTGGTCAATGTTCTCGATGGCCTCGCTGAAGAGCTTGACCAGCACGGTCGTGGTGGCGAAAGCCAGTGCGGATACGCCCGTGAACGGTCCCAGGCCGATGGCCGAGATCAGGACGAGGCCAACGGCGAAGTCCGGGATGCTGCGAAGAACATTCACGACGACCTTGACTCCGTAATACACGGAGGGGTGAGGCGAGGTGTTGCGCGCCGCGAGGAAGCCCAATGGAAAGCTGAATAGCGCTGCGAGGGCGGTGCCCGCAATCGCCATCTGGATGGTCTGGATGGTGCCCCCGAGGATCGTCTGGGGCCACGTGTTGGCCCACCAGGCATCCCGGATGTCCTGCTGGTCCTGGGTCAGAGGTCCGGGCAACAGGGTCTGCTGCCACGTCAGTTCCTCGGGCAGGTGGTAGTCGGCCGGGTCGAAGAGCCGCCCCCAGTCCGGAGGCCAGCTTTGCTTGGCCATGTCCGCCATCTTGGGCAGGCCGGCGACCAGTTCGGCCGGGTTGAACTGAGTTCCCAGGAAGGCCCAGGACAGCACCGCGAGCACGGACAGCGTCACCAGAAGACGCTTGCCCGTGGACCTTGGCGGCCGGGGCAGATCCAGGTACTGGTCCGTGGCGCCCCTCATACCGAGAACCCCCGCAGTTCTTCCGTCCGGGCCTGGTAGATGCGCCGGATCGAAAGGTCATCAAGCTTGTCGGGCGGACCATCGAAGACGACCTGCCCTCCTGCGAAGCCGATGACGCGGTCCGCATAGCGCTTGGCCAGTTCCAGCACGTGCAGGCAGACCAGCACCGTGATGTTGTCCTCCCGGCAGATGTTGCGCATCAACTCGAGGATCGACAAGGAGAGCTTGGGGTCAAGCGAGGCGACCGGTTCGTCGCCCAGGATCATCGCGGGACACTGCATCAGGGCGCGGGCGATCGCGACCCGCTGCTGCTGGCCGCCCGAGATGGCGTCGGCCCGCTGGTAAGCCAGAGGCAACAAGCCCACGCGGTCCAGGTTGCGCAGGGCCCGGGCCTGCTCCTGGTCGCTGAACATGCGGAGCGAACTCATCATGGGATGGGCGTAACCGAGGCTTCCCGAGAGAACGTTGTCGATGACGGACAGGCGCTTCGCGAGGTTGAACTGCTGGAACACCATGCCGACGCGTCGGCGCCAGCGTTGCAGTTCCGGACCACTGACGCGGACGATGTCGACCACGGCATCGGCGGGACGATCGACGACCATGCCCGGAACGAGGATGCGGCCGGAGGTCGGTTCCACGAGGCGGTTCAGACAGCGCAGGAACGTGCTCTTGCCTGCTCCGGAGAGGCCCAGGATGGCGACGAACTCTCCGGGCCGGAAGGCCAGATCCACGCCCTTGAGCACCTCCTGCCCGCCCGGGTAGGTCTTGTGCAAGCCCGTGACCTGGACGAGGTCCGCGTCCCGGGGCAGCAGAATGCTCGTGGGCTGGCGGCTCATGGGCGTCGGTTCATGCCCGCGAGGGCTTCGCGGACGCTGTCGTAGTCGGAGGGCCTGGCCTCGACGAAGGCGTCGATGTTGTAGATCTCCTTGAAGCGCCGGCGACCCTCGGGGGTCCGGCCCATGTCGAGGAAGGCCGTCTTCAGTCGCTTGGCCAGGGCTGGTTTGAGGTCGGGGCGTACGCAGAAGACATCGTTGGGTATGGCCTTCGACACGGCGATGGTCCGGAAGGCCTGGCGTTCCTCGGGCTTCTTCAGAAAGACGGTCCAGGCTCCTTCCTTGCCTTGTGGATCGTTGCAGAACACAGCCCCGGCCTCGGCCTTGCCGTGGAGTACGGCGAGCACCGTGGCGTCGTGGCCGCCGCCCGGCAGCCGTCGCAGGTCGCTGTCCGGGTCGATGCCGTTGGTACGCAGCAGGGCCGAGGGGAAGATGGTTCCCGCGACGCTCAGGGGATCCCCGAAGGCGAACGTCCGGCCACGCAGGTCGTCAAGCTTGCGGATCGGGCTTTCCTTGCGGACGATGATGGCGGAGTAGAACACCTGGCGGCCGTTCCGGACCGCCTTGAGCATCAGCCTTACTCTGGCTTTCTGCTCTGCGAAGA
The DNA here is from genome assembly GCA_035286125.1 of Candidatus Sericytochromatia bacterium. Classification (GTDB taxonomy): domain Bacteria; phylum Cyanobacteriota; class Sericytochromatia; order S15B-MN24; family VGJW01; genus VGJW01. The sequence goes on from JAYKIS010000090.1 coordinate 23,659, forward strand.
CGTACGCGAGCGGCGCCAGGAACGCCGCATCGAGCTTGCGATTGGCCATCGCCTCGACCACGCCCGTGTAGTCGGTGGCCACGAAGGGCACCACGCGGACTCCCAGACGGCGGGACAAGTCGGCGACCAGCGGGCCTACCTTGCGGAACATCTCGTCGAACTTGTCCGAGGGGACGAAACCGATGCGCAGCACCTCGCGTGCGGGGGCCGGGGCCGCGAGGGCCAGCGGGGGGGGCGGGGCAAGGGTGGCCAAGCCCAGAAGCAGCGCTGCCGCAAGGATGAGGCGGGACGGGAGGGCGCGCAAGACCGGATGCCTCAGGCCTGGCCGCCTGCCGCTGCCGGGAAGATCCACGAGGCCCCCAGCGGGCGGGTTGGGGGTTCGAGCCGTTCCGCCAGCCACGATTCGAGTTGGTCGATGCCGATCCGGACCTGCTGCATGGTGTCGCGTTCCCGGACCGTCACGGCGTGGTCGGCAAGGCTCTCGAAGTCAATCGTCACGCAGAACGGAGTGCCGATCTCGTCTTGACGACGGTAACGCTTGCCGATGGAGCCGGTCGTATCCGTCTCGACCGTCCACCGCGTCCGCAAGGCGGCCGCGATTCGCGCTGCCGGCTCGGCCAGTTCGGGCTTCTTCGAGAGAGGCAGGATTGCGACCTTGATGGGCGCGAGTCGGGGATGCAAGCGCAGGACAACGCGCGTTTCCCCCTTCTCGTCCGTCTCTTCGTCATAAGCATCGACCAGGAAGGCCAGCGTCGCACGGTCGGCACCTGCGGAGGGCTCCACCACGTGGGGTACCCAATGTTCGCGGGTGGCGTCGTCGAAGAAGCTCATGTCCTGGCCGCTGTGTTCCGCATGCTGGCGCAGGTCGTAGTCGCCCCGATGCGCGATGCCCTCGAGTTCCGACCAGCCGAAGGGAAACAGGTACTCGATGTCGACCGTCGCCTTGGCGTAATGGGCCAGTTCGTCGCTGCCCTGTGCCCGACGACGCAGGCGATCGGCCTTGAGTCCGAGGTCCAGGTACCACTGGTATCGGGCCTCGACCCAGGCATCCCAGTGAGCATCCGACTGGTCGGGCGGACAGAAGTATTCGATCTCCATCTGCTCGAATTCCCGCGTGCGGAACGTGAAGTTGCCCGGCGTGATCTCGTTGCGGAAGGCCTTGCCGATCTGGGCCACGCCGAAGGGCGGGCGACGGCGTGTCGTGTTCATGTGGTTCTTCGCGTTGACGAAGATGCCCTGCGCGGTTTCGGGCCTGAGGTAGACCGTGGCGGCCGACTCCTCGACCGGGCCCATGAAGGTCCTGAACATGAGATTGAAGCTGCGGGCCTCGGTGAGGTCGCACGCGCTGTGCTGGCCAGGGCACTTGCTGGGCTTCTCGGGGCATTGTGCATCCTCGAGCTTGTCCGCACGGAAGCGCGCCTTGCACGTCCGGCAATCGACCAGCGGATCGGAGAAGGTCGCGACGTGCCCGGATGCCACCCAGACCTCGGGGCGCATCAGGATGGCGGCGTCCTGGCCGACCATGTCGTCACGCTCCTGCACCACCGAGCGCCACCACGCGGCCTTGACGGCGTTCTTGAGCAGGACACCGTAGGCGCCGTAGTCCCAGCACGAGGCCAGGCCCCCGTAGATCTCGGAAGACTGGAAGATCAGGCCCCGGCGCTTGGCCAGGGAGACCACCTTGTCCATGAGGTCGTTCGGGCTCATCGGATGCTCCAGGAGGGCCGGGGGACAGCGCCCCATGCTACACCAGCGCCGGGGCTAGTGCCGGATGATGACGCCGTAGCCCTTGAGGTTGACTTCCTCGGCCACGGCGAGCGCCCGTTCACGGCTCGTATAGGCTCCGATCTGGGCCCGGTAGAAACGTCCGTCGGACACGACGACGGCCTGGACCCCGGCTGCCTGCAACTCGAGGATCATGTCCTCGGCGGCCTCGCGTTGCTCGTATTGCCCCACCCAGACGCGGTAGACCTCTTCCGGGGCGGGGGTCGGCGTATTGAGCGTGCCCGTGCTCAGCAGGCCCTCGTCGTCGTCCGGAACGGGTGTCGGCCGCCGTGTCGCGCGCGGGGCAGGGGCGGGCGTCTCGGCAAAGGGCGCCTCAGACGCCTCGGGATCGGTCGCGAAAAGCGGGTCGGAGGTGGGAGACGGCGAGGGCGTGGGCGGCGTCCAGACCGGGTAGGGCGTCTCCTTCATGATGGGCGGCGGCGTCAGGCCGGGGGCAATGTCGCGCTTGGCTACGCCGCTCGTGTAGCCGTAGGTGAAGAGGAAGCCCCCCGCAAACGCGCCGCCGGCGCAGATGATGAGGAAAATCCAGTAGAGCACCAGCCCCAACCGGCCTTCGCCGGGCGGCTTGGCACCCGGAGGCAAGGATCGGGTCCGCGTGCGCGTCCTCGGAGGCTGGTTCACGGGGGGATCGTAGCACGCGGGGAGGGTGGCGGCCTGCGGGAGAATGTCCTAGACTGGGGGCCGTTCGGAAACGAGCTTCCGGAGGTCTTTCCCGCTCATGTCCCATCATCACGTCGACGTCGAAGAAGAACCTGGAACCTACCGCGCCGTGTGGGGTTGTACCGCAGCCCTCGTCGCGGGTGTCATCGGCATCATCCTTGGCGGCATCGAGATGAAGGTCTATCCCGGCCTCGCCCAGGCGACGCTCGGGCTCGGGGCCGTCGTTGTGCTCCTGATGGCTGCCCGCATCTTCGCCAGCCTCGACAAGTGGGGCAGCATCGGCGTGATCGCCATCGGCGTCTTCACGTGGTACTCGCCGGCGTTCTTCGGGGTCAACCCGAGCGTCGGGGACTATGTCGTGATGTTCGACTGCTGGAAGCATGTCGGGCTCGGCCTGCTGTACGTCTACCTCGGCACCTGGGGGGCCCTGGGCGCGCCGGGCAAGGTCGAACTGGAGCCCTGGTTCCACAAGACCCGCTGACGCCTGTGGTTCGCGCCCGATCATGAAGCTGTCGTGGCGTGGTCAGGGCAAACCGCTGCCCGCCCTGCCCATCTGGCAGCCTGAAGTTGTCCCCGTCGACCTCGTCTGGTCCGGGGACAATCTTTCTTTTCTGGCCTCGTTGCCACCGGTCTCGGTGCGCATGGCCTACCTTGATCCGCCCTACCTGACTGGAGGGACCTTCCGGATCGGCGACGCCGTGGCCTATCGTGACCCGGACGACGATCCCGATGCGTGGCTCAGGGACCTGGAAGTCCGCTGTCGCCTTCTGAAGGCCGCCTTGTTGCCGGCCGGCACCGTTTTCCTTCAGCTGGACCACCGCATGGCGCATGCCGCCCGTTTCGTCCTCGAGGAGGTTTTCCCGGGTGGTTTCCTGAACGAGATTATCTGGGCCTATGGTGCCGGTGCCTTGGCGCAGGCACGACGCCAATTGGCCCGCAAGCACGACGTGTTGCTGTGGTTTGCCAATGGTCCGGACCATGTCTTTCATCCACCCCGGAGCGAGGCCCCCAGTGCCTCGATGGAGCAGCGCTGGCGCAGGCACGCGGATGACAGGGGCCGGGTGACCTTCGGGAAATTGGCCGTCGAGGCCACGACCCATGCCCGGATGGTCCGACAATGGACACGACGTCACGGCCGTTCGCCGGCGGTGGATGATGTGGCCTTCACGCTCGGGGGGCATCTGCTGCGGTCGGTCTGGACCGATATCCCCGAGATCAGGAACAGCGCTCGCTACCGGGAGTCCACCGGATATCCGACCCAGAAGCCGCTGGCCTTGCTCGAGCGCCTTGTCGCGATGGCCTCGGAACCTGGGGACCTTGTCGTCGATCCGTATGCGGGCTCGGGGACGACCCTTCTGGCCGCGCACCGCCTGGGCCGTCGCTCGTGGGGGTGTGATGCCGGCGAGGTGTCCCTCGGCGTCATGCGCGAGCGCCTCAAGGGGACGGGGCATGTGTTCTTGGTGGATCCTTTACCTTAGTCTCGCCTGTTCCTTAACCGCGTGCGCGTCCGGTCAGGGCGATGGAGAACGTGGCACTGCCCTCTCCCTCGGGAAGTCTCGACCCCTTCCCCCGCTCAGGAGCGCACCATGCACGCCCAAGCTGCCCAAGCCACCGTGGCCAAGCCTCTCAACCTCGGCTTCCGGCCGGGTGACCTGAAGCCCGTCCTGACGGCAGGCTCGGTCGGTTCGGCCGTCCGGGCGCTGCAGCAGCGGTTGAACGTGCTCGGCGCCGGCCTGACGGTGGATGGTGTCTTCGGCGCTGCGACCGAGGCGGCCGTCCGGGCTTTCCAGAAGGCGGTCGGCATTTTCCAGGATGCCATTGTCGGCCCCGAGACCTGGCAGGCCCTCGCGACCCGCAATCCCCGCCTCGCCAAGGCCAGTCCCGCCTCGACAGTTGCAACCGGGGACGTCCTGTCCTTCTCGGCAGCCGCGTCGGGTCCGCGCAAGTCCGGGGTCGAACCTGCCCTCGAGCAGGGCTTCCGTGGCAATCCCTTCACCGGCCGTGCGCGCGAGTGCTTCCGCTTTGCGTGGCACGTGGCGGCCCGGGCCGGTGGACGCGATGTCTGGTCGGCGAACGGTACCAAGGAGCATCGTTGGAAGTCCCTCGATCACCTGGGAGCCATGATGCGACAGGGTAGCCTGCGGCCCGGCATGGTGGTCTACGCGAACCGCTCGCCCGGGGCGGATCCCATGTCGACCAACATGGCGTACGGGCCCCACTGGTTCATCTACATGGGCAAGGGCGTGTTTGCCGACCAGTACGGCAAGACGGACCTGGCCGGCATGAAGGCGACAATTCCCGGCCGGATTCTGGACGAGGTCTTCGATCCTTTCGCCTGATGTCCGCTCGCCTGGTCAGGGTTCTTCCCAGACCACGTCCCACCAGACGTTGACCTCGCCGACGTTGTCTCCGTTGCAGCAATCCTGCATCTTGACCTGAAGCGGCGTGTCTGCCTCGACCAGCAGCAGGCTGTCCTTGCCGATGTAGGTGGTCAGGCGCTGGTTGGCGTCATCGATACGGACCAGGGCGGACAGGGGCACCTCCCAATGGCAAGGGACCGTGCAGACGGGGGGCTGGCCGCGACCCTCAGGTCCGACCTGTTCACCCTGATCGGTGCCCCAGGTGCCGGCTGCACGAACCTGGACGACGCGGCGCACGAAGGCCCGGGGCAGGTCGAGGGTGATGCCCCCTTCCAACCGGCCCGGCAGGATCTGGACCCTTTCCGAAGACGTGGCGACTTCTGCCGGCATGAACGCGTTCAGGATTTGCCAGTTGACCTGGGCCGCTCCCGTATTGTCCGAGAAGCCTTGCTCGTCCGAGAGGTCATTGATCCGGAAGTGCAGGTACGAACGTGGCGGAACCAGGGCAACATGACGACTGCCCATGCGGAAGAGCTTGCCGCCCTCCCGGCCGGTCAGCACGCCCGGTGAAAGGTTGCTGTAGTAAGCCGAGTAGATCGGGACCTCGTACCCTTCCGAGGGGTCATACTGCCTGGGGATGACCGCGCCCGGTCTGAGGCCGTTGAGGTCGGCGGGCAGGTCGGGGCCCAGGCTCCACGTCCCCTCGGCCGTCAGTTCGATGATGGCCCACTGCGCCAGAGGGTTGCGGAAAGCCGTCTCGCCACCTTGACGCGCCGGCACGAGGAAAGACCCCCGGGTTTCACTGTCCGGTGCGGGAGTCGCGCCTGCCCGAGGGGGCAGGAGTGCCAGTGTATCCCCCGTCCCTGCCGTACCGACGGTCACGGCGACGTTTGCGGCTGCGAGGCTGCCAGCCTTGAGGCCCATGGTCGCGGCTCCCGTGGCGAGGGCTGCGATGCGCGGTGCGTCATCGGTTCCGGACCGCGTGATCCGTGTGGCC
>JAYKIS010000091.1:0-4316 GCA_035286125.1 Candidatus Sericytochromatia bacterium
CCTGCGCCCCGACCGGGAAGCATGGGGACCATCGAAGGCGTCGTGGACTTTGCCAAGGCCAAGGCTGACGAAGCCGAGGGCAAGAAGGACCTCGCCGCAGCGGCCCCGCCGCCCAAGAAGAAAAAGAGGCGCGGGTTCTTCAGCAAGATTGGCAACTTCTTCAAGAAGGCCGTCAGTGCGGTCGGCAACGTGGTCAAGAAGGTGGCGAGTGCTATCAAGAAGATCGCTCCGATCCTGATGACGGTTGCCTCCATCGCCTCGATGGTGATTCCCGGTTTGCAACCGCTGGGTGTTGCCTTGATGGCCATCCAGGGTGCCCAGAGCGGCGTGCAGATGGTCAAGGGCATCGCCAAGGGCGACTGGAAGGCCGCGCTGCAGGGCGCCGTGGGTGTGGCCTCGGCCTTCGCCGGAGGGGTGGCGGCAGGCGGAGCCAGGATGTTCGGCGATGGCCTGCGGGCCACGGCCGCAGCCGTGGGCAACGTGGCCAATACCGTGGGCAAGGGCATGGCGGTCATGGAAGCGGTCAAGACGGGCAACCCGGCGGCGCTGGTCGGTGCCGCCGCATCCTTCGCCGGTTCGGCCCTGTCCAAGGTGCAGGGAGGGGCCGACGCCCTGGCCAAGAATCTCGAGAAGTACGGGGAGAAGGCCGTCAAGTTCGCCGATGCCGTCGCCAACAAGCGTTGGGGTGACGCTCTGTCGACCGCTGCCGGTACGGTCGCCGGCGCGGCGAACGGCGACAAGAACCAGAATCTGGTCAAGGCGCTGGGGCACATCGAGAAGGTCAGTGCTGGAGGACAGGGCGTGGCCGACGCCATCAAGTCCAAGGACGGGCTGGCGGTGGCCAGTGCGGCCGCAGGACTCCTGAACGCGACAGGGTCGGCGCTGAACGCCGGCAAGAAGTTCGACACCGTTACGCGGGATATCGGGACGCTGGCCGATCAGGCCACCACCGTGCGTACCGCCGCCCGCGCCAAGGACGGTCTCTCAACTGCCGAGGCTGCCGCCTCCCTGTTGAACTCGGCGGGGGGGATGGTGGGCGCAGGGCAAAAGTTCCAGAACGTGACTCGCGACGTCGGCAGCGTGGCGTCCCAGGCCCAGGGCATCCGCAAGGCGGCCCGTTCCAACGATGTGGGCGGGGCCGCGACGAAGGTTGCCGGACTGGGTGTCGACCTGGGCAAGATGCTCAAGGCCGACGAGAAGACCCAACAGGGACTCGAGGGCGTCGATCGGGAGGTCAACAACGCCGTCAAGAAGGCCAACGAGGCGGGCGATCGGGTGCGCAACCAGATTCAGGCGGCACTCAACGGCACCGCAGCACCCAAGGGCAGCACGCCCGCGCCCAAGGGCTGACAAGGCGGGGCGCAAGTTCCGGGTCGTGCGCGGCCGGTGCTAGGATGGCGGGATGATTGCCCGCTATCCAGCCACCGGCCGCGGTTCCTTCGATCACGGATGGCTGCAGACCCACCACTCGTTTTCGTTCGCCGAGTGGCACGATCCCGCCCGCGTGCAGTTCTCGGCCCTGCGGGTGCTGAACGACGACGTCATCGCGCCGGACATGGGCTTCGGGACGCACCCCCACCGCGACATGGAAATCCTGACGTGGGTGCTGTCGGGCCACCTTCAGCATCAGGACAGCATGGGACATGGGGGACGGGTCTCCTCCGGTGGCGTCCAGTACATGAGCGCCGGAACCGGCGTCTACCACTCCGAGGTCAACCCCGACGGCGCGGTACCCTTGCATCTCCTGCAGGTCTGGATCCTGCCGGCCCGCGCCGGCCTGCGTCCGCGCTACGGCCAGCGGGATGCCCGTCCAGATGAACTGGTGGCCGGGTGGGTCCAGTTGGCCGGACCCGATCCCGAGGTCGTGCCCCAGCCGGGGCCGATGCCGACGTCGGTCGCGCCCCTGGGCGAGGGGGTGATTCCCATCCGGCAGGATGCCCGTCTGTCCGCCACGCGGTTGGCGGCGGGTGCTACGCGCGACCTCGAGGTGGCCGAGGGGCGTCGGGGCTACATGCACCTGGCGCTGGGGACGGCGACGTGCGCGGGCCATGAACTGGTGGCCGGCGATGCGCTGGGCTTCTCGGGTGCCGAGCGGGCGACCCTGGTCGCCGGGCCGGACGGGGCCGAGGCCCTGTGGTTCGACCTGCCGTGACCGGCGGCGGCCGGGCGGCCTTCGTGGCCTTTCGCCTGCTGCCCGGCGAGGACCTGAGGGTGGCGTTGCTGGAGCGGGCCCGTGCCTGGCCCGCGGCCTTCGTTGCGACCTGCGTCGGCAGTCTCGGGCACGCGACCTTGAGGCACGCCACGGCCGAGACGGGCACGCGTCGCGAGGGACCCTTCGAGATCGTGTCGCTGGTCGGGACGCTGGAGCCCGGCGGCGGGCACCTGCACATCGCGCTGGCTGATGCCGACGGACGGATGTGGGGCGGTCACCTGCTGGAGGGTTCGGCCGTGCACACGACGGCCGAGATCGTTATCGGTATCCTCGAGGATGTCCGATTTGCCCGCACGTTCGATCCGCGATCGGGCTACGATGAACTTGTGGTGGTGCGGGAGCCTCGGATTTGATGCGTTCTTTCGGATTTTGCCTGGTTGGTTTGGCTGGGCTGCTGGTCGCCTGCGCGGCAGGGCCTGCGCGTGCGCCTCAGCCATCGGGTGACGGCGTCTCCGTCCTGTCCGTCACGCCCGGGACCGTCCTTGCCCGTTTGTCGGCCCGGGTGGCCCCGGATGTCGTGGCGGCGCGCCATGGCTTTGTCGTGGACCGGACCTTGGGGCTTGGCATGTTACGGTTGGTGCCGGCGGCCGCCGGACGGTCCTCTGTCGATTCCCTGCGGCGTGATCCTGCGGTCGCGTGGGTCCAGGCCGAGCGGGCGTGGCAGGCCCCGGGTGTCGAGGGTCGTCCGGTCGTCTCGCCGGAGGGAGCGTCCGGTACGGACCCCCTGGTGCCGGCCCAGTGGGGCTACCTGAAGCTCGAGGGCCCGGCGCTCGTCGCCGAGGGTCGGGTCGGCGCGCGTGACGTGACGGTCGCCATCATCGATTCGGGCATCGACGGCAGCCATCCCGAGTTCAGCGGGCAACTGGTGCCCGGTTGGGACTTCACCCCGAAGCAGCCCGCGGCCGGTGGCGATCGGGATGGCTATGGTCATGGCACGCATGTGGCCGGGGTCGTGGGCGCGCGCACGGGCAATGGCGAGGGCATCGCAGGGCTGGCGCCGGGCTGTGCCTTGATGCCGGTGCGGATTTTCAACGACTTTGGCCATACCCGTGACGGCATCGCTGCCGAGGCCGTCATCTGGGCGGCCGACCACGGGGCTCGGGTGATCAACTGCTCGTGGGGCAGCCCCATGGATGGCGAGGCGATGCGCGACGCCATCGCGTACGCAGCCTCCCGTGACGTGGTGGTGGTGGCGGCTGTCGGCAACAGCGGCAAGAACGAGCCCAATTGGCCCGGTGCCCATCCCGATGCCATCGGTGTCGCGGCCAGCACGGATCTGGACGGCTGGGCGAGCTTCAGCACGTGGGGGGACTGGGTGGATCTGGCGGCACCGGGCAAGGGTGTGCTGTCGACCTATCCCGTGGCGCTCGGCAATGGTTATCGAACGATGGAAGGCACCTCGATGGCGGCGCCCTTCGTGACGGCGGCCGCGGCCCTCGTGCGCTCGGCGCATCCCGACTGGCCTGCGTCCAAGGTCCGCGAGGCGCTGGAGCAGACGGCCAAGGATACGGTCATGACCGGCAGGGACGTCTACAGCGGCTTCGGGCGGGTGGTCCCGCGGGCGGCCATGGGGTTTGCCAAGTAGGGATGCGGAGACGTCTCGTCGGGGTTTGCTTCGACGCGAAGTAGCCGTGGACGATAGGGCGGGTTGTCGTCGGAAGTCGGGTGACCCTTCGGGACCGACCGAAGGGGAGAGGGGCGAGGCTGGCGCCGTCCTCGCGCGGCAAGGAGCTCTCGTTGTTTCCGCTGTCGGTGCGGAAGCCTCGCGTCAGGCGGGCAACTGGCGGGGACAAGTCACGGTTGCCGATGACTTTGACGCGTGCCCCGAGCCACTGCCCGAGGCCTTCGAGGGATCTGTGTCCGGCACCTTGTAACGGTCAATCTACGGCACTTTTTGCCCCAGGCATGCAGGCCTCTGGGGGGGCATCCATTCAGGCACCCGCGTCTGTGCACATCTTCGCGAGCGCATGCACGGCTGAGCGCTGCCGGAATCTTCCGGCTTACCCCCGGCCTGACCGCGCCTTGGCCCTGCCCGGCTTCCGGAAGATGAACACGTACTCGTGCTTGAAGACGTAGAAGCCTCCGGTGAGGGCCCGGTAGCGCC
>JAYKIS010000092.1:0-5762 GCA_035286125.1 Candidatus Sericytochromatia bacterium
GAGCGCTGCCGGAATCTTCCGGCTTACCCCCGGCCTGACCGCGCCTTGGCCCTGCCCGGCTTCCGGAAGATGAACACGTACTCGTGCTTGAAGACGTAGAAGCCTCCGGTGAGGGCCCGGTAGCGCCATAGCTCGCGGCTGGTGCGCTTGCCCGTCGTCTCCTCGAAGTTCTTGACGACGATGCTGCGCAGCGACAGCCCCTCATCCAACACGACCTGCATGGTCTGGAAGCCCAGCGGAATCCATGTGCCCTGGGCGTACTTGTCGCCAATGACGACGACCAGGGTCCGGCCGGGGTCCAGCACGGCGGCCGCGTTGCGGACGGCGCTGCGGAACATCTCGAGGAAGCCCGCGACGTCGGGGGCATTGGACATGTCCCGGGGATCGTCGCTGAAGCGGATGATGTCGTGATAAGGGGGGTGCATGATCACGAGCTGGACCGAGGCATGGCCTTCGGCGGCCAGGGCGGCAGGCAGGTCGACAGTGGCGCAGTCCCCCTCCGCCACGGCCCAGCGGATGCCGTGGGGATTGGGTTCCGCCGATACCGTCTTGCGGGTGCGGGCGGCCACGGCGGGCTGCAACTCGATGCCCAGCACGTGCCGGCCGAGACGCTGGGCCTCGAGCAGCGTCGTTCCCGAGCCCGCGAAGGTGTCCAGCACGACGTCCCCGGCCTTGGTGTAGCGCAGCATCATCTGCTGGGGGATCTGGGGAACGAAGTTGCCCCAGTAGCCGGCCGAGTGGGCGCCGCTCCGGTCCCGTCGGTCGATGAGCCACAGGCTGTCCGTGTGGATGTGGTCCAGCGTCTTCCAGCGAGCCAGGTCCAGGTCGTTGTCGGGACCGGTCCGCAACTCTTCGAGGCCGCGGCGAAGGCGGGTCACGTAGTAGCGGGCCCGTTCGATCGAGCGGGCCTCGCGGGCTTGCCTGAGCTCGGCCGCGGTGGCCTCGTCCGGGGCCTCCGTCAGCAAGGCGTCCAGGCCGGTGTCCAGAGCGGAGCGATCCGAGACGCCTTCCAGCGCGACCAGCGCCGCATGCAGCGGCGGCAGTTCGCCGGGGCGGGCCGGGGGCTTGCGACGGCGCTGAGTCACAGCACCTCCCGGATGAGGTCCCGATCCAGCAGTCGCGCCGCCTGGCGGGCCTTGTCTCCCCAGCCTTCCAACTGGCCGGGCAGGTCCGTGAACTGGTGCAGCATGTCGATGACCAACCTGAAGTGGCGGACGAGCTGGCCCTCGTCGATGCCGCTCTCGAGGATCAGCGGCTCCCACTCGGCTCCTTCGGCCCACGCGTGGACCAGGCCGGCGTAGTCCGTCGTCCACGTCGCGGTGGGGTCCAGGCCCTGACGACGCTCGAGGCGGCTGATGTCCTTGGCCAGCTGTGCCATGGTCCGGAACGGACCGTGCAGTTCGCGGGGGGCGTCGGGGCCGCGCCAGTACTGCCGGCCGCGCGGGGGCTCGGCCACGATGGCGCTCGCCAGCGCGGCCACGCCGGCGGGTGTCAGGCGTTCGACGACGTCGGCGGCCATGGCCTCGGCCGCCATCAGCTCGTTCTGCGTGCGCAGGTGCAGCAGGGCGACCCCGCGCGCCAGCACTTCGCGGCCCCGCATGTAGCCTGCTGCCTCGAGGAAGGCGTGCACCTTCTGGAAGTGCTGCCAGTGCAGGTGACGGACCCGGTCGATGTCCCGATCGAGGGCGCGGGCCTCGCGGTCGAGGTCCTTGTGCTGGGCCACGCGCTCCTTGCAGGACGCGCGCTGGTCGCAGGTGTGGCAAGGCAGCGCCGCTACTTCCTCGAGGGCCTGCAGGCGCTTGGCGCGGGCCTTCTCGAGCTCGGGCGACGTGCCGCCGGTATCGGGAGCCTCGAGCGGGTCCACGCCCGCCGCGCGGAGCCAGTCGGGCCACTGGCTGCCCAGCTTGCCGGCTGGCAGTTGTTGCAGGTAGGACGCGCGCCCGGCCTTGTCGAGCGTGGCCGGGGGCAGGCCGTCGAGGCCGGCCTGCATCGTCGCGACCAGATGCTGGGTACCCAGCTTGATGAGGGCGGGCAGGCCGATCATCACGCCGTACTGGATGTCCCCGGACTTGGTCGGGTGGCGGCTCAGCAGCACAGCCGGCTCCGCGACCGGGCGGCCGGGCAGGCGGACCCACAGGAACTGGCCGATGCGGGCCTGCTCGATCATGCGGCGGGCCTCGTCGCGGGGGACCAGGCGTACGTCCTTCTCGAGGGCCTTCAGGCGCTTGTGGATGCTGTCCTGCCGCAGGCGGGCGGCTTCCCACGCGGCCTGGTGATCCGCTCGGGATCGCTCGGGAGCCACGGGACAGCGCATGTCCAGGCTCTTGAGGCGCTTGCGGACCTTGTCGCGGTCCCGGTCGAGGTGGGCCACGCGACCGGCGCCCTGCCAACTGGCGAAGCTCTGGGCGACGATGCGGCGGGCATCGTCCGGGATGTAGCGGTGGGTCAGGTTCGTGACGAGGTGGTAGCTGAGATGGAAGCGGCTGCGCAGGGGTTCGACGTCGCCGATGGCAAGGTCGCGAACGTCCTGGGGGGCGTAGCGGCTGCTGCCGAGCACCACGCCGTACCCCACTTCGTCCATGCCGCGGCGTCCGGCGCGTCCTGTCATCTGGCGGAACTCGCTCACGTACAGGCTGCGGATGCCGTCGTCGGATCGCTTGAGGATGCTGCTCATGACGACGGTCCGCGCCGGCATGTTGATGCCGGCAGCCAGGGTCTCGGTCGCAAAGACCACCTTGATGAGACCCGCCTGGAACAGGCGCTCCACAAGCAGTTTCAGGGGGGGCAGCAGGCCGGCGTGGTGGCAGGCAACGCCGTAGGGCAGCGCCTCCAGCCAGTGCCGTGTTGCCGCGCTGGCCTTGAGGCCGGGCGTCTCTTCAAGGGCCTTCTCGATGCGGGCCTGGATGTCCAGGTGCTCGTCCTTGGTGACGAGGTCGAGGCCCGCGTCCAGGATCTGGTCGGCATGCTGCTCGCAACCCACCCGCGAGAACACGAACCAGATGGCGGGCAGCATCTGCTTCAGGGCCAGGCCCCGCAGCACCTCGACCGGATCGACGGGGACGTTCCAGCCCTTGTTGGCGAAACGCCGGACGGCGAGCTTGCCCTGCTCGTCGAAGAGCCGCTCGAGCCCCGGCGACGCGACCATCGGCAGCAGGGGCACGGGGCGCTCGGCATGGGAGATGACGTCCATCGGGCGGTGAACCGCGGAGACCCATGCGGCCAACTCATCCGCGTTGGGAATGGTGGCCGACAGGGCGACGACCTGGATCTGCCGCGGCAGGAAGACGATGGTCTCTTCCCAGACGGTGCCGCGTCCTTCGCTGCCCATGTAGTGGGCCTCGTCGAGGACGACGTGGGACACGTCCGAGGCTTGCGCCGGGTCGGCGAGCAGCATGTTCCGCAGGATCTCGGTCGTCATGATGAGAATGGGCGCATGCGGCCGGATGACGACGTCCCCGGTCACCAGACCCACGTCATCGCCCATCTCGGCGTGCAGGTCGCGGTACTTCTGGTTGGACAGGGCCTTGAGCGGCGTCGTGTAGATGCAGCGCGTACCGGCCTCGCGCGCCTGGAAGATGGCGAACTCGCCCACGATGGTCTTGCCGGCGCCCGTGGGGGCCGAGACCAGCACCGAGCGCCCTTCCGTCATCGCGCGTGCGGCGTCGATCTGGAAGCCGTCGAGCGGGAAGCGCTGGCGTGCCGCGAACCGGGCGACGGGGTCCGGGATCGGGTGGGTCATCGTGCAGATCGTAGCATCGCCGGGGCAACGGGCGCAGGAGGATGCCGAAGGTTGGCGGCGGGACGGGGTGCTCGGGGCGCACGCCTGCCGCGGACCGGGGTATGGTGCGCGCGTGTGGGCGCTGATGGAAGAGGCCTGGGCCGCGGGCCACGGCGTGGTGGCCGGGGTGGACGAGGCCGGGCGTGGCCCTCTGGCCGGACCCGTGGTGGCCGCGGCTGTCGTGCTGCCGGGGCCGGGCCTGCCCGGGCATGCTGCAGCGCGTGAGGCCCTCGAGGGGCTGCGGGACTCGAAGAAGCTGTCACCCGCGCAGCGGGGTCGGTACGCGGACCTGATACGGCTGCACGCCTGCGCCTGGGCCGTCGTGGGGCGGCCGGCACGGGCCATCGATGCCGAGGGCATCCTCGTGTGCAACTTTGCCGCGATGCGGGTGGCCCTGGGCGAGGTGGCCGCGCAAGGTTGGCCCGTCGACCTCGTTCATGTGGACGGCAAGCTGGCGATTCGGGGATGGGGAGGTCCCCAGCGCCCGCTGGTGAAGGGGGATGACCGCTGCCTCGCCATCGCGGCGGCCTCGGTGCTGGCGAAGACATGCCGTGACGACGTCATGGTCCGGCTGGACGAGGTCTGGCCCGGCTACGGGCTGGGGCGCCACGCCGGCTACGGGACGGCGGCGCACATGGAGGCCATCCGGCGGCTGGGCCCGACCCCGGTACATCGGCATTCCTTTGGCGGGGTGCGGGTGCAGGAAGAGTTGGGGTTGGGGTGAGGGGGGCGGCCGAGGGCGTGGCCTGATCTGACCGGGCGCGCCGTGTGACCGCGTGGCTATCCGTCCCGAAACGCCGTGAGCTCCCGGATGCAGGCTTCGGTATCCTGGTCGATGGCAGCCAGTTCCCGGCGAAAGTCCGTCACGAAGCGTGTGGCCGTGGCTACCCCGTCGAGGAAGTAGGTCATGAACCAGTAAGGTTCGCTTTCCCACGTATGGACCTCGAGTTCGCACGGGAAGATGCTCAGGTAGTCGGGGATGGTTTTCGGAACCCTGGGAGCCTTGAGGTCTGTCCGGGTGAACGCCAGCATCTCCTGCTTCTCGGCTTCGTTGGTCTTCTGCCACCAGGGCAGGCCGGGGTTTTCGCCGCTGTCTGCGATGTAGGCCAGCACGGGAAGTTGCTTCCAGTCGACGCCCGTCGCGTAAAAGGCGCCGGCGCCGTTCCGACTTCCTTCGTAGCGGAAGGTCCATGTACCTTCCGCGTCCTTGTGGATGGCACTCAGGTCCCCGTTGTCGTCGAGCCATCGTGCACCACCGGGAGCCGTGGCATAGCCGCAGTCCCGGCCGATCTGGGGGTTGTCGTAGCGTTCGAACATGAACCAGGCCCTGTCGATCGCCTCGGCCTGGTCCGGTGTCAGGGCAAGAATCACACGCATCCCGGGACTCCTTTCGTGCCTCCTTCGGCATCCGGGGAAAGCATGGATGGGAACCTGGGGCATGATGTGCAAGGGTATGCGCGGCACGTCCGTGGCCCACAGGGGCGGCACGCGGCCGGGAGTGACCATCGGGACGTGGGTGACATGCCGGCGGCACAGGATGGTCGGGGGCTGATCCCCGCTGATGTGAACTCGGCCCTGGTGACCTCCCCTCGTCTGATGGCGCGGGATGAACTTCTTGCGAGAGGGGCAGGAGTTCCGGACAGCCCAGGGCTGTACGCGTGGTACTTCCGGGACCTGCCGTCCCTCGTTCCGTTGGATCGATGTGTCCGTCACCGGGGCTACGCGCTGGCCTACTTGGGGATTGCTCCTTCCCGGGCGTCCTCCTCGAGCACCTTGCGCACGCGGTTGCGGATGCACTTCCGGGGCAACGCCGGCGGTTCGACCCTGCGTCTCAGCCTTGGTTGCCTGTTGCGCGACGACCTGGCCCTTTCCCTGTTGCCCACACGGTCTCCTCGCTTCGGATCGGGTGAGCGGGTGCTGTCGGCGTGGATGGCGGAACATGCCCGCGTGGCGTGGGTCGTGCATCCCGAGCCGTGGCACCTCG
>JAYKIS010000093.1:0-54794 GCA_035286125.1 Candidatus Sericytochromatia bacterium
TCGGCCTCCTTGATGGCCTTGATGATCTGCTCCTCGCTGAACCTGCTGGTTTTCATCGGAATCTCCTTCTGGGCTTGTGCCCGGGAAATCCTGATTTCAAGTGGGACGGTTTAGGGGGAGCAGGTCAATAGGCCCAGATGGAGCCAAAGTTAAGGAAATGTTATCTCAGCACCCCGAAATTGGCAAGGCCTCACAGGGACCCAATTAATAAATGCTTAATGTAGCATAGAGGTATGCGCAGTCCTCTGACAGCTGCCTCCTTGGCGGCGTTCCTGGCGACCACGCCTCTCGTGGGGTGTGGCACTGGCCCGATCAGTCAGCCGGTCGGCAAGCCGTCCGACTTGCGTCGGGCGCCGGCGATCGCCGCTGCCCGAAGGTTCTGGTCCGAGAAGCATCCCGCTGTCTCCCGCCATGTCTTGCAAACGCAAGACGGTTACCGTGTCTTGTTGGCGTGGGAAGACCAGATACTCTGGCTACCTGCCACGGAGAGCCTCGAGAAACCCGCTTCGGAGGAGATTGCCACGACCCTTCTCGTCGTGGCAGCGGACATGCTGGTTGCAGGAGCTCGTGCGTGGCTGGTCTATGCCCTGACCCACAGGGGCGACGCGTTCGACCGCGATGCTTGCGCACAGGCTATCATCACCGCGATGGTAGCCGAGGCTCTGGCTGCAGTCCCGATCGTGGGCCGTGTCTTGAGCAGCCTGCTGCTGCCTGTCGTGCTCGCATGGATTGCGAGGTCAGGCAAGTGGCCCTGGCAAGTCGACACGAAAGCCTTGCTGACTTCCGGAGCCGATTTGCATCGTCATTTCGTCCGGGCCTTGGCCAGGAGCCTGACAATCATGGGTAATCCTTCGTGAAACCATCCGTACATCACTACCGGACGCTATGGCTTTCCGACGTCCACCTGGGCACGAGGGCCTGCCGGGCGGAAGCATTCAAAGCATTTCTCAAGGCACACCACGCGGAGACCATCTACCTCGTCGGCGATATTATCGACGGGTGGATGCTCAAGGACAACTGGCATTGGCCGACACTTCACAGCGACATCCTGCGGCTGCTCGTCAAGAAGGCCAAGAAGTGTCGCATGGTTTATGTGCCCGGTAACCACGACGGGCTCCTGCGTCCCTTTGTGCCCCTTGATGTAGGGGCCATCGAGCTCCGATTTGAAGCTGTGCACGTTACCGCAGACGGCCGCCGACTCTTGGTAATTCACGGCGACCGATTCGACCCGGCGCTGTCGCGGGGCAAGGTCCTGAATACCCTCGGCACGTGGTTCTATGACGCACTTATTGAGATCAACGGCTGGTTGCATCGCTTGAACAGCCGCTTGGGACGACCCCATTTCTCGCTGGCTCAGTTCCTGAAGGACAACAGCAAGGACGCGCGTGCGCTACTCTCCAAATTCCGAGAGCTTTCCCTCGACCACGCTCGCAAAAATGGCTATGACGGCATCGTGACAGGTCACATCCATCACGGCGAGGTAATCGAGGAAGACGGAATCGTCTACGCCAATTCCGGGGACTGGGTCGATGACTGCACCGCCGTCGCCGAGACGTGGACAGGCGAGTTGCTGCTGCTGAGGCAAGAGGCTCCCATGGAACTGTCGGTCTTGGCCTCGGTGTGACCTTGGGCAAGCCCTTCGTGCTTGCCGGAGCAGACGGCTGCAAGGCCGGCTGGGTGCTTGCCGGGCAGACCCGGGACGGCGAGGTCGCCATCGAGGTCCTTCCTGACATCCCCGCCTTGCTGGCCGGAGTAACGGGCATCCTCGCCATCGACATGCCGATCGGCCTGCCCGACGGCCACCGTTTCCCGTTACGCCCGTGCGACGCGGAAGCACGACGCTTGCTGGGCCCGCGCCGCAGCAGTGTCTTCGCGGCACCGCTGCGTGCCACGCTGTCGGCAGGCAGTCACAGGCAGGCCAGTGACGAGAGCATGAGGCTCTGTGGCAGGGGCCTGTCCCTTCAGAGTTGGCACCTGATCCCCAAGATTCGTGAACTGGACGCCGCCTTGACGGAAGAGGTCCGTGGTCGTGTCCATGAGATTCACCCCGAGCTCGCCTTCATGGCCATGCACGACGGCCACCCCTTGCCGTGGGGCAAGAAGGACCACGAAGGCCAGCGCCTGCGCGAGGCCCTTATCAGCAGGCACATGGGCGGATTGCCAACGTTCAGGCGCACGACAGGTGTCGGCAGGGACGATGTCCTGGACGCGCTCGCGGCCCTGTGGAGCGCCCGGCGCCTTGCAAGCGGTCGGGCCAGCCACCTGGGACGAGCCGAGGACCGTGATCAGCGTGGCCTGCCGATGCGCATCTCCTGGTAGCACCCCGGCTTTGTTGCGCAACCGTGAAAGATTGCGCAAGCCTTCATCAAAGGCCCGATGACCGAGCAGGAACGCACGGGGGCATACCGGGGGACAGGATGAGCAGCAAGCATGGCGTCCATCATCACGGCCACCACCACGGTCACCACCATGGCCACCATCACGGGCACCACCACAGCCACGGCGCCTCGCACGGCAGCCACGCGGGTCACCACGCGGCTGCACGCTCCGCTGCCCATCACGCCGCACAAGCCGCTCATCGCACTGAGGAAGGCCGTCGTATCGCACGCGAGGCAGCGAAGAAGCAGGCAGAGAAGGACGCCACGCGCCGGCGCGAGCCTTCAGAGGAAGGCCGCCAGGCAAAGTATGACCACAAGGTACGCGCGGCATCCTCGCACGGCCACAAGGCCACGGTTTCCCTCGAGGATTCGAAAGGCACTGTCCAGAAGCAGGCCCTCCTGTCCGAGGGGGGCACCGCAACGGGCCCCTCGGGCAAGGCCCAGATGAAGAACCTGCTGAACACGGCCGAACGGCACGCCGGCCACAAGCATCCAGGCGGCTGGTGCTACAGGGCCGTCAAACAATACATCGCCCATACGCCCGGAGGCTACGGGGGACTCAACGCCAGCAACATCCACAAGATCCCGCAGGCCAAGGCCCGGGACTTCGCTGACTACATGAACCGGAACGACAACGCCGCAAAGCACGGACTGCGCAAGCTTGACATCACCAACCCCTATGACGCGCCGCCGGGCGCTCTCGTCGTCGTGGCCCCGGGTACTCCCGGCACACACCATCCGACGGCAGGCGACATCACCATCGCCGCAGGCCACGGTCGATTCTTCAACGACGGGAACATGGGCTATGGCGGTCCCCGGAACTTTCCGCCCGGGAACCGGCACGTGCTGGGCATCTACGTGCCGGCGCAGTAGGGAGGGTCGCCGGCATCGCCTGGCCCGGCGCTTAGTCCCCTTCGTCCATCAGCGTCAACGTCTGGTCCGGAGTCCCGTCCTCGTTCGTGTCCACATGGACCGTCATCGGCCCCGTGCCGTTCCAGTCGGCATAGTCCAGCCACAGCGTCGCCGCCTTGTCGAGGGTGTTGGTCGTGTTACGGAAGACGTGGTCACCGGTCTCGTCGATGCGATGGATCTCGAGATCGAAGCCCGTGTCCCCCGTGACGCCACGGGCCTCGACGCGGAACTGGCCCTTGGCCTGGTCAATTTCCATCTCGACCTCGTGACCATCGCTGTCCCCGCCGGCAATGACCTCGAAGGCAAAATCCGCAGCCTCGGTCTGCAGGCCCATCGTCAGGAACGGCGTCTCGGCGGTCTGCGTCGTATAGCAGAGGCGGCGCCCGTTCGCATGGAACTTGACCCGATCCACTTGGCCCGGGTCAAGGCGGATGTCGTCGACGCTCATCTCGTAGCCTGGACCGACCACGGTCATGCTCGAGTCCTCGTCATCCGTCAGCGCCCGGCCATCAAGCGTCACCGTCAGGTCGCCTTCGCCCGGCACCGTGAATACCGGCGGGGCATCCTGTCTCCAGAGGTCACCACCCTTGGGCGTCATGACCCGACTGCCCGGGAAGGAGTTGACGAATTGACCGTCGGCGTATCCCACGCGGTGCCCGGCATCATCCGCCACCAGGGCCTTGCCCCGGCCCTGCGTGAACACCTGCCGGCCCCGGCTTGCCGGCGGCGCCTCGGACGCCCCGAGGTCCTCGCACACCGGGCAGTCCTGCTGCCGTTGGCGAACCGACAAAGGGGTCAAGGTCAGCGTGCCGGTCGTGGCATCGCCTTCGTAGGTGCTGTCCGGTTCGCTGGGATTGGTTGCGGCCACGTACGACCACGTGTTGGCAGCGGTGTCGATCACGACGCGACGCTCCTGACCGGGATGGTTGTTGTCATAGACTTGCAGATAGCGCACGCCCCCCGGTCCGGCAGCGACGCCCCACGGGGTGATGGCGTGCCCGGCCTGGTAGCCCCGCTTGTAGATACCCAGCGTGTAGGCCTCGTCTGCACCGGGCTTGAAGCTGTCGAGCAGGGCCCGCATCACCTCGACCGGCGTCAGGTCCTTGCGCTCGGCGGGCTGGGTGGGGCTGACGCCCTGCTGGGCGAACCAGTAGGCAATCTCGCGTTGCAGGGCGACATTGTCGGCGAAGGGCAGGTCGTAGGTCGTCTGCCCGCTGCCGAAGCTGGCCGGCTCAGCCAGGCCCTTGTGCAAGAGCAGGCTCAGGACGGCCATGCCCTCGCAGTGACCACCCGACATGCTCTGGTTCGTCTCGTCCATCCACGACTGCGCTGCCGGTGTCAGGACGCAGTCCTCGCCCGTCCCCGAGGCGCAGACACCCGGCCCGAACAGCCTGACCATCTCCGCGGGCGTCAGGTTCACGGCCCCGGAATCCCCCCCATAATTCTCGAAACCGAATCCGTCCCGGCCGGGCAAGAAGGCGAGCGCCCCAACCATGGGGTCACCCGCGGGAATGGGAGAGGCCGTCGTCAAGGACATTGGCGTAGCCGCGGCGCCAGGGGTTGACGTAGCGCCCGGGGTCGCCGTCGCCACGGCATCCGCAAGGGTCAGCAAGGTCTGGGCTGCCGGGGCGCAAGCCACGAGGGCCAGGGTCGCCGCCACGGGCACAAGGCCCGGAATCCATCGTGAAAACTGCTGCATGCCGGAATGCTACGCCCGGACAGAGACGCCTGTCCATCACGAGCCCGACCGGTCAGGGTCGGTTGCCCTGCAGCACCCGCGCATAAGGCCCACCCGGCCCGGTCCAGACACGCAAATCCTCCCGGGTTGCCTGACGCGCGGCCACAACGAGCAACTCGTCCGTCTGCACGACGACCCAGCGCTCGCCCAGCTCACGGGCCAGCAACCAGGAGCGGCCATTGACGGCAACAAGGTCCGGTGCATCGACCGCCGCGGCAATATCTTCGAGGAGCAGGCCCGGCTCCTCCGCACGAATCCTGCGCCAGCCGAAGCCGGCCGATCTCCCGGCAGGCGCGAGCCCTAGGCGAAGGACCAGCAGGTCGCCGACGGCGCGGTAACCGGGGCGCATCGCCGCGACATAACGATCACCGGCAGGCAAGGCGGGCAGCATCGCGACTGAGGGCTGCGGTGAGGAGACGACAGGCTGTGCTGGGCCCTGCGGCACGGGAGCCGGCTGC
Source organism: Candidatus Sericytochromatia bacterium (assembly GCA_035286125.1). Classification (GTDB taxonomy): domain Bacteria; phylum Cyanobacteriota; class Sericytochromatia; order S15B-MN24; family VGJW01; genus VGJW01. The sequence continues at coordinate 5,487 of JAYKIS010000093.1, forward strand.
ACCGTGGGCCGGGGGAGGCGCGCCTTGCGGGCGACCCCGGACAAGGAGATATAGGCAATCTCTCCCGGGGCAGGCGACATGGTTGGTCGGGGACGGGGGGCAGACAGGGGCCGTGGCGACTCGGGCGTCCGGACGGCAACGCGCGTCGGGCCGGCCGAGGGTTTGGCATCCGGCTTGTCCGGTCGGCGCGTCGGGATGATTTGGGGAACCGGCGTTGCCAGAGGCACCTGGGTTGCGGCAACGGCCGGCTTGCCGGGGGTGGTCGGCCGGTTGGCCGCTGGCTGCCCCGAGAAGGTCAACGCGGCACGTGAGGGCACAGGGAGGCCCGTCGGCCGGCCGCGTCCCGTAGGCAGAGGCGGAACCAGGGGGCCGGCCTCTTCCGAGGCGATCCTTGGCGGGGCACCTTCATGGCCCTCGAGCAAGATGGCGGCCTGGCGGTAGGGGCTGCGGGCCTCGCCCAGCACGAGCAGGCCGGGCCGGGTGCCCTTGGGCAGGAAGAACGAGACCTGCCAGGACGCCGTCGCAAGCGGAGCCAGCTGGCGGAAGTCCGTCGACGGAGCCTGGCGATTGCGGGGTGGCAGGAAGGTGTAGGTCTGCGGGTCCCGCTCCTCGGGCGCATGGTGCACGAAAAGACGATCGCCCTCGGACAGGTTCTCGACCTCGACCCGGACCGTCAGGCGATCCCCGTCACGAACCATGTCCACCAACGTTGCCCCGACGGCATCGTTCCCGAAGGATCGCCACACGGCATCCGCCCACGCCGGGAATGCCACAAGGCACCCCGACGCCAACCCGATGGCCACGCCCCAGCGACACCACGCCATGAGCACATCCTGCCACGCCGGGTACAGGTGGCACCGTGACGCCGGTCCGTGTCGTCCGACCACCCCTTCCAACGGCAGCGTCCCCACCCCTACAATGCTTGGCATGGACGAGACGCTCGCCGTCGCCCTTGCGGCCGCCAAGGCCGCCGGAGCCCTGCACCTCGAAGGCCTTGGCCGGGTCCGGCAGGTCCGGACCAAGGGCCACAACGACCTGGTCACCGATGTCGACGTGGCGGCCGAGACCGCCATCAAGGCCATCATCGGCGAATCCTTCCCGGAGCACGCCATCGTCGGCGAGGAAAGCGGAGGCACGCTGGCCACGGGTCCTTGCTGGGTCGTCGACCCCTTGGACGGCACGACCAACTACGCCCATGGCTTCCCGTTCTTTGCCGTGTCCATCGCGCTGTGCATCGGGCAGAAACCCGTGCTCGGCGTCATCCATCAGGCCACCAGCGGGGAAACCTTCTGGGCCCTCGAGGGCCGCGGGGCCTTTCTGAACGGCCATCCCATCCGTGTCAGCGCGGTGCCCGACCCGTCGGGGGCGCTCGTCGCCACGGGCTTTGCACCCGATGTCGGCCTCGACCCCCGGAATACCACCGAGTTCCTCGCGGCCCTGAAGAAGGTCCAGGCCGTGCGGCGTCCCGGTTCTGCGGCCCTGGATCTCGCTGCCGTGGCGTGCGGCCGCTTCGATGCCTTCTGGGAATACGGACTCGCACCCTGGGACGTGGCGGCCGGGGCCTTGCTCGTCACCGAGGCAGGCGGGCGAGTCTCGGCAGTCGATGGTGGACCGTTCGCGCTCAACGCACGAACCATCCTCGCGAGCAACGGCTTGCTGCACGAGACCTTCAGGGACGTGCTGGCCGGGCGGGCGGGGGGCGAGGCGTGAAGACCAAGCGCTCCCGGAGCCGCAAGGCCGAGGGCAAGGCCCGTCATCGGCGGCTCGGCGGCTGGCTGACGGGCTTGCTGGCCGTGGCCGGTCTGGGTGCCGGGGGTGCCGCCTTTCGGGCGCAGGCAGGTCCGGGAGACGCTGGCAGCCCGGAGGCTGCGGTGGCAACCGAGGTTCCAGGCGATCCTGCGGCTGCGCTTGAGGCCTTCCATGCGATCCGGCGCGACCTCGCGGAGGGCGGGCAGGCCGGTCGTCCCCGTCTCGAGGAGATGGCGCAACGCGCCTCGGGCCGGGCGCGGACCCTTGCGAGAATCCTCCTCGCCGAGCAGGACAGGCGCTCGGGGCTGCCTGACGCCGCACGGTGGCTGGATGACCTGTCTCGGGACGAACCCGACCTCACGGCATGGAAAGCCGTGGTGGCGGGGGGCAGCACCCTCGCGGAGATGGCCCGGCACATCGAGCCGGGCGCCCCCCTGGCCAGCGTGGTCTGGCTGGAGGCCGCAAAGGTACTGGTCGACCAATCGGCCTCGGTGCGACTGGCCTGGCTCAAGCGCGCAGCAGCCGATGGTCCCGGCGACCTGGCCGGAGCCACGCTCCCGCTGCGCCTCGTGTTGGGAGATCCGGCCGCGCTCGACGAGGCGCTGGGCAGACGTGACCTGGCAAGCCAGTGGGTCCCGCGCCTGATTGCGATGGACCCGAGGTCCCGCACCTCCGAAGACAGGATGAAGGTGGCTGGCGCCCTGATGGATCAAGGGCATTATGGCCCGGCGTCCCGCTGGCTCGAGGGCCTGCCCGATGCTCTGGCCGTGTACCGCAAGGCACGCTGCGCCTGGAAGACGGGGCAGGCAGCGGCCGCTCGCCAAGGCCTCGCGGAGGCCGGCCGCCGCGATCCCGCCCTCGCCCCGCGCGTCCGGATGACCGAAGCGGAAATTCTGGCCAGCCAAGGCAAGGGAGACGAAGCCGTGCGCGTGGTCCGGGAGCTGGCCCGGGGCTCGGGCAAGACCGCACGCGACGCTCTGGTCTTCCTGCTCAAGGCACATCTCAGGGCGGATCGCATCGACGAGGCCGCGCAGGTCGATGCCCAGCTCATCCGGCGCTTCCCTGCGGAGGATGTCGCCGACGACGCGCGGTGGCGCTCGTTCTGGCGGGCCCACGACAAGGGACGCCTCGGCGAGGCGACGCGACTGGCCGAGACCCTGGCCGGCCGCCAAGGCGGCTATCAGGTCCCGGCGACATTCTGGATGGGCCGCCTTTCCGAAGACCAGGGCGACAACGCCACGGCGAGGCGCCACTACACCACGACCGCCCGGCTCGCTCCGACCGGCTACTACGGCTGGCGTGCCCGCATGCGCGGACTGGCGCTCGACGGGGGGGAGGACCCCGGCTTCCGGATGTTGCCCGGCCCGCTGCGCGACATAACGGACCCGCTCGCGACCTGGGTACCGGCCACGGGTCCTCTCGCGGCGCCTTCGGGACCGGACCCGCGGGCAGTCCCTGGCTGGCCGGCCAGCGTGCGCCTGCTCGCTGCAGCAGGAGTCTATCCGCCGGGCCTGCTGCCCGAGGGTCCCGCTCGGGTTGACCTGGCCTATGCCCGGGGCCAATGGGCCGAGGGTGCCGCGTGGGCCAAGGACGACCCGGAGAGCGGCTATCCTCTCGCCTACGCGCCGCCGTTGTTCCGGGCGGCAACGAGGGAAGGCCTGGACCCCCTCTACCTGCTGGCTCTCGTCAAGCAGGAAAGCGCCTTTGACCCGCTCTCACGCTCGTGGGTAGGCGCCATGGGCCTTGCACAACTGATGCCCTTCACGGCCGAATGGGTCGCCCGGCAACTGCCGGGACCCGCGAGGCCCCTGACGGATCCGGACTGGAACCTCCAGCTGGGAGCCTGGTATCTGGCGCACGCCGGACGGGAGCTGGGGGGCGACCGGGTCCTGCAGACCGCCGCCTACAATGCCGGAATCGGGGCAGCCAAACGCTGGCGGGGCATGCTGCCGCGCGACACGGAGATCCGGATCGAGCACATTCCCTACAAGGAGACCCGCCATTACGTGAAGAAGGTCTTCGGCTACTACTGGACCTATGCGGCCCGGTACAGGCAGCCCGACCTCGCCGCGTGGCCGGCGCGGAACGTCCCCCCGGAAGCGCCTCGCTGACCAGCCCGGACGGTTGCCCGGACGCGGCTTAGCCCGTATCCTTGATCCATGTTGTCCGCTGCGACACGCGCCCGGCTCGGCGTCTCTGCCGGCCCCGACGTCGCACGCCGCTGGGATCGGGCCCTGGCCGACCATCCCGCGCTGCTGGGCCGGATGACGACAGCCGAGCGGCTGTTCCTTTCCGAAAAGTTCGTCGCTGCCGCCCTCGAACTGTCCGACATCCCCGAGGCCGAGGTCGCAGACGCGTGGCTCGCCACGCCTGAGGTGGCCGCTCTCCAGCATCTTGTTTCCGATTGGCGGGATCGCCTGCCCATCGACCACTTCCACCTTGCTGTCTCGACCCTGCAGTTCGCTGTTCGGACCCACGTGGCCGAGGACCCCGCCACCCAACCCGAAGAAGCACTTTCCCTCTACGAGGCCATCAACCGCATCCTCGATGCCGTGATGCGCGAGACCGCGCAGGAATGGGCCTTCCAGCAATCCGAGATTCGCCGCCTCAAACTGGAGCTCGAGGGCCTGTACCGCATCGCAGACGCCGCGACGGGGGATGTCGAGGCCGACGACCTCCTGAGTGTCGTGGCCCGCGAAGTGGCGACCGCCCTCTCGGCCGACCTCGTGGCCATCCTGCTGCCCGAGACCGACGACGACGGTACGGCCCTTGCCCGGACAAGCACGCTGACCATCCGCGCCCTTCAGGCGCCCGAAGGCATGGACCGGCTGCTGTCCGGGATGACCTTCCGCCTGGCAGACGGTGGGGCATTGGCCGAGGCCTACCGGACCGGCAATCTCGTCATCGGCACGGCGCCCGCCACGGACCTCCATGTCACGCTGCGCCGACGCCAGACGATCGAGACGCTGGGCTTCCACCACATGCTGGTGGCCCCCCTGCGCATGCAGAACGAAGTTCTGGGTCTGGCCTTCGTCGCCAATCGGGCTCCTGAACGCAGCTTCGATTCGGAAGCCCGCCATCTCATCGGCACCATGGGTGCGCAGGCCGCGTCCGCCATGCGCAACGTCTCGCTCATCGCCCGGAACCGCGCCCTCTCCCGTGACCTGGTGTTCGCCCTCTCGCAGGCGCTTGATGCCCGGGATTCCTACACGCACAACCATTCGGCGAACGTGGCCACATTGGGCCGTCGCATTGCCGAGGAGATGGGCCTGCCGACGCAGGAATGCGAGGATATCTACATCGCCGGCCTGCTGCACGACATCGGCAAGATCGGCATTGCAGATTCCGTGTTGCACAAGCCCGGGCCGCTCAACCGGGCAGAGCGCCAGTTGATGATGTTGCACCCCGTAAAGGGCGCGGACATCCTCTCTCCTGTGCGCGGACTAGGCCACCTGGTGCCGTGTGTTCGCCACCACCACGAGCGGTGGGACGGCCACGGCTACCCGGCGGGCCTCAAGGGTGACGAGATTCCGTTGGGCGGGCGCATCCTCGCCATGGCGGACGCCTACGACGTCATGAACAACCACCGCGTTTACCGACGCAGCCGCAGTCCCGAGGAGATCCTGCGCGAGATCAAGGCGATGAGCGGCAAGCAGTTCGACCCGCGTGTCGTCGACGTGATGCTGCGCCTGGTCGAGCAGGAGGGCATCACGAACCTGACGCCGAATTCGGGAGCCGTGATGCCCGAGGATGGCACGTACTATCCCGTTCGGACCACGGAGGTCGAAGGTGAGCACGACTTGCTGCCCGTCAACCGCCTGTTCGAGCAGATGACGCGATTGGGTGCCCCCGAAATCCGCATCGAGGGCCGTTCCGGTGGTGCCGAGGAACCTGAGGAGACCTGGCGCAAGGTGCCGCTGACGCTGGGCCGTGAGTCCCTCGGCGAGATGTGCGTCCCACGGCACCTCGACAGCGCGACCGTCGAAGAACTGACGCATACCGTCCAGGACCTTGTGGGACGCCATGGCAGCCTCGAGACCCAGTTGCGCCAGTTCCGCGAACTGGCGTTGGTCTCGGCCAGGATGAACTCGGCCTCCTCTGCCGAGCAGGTGCTCCAGTATGCCGTCGAGGCCGCCAAGAAACTGGTTGGCGCGGATACGGCAGCCTTCTGGGAAGCCCGCGACGAGCACCACCTGCAGTGTGCGGCCGCCGTCGGCAAGAGCCGTTGGTCATGGCAGGGCACCGTGCCCCTCGGCCACGACGGGGGCATCGAGGCGTATGTCGCCTACAGGCGCATCACGACGGCCGTCGTCGACTACCTGACGGAAGACCGATTCAAGGTTCCGTCGTGGGTGCAGGAGGACGGTATCCGTTCGGCCCTGGCGACACCGGTCGAACTGGGCCTGCGGCTGATCGGCATCCTTTCGGTGATGACCTACGAGGAGACGGCCTTCTCGAATGAAGAAATCGAACTGCTCAACGCCTTGGGCCACGCTACGGCCTCGGCTTACGAGAACGCCCGCCTGCGTAACCAGGCCCGCCATCTCGAGGCCAGCGATCCCCTGACGGGCTGGCTCAACCATCGAGGACTGCAGGAGCGCCTCGCGCGCGAGGCCGCACAGGCCCTGGACCACGACGCCAGCCTCGCTTGCGTGCTCTTCGACGTCGATCATTTCGCGGGACTCAACCTGCAGCACGGGTTCGCCGTGGGTGACGAACTGTTGAGACAGGTCACGGGCATCGCGGCCCACCACGCGCCGCCCAAGTCCGTGCTGGGTCGAGTCGGTGGCGTCGAATTCGCGATGGTGCTTCAGGCACGAAGCCGTAGCGAGGTGGTCGAGGCCGCCGAGAAACTGGCCGATGCCTTTCGGCAGTCGATTGCCACCAGCCACTTTCCTGGCCCGCAGTCGTCGGCTGTGCGCCTGACCATTTCGCTTGGTATCGCGATCTGGCCGGACTGCGGTGCCGATATCCAGTCGCTGCTGCTTGCGGCGCGTTCGGCCATGCGCCAGGCCAAGGCGAGCGGGCGCAACCGCACCGCGCGTTGGCAACCCCGGAACTGAGGCTCCCATGTCGGTACCGCAGGTTGATCTGCATCTCCACCTCGATGGGGCACTCCGGCCCGCCACCATCGTGGATCTGGCTGGCCCGCTGGGCCTGGATGGCTCTGCCATCGTGGAAGGCCTGGCCGCGATTGGTGCGGGCCGTCTCGATGCCTACCTCGCTCATTTCGACGCGGTCCTGCCCCTGCTGCAAACGGCGGCCGCCCTCTCCCGGGTCGCCGAAGAGGCCGTCCTCGATGCCGCGGATCAAGGTCTCGCCCACGTGGAGGTCCGCATCTGCCCCTGGCAGCACCTCAAGGGCGGCCTCACGCTCGAGCGCGCGACCCGGGCAATCCTGGATGGCCTCGATGCAGGCAGCCGCAAGTCAGGCATTCCCGCCCCGATGATCGTCTGCGTGCTGCACGGCATGTCCCAGCAAGAGGCCGAGGACCTGGCGACCCTGGCGGTCCGCCTGCGCCCCGAGGGTGTCGTCGGGCTGGATCTGGCCGGGAATGAAAGTGGCGGCTTCCGCATCGAGATGTTCCGGCGAGCTTTTGCCATCGCCATGGAGGGCGGCTTGCGCCGCACGGTCCATGCGGGCGAGGCCGGACCGGGCCTGCATGTCCGCAGGGCCATCCTCGAACTCGGAGCCGAGCGCATCGGACACGGAACGGCCATCCTGGAGGACGAGGAAGCCGTTGCCCTCGCGCGCGACCGTGGGGTGCTCCTCGAGTGCTGCCTGTCCAGCAACCTGCATACCGGAGCCATCGCCCGCCTTGAGGACCATCCGATACGGGCGATGATGACGTCCGGCCTCAAGGTTTCGCTGAATACGGACAACCCGACCTTGTCCCGCACGTCGCTGGCCCGGGAGTGGGAACTGGCGCGGACCCATCTGGGCCTGACCCCGGAAGAGGAGAGCAGGATCCGGCAGTGGGCCTGGGATGGCCGCTTCCAGGCCGTGCCGCGTCCCCATCGCACGGGTCCTCTGAAGGAGGCATGACGATGGATCGACTGATCCTGACGGAAGAACAATGGCGTATGCGGCTCACGGCCGAACAGTTCGACGTCCTTCGTCGGGCCGGCACGGAGCGTCCCCATTCCGGCTGCTTCGTCGGCACGAAGACACCGGGCACTTATGTCTGTGCCGGCTGTGGCAACCCCCTGTTCCTCAGCGGAACCAAGTTCGAGTCGGGTACCGGCTGGCCCTCGTTCAATCAGCCCGTTGCGCTCGATGCCTTGACCACCGTCGAGGACCGCAGCCACGACATGGTACGGACCGAGGTGCGCTGCGCCCGCTGCGACGGCCATCTGGGCCATGTCTTTCCGGATGGGCCGCCGCCAACGGGCTTGCGCTATTGCATGAACTCGGTGGCGATGGCCCACGTCCCCGAGGGCCAGCCCCTGCCCCTTGCACAGGCCTGACCTCCGAGGTGACCCCGTGTTCCACCCATCAGCCCCGAGTTGGTGCCTGACACTTTCCAGCCTGCTGCTGCTCTCGGGTTGCCCCGGCAATGGCACGACCGCCCCTGCCCCCACGGCGGCACCCGGCGGTGAAATCACCGTCACCATGACCAACTTTGCCTTCTCGCCAGAGTCCGTCACCCTGGCCCTCGGGCAATCCATACGGTTCATCAACCGTGACTTCATGGCCCACACCGTGACCCCGCTCGACCCCTCGGCCTTTCCAAGCGAGGATGACATCCGGCCGGGCCAGGAACGGGTCGTGACACCCCGTGCCGCGGGCAACTGGGCCTTCAGGTGCGACTATCATCCCGGCATGAAGGGCGGCCTCGTCGTGACCGGGACGGCAGAGCCAGCCGCGACACCTGCGCCGACACCAGTACCGACGCCTGTGCCGACACCCACCCCGAGCCCCGTGCCCACGCCTTCGCCTTCAGCTCCGGCCGTGACGCCCAAACCCGAAGCCGTCGTCGAAGTCGCCATCACCGGCTTTGCCTTCGTCCCTTCGACGATCGTGGCCCGCCCCGGACAGACCTTGCGGTTCATCAACCGCGAGCAGTTCATCCCCCACACCGTAACCTCGGTCGTCACGGGCAACGAAGCCAAGGTGCTGGACTCTCCCCGCCTCGAGGCCAGTCAAAGCTACAACGTGACCCTCGACAAGGTGGGCACCTATCCGATTTTCTGCCAGTTCCACCCCGGCATGAAGGCAACCGTCCTTATCGAGTAGCCCGGGTCCCGGTGCCCTTTACTCAGCGACGCGGGTTCAGCAGCGCCAGACGACCACCGACGGCGTCCAGGCTGCGCGTTGCCTCTGCGGCATCGGTGCCCAGCAGCCCCATGGCCGCCGCCAGGCGCACCTTGCCCGAGGCTGCGTCCAGCAGACGCTGGGCCTCGGCGCGGTCACGGCCGGCAATCTCGGCCACGATGCGTATGGCTCGGTCCCGCAACTTCACATTCGATACGCTGACATCGACCATCAAGTTGCCCCAGGTCTTGCCCGTCAGCACCATGACGCCCGTGGACACGGCATTCAGGGCGACCTTGGTGGCCGTGCCAGCCTTGAGGCGGGTGCTGCCCGTCAGCAGTTCGGGCCCGGTCAGCAGGGTCACCAGGTGGTCGACGGGCGGATCTCCCCCCTCCCAACGTCCACGCTGAGGCACACATGTGACGAGGGCCGTCAGCGCGCCTGCCCGGCGTGCACAGGCCAATCCCTCGCGCACATAGGCAGCCCCGCCCGAGGCCGAGAGGCCGACCACCGTATCATCGGGACCCACCCCGCAACCCTCGAGGTCGGCCACGCCAAGCGCACCCTGATCCTCGGCGCCCTCGACGGCACGCAGCAGGGCGGCAGGTCCACCCGCGATGAAGGCCAGCACCCGATCCGGATTCGTGGAGAAGGTCGGAGGACACTCCGCCGCATCGAGGACACCCAGTCTCCCGGAGGTCCCGGCCCCCAGGTAGATCAATCGGCCACCCCTGGCAAAGCGCGCTGCCGCCGCCTCGATGAGCTGGCCCAGCTCCGTGGCGGCGTCTCGCAGCGCACGTGCGACGGCATCCTCCTCGACCGCGAAGAGCTCGGCCAGATCCGGACCTGACCGGCGATCCAGGTCATAGGTCGCAGGGTGGCGGCGCTCGGTCACGGGCAAGGGCGACGATGCAGCAAGCCAGGGCATGGCGAGCACCAGGCGCTGATAGTTGCCTCCGGGAGCGACGGTCCCGAGCAGGACGGGCCGATGTGCACCCGTCGCCGACGGCGCATGGTTGGCGCGACCCAGCACGGCCTCATAGGCGAACAGTGCGAAGGCGACAGCCTCTCGGGCCTCGGCGTCGGGCAGGATCTGGACATCGATGCCCCGATCCGCAAAGGCCTGCCGCAGACCGGCCATCAAGGTGGCGTTGCGCACCCCCCCGCCGGCGACACGCAAGCGTCCGGGGGAAAAGAGCAGCCCATCTGCCTGCAGGCGCCACGCTTCGAATCCGCGCACCACAGTCTGCACCGTAAGTGCCGTCGCCGTCGCCAGCATGTCCTCCGTGGACAGGCCCAGGGCTTGCCCCCTGGCGATCAGGTCCGCCACGTAAGAGGCCCCGAAGCGCTCACGACCGGTGGACTTGGGCGCGGGCGCCACGAAGTAGGAGTCGTCCAGCAAACGGGCAAGCAAGCCCTCATGGACCTGACCACGCGCCGCCGCGGCTCCGTCGCGGTCACAGGGCGTCCCGAGCAGCGCCATCGCCAAGCCGTCGAGCACCATGTTGGCTGGCCCCGTGTCCCAACCGGCCGCAGGGCCGCCCGCAGGCAGTGCCGTCAGGTTCGCGATCCCCCCGAGGTTGAGCAGAAGCTCGTCGGCATCCGGTGAACCGTACAGGACCTCGTCCGCATGGGGGACCAGCGGGGCACCCTGCCCGCCCACCGCGAGATCCGCCGTGCGGAAGTCGCCCACTGTCGTGACGCCTGTCAAGGCCGCAATCCGGGCCGGCGTCCCGATCTGGATCGAGGCGATGCCGGGCAGATGGAGGACCGTCTGGCCGTGGCTGCCGATGAGGTCCACGGCGCCGGAATCTTCCTTGCGCCATGTTGCCTGCGCCTCAAGAACCGCAGCAGCCAGGCTCTCGGCTACCGCGACATCCAGCCGGGCGACCTCCTCGAGCGGCGTCTGCGGCCCGGCGGCCCGGATGCGTGCCCCCAAGCCCTCGGGATGAGGCACCGTGAGGTGCCCCTCCAACCGGTGCCGGATGCGGCCGTTCTCGGTCCAGAACAGCACCTGGGCCACATCGACCCCGTCGGCAGAGGTCCCGGACATCAGGCCCAGTACACGCATGCGATTCGGCATGTACCAAGGATAACCTTTTCTTATTCTCCAATCACCCGATCCATGGCAATATGATCGTGGCCCGCACCTGCACGTTCATTGCCGCCCCCGATCGGGCCCTACAGATTCGCGATGAGCACGCTGCGCACCTTCGACCTCGAACTGAGGCCCCTCGACCGGGCCCAGCGCGAGGGGCTGCGCCGGGTCCGCAACCAGGTCGAAGCGTTGTCTTCCCTATGGCGCGAGGCCTTGGCCCCGTTGGGGTGGTTGAACCTGGCAGAATCCGTCAGGGACGAGGGCGTTGCGCGGGCCCGCACGATGCTCGAAAGCGCCCGGGAAGGCATCGAAGCGTTGCCGGAACCGTTCCGCAGCAGTCTTCGGGGTGCTGTCCTTTCCCAGTACCGTGCGTTGACCGCCGGGATGTCGGCGGCACGCGGCGAAGGCTGGACCTGGGCCGTTTTCGCCCCAGGGACATGGAGCCTGAGTCCTGGCCCTGAAGACACGCTTCGGCTGCACCTGCCCTTGCTGGGCAGGGACTTGCCGGTCCGTGCCCGCCTGCCGCGGGACATGGACCTGGAAACCTTTCAGCGCCTGACGGAAGGCGCGCGCTGGCTGGAAGCCCGCATCGGCCGACGCCAGGGCCGCTGGCTGCTGCGGCTGAGGTGCCGGCTGGCTCCCCGAACCCCCTTGGGTGTGGATCTGGGCCTGCTGCACCGTGCGGTCGTGGCCGACGCGGACGGCCGCCTGCTGCTTGATGCTTCGGGCCGCAGGGAACGCGGCAAGGTCGCCAGGATGGACCGTGTCGTGGCGTCGATGCAGCGCAAGGGTGCCCATCGTGCCGCACGACGCCTCGAGGCGCGCCGCAACCGCTACCAGGCCAACTGCGATCTGGCGGTCGCGGGTGCTGTCGTGCGCGCTTCGGCCAAGGCCCCGCAGCCTGTCCTGCATCTCGAGGACGAGGCGACCTTTGCCAACTTGCCCGAGGCGGCACGCCGCAGGCTGGTCCGGACCAGCCGTGCCATCCGGCGCAGCGCCGGCAAGGCCGGCGTCCCCGTCCGCCTGGTCGACGGCCGCCAGACGACCCATCGCTGCGAGACATGCGGAACCCTCGTTCCCGCCTCGCGCCAGACTCTCGTGTCCTGCCGGTGCGGTACGCACCCGCGGGACCTCAAGGCGTCGCGCAACCTTGCGCGTCTCACGCCGGTCCGGGTTCGCCCGGCCGGTGAAGCTCCCCGACCGGACTCGGGGAGACAGGCCGTCGGCACGGCTGCATCCCGGCCTCCTGCTCGTTACAAGGGCGAGCAGGGGCGCCAGGGAAGGGAGGCGCAAGCCCCCCATGCCTGGATGAAGACCATCCCGTCCCTTGGTGCGCCCGCAAGGCGCCAGAAGGAGAACACCCTCATGACGACCATCGTCAAGGATCTCGGCGAGACCACCCAGAAGCTCGTCGTCCACACGCTCGACAACCTCAAGACCTATGTCGACAAGACCTCCCAGGAACTGGGCGGCGTCAACCTGGTTGGCGCGACCCGCAATGTCCTCGATACGGCCATCGACGGCGCCAAGAACGTCGTCAAGGCTGCCGAGACCCTCTCGGACGATCCCTTCGCGGCCATCAAGGTCGTGGCGGATCGCTCCGTCGAGGCGACCCGGGAAGTCCTCAACACGATCGCTGAGGAAGGCCGCAAGGCTGACCTCGTCGGGGTTTCGACCCGTATCGCGATGGAGGGCCTCAACACCCTTCGTTCCGAAGTGGACTACAGCCTCGAGACGGGCAAGGCGCTCGTGAACCGGCTTCAGGTTTCGGCCACGCCGACCCAGCCGGTCGTGACGCGTCCGCCCCAGGTGACCCGTGTCGAGATCGAGCACGAGAAGCCCGCGAGGAGCAGCGCCAAGAGCACCGAGAAGGCTACCACGGCTGAAAAGCCCGCCAACGCCTGATCGCCGGCTGCAGCCGCCGGGTCCGGACTTGTCCGGGCCCGGCGGTCCGTTTGGGTGCCTGCTGTTCAGTGCCGTTCGCGACGGGTCGCCTCAGTCCGGTTAAGGATTTCCGGGTATGGTTCAAGTGGGTCGCGGTGCCTTCGCGCCGAGTCGAATCTCCTTGAGGTAATCATATGCCGGACGTGCGTTCCCCCAAGGACAGGGCTGGCGCGACTCCGGGAACCTCGCCCCTGCGCAGTGGGCAGCTGTCGTCCTTGTTCTCGACTGGCCCTAAGGCCGGGAACGGGGCGCCGGCCACGGACCTCCAGAAGCAGCAGGTCCTGCAGCGGGACCAGGCCGCGCACAGGAAGCGCGCTTTGACTGGCACGCTCGGGCGGAGCGGCATCAAGCCTGCCGCAGGCACGGGCGCCAAACAACCCGCGAATGTTGTCCCCAAGGATCCACGCAGCCTCATGCTGCAAACCGTTCGGGATGCCCTGCCACCCAAATCGCGTTCCTTGCTCGACAAGCTGGGTCCGAAGCTCGACGACCGGGACCTGAGCGTTCCGGGGGGCGGCAGGACCACGCTGGAGCTGTTGCACGACCTGGCGGTCAAGGGTCCGGATGCCGAAGCCCGCAAGGCGGGGCTGACCTCCGCCAAGATGCTGCCTCAACTGATCGAGCAACTGGATAATCCCGGCCTCATTCACCAAAGTCGTTTCGGAACCTGCGCCGCCACGACCGTCCAGTACTACATGGCCACGAACCACCCGGCCGAATATGCCCGGATGACGGTGGACCTGTTGAGCAAGGGCACCTTCCAGACCTCGTCGGGCGTTGTCTATGCGCGCGACCCCGGCAGCCTGACCAGGGACAAGACCGATACCCGCAAGGACATCGACCGCATCCTGCAGACCACCATCATGGATCAGGAGGACGCCTTCGGCGTTGTCAAAGGAAGCTACGATCCCCGGACGGACAAACACTCCACGGGCAACAGCGGCATGTATACGGAGACCATCAGCCGCGTCATGAACGAACTCTCAGCGACCACGGGGCAGGCCACCCACTACGACAACCCATACAAATATGATGCGGCGGCAAAGCAATATGTTGTCGATGCCGAAGGCAAACTCGTCCAAGATCCTGAAAAGGTCACACGCATGCTCGACTCCATCAAGGGTTGGCTCGAAAAGGGCACCGAGACCTACGTTTCCCTGAAGTGGGATATCAGCGGAAAGTCCATCCACGGCTACCACGCATTGCTCGTCACCAAGGTCGAAGGAGACTACATCCACCTAAGGAACCCGTGGGGCAAGGGCGACACCAAGGCTCAGGTAGACGCCGGCATGGGCCCCGCGCGGGAAATCCTGGACAACCAAGGCAACGTCCGGATGAAGTTGAGCGACTTCACATCCGTGCTCAATGGCGCGGCCATGCCCTATCAGGTCGCCGCTGCAGGAAATCAGGTATGACCGCCGTGCAGCAGGACCCTATGGGCATCAGTGATCTGGAACGCGTTCGCCAGACCCTTGGGCGTTTGCTGGGTCAGACTCCCGGATATGTGGTCGATTGGGATGTTGTTGCCCGGACCCTCGGGCAGGAGTCATGCTCCCTCGTGGTCGGCTTCACACACCCGACCACGGGCAAGGAGGTCGTCTGGACCCTCCGGGGCCTCGAGGGCGGTCGTGTCCTGCATCACGACCCTCTGGCCGGCGAGCCTTCCGAAGAAGTCGAGGGGGCCCTCCTGCGCGTGGAGGGCCTTCCGGACAGGACGCGAACCGGGGACGGGCACGTCTGGATTGCACTCGAGGACCTCCATAAATTATTCGTCGAAGGTTCGGGCCGCGCCCTGATGCAGGCGTAACGCCCTCAGACGAGGTCAGCCAAGGCCATTCTGGCGTCCGCAAGAACCTCGTCAGGTGCACGAGTACCGTCAAGGCGGATGAAGCGCCCTGCGTGTTCCCGTGCAAGCAAGGCGAAACCCTCGCGCACCCGCTCGTGGAAGGCCACGCCCGCAGCCTCGAGACGATCCGGACCTCGCGTGCGTCCGGCACGCCTGAGGCCTTCGGTCACCGGAACATCCAGCCAGAGTGTGCGGTCCGGTACCAAACCTCCCGTTGCCCACGCATTCACCTGCTCGACCATGGCCCGATCAAGGCCTCTTCCGAAGGCCTGATAGGCAACCAGAGAGTCCACGTGGCGATCACACAGGACCCAGGCCCCCCGGGCCAGTGCCGGCCTGACTACCTCGCCCAGGTGCTGGGCACGGTCGGCGCCGTAAAGCAACAACTCGGCCACCGCATCCACGTGCTGACCCGGTGACAGGAGCAGCTCGCGAATCTCCCCCCCCAGCAGCGTCCCGCCCGGTTCCCGGGTCACGACGACCTCGCGGCCCGATCGTGCCAACACAGCCGCGAGGGCCCGGATCAAGGTCGTCTTGCCGGCGCCTTCGCCCCCTTCGAAGGTGACGAAGCGTCCGGGTCCGCCACGAGGCACCGAGGTGTTTCCGGATTCGGTCACGGGAGGGCTCCGGGCAAACGGGGCCTGATGGGCGCGTCGAAGCGCGTAGCAGCTGGCTCGGGTGTCGCGGCAGTCACGGGCGATGCGGAGACGACAGGCTCATCGGCATCCCTTGATCCCGGCAGGACCACGGGCGCCTCGTCCCCGAACGGATCCCACGTAGGTCCAGGCGAAGGCGTCTGCGCCGGGGGTGGCGCTGACGGGAACGGACGAACGGGCAATCCGGCGTGCCAATCCTTCATGACCTTGCGCCAGATGCCCGCGGCCACCCGCCCACCGAAGGCTCCCTCCTTCATCGGGGCCCGATCGTCGTTGCCGACCCAGACGGCGAGACTGAGCTGCGGCGTGAAGCCGACGAACCACGCGTCACGGAAGGCGCTGGTGGTGCCTGTCTTGCCCGCGGCCGGCCTGCCGATGCCCTGCCCCTTGGCCGTGCCTCGCTCGATGACGCCCGACAGGACGGAAACAAGCTGGGACACGGCGTAGGCGGGCGCGACCTCGGCACGCCGTGGTGCCGGCCGCTCGTCGATACCGCCTCCGACGACTCGGGTGTGCAGTTGCGGCTGGACCCACTGGCCCTTGTTGGCAAAGGATGCATACGCCGCAGCGAGTTCGATGGGATTGGTCGCACCCGAACCCAGCGCCAGGGTGAGGTCCCGGGGGTGAGGCCCCCGCATGCCGGCTGCCTTGAGCAGGGCTTCGACCGGTTGGCGGCCCAGATCCGCATAGGTGCGAACCGCGATGGTGTTGACCGACTGCTCGAGCGCCGCGCGCAAGGTGAGCGGGCCGTATATCCGACCATCATCGTTGCGTGGCTGGTACCAGCGGCCCTGCCCCGCCGGATAGCGTGCAGCCGCATCAACGACGACGTCATCGGGGCTGCGGCCCGCCGCAAAGGCCGCGAGATAGACGAATGGCTTCATGCAACTGCCGGGTTGAAGGTTGGCCATCGTCCGGTCGTAGTCCGTCGCCCCGACTCCACCCACGAGTGCCAGCACGTGTCCGGTTCCGGGCTCGACCGCCGCCATCGCGACCTGACCGAAGCCCATGCGCGGCCCGTCGATGCGGACGGCCTCCTCGGCAGCCGCCACGGCCAGCGCCTGCAGGCGGGCATCAAGTGTCGTCTGGACGACAAGGCCACCCCCCTGGACGCGTGCCGGCCCGAAGCGTGCCTCGAGGACCCCCTGGAGACGCCGCCTGAACCAGCCGTGGTCGTCCCTGGGCGAGGCCTTCAGGCCCAGCAGGCGACGCAGGCGCTGGGTGCTCATGCGCTTGGCACGCCAATCCGCAACCCGTTGGCTCCGGGCCTCGCGCTCGAGGCCAGCACTGGGCAGGTGGCCGGCATCGACCATCCGACCGAGAACAAACCGCTGACGATGCAGCAGGCGATCCAGTCCCTCGTCCGTGAAAGGGTCATATTGCGACGGCCCCTTGAGCATGGCGACCAGCAATGCGCCCTGGCCGGCATCGAGGCGACTGGCCGGCAGTCCGAAGTAGACCTCGGCCGCGGCCGCCACGCCATGGGCACCTCGCCCCCACCAGACCTCGTTCAGGTAACGCTCGAGAATCTGGTCCTTGGTCAGCTGGCCCGTGAGCTGCACCGTGACCAGCGCCTCGCGCACCTTGCGGTCGATTGTCTTGCGTCTATCCTGAATCAGGGTCTTGGCCAACTGCTGGGTGATCGTGGACCCTCCCTCCCTGGCCTCGCCCGCAAGCAGGTTCTTGAACATGGCCCGGGCCAAGCCCTTGGGGTCGAATCCGGAGTTGCCATAGAAACCGGGGTCCTCCGTATCGATCAACGCCTGCCTGAGACTCGCGGGCACATCGGCAAGGGCGACGGCGTGCTGATGGCGCTCACCACGCACCTCCCCGAAAACCCTGCCGGCCCTGTCACGCAGCACCGAGGGCGGACCAGGAAAGGGGCGCAGAAGATCGGCGAGGTTGTCTGCAGCCTGCCCGGGGGAAGGCACGGCAACAAGGACCACTCCGGCGACCACACCGGCCAGGGCCTTGTGGCCCGGGCTGCGGAGCACCACGCTAGACGGCCTCGGTCCCCGCGGGAACCAGCGGATGGATCAGGACACGACGATGAGGCTCCTCACCTGCCGACTCGCTGACAAGCCCGTACTTCTCGATGACCTGGTGCTGCAGGCGACGCACGACTGCCGAGCGCGGCATCAGCTCGACAGCCTTGCCGGTCTTGAGCACGAGATCCACGGCTTCGCGGGCCTCGCGCATGGCGGCATCTTCGTCGCCATTCGAGGGGCCATCCAACTGCATCACCTCGCGCAGCGTCTTCTGGATCTGGGGGATCGTGTTGCTCTTGACCACATGAACCGGGATGCCGCGGGCCTCGGCCTCGTGCAGCATGCCACCCGCAGACTTGAGGTAGGCCTTGAGCACCAGGATGGCTCCGGCCTCGGACATGCTTCGCGTGACCTCGGCATGCATGCGCATGCTGCGGATGACCCGCTCGAGTTGGCTGCGGCTGACGGCAAAAGGATAGATGCGCAGTCGGGGACCGGTATGGGCAGGGGCCGCCTCGACGGTCCGACCCGTCTCGACAGTCGCTTCCTGGACCACCTTGATCTGCCCGGATGCGTCCATCTGGCGAATCTCGGGGTTGGGCGCGAGCCCCCGCAGCATATGATCCACCACCTCGGCCACGTCGGGGTGAACCGCGATACGGTCGCGATCCTGAAGCTCGAGGCAGATGTCGAAGGTCGGCGGCGCCTTGCGCTCGAGGATGCTCTTCTGGGTTCCGCGACGGCGGGCCTCCTCATCCGACAGCGTGACACTCTGGATACCGCCGACGAGGTCCGTGAGCGTCGGGTTGACGAGCAGGTTTTCGAGCGAGTTGCCGTGCGCCGTGCCGATGAGCTGGACACCCCGCTCGGCGATGGTCCTCGCGGCGGCCGCCTCGAGTTCGGTGCCGATCTCGTCGATGATGATGACCTCGGGCATATGGTTCTCGACCGCCTCGATCATGACGGCGTGCTGTTCGGCCGATCGGGCCACCTGCATGCGGCGCGCCCGACCGATGCCGGGGTGGGGGATATCCCCGTCACCGGCAATCTCGTTGGATGTATCGATGACGATCACCCGCTTGCGCAGATCCGTCGAGAGGACGCGTGCGATTTCGCGCAGCTTCGTGGTCTTGCCGATCCCGGGGCGCCCGAGGATCAGGATGCTGCGACCGCTCTCGACCAGGTCCCGAATCAGGTCGATGGTGCCCTGGATGGCGCGTCCGACGCGGCACGTCAGGCCGATGATCTGCCCCTGACGATTGCGCATGCACGAGATGCGATGCAAGGTACGCTCGATACCCGCCCGGTTGTCATCCGAGAAGGCACCGACCCGCTGGACCACGAAGTCGATATCCTCACGGGTCACCGTCAAGTCGAGATCGACAGCCCGGCCGGGGAACCGACACTCGGGAGGACGACCCAGATCGAGAACGACCTCGAAAAGATCCTCGACGTCAGGTTGATGCTTGAGGTACTTCACCACCGGAATCGGCAGGATGCCGAAGAGTTCCTCGAGATTGTCGACGACCTTCTGTTCGCGGGTGGACAACTACCTTCCCTCCAGCGGCTCGAGGGCCGAGGCCACCAGCTTGCGTGCTCGGGACAGGCCTTCCGACATCCCGGCGTTCGGGTCACCGAGACCGCGGATGTCGCGAACGAGGCGGCGGGCAAAGCTGCCGATGGCGACGCCCGCCAGGTCAAGGCCCATCTCGCGGGCCAACTTGCCCGTCAGGTCGTTGGTCCCGCCGGCAACCTGGACGTGGGGGACACCCGCCGCCATCAGGTCTCGGGCAAAGGAAAGGGCGGGCCGGGTCGAAGCCTCGCCGGCCGTGCCGCTGATGGGCTTGCCGTCCGCCTGGACCAGCACCGGACCTTCCACCCAGCGAGACGCGGTGCGCCACGCGTCCACTGCCTGCTCGACCGTCATCTGGACGGCATTCACGGACAGCGAGAAGACCCCACCCTTGGCCGACCAAGCCCTGACTTGGCCTTCAAAGGCTTCGAGGCCTGCCCCGGTGCCGGCATGCAGTTCCAGGGCCCGGGCACCCGCTCCCCACAGGTCATCCAAGGGTGCAGGAGGCGCTGCCGGCACCATCTGGACGGCCTCCTCGGGACACGCGGCCACACACTGCCCGCAGCCCACGCACCGCTGGGCCACGATCTTGAGCTGGGCGTCGATGGCGCCGTGAGGACAGGCGTTCAGACAATGGGGACACTCCCACGTGCAACGCGCGTCGAGCTTCTCGGCAATCTGGACGTGGGGATCGTCTTCCGGACCAATCGAGACCATCACGAGGGGCACAGGAGCCTGGGGCAGCCAGGCCGAACCGAGCCGACGGGCGCGCCTCACGCCCGAAAGGGCCGCATCGACGGCGTCGGGTTGCGCGGCGACGTCGACAAGGCGGGCACCGGCAAGCGTGAAGATGGTCGCGAGGTGCGCAAGTTCGGAGGTGTCCTCGAATGTCGCGCCGCAGACCAGTTTGAAATACGGTCCCTCCGCAACGAGGGGCTGTATGAGCTTCGACAGCGTGGTCATCGCAGCGAGCGCCTCCTGGACGGGACGTGATCGAGGGCACTCCATGATACAAAGGTTTGTCCTTAACCGCCAGATAACCCTTGGCTGCCTGCCGGAGTCACGCCTCCATGTCCGCCCCCCGCACCCTCCTCGGCATCGACCTCGGTGGCACCAAGGTCCACCTGCGCCTCCAGGGCCCCGAGGGCATCCTGCTTGACCGCAGGCTGCCCACCGCTGGCTATCCGGACCTCGCGTCGCTCGTCGCCGGGACGCTGGAGAATCATGCTCCCGGGGCCATCGCCGTGGGCGTCGCCGGCCCCGTGCGAGGCCGCACGGCGCACGTCACCAACGTGGGCTGGACCATCGAGGCGGATGCCCTCTCCGAGGCGGCAGGCGGAGCCAAGGTCGTCCTGGCCAACGACATGGCCATCGTGGCCCATGGTCTCGCCGCCCTTGTGCCCGGAGAGACCACGGTCCTGCAGGAAGGCGGACGGGAACCTGGGGGTCCCGTCCTGATCGTGGGCGTCGGCACCGGCATGGGCACCGGCCTGCTCGTTCCGGGCCTTGACGGGGCGGCAGACCGTTATCTGGCCGGCGAGGGCGGCCACGCGACGTGGGCCCCGCTCGGGACCGAAGACCGGGAACTCAGGGACTGGCTTGCGGCACGCCACGGCCACGTGTCGCTGGAGCGCGTCGTCTCCGGCACCGGATTGGCCACGGCGGCGGCGTGGGCGGCAGAGACGGGCAGGCCGCTCGAGGCCACGATCCGCGAGGCCTTGGCCGCGGGAGAGGGCGTGGCCGCAGCCGTGGTCCGGGCGGCTTCGACCGGGGCATGCGCCACCTCGACCAGCCTCCTCGAACGGTTCGTGACGACACTGGCGTCGGCCATCGGCAACGCGGCCCTGACCACGCTTCCCACAGGGGGAATCTTCCTCGCCGGCGGCGTTGCCCAGAAGCTTTCCGGACATCTGGCCAGCAACCCGCAGTTCCTCGCGACCATGCAGGACAAGGGGCGCATGCGTCCCCTCATCGCGGACCTCCATGTCGCCGTGGTTCAGGCCGAGGATGTCGCCGTCCGGGGTGCCCTGGCGCTCGCAGCAAGGGCATGAAGGACGCCTCCCTGCCCTGACACGGGTATCTTGGGGCCATGCGAACCTTCTGGCGCATCCTCGCAGCCGTGGCGTGCCTCGTTCTCGGCGGGCCCGGTCTCGGGCCGGCAGCGCCCTCCGCACCGGCAGCCGCCCAGGCGCTGTACTGCACCTATTGCGGCCGTCCCATCGAGGGCCGCTACCTGCAGGACCAGGGCAGGGCCTACCACCACGCCTGCTATGCAGGACACGTCGCCCCGCGATGCGTGGTCTGCAACCAGGCTGTCGTCGGCAGTTCCCGCGTGGACCGATGGGGCTTCCATGCCCACGTCGAGCATGGTGCGGGCATCAATCAATGCGCCTACTGCGGCCGGATCATCGGATCCGGGAGCACCGGTGGCGGCGTAGCCTACACCGACGGGCGCGCGGTCTGCAACCTGTGCCGGAAGACGGCCATCGACACGCCGGAGGCCGGAGCCCGTGTCCTGCGCCGGATTCGCAAGCGCCTGGCGGACTGGGGCGTTGTCCTCGACTATCCGCCCATTCCGCTCCAACTGGGCATGAGGCCCTGGCTGCAGCAGGTCCAGCGGCAGGGCAGCTTTGCGTTCGGGGGAGAGACAGTAGGCCTGACCCGCGCCGTGGTGAGCCAGAGAGTCCGTGGCCGGGAGGTGCTGGATCGCCGCGTGGACCTCTCCATCTATGCCCTCGCCGGACTGCCCGAGGAAGTCTTCGCAAGCGTCATGGGCCACGAGGTGATGCACGCGTGGGGCCACCTCGCCGGAAGCCAGCGCAGGCAACCCCAGTTGGAGGAGGGCGCGGCACGCTACGTCGAGGCCGTCATCCTGGCAGAGGCCGGCAGCCCGGAAGGGGCCAAGCGACTCGAGATGATCCATTATGATGACGATCCGACCTACGGCACGGGCTTCCGCAGGGTCCGGCGATTCGTCGAGACCCGAGGCTGGCCCGCCCTGCTGGAGATACTCAGGACGCAGCATGACCTACCGCCCGGCTACTAGCGTGTGGGCCACGGGACCCGCCTTGGTCCTCGCCTGCCTGGTCGTGCCGATGCCTGCGGCGGCAGCGCCCGACGACGCCCTGGACGATGTCGTGAGGCGTCACGGACGCGTCCGTGCCGGCTGGCAACGCCTCGACGAGGCCCGCGCAGCCGCAGGGCAGTCGGTCGTGGCCTTGTTGCCTGCGCTTCGCCTGGGCGGCGATGTCCGGTGGGCGACCCCGGACGACCACCACGGTGGCCCTGCAGAGTGGATGTGGGGTCCACTCGGAGACCTCGACCTGCCCCTTCCCCTCCCGTGGACCGTGTCGGGCACCCTGGCGGCAGCATCGGGCGACATCGCCGTTGCCACCGCGCGCTGGGCCATGGACGTGCGCGCCGTCGGCCGGGACCTGACCCAGGCCTTCCTGGATCTCGGGGTGGCACGCGTGCGGCTTGCCGCGCTCGCCGATGCAGAGAGCCGGGCGGGGGAATTGTCTGAGGCGGTCGCGGTGCTGGAGCGCAAGGGCCTGGCAACGACGGCACAGCACCTCGAGGTCGAGACGGCCCGCGACCTCGTCCGTGCCGAACGGTTGCTGGCCGAGCCCGAGGTCCGTCGCCAGGAAGCCCGGGTCCGTGCCTTTCCCGGCATCGAACCCCGTCCGGGCCTTTGGCCGGGTCCCGAATGGGTGGCCGACCTGGCACTGCCTGCGACCGCAGATGTACCGCGCGTCGTCGCCCTCGCGCCCGAGCGCCTCGAGGCGCTCGCCCGCCGGCGGCGTGCCGAGGCCCAGGGCGAAGTCGCACGTTCCCGGATATGGCCCAGGCCGGAACTCTTCGCGCGGGGTCAAGCCATGAGCTATGCCGGGCAGTTGTCCAGCGGCCGCTGGGTGTCGGGGCAGGCTCCCCTCTACGCGATTGGCGGTCGCCTGGTCTGGGAACCACGCGAGGCCGTGCAGCAGAGCCTCGTCGAACAACGGAGCCAGGCCCAGTCACGAGCGGCCGAAGGGGATCTCGAGGCGGCCACCTTGCAGTTGGCTGCAGACCTTGAAGCGCGTCTCGCGGAAGCGCAGGCCCTCGGCGTGGCCGGTCAGCGTGCAGGCGACGCGCTTGCCCATGCCGAGCAACGGGAACGCCTGCTGCGCGGTGCCCTGGGCACCGGACTCGCCACGGTCCGGGATACGGTGGATGCCTTGGCGGGTATCCGCAGGGCACGTCAGGCCCGCGATGAGGTACTGGTCCGCCAGTTGGCCGCCAGACTTGACTGGTGGTGGCGCGTCAGGACACTCGAGGGGCTCGTGCCGGCCGGGGGGAACCAGCCTTGAGCCGCTTACCCGACACCACGCGCCTGTTGCTTGTTCGAGACGAGTGGCTGCGCGCCCTGGGCCTGCAGCCCGGCACCATCCCGCAGGATGCGTCGGGACGAACCGTCCTTCCGGAACCACCGTGGCAAGCGATCCTGGACGAGGGCCTCGAACTCTGGCAAGCCCGATGCTACGGGCTCTTCGAGCGCCTCGGGCAGATCGATCCCGCAGGCCTCGACGCGGAGGATGCGGCTCTGTTCGCCGTGCTGCTGCCTCACGTCCGCGACACCTTGCAGCGTCTCCACACGACGACCTGCTGAATGGCCCAAAGCCGCGGCGCCCCGGGCGTAGGCCCGGGGCGCGCGACAGAGGGAAGGCCTACTTCTCGCCGAAGACCTTGGCAACGTTGTCGCTGATGGCCTTGCGGAAACCGTACTTCTCGTCGAGCTTGTTGAGCCCGCGGTTCACGCCCCAGCTGACGGCCATGGTACCGATGATGGCGGGCGCACCGAGCAGGACGGGGGCAGCCGTCAGGCCGACAGCCGTAATGGCCATCGTGGCACCGGTGACGGCCAGGCCGGTGACGACGCCATTGGCGGTCCCGACGGCAAGGTCGGCAGCGACGTTGCCAACGGCGCGAGCCGGAGTCTGCTGGTGCTTGGCGAGGGCCACGACGTTGCGAACCGTAGAGCCGACACCGTTCCAGACGAGGTTGCCCTTCAGGTTGCCCTTGAGCGTGCTCAGGCCCAGTTCCTTCCAGAAGCTGCCCTGGGCAACGGCCTTGCCGGTCTCGCGGACCACCGCGGCGACACCGGGCACCACGACGGCCTTGATGTCTTCCATCAGAGGATCCGGACGGGTCAGGTCCTTGGGGGCCACGGCCGGACGGACGGCCCTGGGTGCGGCAACGGGCTTCAAGCTCTGGACGGCCATCTTCGGGACTCCTCTTCCTGCGAATGGCGGGTGACAAGAGAGTCATCGCCCTCTCCGCAGGCCGGGATTCTTAAGAACGGCTCAAGTTTCCCCCAAAGATCAGGAAACTGTGGCGAGCGACTCCCACTGTGCGCCCCGAATCGGACCAAGTGCCTCGAGGGTGCCCGCGGCATCAAGGAACAGGAATTGGCCGACGAGGATGAACGCGTGCTCGCCTTCCATCATGCCGCCGGCTTCGGGCACGGAGGCCACGCGCAGCATGCGGTTGGCATCCCACCGGGGATAGGGACCGAATCCTGCGAGCGCGGCGCCCAGAGGCGGCAAGGAGCGCCGCCGCCCGAAGTCCGGACTGGCTTCGAAGCGCGCCAACCGGAAGGCCTGGCGGGCAGGCTCGCGCTCGAGCCATGCCGTGCTGCCGCAAGCCAGGGCCAGGCGAAGCTGGGAGGGTGTGGATACGTTACCGGCCATCTTGCCTCGCGGGTGTCGAAACTGGGGTGGGACGAAGGGAAGGGGTCGCCGCAGCGGCGGGTTGTACCACGGAGGCAACGGCATCCATCAGGCCTCCGGGATCCGGCATGCCCTGAAGGACGTGTCGAATCCGCCGCTCTCCATCTAGCACGAAGGTGATGCGATCGGCCACTGGCAAGAAGCCGAACCAGCGAGCGCGGTACAAGTCGGCAATGCGTGCACCGGGGTCGGAGAGCAGCGGGAAAGGCGTGGCGCAATGCAGGGCGAAGCGCCCCTGCGTCGCGCTGTCATCGGCGGAAAGGCCCAGGACCTGGACCCCCTGCGCCCGGAGTCTGGGATACAGGCCGGAGAGCAGTTTCATCTCGGCCTCTCAGCCGGGGGTGAAGGCCTTGGGGAAGAAGGCGAGCACGATGGGACGACGCGGCAAGGCCGAGAGCCGTACGGGTTTGTCATCTTCGGCCAGCAGCGTGAAGTCCGGGGCGGCGTCCCCGATCGCGAGGCCTGCCAGCAGGACCGCAGCGTGCAGCATGTCGGCCATCATACCAAGACACGCGGATGGCGGTCCGTTTGCCGCGGCGGGCCGCTGGGGCTAGACTGGCGGGACACTCATGTTCGTCGTCATGCGCCCCCACGCCACTCCTGCCGAAATCGGCGAGGTAATCGCCCACGCGAGGGCGCTGGGCTACGAAGCGCGTGAGGTCGTGCAGGGCGAGCGCGTCGCGGTCGGCCTGTGGGGCGGTCCTGACGGGCAACCCGCCGGACGACTGGCCAGCTTGCCTGGCGTCGTGAACCTGGTGCGGGTCTCGAGCCCGCATCCGCTGGCCAGCCGGGCGATCGACATCGGGACCACCCGGGTCGAGGTCGCGCCGGGCGTGGTCATCGGGGGCAGTGACGTCGTGGTGATGGCCGGCCCCTGTGCCGTCGAGAACGAGGACCAGTTGCTCGCGGCCGCGAGGGGTGTGCGCGCGGCCGGTGCGACGGTCCTGCGGGGCGGGGCCTTCAAGCCCCGGACAAGCCCCTACAGTTTCCAGGGCCTGGGCCAGGACGGCCTCGCCATGCTCGAGGCAGCTCGCCGCGAGACGGGCTTGGCCATTGTAACCGAGGCGGTCGATGTCGCCAGTTTCGATGCGGTGGAAGCCGTGGCGGACATCGTCCAGATCGGGGCCCGGAACATGCAGCATTACCCCCTGCTGCGCCGTGCCGGCCGCAGTTCGCGGCCTATCCTGCTCAAGCGCGGCCTCTCCGCCACCCTCAAGGAACTGTTGCTGGCAGCGGAGTACATCCTGGCCGAGGGCAACATGAAAGTCATCCTGTGCGAGCGAGGTGTGCGGTCCTTCGAGGACTACACCCGGAACATGCTGGACCTGGCCGCCATTCCGGCCCTGCATGAGCTCTCCCACCTGCCTGTCGTGGCCGATCCGTCCCACGGCACCGGCAGGCGCTCCCTCGTGGGGCCGATGGCGCGCGCGGCACTGGCGGCAGGAGCCGACGGCCTGCTTGTCGAGGTCCACCCTGAACCAGGCATGGCCTTGAGCGACGGGCCCCAGTCGATGGATCTCGAGGCTTTCCATCGGCTGATGCAGGATCTGCCGACCGCTGCCGCCTCAGCGGGACGGGCCCTGGCGACGCCCGCGACCCCTGTCGCCTGACACCGACAGGCCGAGGTCAGCCCGAGGCGCCCACCCTTCCTGTCACGACGAGTCCCTCGCCCGTCATGCGGGCTTCAAGGTCGATCAGGCGGGGAGCCGACTCCACGAAGGCGTGACCGACGCCGCCGACCAAAGACGGGGACGAAGTACCGCCCAGAAGGGTAGGGTGCAGGAACAGGACAAGACGGTCGACGAGCCCGGCCTCGAACGCGGCATCGGCAAGCGTCCCGCCCGCCTCGACAAGGACCGACGCCAGGTTGCGCCGCCCCAGCAGGACCAGCAGGCGATCAAGGTCGACATTGACGGCCAGCGGGTCCCCCATCGTGGGGACCTCGAGGATCTCGGCACCGGCCTCCCTCAGGGCGGCGACGCGATCCTTCGGGGCGTATCGCGTCGTGACGAGCAAGGTGGAAGAACGCTGTGCGGCAACCTGCGGGCGGGCCAGCACGCGGGCTCCAAGGGGCATCCGCGCCATCCCGTCGATGACGACCCGCAAGGGGTTGCGCCCCCGCTCCCGCGCGGTTTCCGGCAAGAGATCCTCGGCAACCAGGTCCTGGACGCCCAGCAGCACGGCATCGTGCTCGGCGCGCAGGTCATCCAGCAGGCTGGCAGGTGCAGGGGGCCGCTCGCCAATGCTCGTCGCCGTCTTCCCATCGATGCTCATGACCGAGAAGACCGTCACGAAGGGACGCCGGGTACGCAGGAAGACCTCGTAGGTCTCGTTCAGGCGCCCTGCTGCCTGGCCGCAGGGCCCGTCCTCCACCCTGACACCCGCCTTCAGCAAGGCATCCTGGACGTGGCCCCGGCTCGCGGGGTTGGGGTCCGGTGCCGCGATGACGACGCGCGCGACCTTCGCGGCGCAGATGGCCTCGACAACGGCCCTTGGGGGCCCTCCCGGCTCGGTCGTGAGCACCAGCGTCGCCCCGCGGGCCAACTCACCCGCGGCAGCCAGGGCATGGAAGACGGCATGTCGCCCCGTGGCGTCCTGAGTGAAACCCTCGGCCACCGCGGCTCCCTCGCGCAGCACGACGGCACCGCCCAGAGGCGCAGGCGACGTCCAGCCGCGTCCAAGCTCGGCAAGGACGAGGGCACGTTCCATGGCCTGGACGACCGGGGCACCGATGCCGCGCCCTTCCGACTCCGTCGCACTGGACAAGCTTTGCCGTTCCTCCCGAATGAAGGTACCCGGTCCGGGGCTGCGCTAACCTCGCCCCATGGACATCGCGTGGTGCTCGGACGGCAGCCCGACAGCCATGCGCTGCCTGCGCGAGTTGCCGGGCCTGCTGCGTGAGGACATGCGCAGGGACCATCTTCTGGTCGTGGTCCCGCCCCTGCAATCGGTGGGGGTGACCATGACCTTCGGCAGTCCTTACTTGCCTGAAGCAGCGTTGCTCGAGGCCGCCGAAGAAGAGGGCAGGAGCACGCTGGCCGAGGGTCTCGCGATCCTGCGAGAGGCAGCAAGCGGGGAGCGCCCGCCCCCTGAGGGCGTCCTGCTGCACGGAGATCCGGGCACGGTCCTGCTCGCCTGGCTGGAGAAGCAGCGTCCGGACCTGGCGGTCCTTGGCACGCACGGTAGAGGCGGACTTGCCAGACTGCTGCTGGGCAGCGTGGCAGACCACCTCGCGAGGCATGCGCCCTGCCCGTTGCTGATCCTGCCGGGCAAGGCCGAACCTGCGCCTGTTACCGGTGCCGTCAGCCTGCTCATCGATGGCTTGGCAACCGGCCAACGGCTGAGAGAAGCCGCCGACCGGCTGATCCGGCCCCGTGGGTACGCGCGGGAGGTCGTGATGGCCCTCCATCCCCCGCCGGGGCCCTTCCCGGGCCAGACACTGGGTGACCCGATCGTTGACTGGGAGGTGATGGCAGCCGTCGAAAGGGCGGAGGCCCTCGCGCAACTCGAGGCGGTCGCCCGTGACTGGGGCCCCGGCACCGCGACCCACCTGCTGCTGGGCAACGTGCCCGACGTCCTCTCGGCGCACCTGCGGCGGACCGGACCGGCCTTGGCCATCGTCGGCACACATGGTCGCAAGGGGTTGGAGAGAATCCTGCTCGGCAGCGTCGCCGACCACCTGATCCGGCACGCGCCGTGCCCGATGCTCCTGATTCCTGTCCGGGCAAGCTGATCCCGGCGGCCAAGGGGTGCAGGCGACACCGCCGGACAGGCGTCCTTCATGGCATCCTGTGCGCATGTTGCCCAAGGCCACGGTCCAGGCCATCTGCCATGACGAAGCGGCTGCAGCCGTGCTCGTACCCGTCCTGCGCGGCCTCTCACCGGATCGGACCCGTCCCGAGATTGTCAGCCTGACCCGATGGGGGCGGCGCAGGGGTATCCCTTCAGGTCCGACACCCCTGCTGAGGTCCGCCTTCCTGCGGTCCGCCGGTCCGCGTCCCGACCTGTTGCTGGTTCACGCCGACCCCGGCCACCCCCTGCCGGATTGGGCCCAGACGCAGGTCGATCGGGAACGCGCCCGCGGCGCACTGGTACTTGCCGTCCAGCGCGGCTGCTTCCATCCCCCGGCCCACGCCGCCATAGACCCGGACCGGGTCGTCGAGGGACAGGTCCCCCCGACTTCAGCCCTGCCAGCCGCACACAGCTGGGATGCGATTGCCATCTGGGGCGAGGGTTTCCGAGAGGCGCTGCCAACTGGCAGCCGCGCCGTAGTGACCGGTTCTCTGGCGCTTGAAGAGTTGCTTGCCGCGGTGGACGCCGAAGGCGATGGCCTGCCTGCCCTCCACAAGGAACTTCGCTTCAAGATGGGCCAGGCAGTCAATCGCGCCCTCGGGCTCGCGCCCCGGAGCCCGATCGCCCTCCTCCATCTGGGCCTCAAGCCGCACTGGTGGCCGGAAGCACGCATCCAGACGCTGATGGCCACCATCCTGACGGCATTGCGTGACAAGGGCCTCCAGCCCGTGGTCTGGCCCACCCCGGCCGAGGACGCCACGGTGGCGCGGCTGTACCGCGAGGCGGCTACGGGCATCCTGCCGGCCGGCTTGCCCATCCTCAGGCCACGCGTGCTGTCCAGCCTGCCCCTGGGCACGTGGCTGCTCGGCAGCAGGATGCTCCTGACCGGGGGACACACGCCGGGCCTGCAAGCAGCTGCGCTGGGCGTGCCCGCGCTTGCCCTCGTTCCACCGGATGCCCCCTACACGCCCGACTTCCTGCACACCACAGGGCATCCGGTGCTTCGGGATCCGCTTGCCTACCTTGGCGAGTCTCTGGCGACGCACATCGGAACACTTCTGGAAACACCCCCAGATCCCCTGCCCTTCCGCGAGTTCCTGGCCAGGATGGATGGGGGGGCCCTGCCCCGAACGCTGGCCGCAGCCTCGTTCCTGCTCGAGCAGGTGACGGGTCCCCGGCCTCCCGCTTGACGCCCGATCATGCGACCATGGGGTCATGACGCAACTTTCCGCACTGGGCAAGCAGGTCCCGACACCCACCGAACCCTCGACCGACATCCTCGAGCGTTTCGACAACCCGAGGCCGGGACGGGACTACACGATCCGTTTCGATTGTCCCGAGTTCACCTGCATGTGCCCGATTACGGGGCAACCCGACTTTGCCACGTTCACCATCGCATACGTTCCCGACCGTCATTGCGTGGAGCTCAAGTCCCTGAAGCTTTACATGGCCAGCTTCCGCAACACCGGCGCCTTCCACGAGGCCGTCACCAACCGAATCCTGGATGACCTGACGTCAACGGTCGCTCCGCGTGCGATGCAAGTGGTGGGCGACTTTGCCGTCCGGGGCGGAATCCGGACCATCGTGACGGCCGTCCACGGAGATCGTTCATTGCTCGGGCCCGGCCAGTCCTGACAGCGCTTGCGGTCGCGCGCCGTTCTGTTAAGATGCTGTTGCCTGCTTATTTTTTATCGAGAGGTCCAGCCGATGTCGCCTGCACCGCTGCCGGCCCCCGCGGGGCTCGAACTCCTGCTCACGCCCGAAAACCTCCTGCGCGCCGGGCACGACGAACCGCCTGCCTGCTGCGCACATGACGACATAGCGATGCCCATGGACGAGCCACGGCCCGTTCGTGAACTGCGGCAACGCCAGGGCTACCACTGGTACTGATTCAGGACTCGGGCGCCCCGGCCCCAAAGGTTCGGGTCCGGCCCACGAGGGCAGCCACGAGCCCGGCCTCGTCCGCTGCGAATGGCAATCGGTCCAGCATCCTGCACAACAGCATGGTCTTGGCTCGGGCCGATTCCTCGGTGGTCCCCAGATAGCGGGCGAGCGCCGTCGTCAGCGTGCGGCGCGTCGCCTCGTCGGGCGCGGGCAGGCCCGAGGCGACCTCTCCGGTACGCATCGAAGCCGGGCCACCTTGGCTTCGGTCGAGGGTCACGACCGTGATGAGCGCCGTCACGGCCTGCGCCAGGTTGAGGCTGGGCCCCGGCGCGGGCAGGCGGACAAGCCAAGGCAACAGGGCTCGCTCGACCTTGCCCAGACCCGTTCGTTCGCTGCCGAAGACCCAGGCGGTGGGACCGGGCACAACCGGCATCGCGAGGGCTTCCGCAGGGCCGATCGTCACGCCGGCTGGCCGTGTGTAGACACGCGCTGTTGTCCCGAAGGCCCTTCCCGTCCCCTCGAGGGCCTGGGCCAGGGTCCGGACAACCCGGGCGCCACGCAGGACAGCCTCACCGCCGGGCGCGGCCGCGAGTGCAAGGGGGTGAAGCGGGGCGACACCACCGACCAGCACCAGGTCGGACCAGCCATAGGCAGCCATGGCCCGGGCCACCATGCCGACGTTGTCCGGCAGCGTCGGATGAACGAGGACAACCCGGTCCATCAAGCCAGCCAAAAGCGCAACTCTCCCTGGCGCCGCGTACGCCCTCGGGCATCCATCGCCTCAAGCAGCGGAACGACATAGCGCCTGCTGAGCCCGAGCGTCTCGCGAATCGACGCAGTGGAAATGCCGGCCTCGCCTGGCATGGCGGCCCGAACACGGACGCACCACGCCTCCCAGTCCACCGGGCGGACCATGATTTCCTGGCCCAGATCCAGCCATTCGCCAAGAACGATGGCCTCGTCGAGCAAATCCTGCCAGGCCGCGGACTTGTCCCGCAGGACCTCTCCCCTGTCAAGCAAGCCATGCTGCGCGGATGCGACGTCATGGATACTCGTCCACGCCTCTGCGACCCACGAGGGTTCGGAACGAGAGTGTTCGGCAGGCATCAGGCAACGCCCCACCGACGTCCAACCCGGCAAGCGCGCCAGCAACTCACCCAGGATGCCCGCACGCGCCGGCACGCAAGCCTGGATTTCCTCGCGACGCAAGAGGCGTCGATGCGGAGGCAGGTCCCGCCACAAGGCCTCGACCTGTTCCCCGAGGACACGCACGCGATCCGGATCGAGGCCGCCCGACGCGACGGGCAACCATCGTCCCGCCGAGGCAAGGCTGGTGACCAGATGCTCGCGCACACGCGCCGGCACCATGGCTGCAGCTTCTGAAGGCGACAGGGGTTCCCAGCCACGCTCCGCCAAGGCCGAAGCCACCCGATCCGCCCAACGCCCTTCGGCCGCGGCGGCCATGCGCTCCCAGCCCGACCTATCCCGACGACGCAGTCGGTGGCCCGCTGGGGCGAGCACCGTGGCCCCGGCCACGACATAGCCCGGGTCGTAGTGGCGCAGGACCAACCGGTCGTCGAAGTCCGCCCAGAGCGGCTGCTCGAGCAGCAGTTGGGCGAGGCAACCGCTTCCCTCCGGGAGTGCGTCCCCTGCAGCAAGCGCGATGCGACCCAGGACCTCGCGGGTGCCGTGATGAATCCGGACCCGCTGGCCGTGTCGGACCCCGTAGCCTGACGTCACGAGGTGGACATCGAGGACCTCGGATGGGCCGAGCGTTTCCGGCGCCAGTAACCAATGTCCGCGGTCAACGCCGGGATTGCCGGTCAGCGCAAGGTTGACCGCGACGCGATGGCCGGCGATGACGTCTCCGACGGACGCGCCGTGGACCTGCAGGCCCCGTACCCTGGCCTTGTGGCCTCCCGGTTCGAGAACCAGCGGCATGCCTTCCTGCAAGGTTCCGGCCGTCAGCGTGCCCGTCACCACCGTGCCGAAGCCCTGACGGACGAAGACCCTGTCCACCGCCAGGCGAACGGGGGCACCTGCCGGACGCAGTGAGGGACTTGCGGTCCGGGCATCAATCGCGGCGACCAGCGCATCCAGGCCCTCCCCGGTGACACTCGAGACTGGATAAACGGGTGCATCGACCCACGAAGTGCCCACGAGGCCCTCCCGGATGTCTGCCTCGGCAAGTTCGACCAGGTCGGGGCCAGCGATGTCGACCTTGGTCATGACGATGAGCCCCGGTGCCACGCCCAGCAGTTCGAGAATCGCCAGGTGCTCGCGCGTCTGCGGCATCACGCCGTCATCCGCCGCCACCACGAGAAGCACGAGGTCCATGCCCCCTACGCCGGCCAACATGTTCTTCAGAAAGCGCTCATGACCGGGGACGTCGATGACGCCGGCTACGCGCCCGGACGGCAGGGCGAAGGCGGCGAAGCCCAGATCGATGGTCAGGCCCCGTCGCTGCTCCTCGACGAGGCGATCGGTGTCAACCCCCGTCAGGCGGCGGACCAAGGACGTCTTGCCGTGGTCGACATGACCGGCCGTACCGATGACGACAGGCACGAGCCCGCTCACGCCCCCCTCCCCGACAACTGCCTGAAACCTGCCACGACCCTGTCTTCATCACCGGGCAGCAGGGTCCGGACATCGAGCCACCAGGC
The DNA here is from genome assembly GCA_035286125.1 of Candidatus Sericytochromatia bacterium. Classification (GTDB taxonomy): domain Bacteria; phylum Cyanobacteriota; class Sericytochromatia; order S15B-MN24; family VGJW01; genus VGJW01. The sequence continues at coordinate 38,699 of JAYKIS010000093.1, forward strand.
TCCCTCGCGCAGTCGCCCGATCACCGGGCAAGGCAAGCGACGCAAGGCAGTCGCGAGGGCATCATCCGTCCAGAGCCCCCACGGACAATCGAGACGCACGGCCCAACTGGCGACTTCGGTCGCAGGCAGCGCGCCACCACCGGGCATCGAAACCGTCGGGACAGCCTCTGCAGGCCACCCGTCGGCCACGAGGCGACTCGCGAGCCCTCGGGCCCGGGGCTCGAGGGCAGCGGCCTGCACCGCCAGCATCCCGAGTGCGGGCAAGGCAGCCTCGGGCGGCAGCCCGGCGCCATAACGCCTGAGCGTCGCCTCAAGGAGGGCCAACGTGACCTTGTCACACCGGAAAGCGCGCAGGAGGGGCCTCCGGCGCAGACGATCCACCAGGTCCCGCCGACCAGCGATGATGCCTGCCTGGGGACCACCCAGCAGTTTGTCCCCGGAGAAGGTCACGAGGTCGAGGCCCTCGGCAAGGACCCTGGGCACAGTCGGCTCGTCGGGCAGCCCGAACGGAGCGAGAGAGACCAACGAACCCGAGCCCAGGTCTTCCACGACCGGCAAACCGTTCCGGCGCCCGAAGGCCACGAGATCGGCCCGCGGCACTTCGGCGACAAAGCCCTCCATCCGGTAGTTGGAGGTGTGGCACTTCATGACAAGCCGGGTCCGCTCCGATCGTCCTGCCTCGAAGTCAGCGAGGCGCGTGCGGTTGGTTGCGCCGACCTCGCGCAGGATCGCTCCAGATGTGGCGACGACCTCGGGAATGCGGAAGGACCCTCCGATCTCGACCAACTCACCACGCGAGATCAGGACCTCGCCCTCACGGGCCAGGCCATCGACGACCAGCAGGACGGCTGCCGCGTTGTTGTTGACGACAAGCGCTGCCTCGGCGCCTGTCAGCCGCCGAAGATGCTCCTCGATGACCGCGTGGCGATCCCCGCGAGCACCGGAAGACAGATCGAACTCGAGGTTGCAATAGCCTGCGGCCTCCTCGAGTGCCTCGCGTACCACATCCGGGGCCAGGGGTGCACGCCCGAGGTTGGTATTGAGCACGACGCCCGTGCCGTTGACGATCCGGCGCAGGCGCGGCGCCCACGTCTTCGCGAGGCAGGTCACGACGCGTCCGACCCAGTCCGTTGAACGCGTCACGGAGGCATCACCGGCCAGGATGGCTCCACGCGCGTCATCGAGGACCTCGCGGACGGCAGCTGCGACGGCCTCCTCCCCGTGACGCGCCCGGGCTTCGGCCAAATCCGGTGCCAGCAGCAGGCGGCCGACGGCGGGCAACGCCCGCAGGGCCCGTGAGACGGTGGGGTCGGGCATGGGACCCCCATTCTATCCCTTGACCCGGTGATTGCCGAATGCCTAGGATGGGACCGTGCTGATGGATGTCCTTTCCTGGGTCGCCGGGCGTGATGGTGCGCGGATGACGGAGATCCGCAGCGCCTTCGGCCTGAGCCCCTGGATGGCCGGCGCCCTCGTCGTGCAGTTGCAGGATGCAGGCTGGCTGGACGATCCGGTGCTTGGCACCTGCCATCACCTGGGACCGGAAGCCGACGCCGGGTCTTGCGGCAGTTGCTCGGGTGGCGGTTGCTCCTCGCAGCAAAGGGTCTCCGACGTGCATGCCGATCTTGCAGGCTCTGCCCTCGCCTTCGAGCAGGGCTGCTGCGGCATGAACCAGCCCTACCGCGTCACGGATGCCGGTCTCGCCGTGGTCGGGGCTGCCGGTCCCACTGTCTCGCCGTCACCTTCAGCGAACACGGCGGCTTCGCCGGACGCGCTGGCTGAAGCCTGGGTCGCACGTGCCAAGGCCAAGGCCAGGCTGCACCACGGCAGGAACGACTGACGAGGGTCGGAACAGGCCTCCTCGGGGGTCAATCCAGGCGGACGGGCAAGCTGCCCGGAAAGCCACCCTCGCCCCATAGGGCATCGACGACCGCACGCTGCTCGGCGGGTCCAGCACCATAGGCGCAAATATAGGCCTCTGCCGCGGGACATTGCTGGATCAAGTAGGGGCTCGAGAAGGACACCACCGTCGTCGGCACGGCTTCGGTCACCTCCCGAACGACAGCGGCCAGATCAGGTCCCAGGTTGCTGCGGTCCTTCCATGCCTTGACCAGCGAGAAGATCGTGACCAAGGCAGCACCCTCCGAACGGGCGGCCGCCACGACGGCTGCCCTGTCTCCATCAGACAGGCCGGGACGCACGAAGAGGGGCTCGAGGCCTTGTTCCCGGACCGAGGCGACCAGTGGCGAAGCGTCGCCAATCTCGCCATCGTCATCCAGGATGATGACCCGGCACGCACCCCGGACGGGCCGGACAGGCATCCCGCGCACGAGGGTGAGGGCCTGCCGGGACAGGCGCTCGGCGAGGGTCAACCCATGTCCGGGCCCGGGCTCTGCAGCAACGGGCAACTGCGCCAGGCCATCCCGGAACCGCGCCACGCGGCGCAGGGCATCCTCCACGCGCGCCGCGCTGACGCGCCCCGAGGCTACGGCGCTTTCGAGCGCCGCCAGTGCCTTTTCCGGATCAGGAGGCATCAACAGCACGTCGCAACCTGCCTCGAGCGCAGCCGCGACGGCGTCTTCCTCGGACCAGGATTCCGTCACCCCACCCATGATCAAGGCGTCCGTGACGACAAGCCCATCGAAGCCCATCTCATCGCGCAGCAAGCCCGTAACGACCGGCCGTGACAGGGTCGCAGGCAATCCTTCGGGGTCGAGGGCAGGCACGGCGAGGTGACCAATCATCACGCTGTCAACTCCAGCAGCAAGCGCAGCGCGGAAGGGTGGCAGTTCGATGGCATCCAGGTGCGCCCTGTCCACGGCAAGGGTCGGCAACGTCGTATGAGAGTCGACTTCGGTATCCCCATGCCCCGGGAAATGCTTGGCGCAGGCCATCAGCCCGGCTTCCCGGGCTGCCTCGATCCAGTTAGCGACGCAGGAAGCCACCGCATCGGGCTCGCTGCCGAAGCTGCGCATGTTGATGATGGGGTTGCGGGGATTGCTGTTGACGTCGGCCACGGGCGCGAAGGCCCAGTTGACTCCCCGGGCCCTCGCCTCGACAGCTGTCAGCCGCGCAGCATCCCGGATGGCCGCCGGGTCACCGGTTGCAGCCAGGGCCATGGCACATGGCAGGACCGTGGCACCTGCCAACTGCTGGCCCGCGCCGTACTCGATGTCCGAGGCGACCAGCAGGGGCCTTTCACTAACGGCATTCAGGCTGCGCACGACCTCAGGCAAGGCGTCGGTGGCACGGAAAACAATGTAGCCCCCCCAACCGAACCGCTTCTGGACCTCGACAAGCGCCGTGGCATCACCTTCCTCGGGCAGGCGCAGCACCGGACAGATGAGGGAAGCGAGGAGTGAAGGCATGGCTGGCGGTCCGCCTGCCTAGCGTGAGCGCCGGATCAGGCCACCCGATGGCTCGGCTGGCGCGGGGCCCGAGGGTGCCATCGGCGAAGCCGGGGCAAAGACCGGAGCCGCGTAGCTGGCCGCGCCCATCGAAGGTGTGAAACCGATACCGGCCATGACAGCCTGGCTACGCTGGCCATACGCGTCACCCGGAACGAAGATGTAGGTCCCCGTCACGTAGGCCTGCGGTCCGAGGACCAGGCGTCCACCGAGGCCCCATTGGCTCTCGAGGGCATTCTGGTTCGACCCGACGGGCGAGGCGACTGCGAGCCCCCCGTTGTAATTCCAACCGAGGACGAGCTGGCCCAGATCGAGGTCGGAACCGACGCCGAGGCCGACGCGGGTGCCATGGGCCATCATCCGCAAACTGGGCACGGCATAGAAATGCATGTTGGCAAGGTTCTGCATCAGGTCGACGCGGAACTCCACGCCCTGGCTTGCACGAAAGCCGGGAGCGGCCACCAGCCCGAAGAATGGGGGCACAAGCTCGGGACGCTGCGCCTGCTCCGCCGCAGACGTCGCGTAGACATCGCTGCGGTAGAGCATCGCGATGCCCGTGGAGCCCCATATCGACTGGCTGATCCGGGCCCGGACACCAGCGAGTGTGACCGGCCCGAGCAGGGCCGCCAACTCGACACCATCCTGGGGCGCCACGCGGACACCGGCCACGGGTGAAAAGCTATTGGGCGGCACATTGGCAGGACCGGCAAGCAGGGACATGCCCCCCAGGCCCACCTCCAACCCGCCCTGAGCCAAGTAGCGCGGAGCGAACAGCAGGCCGCCACCCGTCCAGATGTCCCCGGGGCGATCCGGCTGCGCCACGGGCACCAGAGCCGCAACGCCCGGGGCAAGAGCCGGAGCCGAGCCGATGGGGCCGGCGACGACCTGGGCAGATGCCGCCGCCTGGGTCCCGAACACGAGCATCGCCGACGCGGCGACCGCGGCCAAGGTTTCCTTCATGACGCGATTTGGCTCCTATAACGTGGACGGGGAAGCCGCGACGGACAACCTTCGTCCGACGCCAATGCACAGACAACCATGACGGAGCGGTCGCGTCCAGACCAAGGCTGACGCACCTCCATGGTACCTTCATGGGCATGCACACCAGACGCCCACGACGACTCGCCTTCGGCCTAACTGCGCTGGCCATTTCCAGCCTGGTCGCCCTGCCAGCCCGTGCGCATGTCGTCGAGGAAGCCTACCGGGACGTCCCGGGTCAGCACTGGGCCGCGGATGCCGTTGCCGAGATGAGTATCCGGCGCGTCCTGATGAAGGGATTCGACGACAACACCTTCCGGGGCGAGGCTGCCTTCTCGCGAGCAGACCTCGCGTGGGCACTCGAGGACCTCGTCCAGGAGCTCGAGCTTCTCTCGAAGACGGCGTGGACGCTCGAGAAGCCGAGGGATCGCGTGTTCGTCGACCTGCGGGGCAGCGAATCGAGGACGGCGGGCATTCTCAAGCTGGCCAACCGCTATGGCCTTTGGGAGGGTGTCCCCGGCATCGAGGCCGACCGTTTCCACCCCGAGGCTCAGGTTACCCGTGCCGAGATTGCCATGGTTGTCCGCAACTTGCTGGCCGTGGGCGAGGCGCGGGGCGTCGTGCTGCCCAGGGACCCTCGTTCCCCCGACAACCCTTTCAAGGACGTACGTGAGTCCGAATGGGCCTACCATGCCATCCTCGAAGACAACCAGCGCTACAGGGTCATGGTCGGATTCCCCGACATCACGTTCCGGCCGGACGGCCTGCTGGATCGCTTCCAGTTCGCGGCCATCGGGTCGGCGAGCTTCGGTATGATCCGGGAGTTGATTCGGAAATCAGCTGTAGAGCGCGCCGCACTTACGGAGAAGACCCGGTCGGATCGATTCCTGGAGCGCCTCGCGGTTCAGGGTGGTGCGGCAGTGGGCAGGGCCGAATCCCTCCAGTCGTTCACGATGGACATGCTTCTTCGTGCGGCCGTGTATCCCGGCGATTTCGGGCCACTCGGCAAGTGGTTCGGCTATGTGGACGCCAGCGTCGGCCTGAGTCCTGTCGCGGGAGGCTTCTCGCTGCTGGCGGGCACAGGCCCGCAGGGGGCTCTCCTTGATGACGTCCTGGGTGGGAAACTGCAGGTGCAACCCTATGCCGGGTTCAGGGTCAGCCGATCCACCGACACGAGCCTCGCCTTGCCTGCCCTCGGTGGCTTTGCCTACTGGCGCAGGGATGCCCTCGGGCTGCAGGTTCAGACGGACCTCGCTCCCCTGGAAGTCGCGGGTCCTTCGGTGGGCCTGTTGGCCGCAGCGGGGATGCAGGCCGATTGGCGAATCTCCGATCACTTCGCTCTGGTCGGAGGCGTGCAGTGGGAAAATCGCCCTGGTATGGGCATCCTGCGCGGGATGATTGGCACGCAGGCCAAGGCCTGGTAACGCGAACCCGGATTGGGGGAAGCCACCCGTTCGGGGGCTTCCCCCAATCCTTTTTGCGACAGCCCATCCCCAAATGGGCAAGTGGCCCGCTCCATTGCCGGAGCGAGCCACCCGATGGTACCCCCTAGGGGATTCGAACCCCTGTTACCGCCGTGAGAGGGCGACGTCCTAGGCCTCTAGACGAAGGGGGCCTGACTCAGGAGTAGCCCCAACGGGATTCGAACCCGTGTTACCGCCTTGAAAGGGCGATGTCCTAACCACTAGACCATGGGGCCACGGCCTTGAGGACTTAAGTATCCCAAAGCGACCGGGATGCGTCAAGGCGTCGGAACCTTGAAATGCCGCGGGCGTAGCGCCATCAAGGATGCAGGCAGGGAGAAGAAGGAGGCATCCAATGTCAGGCAAGCGCAGCGTAACCAAGGTCGTCGAAGACGACGCGACGTGGTTGGTGGTCTCGGACGAACGGTGGGGGGAATTCCGGCTCAGGCTCCGCCGTCAGCTCGTCTTCGCCGTCTGGGGCTCAGGCAGCTTCACCATGCTTGAATCCGATGGCAGGCATGATCTGGCCGTCGAGGTGGACCTGACGACCCTGCAAGCGAGGGCTTTCGGCTTGCGCGGCCGGGAGCGATTCCTCGTCAACGAATGGACTCTGGAGGTGCAACCCGGCCTCAGTACTGGTTGAGGGTGCCGAGGTCGCGTGCCTTGCGCTCTGCCCAGACAAAGACCAGCAACCCGAGCGCCAGCCAAGCCATCGCCCCCGAAAGCAGGACAGGCAGGCGACCGTCCTGCCAGAGGGCAGACAGGCTCGTCCCACCGACGGCAACGGCCCGCAATTGTTCGAGCGCATTCGTGAAGGGAAAGGCCGTCACGAACGGCCGCGCCCATACCGGCAATCCGTCCAACGGCACGATGGCGAGGCCAAAGACCAGCATCACGGCGAACTGTGCAAGCGTGGTGATGCGCTTGGCGATCAGGCCCGCACCGCCCAGCATCAGACCGATCCCCTCCATGCCGAGATACATCAGGGTCAGCAGCACGACGTAGGCCGGCAGGTCCAGATGCAGGCGCACGCCGGTGACGAGGCATGCAATGGCGAGGACCAGGGCGAATCGGATCAGCATTTCGACATAGCTGGCGAGATCACGAAGGAGGACGACGAGCACGAGGGGCGGCGGGGACAAGGCAGCCTGTTCCAAGGTGCCGGTCTGGACCTCCTCGGCAATCAGTTCCGCGGCGTTGCCAAGCCCGTTGATCGCAATGTAGGTCGTGAGCAGGCCCAACAGCCGACCGACATTCCCCTCCTCGAAACCGGGCAGTGCGGATGCCTGGCTACCGACGGCCGCCGAGAAGCCGAAGAAGATCAGCAGGGCGAAGCCCAGGTTCCAGACCAGCCTGGAGACGGTCTCCAGCGGATACCTCACGAGCAGGATGGCCTCACGGCGCAGTTCAGCGAGGAAAAGACGACCCGGGTTCACGCGGCATTCCTCGTCACGATTCGGAGATAGAGTGCTTCCAGATCGATGGCCCGCTCGGTCACGGAAACCAGCTCGAGGCCAACCGCCCCCAGCATCGCAAGGAGCGGCGGCAGGGCATCAACTGCCTCGACCACTCCATGCCATAGCCCGTCCTGCTCGGCCAAACCGGCCAGACCGGCGTGCTCCAACGCCTCCCGCTGCGATGGGGAAGGCTGGCCCCGGAAAGTCAGGGCATGGCCGGGCGAACGATGGGCATCCCGCAGGGTCTTCAGGCCATCCAGGGCCTTCAATCGTCCTCCCGCCATGATGGCAATGCGATCCGACAGGGACTCCGCCACCTCCATCTGGTGGGTGGTCAGGACGATGCCACAGCCCCCTCGGGCGATGTCCCGGACCACCTCCCGGAACACCACGGCGGCCTCGACATCAAGCCCCAGCGTCGGCTCGTCCAGCAGCAAGGTTCGGGGCGTACCCAACAGGGCCACGGCGATGGCCACCCGCTGCTGCAAGCCCCGGGACAGTTCGCCGACACGCTTGCGAACATGGGGGCCCAGCCCCAGCAGAGCAATCAGGTCGTCCCGCCGTGCGGCGATGGCGCCCACGCCCTTGAGCGCGCCGAAGTAGTCGAGGTTCTCGCCAGCCGTCAGCTTCCAATGGAGGTTCCGGTTGCCCTCGAGAACCGCGCCCAGTCCACGCACGGCCCGCATCCGCTGGGCCCCGACATCGATGCCATCGATCAGGATTCGGCCTGATGTGGGCCGGACCAAGCCGGCAATCATCTTGAGCGTGGTGGTCTTGCCGGCACCGTTCGGACCGAGCAACCCCAGAATCTCACCCGGACGGACCTGGAAAGACACCTCCTGAACGGCGTCATGACGGGCCCTGCCGGCCCGTGCCGGGAAGGTCTTGGAAACCTGACCGACGAGAAGGCCACCAGAACCGCCCGAACCCGCCTCGTACCCGCCATCGTTCACGGTCTTGAACGCTCCAAGGATAATCCGGGCCTCATCAGGCAATGCCCTTTGACCGCCACGATGTCTGGGGAGAACAATCGCCGAGCCCACGCCAGAGCAAACTTCGACAGCGAACCGCCAGAGAAGGCCTTGAGCAGTCGGTACAACGCCGCCGACCAGGAGAGACCACGGTGCTCCACAAGCAGGGGAACCAACTGATGCGGTCGGAATTTCAATTTGAAGCGCGCCAGCCCCCCAAAGTCAAACCAATACCGGAAGACCGGACGCAAGACCTCCAGCAGCCCGGGAACCGGTCCCACCAGAGGCATCAGGCCCAGCGTGGCCCACTTGGCCCCGCAATCGCGAAGCTGATGCATGCAGGAGAGGACCAGCATCTCGACCGTACCCTGCGGTGAATCGGATGCCCTGACGAGATGAACGATGCTCCACTGATCAGGATTCCGAGGCAGGGCCAAGGCTGCCCCGACCAGTTCTCGGTCGCGCCAGGCCAAGCCTACCAAGGCCCGCTCAGCCGTCTGCTCCCAGCGTGATTCTGCCGCAAAGGACATCGGAGGAAGGGCCTTCGAATCACGCCAACGAGCAATCAGTTCCTTCAGTGGAGCGCCCGCCATCTCGACAGGTGCCCTGCCCTCACAAGTGAACCAGACTACGCTAACTCCCTTGCGCGCCGCGCGACGTACAAGACGCAGGACCGTGTTCAAGGACCGCTCGTGCTCGGGCCAATGTTCCAGATTCCACCAGGGCTCCCAGCCCGCTACCCACGAGAAATCCGGCTTTGGCTCACCAGGTGAGAGCAAACGCCCGAAGACCAAGGCATCGCCAGCAAAAACCTCACCCTGCAAGGCCTCTTCGGAATCAGGACGGGACATCCTGCCACCAGTAGTCTTCGAACCAGGTCAAGGTCTGACCTGCCCGGCTGGCCTCCACCTCGAGGCGAAGGCCCACGGGACGATGACCTCTGTTCTTTTGCCAGACGCCAAGCTGCGCAACAGGCCGAGTACCTTGCTCGAGAATGACCGCACCAAGATTGACCTCGGACTGCTCGACGACGATTTCAGGGTCGGCGCAATAGATCTTGACCACGGCGCGCTCCCAGTCAGCATCACCGACCGAAGCAAGCCCAAGTATCAGTTCGGTCCGCACGCCGGCCTCCCTGGCCTCGGGTGCGGCCCGCGCCAAGACTACCGGCACGGGCCGATCCTGAGGGTCCGGAATCTCCGGATGCAACTCGGCAACAGTGCCCGCAGAGGCCCACCCCAGATGCTCGCCTGCAATCAACCAGACCCGGGCATGACCTGCGCCTCTCGCTGGAAGCAAGGGCCTTCGCAGAACAAATACCCCTTCCTGACCTTCCACCAGCGTCGGCAACATCTGGGGTTCAACAACGAGCCCGGCTGCGGCCCTGGGAACCGTCTCAAGAATCTTGAGCGTCAGCCCCTGCAGAGGGAAGCCAGACGGGTGAAAGACTCGTGCCCGTATGCTGTGCGATGCAGGGTCGACCCGCAGTTTCAGGCTTGGCAGCCCCTCCTCCCCGATGGAATAACTGCGCAGCTGACGCCTCAGATGCCAGGAAGCCACCGCGCGACCGGCACGCATCAGGTGAATCACGCGCCCATCCACCATACGGTAGACCACGGGCGGACCCTCTGCTTCGAGAGCGCCACTCAGGGTTCCACGTTCAAGGAGCAAACGTTCAGGACCCCGAAGGGTGCGTACAACCAACAAGTCTCCCGTTGTGCCGACTGCCGGGGGCAAGAGGGCCTGAAGTCCGACAGCAATCACAAGATCACTGGCCACGGCAGGCAGAAGCCAACCCAGCGGAAGACCACCCAGTACGAATGAAACACACCATGTAAGGAATGGAAGCCCGAGCAGACCATAGACGGCGACCAGATTCGAGTCACCAAACAAGACCCCGGGCACCCCAGGCAAGACACGAAACTTCGTCCCATCTGGGGCAGAAACCGTGGACAGATAAGGCGGTTCCATCCACGCACGGTCTGCGATAGACGCCAAGGACACACAGCCAACCAGCCCGGCCGATGCGCATGAGAGAGCGCAAAACCGCACCAGCAAGCGACCCCACCCGATCATACGTGGCACTCGAACAGGATAGGCTCCCAAGTAGGCAAATGCCAACCCACCAGCGGCAGGGAAGGGACGTTCGCGCCCCCAAGCAACAATCCCCCGCCCAAGCCGGGCGAGGGATTGATCGCGACTAAGAGAGACGCTACTTGATAAGCTCGCGCTTGACGTAGCTCACCAGAGCCCAACGCTCCTTGATCGTCAGCTTCTTCTGGTACTTAGGCATGATGGGCTCGATGCCGGGACCAAACGGGTGGCCGTTGGTGATGCGCAGGTACCACTGCCCATCGGACATGGCCTTGTACATGGGCTGCTGGAGGTTGAAAGGCGGAATCAGCAGGGCCTTGCCCACCTCGCCATCACCATTGCCCCCAAGACCGTGACAGGAACCGCACTGGGCCTCGTACTTGCGCTTGCCCAGCGTCAGGATAGCCTTGGAAGGGTTACCGTAGGGATTCGTCGGCCCACCCGTGATCTCCATCGGATAGTCGAGATTGACTTCCTCGTCGTTCTGCGCCACAGCTGAAGCAGGAACGGGAAGAGGACTTTCCTGGGCACGGTAGCTGATCTGGTCACGCATCTGGCCTTGGCAGCCGGCCACGACCAGGGCGGCGGGCAGGATGCCGGCAACCGCAGGCAGCACCTTCGCGAAGCGACAACTAGACATGACGAAGAACCTCATCCGCGTTGCTCGCCTTGAGCACCTCGTCCACCTTGGTGGCCTGGGACTCGTCCGTGCAGCGCACCGACAAGACCACGTGACCATCAGAGACAGCCGGGTGATAGGGCAGCTTCTTGAAGTTGGGCAGCTTGCTCTCGATAAGCGTGGCGGCGGCGACAGAGAAGATGCCCATCAGCATGGACATCTCGTAGACGATGACCGCAGCAGTAGGCAGCGAGACAATGGGCTTCCCGCCAGTGGGCAGCGGGTAGAGCCAGGCCGTGCCGGCCGCCAGCGTGAAACCGCAGCAGGCGCCGATGACCCAGAACATGGCCGCGATCTTGCGGATATTGCTCTTGCTCTCGGGCAGTCCCCACACCTCTTCGGGATAAGGAACACCCGTCATCACGTCGATGTCCTCGGGCTTGACGCTGGCACCCAGCAGGCGCTGGATGCCGGCGGCAGCGGGATCGACCTCGCGGTAGCGCGCCAGGACGTACGTATCGGACATGGTCGTCTCCTACTCCGCCACGATGGCCCGCAGCTTCGCCTGGCCCATCGTCTTGTAGGCCTCGGCGACACGGTCCTCGCGGATCTCCCAGATCGAGATGAAGGGCGCCATCTTGACGAACAGCACGTACAGCATCACGAAGCCGGCAAAGGGATAGATGCTCATCATCAGCTCGACCCAGGTGGGCGAATAGGTCGTCCAGGTGTAGGAAGGCCCCTTCTGCACAAGGGTGGGCACGGCAATCAGGTAGCGCTCCAGCCACATGCCGACGTTGATGAAGACCGTCAGGAACATCAGCGCCCAGGGGCTCGTACGCACCTTCTTGAAGGCGAGCATCGGGATGGCCACGATGGTGTTGGCAAGCATCATCGTCAGTTGGTGCCAGAAGAAGGGTCCACCGTTCTTGATGTCGATGATGACCTTTTCCTCAGGCAGGCGACCATACCAGGTGATCAGGTAGTCTCCGCACCACAGGTATGTCCACAGGATCGCGGCCACCAGCATGATCTTGCTGAGCTTGTCCAGGTGGAACGGCGTGATGTAGTCCTCCCACTTGAAGGCCCAGCGAATCAGGACTGTCAGCGTGACGACCAGCGCCATGCCCGAGTAGATGGCCCCGAGCACGAAGTACGGACCGAAGATGGTGGTGTGCCACTGGGGCGCCAAGGCCATCGCGAAGTCCCACGACACGATGGTATGAACCGACACGGCGACGGGAAGGACCAGAACAGCCAGCATCAGGATGGCCAGGTTCATCCGGTGCCACTCCTTGCGGGTGCCACGCCAGCCCAGCGCCAGCATCGTGAACAGCTTCTTGCGGACCGGGGTGGTCGCATAGTCGCGGGCAATCGCGAAGTCGGGCACGGTGGGCAGGTACAGGTAGATCAGCGACCCCGACAGGTAAGTCAGGATGGCCATCAAGTCCCAAGCCAACGGGGAGCGGAAGTTACCCCACATTTCGCGCTGGTTGACGTACGGGATGATGTAGTAGAAGAACCACGTACGGCCCAGGTGAATGAGCGGGAACTGCGCCGCCATCAAGACCGTGAAGACCGTCATCGCCTCTGCTGCGCGGGTGATGGGACGCCGCCAATCGGCCTTGGCGAGGCGCAGGATGGCCGAGATGAGCGTTCCGGAGTGGGAAAGGCCGACCCAGAACACGAAGTTCGCGATGAAGACGCCCCACATGACCGGGCGATGAAGGCCCGTGACCCACATGCCAGCGCCCAGCATCCACATCCACGTCACGAAACCCGCGCCGAAGCCCGTAAGGCAAAGGCCGAACAGGGCCCACCAACGCCAGCTGGTCTCGAACAGGGGACGAAGGATGTCCCGGTTGATCTTGTCGTCGCCGTGGACGAGCGGAGGATGCAGCTTCATGCCTGGCCACCCTTCAGGTAGTAGACGACGGGCTCGGTGCCCAGCCCCTCGAGGAGACGGAAGCGCCGTGCGGATGCGACAGACTTGGAGACCTTGCTGTGGGGATCAAGCAGGTTGCCGAAGGTGATGACGTTGGCCGAGCAACTCTGGGCACAGGCCGTCGTGATCTCGCCATCCTCGACCAGACGCTCCTCGGCCTTGGCATCGGCAGCCGCCTCGCGGATGCGATGAACGCAGAAGGTGCACTTCTCCATGACGCCACGCGAGCGGACCGTGACATCGGGGTTCAACTGGTTGGCCAGAGGCTCGACGAAGTTGAGCGCCGCCTCGAACCAGTTGAAGAACCGAACATTGTAGGGGTCGTTGTTCTGGCAGTACTGGGTCCCGATACAGCGGTTGTAGACCATGCCGTTCAGGCCCTCGGGCGTGTGATAGGTCGCGAAGACAGGGCACACGGGTTCGCAGGGTGCGTTCGTGCAGTGCTGGCACATCACGGGCACGAAGTGCGCCGTGACCTCAGGGTAGTGCCCCTCCCAGTACCGCTCGACCCGCATCCAGTCGACCGACCGACCCTCGTCGGTATCGATGGGACCCGCGAGGGGCAGGTTGTTCTCGGCGTGGCAAGCCACGACGCAGGCGCCACAGCCCGTGCAACGGTCGAGATCGACCGACATGCCCCAGCGATAGGGAGAACCGGCACCCGCATAGGGCGCAGCTGTCGCACCCTGAACGGCGCCATGACCTGCCCCGTGGGCAGCTTCGTGGGTGGCGGTCATGAGATCGGCCATACCTTGAACTCCTGCTCAACGCGCGCGGGAACCGCGGGCGACTCCTGCGGCTGGATGCTCTTGGACACGAGCACCAGACGCTTCGACTTAGCACCGGTCGGCGTCAGCGAGACGCGGACCGAACCCCAGGCCAAGCCACCGGCAGCCTGTGCGGCCTTGGCGCCCAGCAAGGCCCGGGCATCCTCACCCCGACCCGGATCCTTCTTCATCGTGGCTTCCCACGTGCTGCCGCCCTCGACGCTGTCATAACGCGTCCCGTTGCGACGGCTGAAGTTGATCGGCATGCCGACGACGTCCTCGGGGAGACCCGGGTAAGGCACGACACCCACCTTGACCTCGCCGTACAGGCTCTTGACCACCACCTCGTCATACTGGGCAAGGCCCAGCTTGGCCATCGTATGGGGATTGATCTCGAGCCAGCCGCCCCAGGCAGCGGCAGACATCGGATCCGCCATCTCCTGAAGCCAGGGCAGATGAGCCGCCTGGCCCTCACGGTACTTCATCGACTTGACGGGCTGGAGCACGAACGGGAAGTCCTGCTCACCACCCTCGAACCGGGGAGCGGGAAGGTTTGTCGCCGGCATCCGTGCCGCAAGGGGTGCTCCCTGGGCGGGCTTGTGAACACCCCCGTTGCGCAATGCCTTCTTCCAGGCACTCTGGGTGCCGGGCACCTGGTTGTCATTCGCAACCGCGGACCACATCGCCTTGAAGTAAGCCTCGGCGGAAGCGAAGCCGAGGTCCTTGCCGGCAGCCTTGGCTGCCGTAAGCAGGACATCCTCCGCCGAGCGCGACTCGAAGAACGGCACCACCAGGGGCTGCATCAGCGTCGCGACGGACGAACCGGAACCGACGGAAGGCGTCGCGTCACCCCAGCGCTCGAGGAAGGTGCTGTCCGGCAGGACCAGCGTCGCAAGGGCCGCCGTGTCGTCCGGAACCGTCGCCATCGACACGACCTCGGGGACGGCCTTCAAGGCATCCTCGAGACCCGCGTCACCGGGCAGGGCCATGAACAGGTCGACGCCGGCAACGACAAGCGCCTTGACCTGGCCGGCCTTCATGCGATCGACGAGCGCGACCAGCTCCTTGTACGAGATGGGAGCCGGAGGCGTCATGCCGGCAATGGGCGCGGCGGCTGCAGGCAGGATGCCGCCCTTGCGACCGACCATGCCGGCCGCAACGTTGATGCCATTGACCAGAGACAGGGTCTCGACGGCGTTGGTGTGCCCCAGCACCTCTCCGCCCCCGAAGGCCACCTTGAGCTCGGTCGCGGCAACCCAGCGAACGAACTTCTCGAGACGCTCGACCGGTGCGCCGGTCTTCTCATGCGCCTCGGCAACCGTGACACCACCCTTGCCCATGGCATGGAGCGCCAGCTGGGCGATCACGCCGTGCGTGCCGGGCCAGACCGGGATCCAGAGATCCGCCACCGTTGCCGCTTCACCCATGCGGGTGCTGACAGCGACGAACAGGCCGCGGACCAACTCCCTGCCGCGACGCATCTCGCCGAAGCCCCAGTTGAAGAGCGTCGGGGCCGGCCCCGTCGTGAAGGGCTCCTCACCGAAGCAGATGGCCAGTTCGGTGTTCGCGAGATCCACATACGGCATCTCGGGACGCCCGAATACCGCCTGATTGGCCGCACGGACCGCCTCGTAGCCGAAGGGTTCGACGATGACGGGCGCCGGTGCACCAAACGCCTTCGCGGCCTTGGCGAACAACTGGTACCGATGACCACGGACCTGGGGCCCGAGGACCATCACCGTGCCGGCACCCGCAGTTGCAAGGGCCTTGCCCAGGCGGTCCGCGGCCTGTGCCCACAGCTCGGCACCGAACTTGCGGGCCTCGGCAGCCTTGGCATCCGCCAGCTCGAAGTCGGGAGCAGCGAAGCTCGTCAAGCCGACCTTGAAGTTCTCAGGGACGGTAGTCGGCCGCTTCTTCGCCTTGAAGACGTCATCGAAGAGCATCTTCAGCTTCAAGTAGTCTGAGCTGACCTCGCCGGCCTTGGTCCGCAAGTCGGGACCCCGGAACCGGTCGGGATGGTACTGATGCTGCACCCCCGCCTGGCCCAGGGCACACAATCCGCCGTGGCTCAGAGGGTGACCCTCGAGTCCCTCGACCTTGACCGACCGCCCTTCGACGATACGAACCGACACGCCGCACCCTGAGGAGCACATGTCGCACGTCGTGGCAAAGTGATTACCCTCACCGGGCTCGAGCGCAATGGGGCGCTCGACGTAGGCAATGAGCTGGGAGCTGTAGTCTTCGCAGCCACCCAGGACCATGGCCGTACCGGCCAGCCCCGAGAGCTTCAGGAATTCGCGGCGTTCCATCGGGGTTCCTCGGCAATCAGTAGTGGCAGGACCAGCAATCCTTGCTGGCGCCGTACTTGTCGTGACAGGAGAGACAGGTGCCCATG
>JAYKIS010000094.1:0-2916 GCA_035286125.1 Candidatus Sericytochromatia bacterium
GTCTCGGTGTCCTGCCTGATGGGCGTCTGCTCGTGCTGGATCGGGGCCACGGGGTCATCCGCGTGGACGAAGCGGGTGTCGCAGCTACCTGGGCCGGTGCTGTGCCTGGCCTTGCTGCGGCTCCGGATGCCCCTGTCGCCGTTCGGGACGTCCGCCTGCTTGGTGCGTCGGGCTCGAACCTTCCGGGAGAGATGGCGGTCGGACCGGATGGGTCTGTCTGGATTGTCGATGGCCTGGGGCAGTTGCTGCTGCTTCCTGCAGCGTCCGGGTCCGTGTACGGGCTCGACGTGGAGGCGGGTCTTGCCTATGTCGTGCCCTTGCCTGTGGCGCTCGGGAAGCCCAATGGCCTCGGGGTCGGCCCGGACGGCTCCCTGGTCTTCACGGTCGCCAACCAGAACAAGGCCGGGGTGGTCGTCCATCGCTACCTGTACCGGCTCGACGTGGCGGGGGGCGTCACGACCCTCGCAGGCAATGGTTCGGCAACGGGCATCGTGGATGGTGACGGCCTGCCTCTCCTGGAAACCCCGATTGCCGGTCCATCCTCTCCTTACGTGGACCGGGATGGCCAGGTCTGGTTCAGCGAGGTTTCGACGCAAATCGTGGCTCAAGCTGACGGGGCAACCCAGTCTGTGAGTGTCGCTAGGGTCATGATGGCTTGCTTGACAGACATGCACGCCTTCGGTCGACAGTACGTGGCAGGACGTGTCTATCCCGTGCTCGGCGCTGGTCCTCGCACGCCCTACAGTGCAAAGACCGACATCAAGGCCCAGGTCGACCAGGGTGATGGCCTTCCCGGGCTTGTCGCCACGGTGTTCAAGGCCAGTTCCCTTTCGATGACGCCGGATGGCCACTTCGTCTACTTGGACCCGACCCTGGGGCGCCTTCGCCTTCTCGACAGGCAGACCGGAATCGTGCATCGCCTCGCCGGACCTGGCCCTGATGCGGAACCTGCGCAAGTGGTTCTGCTGGCGGAGGCCCGTCTCGTCCTGCCGACCTACCTGACAGTCGACCAGGCGGGTGACATCTGGATTACGGACTTCACGGCGAACCGCGTTCGGCGTGTACGCGTGGCGCCCTGAGGTGACGTTGCCGTCCTGCCGCGCCTGGCTGCTCGTCGGTTGCCTCTCGGGTTGCCTTGATTTTGCTGCCCCGATGCGGACCGCAGAAGGCGCGTCCGGTACCGCCGGTTTGCTGCACGGGGCCAGTCTCCAGCTTCCGGAGGACCTCAGGTACCCGGGACTTCCCGGTGAACCCGTAACCTTGCATCTCGAGATTCGTGACGCCAAGGGCCTCTCTCTGGGACTGCCGGAGGCGAGTCAGGCATTTGCAGGAATGCTGGTGCCCGTAAGCCGTGGTGAGCAGGTACTGATGCAGTTGGTCGGGCGCGAGTGGGTGACACCGGCCTTCGAGGTTCAGGCCGTCAAGGGCTTGACTCGGCTGGAGCTCCCGGCGTGGGAGCCCGGGTTGTCGTTCTCGGGCCGAGTGGTCCTGCCCGGGGGGGAGCAGGATCTGACTGGCGTGACCGTCCAGCCGGAGGGCTTGCCCAGGCGGGTGTGGACCGATGCTCAGGGTGGATTCGCGATGACGGGCCTGCCTTCGGGTCGCCACCGGTTCTCGTTTACCGGGCCCGGCCTCGCGGGCAGTGTGACGTGGACGTCGACGCCACCCGCCCTGAACCTGCAGGTTCCGCTGACGCCTGCGGCCGTCCCGGGGGTCACGCTCATCCCGGCCCACGGCGTCCCCGGTGACACCCTGGAGGTTCGGCTAGCCGAGCCTGTTCCCTCGGGTTTGCGCATTCACTTCCAAGGGGCGGATGGCGTTCTGCCCGTTCGGACCTCTTCCAGCTCGTGGCGGGTTTCTGTACCCCAGTCCGCGGAGTCCGGCCCGGTCAGGGCTGTCTTCGATGGGCGTCCCGGGGAAGGTACTTTCTGGCATCGGCTTGATGGCATCACGATCGTCGGTTTACCCGTTCTGGTTCCCGGCGGCACCAACCTGCATCCGATCCTTGAGGGTTGGAGCAGGGACGGGTTTCGTACCCTGCTGCCGGACGTCCCTGTCTCGCTTTCCGAGGAACTGGCCGCGGGCATTACCCGTATCAAGGCCATCG
The DNA here is from genome assembly GCA_035286125.1 of Candidatus Sericytochromatia bacterium. GTDB lineage: Bacteria > Cyanobacteriota > Sericytochromatia > S15B-MN24 > VGJW01 > VGJW01. The sequence continues at coordinate 2,108 of JAYKIS010000094.1, forward strand.
CACAGCTGAACGCATGGACGGCGACCGCCTCTGTCGTGGTCGACAATGCGCTCGTTCGCCGGATGGCCCCTGTTCCGGATGGCGTGCAGCCCTACGCATTGTCGTCGGCCCCGGATGGGGGCTGGCTTCTGGGTGACTATCTCGGAGAGCGTTGTTTCCATCGCAGCCTGGATGGTTCCTGGCATCCACTCGAGTGGCAGGTCGACCGCCCACGTGCCCTGGCGACAGATGGCCGCGGACGTGTGTTTGTGCTGGGTCGCACGGGCCCGGGGCTAGACGCTCTGCGCGTTTTTGCCTGGCCCTCATCGGAGGGGATGGAGGTCTCCCGCGGGGCTATCGATGCGTTTACGGTCCATGCCGATGGCCGTCTGTGGCTGGCCCGGAACGGCAAGGTTCTCGACCAGAACGGGGAGACGGTTCTGTCCGTACCGCCGGGCAGTCGAATCGAAGCCATCGCCGTTGGGCAGCTGGGCCAGATGGCCGTTGCTGGTCCAGGACTTTTCTGGATGCGCTGGCCCGGGGACGACGCTTGGCAGGTGGTGCAGCGATCCGCTGCCGATGGGCCCTACGGTGAAGTTCGGGGGATGGCCTGGCAAGGTGATGTCCTCTACTTGGTGGAGCACGCCAAAGGCCGCCTCTGGCGCTGGACACGGGAGGGCGGGTTCAGGCAACTGGCGGGCGGCGGACAGGTCGGGCGGCCTGCCGTGCTTGAGGGGCGGGACTTCATGCCGGCGTTGGGCCTCGTTCTCGGGCGGCCGACCTCCCTGCTGCCTGTCGGGGACGGTCGGGTCATCCTCGCGGACCCGATG
>JAYKIS010000095.1:0-47790 GCA_035286125.1 Candidatus Sericytochromatia bacterium
AGGTGCCGGCGCCGGCACGGCCGAGCCGGGCGGGGGCAGATAGACCGGGGCCCCGGGCGGCATGGCATAGGGCGGGCGGGTGGTCGGCGTGCCGGGCGGCACGGGCGCCGGCGTCGGGGGGGTCGGCTGGGGGTCCTTCTGGAACGTCTTGCCGAAGGCGCCACCAATGGCGCCGATGGCGCCGATGACACCCACGACGCCACCGATGATGCCGGGCAGGTTGTTCAGCAGATCCGCGCCGCCGGGAGCCGGCATCGGGACGGGCTGGGGCGCCGGGGAAGGCTGGGGAGCGGGTGCAGGCTGGGGCGCAGGCTGAGGGTTCGGAGCCGGCGCGGGTGAGGGAACAGGGGCGAGGACGGGCGGCGTCGGCTGCTGCTGGCCGAATAGATTGGCCAGGCCCTGGGAAATGCGGTCGAAACCGAGATTGAGGGGTGGCTCGATCTGGGTGCGGACCGTACCGGCGGTCGCACCGAGCGCCGGCACGCCGACCAGCCCCTGGGACGGGGCGACCGAGGTACCGATCGTGGCGGGAGAAGTCATATCGGTCTATCGGCAGGCGACCCGCCACGTGTTCTTATGAGTGTCCCAAGGGGTGTTTAAGTTTGCCGCTTCGGCATCCCGAGGGCTAAGCTCTTGAGGCATGCAACGCCTCCTGTTCTGCGGCTATCCGGACTCAGCGATCCTGCCTGTCCTGGAGATGAGGGGCCTTGAGGTCCTCCAGACCATGGAGCCGCTGACCGAGATGCCTGAGGTGGACGGGCTCGTCAGTTTCGGCTATCCGCACGTGATCCCCGAACACCTGCTGGCGAGGTTGCCCCGCAAGGGCGTCAACCTTCACATCTCGTTGCTCCCGTGGAACAGGGGCAAGCACCCGAATTTCTGGGCCTTCCACGACGGAACCCCCCACGGTGTGACCCTCCATGAAATCGAACCGGGACTTGATACGGGTGCAATCCTGTTGCAACGGGGGATCACCCTCGACCCTGAACGCCTGACCTTCAGGGAGGCCTGGATGAGATTGCTTCGCGAAGCCGAGGATCTCTTCCTCGAGCATCTTGACGCGTACCTTGACGGTCGGTTGGTTGCCAAACCGCAAGGAGGCCCCGGCTCGTACCACAGATCCGCTCAACTGCCCGAGTGGGCGGGTGGCTGGGACGCCAACATCGCGGAGGCGATAGCAGGCTTGCATCGACAGGCCTCGGAAGATGCCGCGCGCGTGCTCGGGGTACTTGTCGCTGATCCGGCGTGTTCGCTGGATCCGGTCCGAGATAAGGCCATCCTCAGGCGTGCATTGCTCGCGAACCCAGGCATGCTGCGCGCCATGGCCGATGACGTGGACAAGCGTTGGACCGACGGCATGCCGCTCGATGCGACCCGGATGGCAGCCATCCTGCGCGGCACGTGGCCCCCGCCGTCGGCCGGCATGGACTGATGGCGAAAATCGCCATCCGGGTCGATGCCTCTCACGTGCTGGGCACCGGGCACCTGATGCGCTGCCTTGTTCTGGCGCGGACGCTCAGGCATCGTGGCTGCGAGGTACTGATGATCAGCCGCAGCCTGCCGGGGCATCTCTGCGACTGGGTCGAACACACACAAGCCATCCGGGTCGCCAGGCTCCGCGCCACCGCGATCTCCGGGGATGCCCGCCCGGAATCGGGTGCCCTCGGCTGCAGCGAGGAAGAGGATGCCGCCGAGACCCGCGGCGTCCTCGAGGATTCAGGCCCATGGGACGCGATGATCGTCGATCATTATGCTCTGGGTGCCGCGTGGGAGCGTGCCGTCGCCCCCCTCGTCCGACGCATGCTCGCCATCGACGATCTGGCCAACAGGCCGCACGCGACGCGGATCCTGCTCGACCCCAACTTTCATGCCGATCCGGCAGGACGCTATCGGGCGCTTGTCCCGAAGGACTGCCTGCTGCTGCTCGGACCGCGGTTCGCGCCGCTGCGCCGAGAGTTCGTCCGCCATGAACGCATCGGCAAGCGTACGCACTCGGGTCGCCCACGGGTCCTGGTCTACTTCGGCGGATCGGACCGATACGGCCTGACGCTGATGGCGCTGCGCGCACTGGCAAGCCTGGGCTTTCCGTCCCGGCTTGTCACGGTACTGGTCGGCGCCACAGACCCGGCCAGCACCGCCATGGCAAGGGAAGCCACCCATCTCGGCTATCCCCCCAGGACCGGCGTGGGCTCGGACATGCCGCGCCTGATGCGCCAGGCCGACCTCGCCCTCGGAGCTGGCGGGTCGACACAATGGGAGCGTCTCCTGATGGGCCTGCCATCGATCGTCGCCACGATCGCCGTGAATCAGGAAGCATGCGCCCAAGCCCTCCATCAAGCCGGTTACGTACACCTCATGGGTCGGGCGGACGAACTGACCTCGGACGACATCAAGCGCCATATCCGGACCCTGTGGAGCCACCCTGGCCGAAGGCGCCACCTCGCCATGCGTGGCCGAGGCCTCGTGGATGGGCTCGGTGCCGGCCGCGTGGTCGATGCGCTCCTCGGAGACCTCACCTGGCACGCCAACCCGGTGGCGGCGGAGGAATCGGTTCAATCGGTCATCAGCGAGGCATCTCAGCGTGGATAATGGCTGGGATCACGATCCGAGGTGAGAACCTTGCTGCACATTATCGCGTCGCGCCGTCCGGACACATTCAGGGCTGCGGTCGAGCGACTGGAAGCACGTACCGGCTGTCGTTTCCTCCTCGTCGAGGAACCGTCGTCGCTCACAGTCGAACGTCTCGAGGAGTTGAATCCCGGCTACATCTTCTTCCCCCATTGGTCCCACCGCATTCCTGAGGCCATCTTCTCCCGCTTCACGTGCGTCATCTTCCACATGACGGACCTGCCCTATGGTCGCGGTGGCTCACCGCTCCAGAACCTGATCCTCAGAGGGCACCGCGACACGCAGATGTCAGCCCTGCGGTGTGTCGCGGAAATGGATGCGGGACCCGTCTACATCAAACGCCCCCTGAGCCTCGAAGGCTCGGCCGAGCAAATCTACAACCGGGCCTATGCCCTCATCGAGGACATGATCGCCACCATCCTGATCGAGAAACCCGAGGCGGTGCCACAAAGTGGCGAGGTGACGGTCTTCACGCGGAGGCGGCCCGAGGAGTCCTCGATGGGCGCCTTGCAAAGCCTGTCACAGGTCTACGATCACGTCCGGATGCTGGACGCCGACGGGTATCCGCATGCCTTTCTGGATGCAGGTCCCTTCCGGATCTATTTCCGCGAAGCCGAGGCCGGCACTGAAGAAGTCCGCGCATCCGTCCGAATGGTCATGCGGGAGCAACCCTGACGTGAGTCGCAAGGTACTGGTGGTGGCAGCCCATCCCGATGACGAGGTGCTCGGGATGGCTGGAACCCTGCATCGGCACACGCGCCAAGGGGACGAGGTTGGTGTGCTCTTCCTGGGCGAGGGGGTATCTTCACGCGGCACAATCGACGCGGCCTCCGTCCGGCGACGGGAGCAGGCGGCTTCTGCTGCGGCCGGGCACCTCGGCATCGACATCCTGGGCTTCGGGCGGTTTCCGGACAACGCCCTGGATACCGTTCCCATGCTCGACCTCGCGCGATTCATCGAGGGCCACAAGCACGCCTTCCTGCCGGACTTGGTCTACACGCACCACGGTGGGGACTTGAATATCGACCATCGCCTCGCATCCCAGGCCGTCATGACGGCGTTTCGACCCCAACCCGGGGAGCGCTGCGCGGCCCTGCTTGCCTTCGAGGTCGCCAGCGCAACCGAATGGTCCTCACCTGCCGTCACCCCCCCTTTCCTGCCGGACACCTGGGTCGAAATAGCGACCGACCTCGGACCGGCTCGCAGGGCGCTCGACTGCTATGCGGAAGAGTTGCGGGAACCCCCTCACACCCGCTCGAGGGACGCGTGGGAGACCCGCGTCCGCCACCGTGGCCACCAGGTGGGTGTCGAGGCAGCCGAAGCCTTCGTGACCTTGCGACGGGTTCTCAGGGAAGGAGTCCACGCTTGACGGCCATTCCCAGTTTCCGCATCGGCCAGCGGACGGTCGGTCCGGACGCCCCCCCCCTGGTCATCGCCGAAATGTCCGGCAACCACAACCAGTCGCTCGAACGCGCCCTCGCCATCGTTGACGCGGCGGCCCGCGCCGGGGCACACGCCCTGAAGCTGCAGACCTATACCGCCGACACGATGACGCTCGACCTGCGGGGCGGCGACTTCGAGATCACCAATCCCGACAGCCCGTGGTTCGGCCGAAACCTGCACGAACTCTATCAGGAAGCCCACACGCCCTGGGCATGGCACGCCCCCCTGATGCAGCGCTGCGCCGACCTCGGGATGCTCTGTTTCAGTACCCCGTTCGACGCGACGGCGGTCGACCTGCTTGAGTCCCTCGACGTACCGGCCTACAAGATCGCGTCATTCGAGGTGCCGGATCTGCGCCTGCTGGCAAGGGTGGCAAGCACCGGGAAGCCCGTGATCATGTCAACTGGCATGGCCTCGCTGGCCGAACTCGACGACGCTGTCCGGGTACTTCGGACGAATGGCTGCCAGCAACTCGTCCTTCTGAAGTGCACCAGCACCTATCCCGCAGCGGCCCGACACAGCAACCTTCGGACTCTTCCCCATCTTCGCGAGGCTTTCGGCACGCATGTCGGCCTCTCGGACCACACGGGCGGCATCGGCGCGGCTGCGGCATCGGTCGCGCTGGGCGCGGTCGTCATCGAGAAGCACTTCACGCTGCGCCGCGCTGACGGCGGCGTGGACGCCGCATTCTCGCTCGAACCCGAGGAAATGGCCGCACTGGTGGTCGAAACCGAACGCGCATGGGAGGCACTCGGCGAAGTCCGATACGGCATCTCCGAGGTCGAGCGTCCGTCCACGTTGTTCCGCCGCTCGCTCTACATCGTCGAGGATCTCGAGGCCGGTGCTCTCCTGACCGAAAGCAACGTCCGTGCGATTCGGCCCGGACACGGCCTGAGCCCGAGGTACATGGACCAGGTCCTGGGCCTGAGAACGACAGTCCCGGTCCGCAAAGGCACCCCGCTCGACTGGCCCCTGCTGCAAAGTCCGGCAGGTGCCCCGTGACCAGTCCCGCGACAGGGCAAGCCAGAAAAGGGATGCATGCCTTGGACCCCGACGAACCAGGGCCAGTCGGGACACACAGCACGGAAAGGCTGCTGGATGCGCCGAAAGCCGCCGAAACCGGAATGCTGGACGGGGCAGCAACCCCCATCTTGACGAACCTGCAAACGCGAATCTTGACCTTTGACGCCAAGTCAGCAATCCAGCGCCGGACTACGCGCCTCGGGCGATCCATTTTGGACTTCCCGGTGATTCATCGCGCAGCCTGTGCGAATCCGGACTTGGCCCGAGCAGCGCAGGACAGTCGGGTAGACAATCTGATGCAGCCAGATCGGTGGTCCCTGCCATGAAAATCGCCCTTCTCCAAGCGAGAATGAGCTCTCAACGACTTCCCGGCAAAGTGCTGAAGCATATACTGGGCGTACCGATGCTGGGGCGACATCTTGAACGCCTCGCACGCTGCCGTTCCCTCGATCGACTGATCGTCGCCACATCTACTGATGCCTCCGACGATCCCTTGGTTGCCTGGTGTCAGAACGAGGGCCATACCGTATACCGAGGTCCCCTCGAGGACGTGCTGACGCGCTATATGCATGCAGCCGAGGCCCACGCTGCCTCTTGGGTGATCCGCCTGACAGGAGACTGCCCGCTGGCAGATCCCGGCCTGATCGACCGCACGGTGGACGGCGCCGTACATGCGAACCGCGACTACTTCTCCAACATAGAACCCCGGACGTGGCCGGTCGGCATGGACGTGGAAGTCATCCGCATGGACGCTCTGCGCAGTGCCTTTCGCGAAGCCACCCGCCCGTCAGACCGGGAGCACGTGACCCCCTTCCTTCGTCGGCAACCCGAGCGATTCAGCCACGGTGTCCTGAGGGCACCACGCGACCTTTCCGGCCTGAGGCTCACCGTGGATGAACCACAGGACTTCGAACTGGTATGCCGCATCTATGCTGCGCTGCTTCCCGAAAGGCCGACCTTCGATCTCAACGACATCCTGAACCTCCTTGAGGCCCACCCGGACTGGCTGGCACTGAACGGGGGCATTCTGCACCATGAGGGTTGCAGGCCTTCCCTGTCCCGGGAATCGACATGAACCGGGGCCATCCCCAGAGTACGGCCTTCCTCGACAAGATGGGCGATGGCCGGTTCCATCGCAATCGTGACGTCGTAAACGGCTTGTCGGACAACAAGGCGTTGGCCATCACCGTTCAGGAAAGCTTCCTGAAATCCCGGGACGCCACCACGAGGGGCACTCCAGACGCCATCATTTTCTCAAGCCGAGGCCCCCATCGAACCTGCAGTCTGGTTCATTCCCCTTGGCTCGCAAACGTTCAACGTGAGCCTGTCTTGGTTCACATGAACCGTATCGCCCGACCGCATCCAGATGAGGGAAGACTGCTGATTCCAGGACGTGGACGGCAACAGGATGCTGGACGCGACCGGAAGCCTTGCGGTTACGATCTTGGCACGCTCAGACCCGCATGGCATGAACGTCGTACTGTTCCAGCTGGCGGGGGACCTCCAAGCCATCCTCCCGCGTCCGATCGAGTCAGGAGGCGCGGCATCAAACGTCCTCACGGTGGGCTGCGCAGACACAATCCGGTTCAGCAGGAACTGCCTGAGGGCGACGACGTCCTGCAAATGCTGGTCGAAGCCGTGCGCCAGCGTCGTGTGGAAAGCCTGCTGCGCTGCAAGCCCTTGGTGCCGCTCTTCAAGGTCCGCTGAACCGTGCGCCTGCTTTTCGTCATGTTCGGTTGGGAGGACTCCGGAGGGGGCACCATGTTGCCCCGCGCGATCGCCAAGGCGCTGGCGGGTCGAGGACACGAGGTCCGAGTCTTCCATGCCGGCGTGGGCAGGCTGCCGGACGACTCCAGTCGCTACAGGATGCTCCATCGGGAGGATGCCGGCGTCAGGCTCCATGGCGTCTATCATCGAAGGGTTGCATTCCACGCCGTGGACAACCCCCTGCTGGACCTAGACGACCCCCCGGTGCGTGAGGCTTTCGAGGACCTGCTGGATACGTGGCGACCGGATGCCGCCCACGTCCACAACCTTCACGGGCTGGGTGCATCCCTGCTCACCAGCCTGTCGGACCGGGGAATTCCGACATGGTTCACACCCCACAACCATTGGGTCGCGTGCCCCAGCCTCTACCTCCTTGATGAACGCCTGAACCGATGCGACGGTCCCGGAAACGGATCGGCGTGCGGGTCCTGCAACCAGCGTCCCGAACTTGCTGCCGCTTTCGTGACACGACGCGCAGGGCTCCGCGAGACCCTCATCCGCACGCGCACCACCCTGCTCGCACCGTCGACGTCCGTGCGGGACATCCTGATCCAGCAGGGCATCCCGTCCGGCCAGATCCGCCTCCTCTTCCAAGGCCATGAACCGTTCGACAGGCTATGGAGCCACGTGGGCGCCCATCGCCCCCCGGCGACACCGACCGGTCCCGTCCGCTTCGGGACACTCGGCACCGTCAGCGCCCTGAAGGGCATACACCTTGTCGCCGCTGCTACCCACCACATGGAGGGCGCGGGCACCATCGACGTCTTCGGGGACGTGACACCGGATTTGAAAGCCACCATCGAGGCAGACGCCGCTCCGGGTCGCTTGCGCATCCACGGGGCCTACAAGCCCGGCGATCTCCCGGACATTCTCGCAAGGCTTGATGTCATGCTGATGACCAGCATCTCAGACGACTGTGCCCCACTCGCCATCTGGGAAAGCCATGCGGCGCGGGTGCCCGTTCTGGGTGCACGAATCGGCGGGATTCCTGACTTCATCCGGGATGGTACCGATGGCCTCCTCTTCCCGGCTCGGGATCCGAAAGCCTTGGCCTTTGCCATGAACCGGGTCATGGCCACTCCGGATCTGGTCGCGACCTGGCAAGCCGCCATCCGTCCCCCGCGCAGCTTCGGAGACTACCTGAACCGTCTGGAGGATATCTACGCCGGCGAAGCTCCGCCGCAGGACGAATGCGCACGACCGACGGCCCTGCGGATCACGACGGAATCGACAGCCAACCTCACGACATTCGCCCTTCCGGAAGGCCGGGAGGACATCGAGTTGGAGATCCTGGATCGCCGGGGAGTGCGGATAGCGGGCCAGACGCTCTCCAAGCCGCCCGACATCTCGGTGCAAAACGATCCGCCCCGACAGGGGCTGTGGTTTGCGCACGCAGGAAAGCCGAACGCCCCGGAAGCCGACGGTGTACTGAATACGGATGAAATCGCCGATCCTGTCGCGAAGTGGGCCGGTTGGCGGGGACGAACACCCCGGCGCTACCGAACATCTCTCGACCTGACGGATTCGGGTCCCGCGCTGGAACTTCCAGACGCACCGGGTCGCCGCCTGCTGCTCTGTCCGGAGTGGCAGGAAGACCCCTGGACCGAAGCCGTTCGCCAGTTCATGGCCGCCATCCCCGCCGGTTCGGATCTGGCACTCGTCCTGCTGATGCCCCCCGGTCGGCCGGACCTGCAGGCACAACTCGTGGCGTGCATGGACGAACTGGCCGACAACCCGGTTCCGGGTCCGGACATCGTGCTTGTGGACGCAGCGCTCACCGGCAGCACCCTAGGCGCACTCTACCGGGCCTGCGATGCCCTATGGTCGCTTGGCCAGCCTCATCGGGAGGAGGATGCTCGGGAAATTGGCCTGTCCGTCCTCTATCGACCGACGGACGACGAGCTGCGTGGCATCATCCGACACGCGACGCGGCAACAGGACTGAACACCCACCCCCCTCAAGGGACGGGCTTGAGTCCGCCCCGCTCTCGACGGGCGAAGGCTTCCAGCCACGGCTTCAAGTCGCCCCATGACAGCGTATCCGGCACGCCACCGGCCGTAACCAGGGCCTCGCGCGACACCCATGGCGGACCACTCCGGGATGGCGCAGCCTCGTCGGGATTACCGGAAACGGCTGCCAGCAGGGGATCCAGCCAACCGAGCTCCCACGTGGTACCGGGTTCGAGCCAGAGGAGCCATTTGCCGCGAGAGACGGATATGGCGCGGTTGAGACCTGCCCCCCCCTCGCCGGAAGCCGGCTCGTCCAGGATGACGACATCACCCTCCATGTCCCCTTGCAGCGCATCCAGCGAGGGGGAAACTCCTCGTTGCAGCAAGATCAGTTCAAACAAATCCGGATCGAGGCTGCCAATCAGTTCGCCCAACACGACCTCGAGATCGGGGCGATCCCCATCCAGCGGGATCAGGACGGCGAGAGGGGGCGTCCGACCCGGATCCCGTCCATCAAGGCGGACCTCAAGTCGCTCCCACCAACCGGCCTCACGAAGGGCCTGAGGGGAGAAGAGGGTCGGATTGTTACGCCGGACACCGGCCACGAGTTTCAGGGAGGTCTTCAGGGCCTGATGGTAGACCCCCGAGGCGTGACGCCGGTACCGGAACCACGGATAGGCGACCCTGTAACCCTGATAACCGGCTGCCGCAAGGGCCAGCCAGAAGTCCCAATCTTCATAGCCGCGCACGTTCGTGCGATAGCCACCCACACGTTCCCAGCCTTCCCTGCGGAACAGGGAGCAGCAGGGAATGTAGTTGAACCGCGCAAGCTTCTCCACGTGCCAGTCGACCCCGGGCCAGCGCCGCTCGTCTCCCCCGATATCCTGCAGATCGACATACACGAGACCGACCTCGGGCCGGCGCTCGAGCACGGCGACGCAACCCGCCAGGAAATGCGGTTCGAGCAGGTCATCCGCATCAAGACACGCGATGTAGCGGCCTCGCGCCTGCGCGATGGCGGCGTTGCGCGCATGGGCCGGTTGGCCCGAGTTGGGCTGGGACCAGATCCGGATGACGTGGTCCGGATAAGCCGCAGCCACGGCCTCGGCCACGGCCACGCTCTCGTCCGTGCTGCCGTCGTCGATGACGAGCAATTCGAAATCCTGAAACGTCTGCGCAAGAACGCTTTCCATGGCCGGACCCACGTACGCCGCGTAGTTGTAGCAGGTGATGACGACAGAGACCAAGGGGGTTTCAGCCAAGAGGCGCCCTTCCCCGAGCCACGCGTCCTCGATCTCGGTAGAACGTCCCCTCTCCGCCTCAGTCGGCACGGGAACGACGGGCACGCCATCCACCAGAATGGAGACCGCCCGATCAAGACCGGGATCCTGTCCAGGTGCCAAGGCTTCCAAGCCACGCCACGCCGGACGGCCCGTGTGCGCATCCGGCATGCGTACGGGCGCAAAGCCAACCTGGTAGCGGAAGTAGACAGCATAAGCCAGCCTCAGGGCCCGCCGTCGGATCTCGAGGGAAGGGGCAAGACTTTCGACCTTCAGCCGGGACGCCAGCAAGTCCTCATAGACGGCGGCATCGACGACATACTCAGCGAACGTGGCACCAGACCACAGGGGATGTCCAGCGACCAGAACCGGCAGTCCCCTTGCGCCCGCCTCGAGGCCGATGGTGCTGTGATAGACGAGCACCTGCTCGGCCAATCCCAGCAAGGCATAAGAGCTGACATCGTCGTCGGGCATGACGAACCGCACCCACGAGGGCGCACCGGCCGCAAGCGCCCGGACTTCGGCAAGTTGGCGCTCATTTCGACCGGTCGAGGTGCGGCCGCCCATATTTGGATGGACCCGGATCACCCACTGGACGTCCGGGCAGGAAGAGGCCCAGACCATCGTGCGCTGCAACCACTCGGCATGGTTCCGGAAAGCCGAGCGGTAATCCTCGCTCGCTGCCACCTCGTCGTCCGATGAGAGGTAAAGTACCCAGACGGGTCGGTCATCCAGACCCAGGCGTCGACGCAGCGAATCGGGTTCCTCGAGCCCCTTGGAGAAGGCGGTCCAGCCCAGCCCCTTTCCTTCGGCCCGACCGCGCATGTAGCCCTCGATGGTTCGCAATGCGACGGCATCGAGGGGAATGTCCTCCCACTGTCTGCGTACCTGCTGGATCATGGCCGCGCTGTCGCAGCGAACGCCGTCCAGGAGCATCAGGGACTCCGATCGTCCACCCCGCTCGTGGCAGATCACGCGGATCCCCCTGCGGCTGGCCAATTCGAAGGCCACGCGCGTCGGTGCCTGACGACCATTGAACAGCAGGAGGACATCTGGCCGAACATCGTCAAGCAGGCGCTCGAATGCGAGGGCCACACGCAACGAGGAAGCCAGGTAACGACGGAATACAGCTACGACTTCAGGATTGGTCATATCGGGCGGGGCGGTCCGAAAATGGGTGTTGACCGAAGACATGACCCAGGCCCCAAGCGACCAGGTACCGTGGGATGCCTCGAGCAGACCTTCCGAAGGAAGTCCCTCGGCCCAAGCAACGGCTTGTCGCTCGTCGTCTGGCATGGTCCAGCGCCCGAGCCATTGGTACGGCATCCGCAAGCTTGCCATGAGGCGAGCTACCCGTCCCTGACAATCCGTGCACGCCAGCGCGTGCCGGGGCTGCGTAGCCGCCCAGAACACGTCGCATTCGGTCATGACCCCGTCGCAAAGCACGTAGCGGACTTCGGCTCCACGAGCCCTCGCCCCGTGGAGCAGCGCCGCCTCCCACTGACCGTGCAACTCCCAGTACGTATAGGGCGAAAAGCACAGGAGACGGGGGCCATCATTAGCGGACATCTTCCAGGACCTCCTCCAGGGCGCCGACGACCCGGTCGACATCGGCATCCCCCATCGCGGGAAACAGAGGCAAGGTCAGGATTCGCGCGAACGCATCTTCGGACACGGGCGCCATGCCCAGGTGTGTCCCCATCTGCTCGCGGTAGTAGGCGTGCAGATGCACAGGCTTGTAGTGGACGTTGGCACCAATCCCCCTCGCCCTGAGGCCGGCCAGGACAACGTCACGAAAGCCCGGGGGACATGCCCCAATCAGGCGGACGACCATCAGGTGCCAGCCGTGCCCGACTCCCGGGCGCACCTCTAGCGGCCGGACATCCGGAAGTCCGGCCAGCAAGCCAATGTAACGTGCCGCAAGCTCTCGTCGACGCTCTACCCAGGCGGGCAGCCGGGCCAACTGGCTGAGACCCAGCGCGCACTGCAGGTCCGAAAGGCGATAATTGAATCCCAAGCCGACCATGTCGTAGTGCCATGTGCCTGTCTGCTCCCGCTGGCGATGATCGGTCGTGATGCCATGGTTCCGAAAGACACGCATTCGCTCGGCCAGGTCGGGATCATCCGTCGTGATCACTCCGCCCTCGCCCGTGGTCATGGGCTTCACCGGGTGCAGGCTGAAGGTGCTCAGGTCCGCTAGCGAACCTACGGGCCGGCCATTCAAGCTGCCTCCGAGGGCATGACAGGCATCAGCCACGAGGGCCAAACCGTGCCTGTCCGCAAATGCGCGCAAGGCAGGATATGCACACGGTTGACCCGCATAATCGACAGCCACAACTGCCTTGGTCCGCTTCGTCACCAAGCGATCAAGCACCTGATGATCCAGCAGCAGGGTACCGAATTCCACGTCTGCAAACACAGGCCTGGCGCCCAGGTAGCAAGCCGCATTGGCCGTGGCAGCAAAAGTCATGGCAGGCACGATGACCTCGTCTCCCGGACCGATGCCCAGTGCGGCATAGGCGGCATGCAGGGCAGCCGTCCCATTGGCCACGGCTACGGCGTAACGCGCACCGACGAAGCGTGCGAAGGCCTCCTCGAATCGCACCACCGTGGGTCCGGTCGTGAGATAGTCGGAATGCAGGGCCTCGACGACCGCCTCGACATCCGACGCATCGATGGCCTGACGACCGTAGGGCAGATACCGGGGCAACGGCTCAGGCCTCCTGCCGGTCTGCCGGGGGGCGAACCATCTCCAGCAGTTGCGCGACCGACAACCAGTCGTGATTGCGATCGCTCGAGTAGATGAAGCCATCCGGACAAGGCATCCCGCCCTTGGACGCAGCCATCGTCGACCGCCAGTCGGCCGTGGTCGGCAGGATCTCGAAATGGTCGGGAAACTCGAGGGTATGTCGTGCGTCATCTTCCGGCACCATCACCTCGTGCAGCTTTTCACCGGGGCGAATCCCGACAACCTCAATTCGGCAATCGGGAATGAGGGCCTTGGCAAGATCCAGAATGTTCATGCTGGGCAGTTTCGGCACGAAGACCTCGCCGCCTTCCATACGGGCAAGGCTCCTCAAGACAAAGTCCACGCCCTGTTCAAGCGTGATCCAGAACCGGGTCATCCGAGGATCGGTGATGGGGACGACACCCTCCCGTGCCTTCTCGAGGAAGAACGGGACGACACTGCCGCGGCTGCCGACCACGTTACCATAACGCACTACGCTGAAGCTCGTTTTAGCGAGGCCTGAATAGTGGTTGCTCGCCGTGAACAGCTTGTCCGAGCACAGCTTGGTCGCCCCGTAAAGATTGATAGGATTGGCAGCCTTGTCCGTCGACAACGCGATGACCCTTGCGACCTTGCAATCTATCGCGGCATCGATGATGTTCGCAGCCCCAAGAATATTGGTCTTGATGGCCTCCAAGGGGTTGTATTCACAGGCCGGCACCTGCTTGAGCGCCGCAGCATGCACGACAACATCGACTCCGGACAATGCGCGGTGCAACCGGGCGGCATCCCGGACATCGCCAATGAAGTACCGCAGGCAAGGGTACCGGGACTCGGGAAAACTTCGGGCCATCTCGAACTGCTTGAGCTCGTCGCGCGAGTAGACAATGAGTTTTCGTGGCCTGTGGCGGGAGAGGACGCGTCGGACGAAGGCGTGACCGAAGGACCCGGTGGCGCCAGTGACAAGGATGACCTTGTCATCAAGGCTGAAAGGGATTTCAGGGTTCAACGGTTCTCTCCATCGAGGCGTGACACATGAGGCAATCGGCAGAATCCGCCCCAATCTACAGGAACGACCCGAACGTGCGGACCCGCTCGGCCAGCGACTCGTTGCCGGGGAGAGGCAGGGCCCGCAGCACTTCTACTGAATAGAAACCCGCCTGGCCCCCCGGTTCTGGTTGTTCTGTCTTGGCAACCCGCAGTCAGACACAGGAAAGGCCGAGTGGGCAACCGTTTGAACCCACGGACCGATTGACCAAGTTCCGAGGATTCCACATCTAACCGTTTCTTCCCGGGGGCCCCACTGGCAGGCCCACGTCATGGATGACACGCCAGTCCAATGCCTTGGCATCCTCGACCACAATGTGCACGTCGGCAATATCCGGGCCGTGCGCCTCCAGCAGCCTGCTGAGCCTCGAAATCGCATCCTCCTCGCACCAGCCCTCGCCGGTGTCGAACCAGACGACCAACGGCAGATTCGGACCCGACGCCAAGCGCCTACGCAAGGCCCGTTCCCACGAGCGGTCGCCGTAACGCGGCAGCCAGACCTCGGCGCGACCATCCAGTCCCTCGATCCGGATGCCGGGACGCTCTTCGGCCGCGGCCTCCGCAGCCCGCACCGGTGTTGCCGCCGCAACCGACTTGAGCAAATCCTCCAGGCCATCGACGATGGCATCCCAGGTCAGTCCTGCCTCGACGCGCCGACGCCCCGCAGCCCCGCACTTGATCCGCTCCGAAGCCTGCTCGGCAACGACCCTCAAGAGGCCGGCCAGGGCGACGGGATCCGGTTCGGCCAGCACGAACGGGGCATCCGAAGGCGGCAAGTCGTCCGGTAGCCGTGTCGGCAAGACCCGTGCCGGAATCAGCCATCCGACCTCCTCGTCCACGAAGTCCAGGGCCGCACCGTGCCCGGTGACCACGACCGGCAAGCCACAGGCCATCGCCTCGGCAATCGGCATGCCGAAGCCCTCACCGCGGTACGGATGCACGAGGACATCGGCGGCCGTGTACAGGCCCGGCAGGTGCTCGTCCGGCACCTCTTCCGTCAGGTGGATAATGGGCGCCCCCCCCGCACGCGCGGCCTCGGCCGCGATGGAACGGCCGGCCGTCTGGCCTCGGTAGACGGTCGAGGCACCCAGGTCCTTGATGACGAGGGAGACATCGTCCTCATCCGTGAAGGCGAGGGCCCACGCCTCGAGCAGGACATCCACGCCCTTGCGCGGAATGCTCCCGCCCACGAAGAGAAATCGCGTCCCCCGGGTCCCCGTGACAGGCCACGGTGCCGCACCCGGATGGAAGCGCGCCAGGTCCACCCCATTGGGCACCACGCGTACCCGGCCGGCCGGCATGCCGCTTGCCACGTAGCCGTCGCGCACGTAGGCGGTCGGGACGACCATCGCGTCGACCCCGGCATTCACCTCCTCGACCCAGGTCCTCGGCGCCCCCCCGAACTCCCACGGCTGGATCATCACCCATGAGCCTTCTGCAGGCGGGGACCACTTCGGTGGCCACTGGTGCCGGACGTGCACTTCGGCAGGGCCGGACAAGGGAGCGGAAACCCGAAGCGCCAGCTTGGCGAGCAAGGGATCCTCCATGGGGTCGAACTGGTCGGGCTCATAGGGCACCAGGCTGAGCTCGTGGCCCCGGCGCAACAAGCGGTCGCACAAGGCTCGGTTGATGATGGAAAGGGAATGCCAGCAAAAGAAGGAACCCTCCCAACGCAGGCGCAACGGCGCATCCCGCACGATCGTGACGCCGCGGCACGCGGTCACCCAGTCGGGCAACCAGCCTCCCCTGTCCAGGACCCGAACGGGAGCCTCTCCACCCGATTCGGCGACCGCCGTGGACAGGACGTCCTCCCAGGACATGCCTGGCCGGGCCACCGCGTGCACGGGTCCGGGTTCCTGCGCGATGGGGGACGGAACGCGCCAACCAAGCATGTTGGCAACAGCATCCACGGCGCTCAATCCGTTCGCCAACGGGCCGGGGTCCCGCAGGTCGAGCACCTCGTCGGCCTCCTGCCATTCCGGATCGTCATCTGCCGGCTGATCCGTGCGAATCCGCACCATCACCCCGGAATGCTCCGACCTCCAGGCCGCCGTAACCTCCTGCGCCGCACGAAGCCAATCCGGGCGATCCGGATCCACGGCGACCACAAGCGTTCGGACCTCCGTCCAGTCACGCTCCCACCAGACGGGAGCAAGCGAGGCCCAGCCCTCGGGCAATCGGCTCACGACGCCAGCCCTGGACCCGCCGACTTGAGGCAGGCCCCGAGGTCAACGGCGACCAGGTTCACATCACGTTGCTCGCGCGTCGCCAGGTCCTTGAGACGCGCCCTGCCCGAGTCCAGTTCGTCACTGCCGACGAGCAGAAGCTGCCGGGCGTCCGCTCGCACGGCGGCCTTGAGGATCCTGTCCGGCTTGGCGGCAACAGGCAGCCATTGAACCGAAAAGCCCTGACGTCTCAACGCGACGCCCATGCGAAAGACCTCGACCAGCGCCCGGGGCTCCAGGGCACCCATGAAAAGCGCGGGCCGGTCAGCCCTAAGGCGGGACCGATCCTCGGGCGACAGATCCGCCAGCAAGGCCTCGAGACGCTGGACCGTCCGCTCGAGGCCCAGGGCCCAGCCGAAAGCGGGCGTATCCGCCCCGCCCAACTCCGCGACCAGACCGTCGTACCGGCCGCCGGCGCAGACCGTGGCTTGTGCCGCCTCGCCCCCGCCTGCAGGCACCATCTCGAAGACCGTCCGGCTGTAGTAATCGAGGCCGCGCACCAGCGCAGGGTCCTCGACCACGCGCACATCAGCCGCCTCGAGCATCTCCCGGACCTGCGCCGCATGATCCAGGCACGAGGCACACGGCTGCAGACGAGGAGCCCCGGCATTGCGCGCCCGGCAAGCCGGCACCTTGCAATCCAGTACGCGAAGCGGGTTTGACTCGGTCCGGCGCAGGCAATCCGCGCAGTATGTCCCGGCACCCTGGCGAAGCCACTCCTGCAAGGCCTCACGGTAGGCAGGACGGCATGCCGCATCCCCGAGGCTGTTGATCCGGACCTCGAGCGGCATCGGCCGCAGCCCATCCGGGACAGCAACGCCGCAATCGCGGAGCCAGGCGCAGGCCGCATCCAGCAGATCGTGCTGCAAGTCGTGGGCCAGCACGATCATCTCGGCATCCACGGCCGGTGAAGACGACCCGAGTACCTCGACACCTATCTGGTGGAACTGGCGCTGACGACCCTTCTGGGGGCGCTCGTACCGGAACATGGGCCCGCCGTACCAAAGCCGGGCCGGCTGGGGCAGGGCCTGGTCCAGGCGCCCCTCGACATAGGCACGCACCACGCCGGCTGTCCCCTCGGGCCGCAGGGTCAGGGAACGATCGCCTCGGTCCGTGAAGGTATACATCTCCTTGGCAACCATATCGGTCTCGGTGCCCACACCCCGCGCGAACAGCTCCGTTGCCTCGAAGATCGGCGTCCGGATCTCGCGCAGGCCGTGACGCGCAAACAGCCTCGCGGCCGTCTCCTCGACGAGGGCAACCAGCCGCTCGTCGGGTGGGAGGGTATCGTGGGTGCCGCGAGGCGCTGCGATTTTCTGGGTCATGTCCGTCTCGGCGTGGAGCGATTGTTCATGGCATGATACAAGGCGCACGCGGGTCGGCCCGCGCAAGGAAGGACAGGCGCCCGATGGCTTTGGTGGAACGGGTAATCAACCTGGTCCGGGGATTCCTGGGCCTCTTCATCGGCGGACTCGAGGCGCGCAATCCGGCCGCCGTCTACGACGCCGCCATCCAGGCGCGCGAGAAGCAGTACCAGAACCTGATGCAGGCCGTCAGTGGCGTCGTGCACCTCAAGAACAAGACCCAGAAGGAGCTCGAGGATCACCTGACCGAGCTGGCAGCCCTCGAGGCCCGGATTCCCCAGTTCATCCAGGCGGGCGACGAGGAGACGGCCCTGCAGGCGGTCGAGCGCAAGGAAGTCGTCGAGACCGGCATCACCCGGCTGCGTGCGGATCTGGAGCGCATCGTCGCCGATGCGGAGCGTCACAAGCAGGACCTCGAGACCTTCAAGGCGGAGATCGAGAAGCTCAAGGCCGAGCGCAACCAGACGCTGGCCCGTCATGAGAGCGCCAAGGCGCGTCTCAAGGTGCAGGAGCAGCTGTCCGGCATGTCCGTGGACGCTGACCTCAAGGCGCTCGACGGCATCCGCGAGTCCGTCGCCAAGACCGAAGCCCAGGCCGAACTCGCCCGCGACATGAACCAGAACTCGCTCTCCGGAAAGATGGCCAGCCTGGATGACAAGATGCGCAGCGCCAACGCCAAGGCCAAGCTGGAGGAATACAAGCGCCAGATGGGCATGACGGCGCCGGCTTCCGAGGGCGAGCGGCAACTGGGGCAAGCTTCCGAGAGCCTTGAGCAGTCCTGAACCCGCCGCCTTCGGGGCGGGCGGATGGCGGATGACGCTGCTGGCGGGTCCCCACATGCTGTGGTGGTGCCTGCTGGGCCTCTTCGGGTTGACGAGCCTTTTCGCGGGTGTCGGCCGGATGGGCCTCCGGCTGCTCGTCCTGGCGGCGTTGGGATCGGCAGCCTGGCTGCTGCTGGCTCCCCTGCTGCCCCGCTGGCGCAAGCATGTCTCCGATACGCTCTCCCGCGAGGCTGTGGCCCGCGAGCACCGGGAGCGCGAGGCGAGGCGTACGAGCCTCCGGAACGGCCTGCCGCCCGCCGTATCCCGACAGGCAGCAGCCTTCGGCAAGCGCATCGGTGCCCTTCGCGATCTGCTGGTGCTGCAGGGAAACAGGGCCCGTACCCTGATGATGGACGAACTCGAACGACTCGAGTCCCTCGAGGATGCCCACCTGGAGTTGCTCAGCCTGATGCACCGCCAGCGCCTGCACCTGGGACAGAACGATCCGCAGCGCATGCGCCGCGAGATTGACCAGGTGTGCCGGGATCTGGCTTCGGCGGCCTCGAGCGCACATCGAGAAGCCCTCGAGGAGAACCTTGCCATCCTGGAGAAGCGCAAGGAACGCCTGCATCGCCTCGAGGACGAGGTCCAGGTCATCGGGGCACGCATCCAGGTTCTGGAAGATGCCCTCGACCTGGCCTACGAACAAATCCTGGCCATGCAAGCCGACCCCTCCCGTTCGACGGACCTCGACGCCCTGTTCTCGGGACTGACCGTGGCGGAGCGGACCTTGGCCGAGATGCGTGCGCTCGAGACCGCCTTGGACGAAGGCACCGTCGACGCTCCCCCCGCGTCCCGGCGCCAGGAGGATGAACGCGCGTGAGCACGCCTGCGCTGCCGGCATGGGCCGAAGACCTGAGGGCCCGCTACCTCGCGGGAGAGGCAGTCCAGTTCCTGCTGCACGGCAATGTCCGTGATCTGGTGCCGTGGGAGGGGCAGGACGTCCCCTTGACCACGTTTCTGGAGGAGGCGCTTCTCAAGCCCGCCAAGGACATCGTGCTGCGCTACGACATCTCCGAGGGCCTGGCTTTCGCCACGCCGGCCATGCGGGACAAGGCCCGTACTTCGGGCGAGGTTCGCCAGGCCCTGACCGGCGAGCCTCCTCTGGTCGAGGGCATGCGGGAAGCACGCCGGGTCCTCCCCCAGCTCGAGGCCTTCCTGACCCTGCCCGGCCAGCGATGTGGCCTGGTCATCGACTATGTGGAAACGATCGTGCCTGCGGCCGAGCCCTCCCACATGTCGACCGAGGATCGCGCCGCGCTGGTGACGCTGGAGCGCTGGGCCCACGAGCCACGGATGCTGCACTCGCACAACATCATCCTGCTTGTGGCCGAACACCTGGGCAGCGTCAACCCGAGGGTCGTCCGCAACGCGCAGGTCATCCCCATCGAGATTCCCTTGCCCGACGAGGCCGATCGCCTTGCCTTCCTGGAAAGGGCCCTGCAGCGTCACGGAGTAGCGGCAAGTGCCCCGCTGCCCCAGCTTGCCAGGCTATCCAGCGGGTTGCGGCGCATCCAGATGGAGGGCATCGTCCGCTGGGCCAAAGGCCAGAAGTCCCCCCTGGACCTGTCGATGCTGGCCCACAAGCGCAAGGAGATCATCGAGCACGAATGTCACGGCCTGGTCGAACTCATCGAACCCAGCCACGGCCTGGATGCCGTCGGCGGCCAGGAAGCCGTCAAGGAGCGCTTGGGGCGGATTGCCCAGGCCATCCACGAAGGCCGTCACCGTGAAGTGCCCATGGGCATCTTCCTCGTGGGCCCCATGGGTACCGGCAAGACCTGGCTGGCCGAGGGCTTTGCCCGGGATTCCGGCTTGACCTGCCTCGCGCTCAAGAACTTCCGCGATCGCTGGGTCGGTTCGACGGAGGCCAATCTCGAGAAGATCCTCGGCATGATTCGTGGCCTTGGATCAGTGCTGGTCCTCGTCGACGAGGTCGACCGGGCGCTGGGAGGAGAGGACGGCGACTCGGGCGTTTCCTCCCGGGTCTTCGCCAGGCTCAAGACCTTCATGAGCGACACCAGCCAACGTGGCAAGGTGCTGTGGATGGTCATGAGCAATCGACCGGACAAGTTGGACATCGACCTGAAGCGCCCCGGTCGCTTCGACGAGAAGATCCCTTTCTTCCTGCCCTGGCAGGAAGAAGAGCGGTTGCGTATCCTGCAGGCGCAACTGGGCAAGCACCAGCTGAAGGCAGCAGAAGACTGGGACACTGCGGCCATCGCCCGGGGGACCGAAGGCTTTTCGGCAGCGGAGATCGAGGCCTTGCTGTTGCTTGCAGCCCGACTCGCCGACGATGCCGGATCAGGTGGCCAGCCCTTGGCCATGGCCCATATGGCTGAGGCCCTGGGTGAATTCGTGCCCAACAGGAACACCGCCATGATCCGCTTCATGGAACTGCTGGCGGTCTATGAAAGCTCGAGCCGCCGCTACCTGCCCCCGCGTTACGCGGAGATGTCAGCAGAAGACGTGCAGTCCGGCCTGACAGGACTGAAGCGCGAGTTGCGCCTGTAGACCAGGCCCAACCCGCGCTTCGTCGTCCGGACTAGTGCGTCGCCGCGATGGCCTTGGGGCCAGCGTCGAGGATGTGTGCGTCGACCATGCCCTCGAACTGGGCGATGGCATCGCGGAACATGCCCGAGAGCTTGGCAGCCGTAGCATCGTAGGCCGCCTTATCCGTCCACGTGTTGCGCGGCAGCAGGACTTCGGCGGGCACGCCCTCGACGGCCTTGGGGACCTGGAAACCGAAGGCAGCTTCCTGCTCGAACTCGGCCTTGTCCAGTTCACCGGACAGTGCCGCGCGGACCAGGGCCCGGGTATGGGCAATCTTCATCCGGCTGCCGACACCGTAGGCACCGCCGCTCCAACCCGTATTGACGAGATAGCAGGTCGTGCCATGGCGAGCGATCTTCTCTCCGAGCAGCTTGGCATAGACCGTCGGATGCAACGACATGAAAGGCGCGCCGAAGCAGGTGCTGAAGGTCGCCGAAGGCTCCTTGACGCCCCGCTCGGTACCGGCAACCTTGGCCGTGTAACCCGCCAGGAAGTGATACATCGCCTGCTCGGGCGTGAGCCGCGCGAGGGGGGGCATGACACCGAACGCATCGCAGGTCAGCATCAGGATCGTCCGGGGATGGCCCCCCTTGCCGGTCGCCTCGTAGTTGGGGATGGCATCGAGCTGGTAGGCGGCACGGGTGTTCTCGGTACGCGCATCGCTGTCAAGGTCGAGCGCCCGGGTCTGGGGATCCATCACCACGTTCTCGAGAATCGTGCCGTGCATGGCCGTCGTCGCGTAGATTTCGGGCTCGGCCGTCCGGGAAAGCTTGATGACCTTGGCGTAGCAGCCACCCTCGACGTTGAAGACGCCGCCATCGGCCCAGCCGTGTTCGTCATCGCCGATGAGCTTTCGGTCCGGATCGGCGGAGAGCGTCGTCTTGCCGGTTCCCGACAGGCCAAAGAAGACAGCCACGTCGCCGCTTGCCCCGATGTTGGCCGAGGCGTGCATGCTCATGACGCCCCGCTGCGGCAGCAGGTAGTTCATCAGCGTGAAGATGGACTTCTTGATTTCGCCGGCGTACTGCGTGCCGCCGATCAGGACGAGCCTGCGGCCGAAGTGGACCATGATGAAGGTGCTGCTGTTCGTGCCGTCGATCTCCGGCACGGCCTCGAAGTCAGGCACGTGCAGGACCGTGGCCTCGGCCTCGAGACCCTGGCGCTCGCTGCCGACCGGCCGCACGAACATGTTGTTCGCGAAGGCGGCGTGCCACGCGTGCTGGGTCACGACACGGATGGGCAGGCGGAACTGCGGATCGGCACCGGCGAACAGGTCCTGGACGAAGACCTCGCGACCCTGCATGTAGGCCTGGACCCGACCGAGCAGGCGGTCGAACGTGGCCTCGGAGACCGGCCGGTTGACCTTGCCCCACCAGATGCGATCCTTCGAGGAAGGCTCCTCGACGATGAACTTGTCGTTGGGGGAGCGACCGGTATGATGGCCGGTTTCGCAGACAAGGGCACCGCCCGCGGAAAGGCGGCCCTCACCGCGCTTGAGCGCCTCCTCGATCAGGGCGGCACGCGACAGGTTCATGTGTACCTGTCCGAGCCCGCCGAGGCCCAACGCCAGCAATTCCTTGTCTGAAATCGTCATCATGACCGTCCTCATCGAAAGCTTATGGGGCTGCTCGCCGTTGAACCGCCAATATCATCTTAGCAGTTAATCGACGTTTAATAAAGCCCCCGTAACGCCCGGAGAAGGGGTAACCTGTCCTCTCGGGCCCGAGTGGCGAAATGGCAGACGCACCAGACTTAGGATCTGGCGCCGCAAGGCGTGCGAGTTCGAATCTCGCCTCGGGCATCTCGTCGCGCTCGGCGCAAGTCGCGCGTCGCGTGGCCGACAATCAGGAATCAGGGAGGCGACCGCCATGCGCACGGCACCCCGCACCGGCACCCAGACAAGTGCCGACGCACGGCGTCCGGTCGAAACGACGCCCCCCGAAGCCGGTGAGGTCAGGCCGAGGACGCAGGGGGACAGGCTCGATCTGGCTTCCCCTTCCGGGGACCGGACGAAGCGCACGGCCGTGACGGTGGGCATCGTGGCGGCCGCCGCCCTCGTGGCACGCAAGGTTGCCGAGGCGGCTGAGGCCGCCCGGGCCAAGGTCACGGGCGCCCTGAAGGGTCTGCTCCTTGCGCGGCCCATTGCCTTGCAGGCTGAACGCCAGGAGGCTGCCGTCACCGAAGCACGACAGGAACGTCGGCGGCGCCGGAACGACGAACGCCTCAAGGAAATGGCCCACGCGGCCCTGGTCGAGGAGCAACGCCTCGCAGAGGCCCTCCGGCACCTCGAAGCCCCGCGTCCGGAACCCCGCTGACGCGTCCACGGGACCAGCGCCGACACCGACGGAACCCGTGGCTTCACGGCATCGTCCGGGGGGTAGGACCATGTCAGACCAACCGCATCGAGGAACCTACGTGCACCGCCTGGCCGCCCTGACCTCAGCCCTCTCCATCGCCATCCTCGCGACGCCGCCAGCCTCAGCCCAGATCCGCCGGTCGAATGGAGACGCGGCACCTTCGTCGGGTCGCGCGACAAGTGCCGTCAGTACCCCGGCAGCTCCTACTGCGGTAGCGGCCTTGCCGCGCATCGCCCTGCTCAGGCCCGACCGTTACAGCAACTTCGCCGACGACGAAGACATGGCCTACGAACGCCTGGGCAATGCCCTGGCCAACCTCGGACGCTTCACGCTGGTCGAGCGCGGGCGCATCGACGCCATCCTTCGCGAGAACCAACTGGGGATCGACGGACTGCTGCGGGGCCAGGGACGCCTCACGGAACTGACCAACGTGGACTACCTCGTCGAGATCAACGTGTCCAACGAGGTCATGACGCAGACAGGCCAGGACAGGACCATCATCTACAATGACCAGTGGATCGGCTCTTGCCGCCTCATCGAGGTCCGCCGGGGCATCGTGGCCCGTTCCTTCCCCATCGACACCCGAGCGTCCGGGGATTCGATGGCGCAGGCACGGGGTCGTGCCGCCGACCAGTTCGTCGCCAGTGCGCTCGCGGGCTTCCGGGACGTGTTCAGGCTGCAGACCCGCATCGTGGGCCGCCAAGGCAAGCTGGTCCAGCTCGAGATGGGCGCGAACAACGGCATGCAGAATGGCTACGTCTTCTCTGCCATGCGGGCCCTTCCTCCCGTCTTCCAGGCCGGATCGGGCGCGGTAGTCGAAACGCCGACCGTCGAGGTCGGCCGCATTGCCGTCACCCGGGCCATGCCGAGCGGCTCATTGGGAGTCATCATCGAAGGAGCGGACCAAATCCGGGATGACGACCTCCTGGTCGAGGATCCAGGTGCTTCGCTGATGCGCCTCGGTCTTTTCATCGGCGGACAGTCGCAAAACGGCAAGCTGGTGGGTGCCACGGCAACAGACGCCCTCGCGACCCTTGGGCGGGTGCAGTTCGAGGCGGATATCCTCGAGCCGTTCTCCGGACAAAGCTTCGGTGTTGCCTTGGGTGCCGCCACCGGAACCTACGGCCAGAACGTCTCGCCGCTGAAACTCGACCTGCTCGCGCAGTGGCAACTGCCGCTCGGCGAATCCCTGCGCCTGGTCCTTCAGGGCGGTGTCGGGATCAATGCGATCAACCAACCCCTCAAGGCTCCTGTCCGGGTGGGCGAAGAAACGGTATCGAGCGCCCAATCCTCGTCGGTCACAGGCGTGGCGGGTGCGGCCCTGGATCTGCGCCTGTGGGGTCCGCTCAACCTGCGCGCGGGTGCCTACTGGCGCCCTGAATCGCTCTACAAGGACTGGAGCCTGGGCGGCGGCAACGCCAACACGCCCGTGGCTGCCGACGCCGTCAACACCACGACAGTCCAGGACGGCGGACTCGCCCCGACGGTGGGCGTCTTCTTCCGCTTCTAGAGACGCCCGGACCCGCCGCGCCAGCCGGTCGCCATCAGCGCCGGGGGGCGTCGCCGGCCTGCTCGTAGGACCGCATGACCTTGGCGCTGTAGCGACTGCGGTACAGGCCGCGATGGGCGACGGCGATCGGTCCAAAGTTGTAAGCCGTGAGCGCCTTGTGCCAGATGGCCCGCTCCGGCGACCCCTGCGGCATGCGCCTCGCGGCCCAGTCACGATATTCACGGAGGATACGACAACCATAGTCGAGGTTCGTCTTCGGATCGAAGAGGTTGTCACCCCGCCGCGCGTGGCCCCGATTGACCTGCATCAGACCGCGGGACGGACCCGTGCGGCACGTCGGGTCCCAGTCGGACTCCTGGCGGATGATGCCGGCCACGAGCAGCTCGGGCACGCCATGCTTGCGCGCTGCCGCGCGGACCATGGGGGCGTAGCGCCGCGCCTTGTCGGCACCCGCCGACCGGGCGATGGTCGCCTCGAGGCTGTCCCGAACATCGGCACGTGCAGGGGTGGCCTGCACCACGACGATCGCAGCGCACGCCAACAGGACGCTCATGAACCCACGCATGATGATCATGGTAACACGCCGTACGCTCCCGAATGCTTGTGCTACTGTGACGGGCATGTCAGGACCTGCCATCACCCTCGCGCGACTGACGCATCTCCATCCAGGTGGCAAAGGTGTCCGGGACCTGTCCCTCGAGGTGCCCCAGGGAAGCATCTTCGGCTTCCTTGGGCCCAATGGGGCGGGCAAGTCGACCACCATCCGCCTGCTGCTCGACTTTCTGCGCCCCCAGTCGGGCAAGGCATCCGTCCTGGGTCTTGACCCCTGGCGCGACGGGCCGGCCGTGCGCCAACGCATCGGCTACCTGCCCGGGGAAGTCCACTTGCCGGAGAACCTGACCGGCATGGAATTCCTGCGCTACGCTGCCCGCCTCCGTGGCGTCGCGCTGCCCGAGGAGCGACTGCGGGCCATGGTCGAGGCGCTCGACGCCAACCCGGTCCCCAGGCTCAAGACCCTCTCCAAGGGCAACAAGCAGAAAATCGCGATCATCCATGCCCTGCTTCTCACGCCTGAGCTGGTCATCCTGGACGAGCCGACGGAGGGCCTCGACCCCCTCGTGCAGCAAGCCTTCCATCGCCTGCTGGCCCAGTACCGGGACGAAGGCGGCACCATCTTCATGTCGAGCCATGTCCTGTCGGAAGTCGAGCGCCTCTGCGATCAGGTCGCCATCATCCGTGACGGACGCATCGTCGAGGTCGCGCGAACCGAGTCCCTAAAGGCGAAAAAGGCGCGCAGGGTCAGCCTCGTCCTGGACGCCGGAGTCGACCGGGAAACGGTCTCTTCCGCCCTGCCCGACGTGCGCATCGTGGCCTGGGAGGGTACCAGCAGCATCCTCGAGGTCACGGGCGACATCCGTCCACTCCTCGGCCTGCTGGCCCGACTACCTGTGCGGGATGTCGCCATCGAGGCAGCCAGCCTCGAAGACTCGTTCCTGGAGTATTACGCATGACCACCGCCGTCTTCCTGCGTGCCCTCAAGGACAGATGGCCGACCATGCTGGCCCTGGCCGTCGGCCTCGCGCTGTTCCTCGGCATGACGGCCTGGTGGTACCCGGAGTATCGCGCCCAGGCCGAGATCTCGATGAAGCTCCTGCCTTCGTTCATCAAGAAGATGATGGGCGCCCGCGTCTCGATGGCGCGGCCGGAAGGCTATGTGTCGTGGATCCTGATCCACCCGCTCTGCCTCGCGATGCTGGCGACATGGGCCATCGGCGTGCCCTCGGCGGCCATCGCCGGAGCCATCGAGCGCGGCACCCTGGCGTTCACCCTGTCGGGCCCCATCACCCGGGCCCGCTTCATCCTGGCGCAGGTCGGGCTGCTGGTGCTCGGTCAGGCCGTGACCATTGCCGCCTGCGTCGGTGTGGTTGCCGCCATGTTCGCCTGGCATGCCGTCGTCCTGCCCGGAGGACTCGCCGGCTGGCTGCTTGCTTCCTTGCAGGCCCTGCTGCTGATGCTTGGCATCGGTGGCGTCACGCTGCTGCTCTCCGCCGCAGCGAGCGAGTCTGCCAACGCCTTCCGGCCCGCCATTGCCCTGATGATGATTGCCCTGTTCGTCAGCCTCTTCGGGGATGTGTTCCGGGCGCTCGAACCCCTGAAGCCGCTCTCACCCTTCTCGTGGTTCCGGCCGTACGAGCCGCTGGCCGGCAAGGAAACAGCCTGGACCGCGTGGGCCTGCCTCGCCGGCTTGCCGCTGGTGACGATGCTGGGAGCGTGGCAGGTCTTCGCACGGCGCAACCTGTCGATCTAGGACGCCTTGCGGACGTCAGAACTCGAGGAAGGAACCGAACGAAAATGCGGGCGTGACGCCAAGCGTCTCGGTCCGCACCGTGAGCCGGTCATCGTAGGTCGCCTGCGGTACGAGGCTGTAGCCCGCCCCAAAGGCCAGCACCAGATTGGGCGTCAGACGGAGATCCGCACCCAGGCCGGCACTCAGGTTCCAGAGCAACGTCGGCTGGCGCGTCCACGAGATCCCGTCGCTGCCCTGCCGGTTCCAGCCAGTAGGCCCTGCCGTGCCATACGCCACACCCGTGGCGCCCAGCAGGTACATGCGTCCGAGACGGCCGTCGACCATCTGACGCATGATCTGCGCCCCGACGTTGTGGAAGTAGTCGGTGCCGTCGCTGTAAGGGATGCCCGCCACTTGCCAGCCCCAGCCGTTGGCAAGCCATCGGCGCCAGGCAAAGCCCGAGCCCGACAGCCAAGACACGGCCAGCCCATATCCGGTCAGGTCCGACTGGACCGAACCCAGGTCAGGCAAGGGCTGGGCGGCAGAGCCCGTGGCCTCCGAGGGATCCGGCGCCAGCGTGCCATCGAACGGCTTGAACTCGGCCACCAGGTAGTTCTCGCCGCGTATGCGACCGGTGGCCCGCTCGATCGCGCGTACCGCGACCCTGTCCCGAAGCCGATAGGCCGGACCGGGACGCATACCCAGCAACTCGGGGCGGAAATAGGGCTCGTCCCTGACTTCGGCGAACGATACGGCAAGCAGGACATCTGCCTTGTCCTCGTGATCGACGAACTCCACGCCACGCCGGACAAGCGCAGCCAGCAACAGGTGGTCCAAGGCACGCGCTTCGAGCACTGACTGGCTCCGGGACGCGGCATCCGGCACCCAGCAGACCCGCTCTCCCTTGCGCACGTAGGGCTTGTCTCCTTCCATCAGCTGGTTGGCGACGGCATCGAGGTTGATCCGATGGTAGGCCGTGGCATCCGGAGGCGGCGCCGCAAGGCCGACCCCGGCGGGCAGGAATGGAGGAACGGCTGCCAGCAGCAAGGCATTCAGGACACATCGCGTGCGCATGTCAGGACCCATCCTTGTCCGTAGGCATCAGAACTCGATGAAGAGGCCCGCTCCGCCGCCCGGCCCGATGCGGTTCCCGGCGGACAGGCTGTAGGCGAGTTGGGCGGAAAGGACCAGGTTCGCCGCAAGACGGAGGTCCGCCCCACCACCGACACTGAGGTTCCAGGCCGGCCCCCCGAACCAGGAAGTGGCGAGGCTGCCGAGGCCGACCCCGGCCGCCAGCAAGCCATAGCCACGACCGTCGGGAGCCTCGAAGAAAGACTGCATGACCTGGCCGCCAACGTTGAAGAACGTATCCGTGCCGTTGAGGTACGGAAAGCCTGAAATCTGGAACCCCCGCCCTGAAGCCAGCCAGCGACGATAGGAAAAGCCGGAGCCCGCCAAGTTGGACAAGGTCACGCCGAACCCCTGGACCTCCTGCAGCAGGCGACCCGTCTCCACAGAGTCGGCGTCGGGTCCTGAGGCCGTTCGCCTCTCGACAGGCGCGAACGGCTGGTCCTGAACCACCAGAACGTCAGCCTTGCGGACCTTGCCCGTGGCAAGGACTACAGAGCGCGCCACCAGTCGATGGGTCAGCGTGAAGGCAGGCCCCGGGCGCCCCTGCATCAAATCCGGACGATAGAGAATCTCGCCTGCTGCGCGCAACAGGCTGGCCTCCAGGCGAATCTCGGCGTCTGCCTCCCTGCGGACCAGAAGCACCCCACGCTCCAGCAGGGCATGGGTCGCCATGGCCCGCAAGATGCGGTCATCCGGCTCCTCGGGATGTTTCGCAGGCTCCCACCAGACACGCTCGCCCTCGGCCACGTAGCCCTGCTCCACCAACTGTCCCACCAGGCGCGCAAGCAACGTGCGGTGGAGATCCGAGGCGTCCTCATCGAGGCCTGCGGCCCGGGACGGCGCGGCCAAGCCGAGGCCGGCACCCAGGAACGCAATGAGGGCAATGAAGACGGAACGGGCAACCATGGCTTCTGTTGCCCTACCCTGCCGTCAAGGGGGCAAAACCGCCCCAAAGCGAAGGGGCCTGCCATCATTGGATGGCAAGCCCCTGGACACGCCCCGCCTCAGGCAGCCTGCTTCTCGCCGAACCACTGGTCGGCCGACTTGGCCACCTTGCCGTCGTTGTACTGAACCAGCGCCTGCTGACGCAGCGACGTCTGACCATCCCCCGCCTGGATGTTCACCTCGTCCCAGGTCACATAGAGCTTCTGGAGCTTGTCGGCGGCGTGGATGTAGTTCCCGGCCTTGTCCATCAGCTTGAGCTCCTTGGCCGCGACCGAGTTGGGATCGGCAAGGTCGATGTACTTGCGGCCCTGTTCGTCGGTCTTGAGTTCGGCAGCGTACTCGTGGGCCAGCTCGTCATAGGCGTTCTTGAACTTGCCCAGGTGGTCACCGAAGATCTCGTTGCCGTCGATGACGCCGTTATTCTTCGAGGTCCCGTCGCCGTTACGGTCCTTGACCAGCCAGGCTTCGTTGTCGTTGAGACCGCCGGACATCGTCACCTCGCGACCGTCATCCAGGCGAATCTGGCTGTTGTCCGTAGTGTTGACCTTGGCGTCGGTACCGTCCAGCGTGATCTTCAGCGGATCGTGCGTGCCGGTGCCACCACCAGCCGTGGCAGGACCCTTGGAGGTGTTGAGCGGGAACGGGTTCGCGTTGTACGAGGCCTCGGTGGTGCCGGGCGGGACGGAGACCCGCTCGCTTGAACCGTCGGGGCGCTGGACGATGGCTTCCCAAGGCTCGTGCTGCGGGAACATGATCTTCGCCTTGCTGTTCATGTACTCGTCGATCTGCTTGACGAGACCGGCAACGTCGTAGGGATTGCCCTGGCCCATCGCGATTTCATAGAGCTTCATCAGCAGCTTCTGCAGCGCGGGATCGTCCTTGAACTTGTCGATCAGCGAGGACAGGTCGCCGGCAATCTTGTCGCCCCGCTCGCCGTTGTTGACCCGGTCAAGGACCTGGCCGATGCCACCCACGACGGTATTGACCGGGGTGCGGGGCAACTCGGGAGCGGTGCTCCGCGGGTCGGAACCCAGCTGGTCCACGCCCAGGTTGGTGGGCCGGTTCGGCGTCTCGACGGCCGTGGCATAGTCGGGAACACGCCCGCCATCCACCGGACGGTTGTCGACGACACCGCCGCGATCCGGCACCAGGTTGCCACCGACGACATCACGGTCGACGACAGGACGATCGATGTCCACGCTGCCGGTCGGCAGGGCCGTGACGACTTCCTCGGTGACGGGCCGATCCTGGGTCGAACCCGTCGGGACGACGCCGTCATCCTTGATCTGGGGTACGGCGGTGTTCTCCTTCATCTTCACCGTATCGAAGCTCGGGGTCCACGTCGATCCGCCCTGAATGCTGGACATCGTTTGCTCTCCTCTTGCGCCAAGGCACCCCCCCGGGACCCTCGGCTTCACATCGGGCTTGTCGCCCCGCCTTCTCCGGGCGGCGCTAAGCTTAATCGACCGGCAACACTCCGGGCCGTACCCACCCATGGCCTACCGTGCATCACATACCCGTTCCACGATGCGTGACCCTGCAACAACACGTATTTCAACCGCGGCCAAGCCAAGTCTAAAAGTTTCGAGCCTGCTGCCTCGCGGGTAAGGCACATTCAGCATGCGTCGCATCGAAGCGGACTTCCGCGCGCTGGCCCTCCCGGCCAACCCCGCGTCCATCGCCGCTCCGGCCACCGCACAACAAGAGGTCATCCGACTGCCTCGCGACGTGCGCACGCCCGTTCGTGGCGCGCGGACCCGGATGAACTGGGAAGGTTCTCCTGCTGCCCGGACGGCACCCCTTCTGCCCCAGGACGAGTTCCGCCGGTCTGCTCAGGCGACCCGTCGCCTCGAGGAAGCCGAGGCGACGCAGGAGCTTCTGGAGGGCCTGCGTCGGCGGGGGCTGGGGGACCATCCTCGCGTGCGCGTGCTCGAAGCGTGGCAGCAGGCCGCAGTCGACCAGGCCCGAGACCTTCCCGTCCAGGGCGCGGACAACCTGCTTGGTCAACTCGCCGAAGGCGTGGACCGTTTGACGCTCTGGCTCTCGCGCCTCTTCCTTGCGCCGGGCGATCAGGCTCGTCACCGGCAAGACCGACTCCAGCAGATCAGGTCCATGGTGGCCTCCGGCCAGCAGGATCGTGCCGTGGCCCTCTTGCGCCAGCAGGCCCGGGCGCATCCCGGCGATCTCGAGGCCCGGGCCATGCTGGGCGGCTTGCTCACGGACATGGGCCAGTACCTGGAAGCAGAACCCCACCTCGAGGCCGTGGCCGACCAACGTCCCAATCGGGCGGAAGCCTGGCTGGCCCTCGGTCGCCTCGCCTACCTGAGAGGGCAAGGCAGCCGCGCCTTCGAGGCCTTCGGCAAGGCATGGCGTCTGGCTCCGGAGGCATCGGACACCAATGCGTGGCTGGGCATCATGGCGCACGACGCCGGTCGCCTGGCCGAAGCCAACCGTTTCCTGGAACGCGCCGTCGGCTTTGACCCCGGCAACAGCGTGGCCCGCTACTACCTGGGCCGGACCGCGATGGCCGAAGGCGATGCCCTGCGCGCACGCTTCCAGTTCGACCTGGTCAAGAGATTGCAACCGGCGGCCGACCTGCGCCAAAGCCAGTATCCGGAACCGGCGCTGGCTGCACCCCGCAACCCGCATTCGGGCTGGGCCATGCCCCGCCCCCGTGTGGCCGGTGTGCGCTAGGGGCGACGGTCGGGTATCCTAGGATGCCCTGACCGACCGAGGAAACGGCGATGCGGAACATGTTCGGCCTTGTGGCCCTCATCTTCTTCCTGCTCAGCGCCCTGGCCCTGCAGGGTGGCAGCGCGGCAACGCTCTGGTCCTGGCACGCCTTCGTCATCGTGCTCGGGGGTTCGGCAACGGCAGCCTTCATGTCGTTTCCCGCCGACAGGGTCCTCGCCATCCCGAGACTGACGTGGGAAGCCCTCAAGCCCGCGAGCATCGAAATGGTCGAGGTCGTGGCCAAGCTCATGAAGCTCTCGACCCGCCTGCGCACGGCCGGCATCCAGGGCACGATGAAGGACATTGCCAACATCGAGGACCCTTTCCTCAAGCGTGGCATGCAATACATCACCGAGGGCTTCGACTCTCAGGAAATCCAGGACCTGCTGGAAGCCGAGATGCTGGCGATCCGAGGCCGGCACCGGACCAATATCGCGGTCTTCGAGTCTCTGGGAGGCTTTTGTCCCACGCTGGGCATCCTCGGCACCGTCCTCAGCATGGTCTCGGTCCTGGGCAACCTCGACAAGCCGGAGCAGCTGGGACCCGAGATCGCCACGGCCATGGTCGCCACGCTCTATGGCGTCGGCGCGGCCAACCTGTTCTTCCTGCCCCTGTCCAACAAGCTCCGGAAGAACTCGGAAGAAGAATTGCGCATCCGCTGGGTCATGGTCGAGATCATCCTCGCCATGCAAGCCGGGGCCAATCCGAGGCTGATCAATGAGCGACTTCAGGTCAGCCTGCCGCCCTCGACCCGCAAGACCATCCGCGCTTCGGCCAAGACCCGACGCAGCTCAGGCCCCACGGCGGGCCTTGGTGGTGCCGAACCGGAGATGGCCGTGCCCCAGTACGACGAGGGCTAGGGCATGCGGGCCAAGGACTGGCGCCTTCAACGTGAAGGCGAGGAAGAACAGCACAATGACCGCGAGCGCTGGCTGATCACCTACGCGGACTTCATCACGCTGCTGATGGTCTTCTTCGTCGTCATGTACGCCATGTCCAGCCGCATCTCCGCCGAGAACTTCGCGAAGATCACCCAGTCCATCAAGCAGTCCCTGAGCATCAAGAAGAAAGATGGCCAGGACATCTTCGCCAACACGCCTGCGACGGTGAAGACCGACCAGATCCAGGAAGCCCAGGCTCGGGTCAAGCAGGCTATCGCGAAGTTCGACGGCCGGTCCCAGGTCCGGGTCGACCTGCAGGATCGGGGCCTGGTCATCAGCCTCTACGACACGGCCTTCTTCGATGCCAACTCGACCGACCTGAAGCCGGCACTCAAGCAAGCCCTTCGCAAGGCAGCCCAGGCCCTGCAGAAGATGCCCAACGCCATCAGCGTCGAGGGTCACACGGACAACGTCGCGCCGGGCGGAGCCGCAGGGACCAACTGGCGCCTGGCCGGGGATCGAGCCATCAAGGTCGTGGAATTTCTGGTCCGCGAGGGTCGCATCGCCCCCAAGCGCCTCTCGGCGACAAGCTACGCCGAATTCCGCCCCCTTTTCCCGAACGACACCGCGCAGCACCGGGCCCTGAACCGACGCGTGGACCTCGTGGTCTCGGCAGACGCGCCCAAGGCGGCCCTGACACCCAGTCCTACTCCCTCCGACCAATTGGTGGCCCCCGGCTACAGCTACCCGACACCCGGCAACTTCCAGAACCCCTTCAACAACGGTGGAATCAGCAATCCTTTCGGCAGCAACTTCTAGGCGGCTCGGACCGCTTGCAGCGGCCCTGGCCCCTTGGGTCGCCTTGGCCTGTCCAATGGCGTGGGCACAGACGGATGCCGCGGGCCTCCCTGCATCCGTGGCAACCCCGAGCGAGGCGGATGCCGCGCGCCTGCAAGCGGGCCAGGTCCTGACGCAGGCCTTCGAACACGCCGACGGTCTCCGCGGATCGGTCCTGCGCTTCTGGGCCAAGGCCAGCCCGGACCAATGCTTTGCCATCCTTGAAGACCCTGCGAAGCTGGCCGAGTTCATGCCCAGCGTGCACAGCATCAGGATTCTGGGGGAGCAACCGGATGGCACCGTCCTCCGTATGGTCAGCCAGGTACCCTTCGCGCCAGACCTCACGATCCGTCGGTGGGGCGTACCGGCTACCCGGACCATCCGCTGGACCCAGGTCAGGACGCCCTTCCGCCGCCTGGAGGGCCGCTGGCAGATGCATCCCCTGGGCGCCGGTACATGCCTGGAATATGCCATGGGCGTGGATACTTCCGGCAACCTGATTCCCGGCTGGGTCATCTCGAGCCTGCAGCAGCAAGGCACCCGCGAAATCGCCCACAACGTCCGCCGTCGCATCGAATCGGGGGGCACGTGGAAGAAGCCGGGCTGAGCCAACCGCCCGGCGATCGGCTGGTCGCCGACTCCGGCCCGCAGGCCAGCAACGTCAAGGCACTGCGCGCGTGGGTCCTCTACGACTTCGCCTACATCATCTGGAGCATCGACATCCTGTCGATCCACGGCCAGCTGTTTCTTCAGGATGTCCTGAAAGCGTCCGACAGCCTGTGGGCCTGGACCGTCACACTCGCCATGGTGGTCGTCGCGCTCATCGCTCCGATGCAGGGCGCCTGGTCCGACAGGACCGGAAGACGCATGATCCTGCTGCGCGGCTGGGCCCTCCTGTGCATCGGTACGACCCTGTTCGTACCGTGGGCAGGACATCAGGCCGGAGCCTTGGTCGCCGCTGCGCTCCTGGGCGTCTCGATTGTCGGCTTCCAACTCTCTCAGGCTGTCTATCACGGCATCCTGCCTGATCTCGCAGCGCCTTCGGACCGCGGCCGATGGTCGGCCGCCGGCATCGGCGTCGGGTTCATGGGGACCTTGCTGGGTCTCGCCGTCGTCGGCTCGTTCGTGAGCGGACGGCTCGGGCCCTGGCCCGTGCCCTGGGGGGGCAACGGCCCCGAGGCAGCCTTCATTCCCTCGGCGCTGCTCTACCTGTTCTTTGCCATCCCGGCCTTCGCGCAACTGCCCGACCGATCGCCGGCAGCAGATGCCGGGGACGCCGGTGCCGCCGCCACCTTCCGGATGATCCGTGAAACCCTGTCACCCGGCAAGCATCCCGGTCTTGGCCGATTCATGCTGGCCAACCTTCTATTCATGGACGCCGTCAACACCGTCATCCTCTTCATGGCGACGTACGCCACACGGGCCATCGGCCTGAAGGCCGGCAGCGGCGTCGAATTGCTCCTGGCGAGCAGCACGGTGGTCGCCATCGCCGGCGCATTCGCGTGGGGACGCATGACGGACGCCTGGGGCCCAGGCAAGGCCCTTAATCTCTGTCTCGGATCCTGGACCATCGCGCTGATACTCGCCGTCTCCATCCGGGATGCCGACCTGTTCCGCTGGATCGTGGGTCCGGCCATCGGCTGGTGCATGGGAGGTACGGGCACCATCGTCCGCCCCTATCTGAGCCAATTGGCCCCGCCCGAGGCCCAGGGCACGGTCTTCGGGATCTGGGCGCTGGTCGGCCGGGCTGCGGCAGTCGTGGGCCCCCTCGTGTGGGGCGTCGCCGTCACGCTCGGCCAGCCCCTTGGAGATGATCGGTTCCGCGTGGCGCTGGGCAGCCAGGGCATCATGCTGTTGCTTGGATGGCTGCTGCTTGCCGGCATGCCGCGCAGGCCCACCGTCAAATCTTCGTGAAATCCCTGTAGCAGGCGCAGTCCTCTCCGGCTTTGCAGGCATAACCCTTCAGCAGCGTGAGGAGCACACGAACATGGTGAACAAGGTGACGGGCTCGGCGACCCAGCCCTTCTCGAGCCAGGCGGCGCGCAACGCGACCGCGACCGCGACTCCGGCCTCCAGCCCAGCACCTGCGGCGCCCCGCACCTCAGCTGCCCCGGACGTATCCGCCCTCTCCGCGTCGGCTACGAGCGGCAATCGCCCGGCGTACAGCGGCCAGGCCCTCTTCCAGACCGCAAAGTCCGATCCGCGTGGCGGCACCCAGGACCTCGACAAGATGCTGAACCAATTCGCGGCCGACTTCAAGAAGATGTCGCCCGACCAGCAGAAGGCTCTGCTCGGCAATCCTGGCTTCCGCATCGATGTCACGGGTTATGCCTCGAACTCCGGCACGAAGACGCAGTATGACAACCAGGGCCTTTCGGCCCGCCGTGCCTCGGAGACGGCGGCCCACGTCAAGAGCTACCTGGCCAAGCAAGGGATCGATGTGCCCTCGAGTGCCATCAAGAGCAAGGGTGCCGGAACTCCGAGCAACCCCGGAAAGCCTTTGGACAACAACGATCAGTCGGACCGGTCGGCGAAGGTCGAGATCTTCATGCCCAAGGTCGTCGCTGGCGGCAATCCGCCAGCCAGCCAGCAGAATCAACCGCAGGCCGGCGCCAAGCCCTCACAACCCGCACCTGCCCAGCAGGCTCCTGCCCAGCAGGCTCCTGCTGCAGGCGGCAACGCACAGGGTAGTGGCCAGGCTCAGGGAAGCGGCAACGGTCAGGCCAGTGGCGGGGTCCAGGGCGGCAATGGCCCCCGGGGCGGCGGTACGAGCGTCCAGGACGTGGCCAATGGCATCACAGCCTTGGCCGAGCTTGCCAAGGCCTTTGGCGAGATCTGGAAGGGTGTACGCAAGCAACCGCGGCCGGCCGAACCCGCGCCTGTCCCCAATACGCCTGCGCCTGTCGTGCCCGCACCGGCACCCATCATCGTGACCACCAAGAAGGACGAGGAAGAGGAGAAGAAGCCCGCGCCGGCCCCCGTGCCCGCGCCTGCTCCGGTATCGCCCCCTGCTCCGGTGGTCGCCGACGACGGCTTCAAGGGGGTGGAGGGTCCCAAGGTTCAGACCATCGAAGTCCCCTACGGCGGAGTTGCGGCAGGTTCGTAAGGGCACGCCCCTGCAGGTTAGCGTCGCGAGGCACGGGGAACAAAGGCCCCGTGCCTCGCAGATTATTTCAAGGCCGGTCTCGCGGCTTCACGATGATCGAACTCCTGGTTGTCATCGTCATCATCGGCATACTCGCGGCCGTCGCCATCCCGAACTACGCCGGCGCACAGGACAAGTCGCGCAACGCATCGGTCCAGAGCAACATGCGCTTGATCCAGCAGGCCATAGAAGTCTGGGGGGCGGACATCAACCATCGCTACCCGGCGGCGCTCAAGACGGCCGTTGAAGGCCACGCCTTCGTGGGCGGTGGCGAGGACTATCTCCCGAACGATACCTATCCCCCGACCCCTTGGGGGACCCAGCAGGCAGCCGGTACGGCGCTCGCCTGCGACGATACGCCCGACAACCACGTCTACGCCAGCGAACTGGGCAACCGGCTCGATCCGGTTTCCACCGCCAGCTTCGGTGCCATAGGCTTCAGCACCACGTCGACGGAAGGCCAGTACATGCTCGGCGGAACAGGCAAGCGGGGCAACAACCCGATGCGTGTCCTGACACTCAAGAACTTCTGAGCGCGGCCGATAGTTCTCCAGGGATCCGGAACGGTAAGACCGTTTCAGACCAGGATGGCGCGGATCCCGCCAGCAAGGAGCTTCAGGCCGTGAGCGTCACCACCGTGAGCATCACTTCCTTGTCCCCGTCCGTCGAGGGTCGCGTTCCCTCGGGCGTGCGGCCCAAGGCCAGCGAAACCCAGCGGCAGGTCGGTGCACGCGAGGCTGCTTCCCGCGCACCGCAACGGCCCGGGGCCATCGAGACGCCGCACAAGGTCCAGGATCGTGCCGAGCGCATCTTCCAGGCCATCCTGCAGCGCATCGGGCGCGACCCCGAAGCCCTCGAACGCTTGCGCTCCCTCGCCCTGACCACGATGGATCGGTCGTCCGAAGCCGAAGGTCCGATTGTCGCCGCCCTTACCCATGCCCGTGTCCAGGGGATGGTCGCCGACCTGACGCGCCGCAGTCGCATGAGCAGCGTCGACATGACGGCCTGAGCCCAAAGAGCAGGGGCCCCGACCTTTCGGTCGAGGCCCCCGGTCTTTGGGGGGACAGTGTCTACTGGCCGAGAATCGGCTGGACACGAACCTGCTGGTTGGGCTCGGCATAGCTCACCAGCGACGAACGCCGGATTTCCTCGAGCTTGGCCAACACGCCGACGCCGTCCACGATTTCAAAGACGTGAACGCCAATGCCCTCGATGACACGCCGGCTGCGCAGACGATGCGTCACCTGGAACTGCTGGACTGCGGCCATGGACACCCGGGGGGCGAACTTGACCAGGATCTCGCCGGTACCGATCTGGGGCTGGAACATGGCGTTGGCCGAGACCTTGCTGCTGGTGGAAGCGGGGGCCTGGACCGGCATGGTGTTGCCGCAACCGGCAAGAACGAACGACAACGTGGCGATGGCCACGGAGAAGGAGCGAATCATGGGTTACCTCGACTGTATGTGAAAGGGTCACGAAAGACCCTAAACATGGATTTAACAAATAACCCCGCCAGCCGTCAAGCAGGAAAACCCTTGTCCCACCGTGTCTCCCGACCAAGCCACACCCCCCGGGCAGTGCGCCAGGTCACACCCCTGCTACTCATCACGCTGGCCCTTGCCCTGGCGAGTTGCCGGAACCCGCTCTACCTCGTGGCGCAGGCAGCCAGGATGTGGGTCGCCGTCCCCTCGGAGCGACGTATCTACGAACTGGACCGCGAGGGCCTGCGCAGCACGCACGGCCAGGTCTGGCTCGAGGCCAGCGCCACGCGCCTCGCCTGGAGTCCCGTGATGCGAGGGGTCGTGGCCATCCAGCCCGAATCGCGCTCCGTGGCCCTGGTCGATGCCGGCCTGTTGCGGGTTTCCCGGAACATAGGCGTCGGCGGTACCCCCGTGGACGTGGCCGTCAGCACCTCCGGCATGACGGCCCACGTCCTGCTGGCCGAGGAACGCGCCGTCGCCCTCGTCGATCTTCGCAGCGGCAGGGTACAACGCGTGGCCCTCTCGCCATCGGGAGCCAAGCCCGCCGTGCTCGCCTGCCCGCGACAAGCCCAGGACGAATCGTGGATCGTGGCCGAAGACGGCCGGATCGAGGTCGTGCGGGACGGCACACTGCAACCGGCCGCCACGCCCCTGTCGGGCACCGCGAGGCCGACCCGCGCCGTAGCCGATGCAACGGGAGGCATCGTCCTGCTGGACACCGGACGCGCCGCGCTGGTCCGCCTGCCGTCGGCACGCGGCGACAGTGCCACACTGGTCAGCATCGGGACCGTGACGGGGGGCGGCCAGCCTGCCGACATGGCCGTGGCACCTGATGGCAAGGCAGCCGTGACCTTCCCGGACGCAGGCAGGGTCGTGATCCTCGAGGCCGACGGACGAAGCCAGTCCTACGCCAGCGGCGCGACGGGCGCACGCGCCGTCGTGGCCGATGCCCGCGGCTTCCACGTGGCCCACGAGGGACCCAACCAGGTCTTCGCCCTGACATGGAGCGGCTCGACGCTGTTGGCCGCACGGTGGGTCGACAGCCTGCCCGGCCCCCCCGTCGCCGCGGTCGCCCTCGACTAAGGACCCGGCGCAGCGCCCTTGCGGGCTGCCGAGGGTGCCTTGGGACCGGCAACGGAGACCACCATCCGCCCGGGTACCAGCCAGGTCCGCGCGACACGGCGAAGGGTCGCGTGGTCAAGGCGGGCCAGCGCGTCGCGCGTCGCGCCACGCTCGTCCTCCCCGAGCCCCAGCCGATACCACGCGGCCCGGGCTGCGGCGGCCTGAGCCGCGTGCTGGTCCCGCAGGGCAAGCCCTCCCGCCAAGCGGACCTTGGCGCGCAGGAAGGACTCGAGGGGCAGGCCCTCACCAGCGGCGCGCTGCCAGCGCGCCACCAACTCGCGCACGGCGTCGTCCACGCCCTCTGCCCGGGTCGCAAGCGTCAGCTGCGCCATCCCGGAACGCTCGAGCAGGTTCGCCCCGCCGCCCGTACTGTAGGCCAGCGGCTTTCGATACACGAGGTCGACAAAGCCGTCGAACGCCAATCCACCGGCAAGTACCCGCAAGGCCAGGGCGTCGGGATGAGCGGCAGGAGGCAACGGAAAACCGACGGCGACATGGACCTGCTCCCGCTGCAGGGGCACATGCAGCGTCCGTCGCTTGACCAGGGATGGCGCCAAGGGCGCCGACGGCACGTCCGGCGGCCCGGGCTCCGTCACCGCATCCGGACCAGGAGGGGCAGACCAGGCCGCGTGCGACTTGAGCAGGGGCTCGAGCTCCTGCCACGAACGTGCATCGACGATCGCCAATATCGCACCCGAGGGCACGAACCGCCGGTTCAGCAGGACCCGAAGGTCGGCGGGCGCAATTGCCGAAAGGCCCTCTGGCGTGCCGGACAGTGGGCGGCCGTAGGGTCCAGCACCCCACAAGCCCTCGGCCAGCGCACGACTGGTCCTGGATGCGGGGTCCTCGCGCTCACGCTCCAGGCGATCCCGCAGCCTGTCCCGGGCGCGCGCAAGACCCTGCGCGTCGAGCAGCGGGTGTGTCACGATCTCGAGGACAAGGTCCAGCGCCTCAGGCAAATCCACCGCCGGAACCGAGGCACCGAGGGTCAAGGCTTCGCGCTCGGCCGCGATCGTCCACGCATTGCCCATGCGTCGCCACGCGGCAGCCAGCGACACCTGATCGAGCCGGCTCGTACCCTCCTGAAGGCATTCGGCAAGCAGGGCGGAAGCACCGGACGCTTCGGGCGGGTCATCCGCGCCCCCCCCGCGAAACTGCAGGGACAATCCCGCCACGGCTGCTCCGGGGCGACGCTCGTGCAGCACGGTCAGGCCGTTGGCAAGCACATGCCGGCGAACCGCGACATCCTGTCCCGCCGCCTTGTCGCGCGCCTTCGCCAGGCGTGCAACGGGTGCCCTCCACGGTCCGGACTCGGCCCAGATGGCGGCCGCCCCATCGTGACCCGGCATCGGCTGGAGCCGTGCCAGTTCGCGACTGGCCGCCGTGGCACCTTCGGGATCTTCCGCGGGCTCGGTTGCCGCCGCCCCGGGCACCGTCAGGACCAACGTCGCATTGTCACGCCGCAGGTAGCGACGCGCGACCCGAAGCACATCCTCGGGCGTTACGGCGTCAAGTCGACGCTCATCCTCCAGGGCACCGTCGAGGTTGCCCATCACGGCCGCCTCGCCAAGCCAGCGCGCGAGGCCAAGGGGCGTCTCACGCTCCATCTGTCGGGCGCGCCGCAAGGCATCCTTCCACGTCGCCAGAGCCGCCGGAGCTACCGGCACCTCCCTGAATCGGGCCAAGGTGCGCCAGACGGCCGCCTCGGCCCCGGATGCAACCGTGGACGACCGGGGACGAACCGAGCACCAGAAGACCCCGTGGTGCTCGAGCAACTGCAACCCGGCCCAGGCCGAGGTCGCACGCTGGTCGCCGCCGACCACCAGGTCCTGCCAGAGCGCCGCCCCGCCATCACCGCCAAGGAGACCCGCCAGCAGCTCGAGCGCCCAGCGATCCGGATGGCGCACGCCCGGCACCACCAAGACCACGTCCAACGAGGGCTCGGGCACATCCTGCACCTGACGCAGGCGCTGGAACCCCCGGAAGGTCCATGATGACGTCGCGTCGGGCGCCTGCACACCCGAGGCGGGCGGCTGCGGATCCTGCAAGGCCGGAAACTGCTGCTTCATGGCGGCAACAACCGTGTCTCGGGACAACGGACCCGCCACGACCACGACCATGTTGTCCGGGCGGTACCAGCGAAGGTGGTGGGTGACGAAGTCCTCACGGCTCAGGCCCGCAAGGTTCGCGTGATCACCTATGACAGGGCGTCCGTAGGGATGCCGGCCGAATGCCAGGCCCCACGATGCGCGCCACGATGCGGTTTCCGGACGGTCGACCATCCGGGCGATTTCCTCGCCCACGACCTTGCGTTCCTTCTGGATGCCCTCCTCCGGAAAGACCGGATGCTGCAGGCTGTCGGCCAGCGCATCGAGCGCCGCAGCGAATCCCGACGCGGGAACGACCGCGTGGTAGGTGGTGCGGTCATAGAAGGTGTCCGCTCCGTGCACGCCCCCCATCGAGAAGATCACCAGCCGATCCTCGAGTTCGCCCCGCCGCTTCGTCCCTCGGGAAAGCAGATGCTCGAGGTCATGGCTGATACCGGCCTGAACCGGATCTTCGTGGCGACTGCCGACGTGCACCCAGGCGCTGATCGCCACCAGGTCCTGACCGGGCATCTCCTTGTGGATCAGGGTCAGACCGCTCGGCAGTCGAACGACCGAGAGCCCCTTGGCCGCATCATCCCGCCCGGACATGGCTGCATCCTCCGTGACTGTCGCCCTCGGCGCAGCGGCGACAGGCCCGCCCAGCACCAGCGCGCAAAGCCATCCCGAGACCAGCAGCCAAGGGAGGACGCGCCTCACGACAAGGACGACCCCACATCCCGGAACCGGGCATATTCGGGGTCACGATGCACGTTGGAACCGAAGGCCCCGGTCTTGCCCGAGTACTTGGTGTAGGTCTTGCGGTCGTAGGGCAGGCCGGTGGGGCGTCCCTCGAAGAAGCAGAGCTGGGCGATGCGAACGCCCGGGTAAAGGGCGATCGGGACCCGACTGATGTTGTTGAGCTCGAAGGTGATGCTGCCCGCAAAGCCCGGATCGACGAAGCCCGCCGTTGCGTGGATCAGCAACCCGAGGCGCCCCCAGCTCGAGCGTCCCTCGACACGGACGGAGATATCCTCGGGAATCCGGACGAACTCGAGGCTGGCACCCAGCGCGAACTCGCCCGGATGCAGGATGAAGGCCTTGCCGGGCTGGACCTCGTAGGCGCGCATCGGCACGGGCTCGTCGGCCATCGTGTGCGCAGGGTCGAGATGCGTCAGATTGGCAACATCCACCACCTTGAAGTCGGTCCCGAGCCGGATGTCGAGGGAAGTGGGCCCGAACTGCTGGCGTGGCTCGATGATGGGCGTCACGACGACCCGCCGTCGTTCATCCGCCGTCGTCAGGCGCTCGAGGAGATCGCGCTCGTTAAGGATCATGGCGTCCCTCCGGCCGGCGCATCCCGCAAGAGTCGGTGCAAGGCGGCTGTCTCGAGCGACTTCCGTACCAGATCCATGAAACTGCCGGCAAGCTGGCCCAGACGCTCAGTCCCCCCGCCCGACGCTGCCTCGAGCGTCCACGCGGCACGAAGGTCCAGGAAGGCCAGCCACGCACCGGCCTGAAGGTCCCACGGCAAGACAGGCTCTTCCCGCAAGCCATCGAGGACCTGGT
Organism: Candidatus Sericytochromatia bacterium; assembly: GCA_035286125.1. Lineage (GTDB taxonomy): Bacteria > Cyanobacteriota > Sericytochromatia > S15B-MN24 > VGJW01 > VGJW01. The sequence goes on from JAYKIS010000095.1 coordinate 42,911, forward strand.
AAAGCGAAGATCCTGTCAGGCCCTCGAAAGCGGACGACGGCGGCACGCCTGCGCGCACCGCCTCGAGACTCTTGACCGGCAGGGCGGATGCAAGGAGGCCATCGATCAGCCTTGCGGCAACGCCCTCCACCACGGGACCGCCGGGAAGGTCCGGGGGGAGGACGAGGGCCACAGCCTCTCCGGCACGCGCAAGACGGAGCCTCCGGGCCAAATCCAGCAAGGCCTGCCAACCCGGCCCCGGGAAGCCATGGCTCGTCTCGCCCGCAGCGGCGATGGCCGCCGGCCACGCCAGGACCAGCTCCACCTCGCCGACCGGCAGAGGCACGAAGCCCGCAGGGTCCCGATCGCACGGTGTCGGGGCCAACGCAGCCGGGGGCCACGAGCCCCATCGTCCCTCCAGCCAGGCCCCGAACGCGGACGGCACGGCCGACACCCCGACCCGAAGCAGGGCCGCCTCAAGCCCGTCCAGGGCGCGGGCAAGCTCCGCGGGCCACGAGGCCGGCCACGGCACCGGCACGTCCTGCCCCGCAAAGGCCCCCTGCCAATCGGCACCGGCCAGGGCCGAGACATCCGGAAACTGGCGCATCAGGACAGCCCGACGGACACCGTCCCCGACCAGGACATCGGCCACGGATCGCTGCCAGAGTGCGGCACGCAGCCACACCTGCCAACCCGCCTCCCAGGAGGCGGAAAGGACCGGCCTGTCCGCGTGGTCTATCATGGTGCACCGATGGTAGCACGATGGAGGATCCGCGCTTGCGCCACCGTCTGTCCCTCCTGACGGCCCTCGCGGCCCTGCTTCTGCTGCTCGCAGGCTGCGGCATCCAGGACGCGCTTTACCTGTACGACCGCATCCCCAAGACCACGGATGCGAGCGGAAATGCGGTCCCCGACTTCCTCTCGGCCCTGCCCGACTTCCCGGTTGCCTTCTCGGTGCAGTTGGGCGATACGCGGGCAACCTTCGCGGACCTCGTCTACAACAAGTCCCTGGCGAACGGTCCGGGCGCTTCCGCGTGGTCGACGGACTCGAACGACGTGCCGACCTACGGTACCCAGGTCGCGACATTCGGACCCGTGGCGTTCGGCACGTTCCTCGAGAAGGACATCCCCATCCCGCTGTCCTTCGACATTCCGGCTGCCCCCCTGACCTTGCCCGACCTCAGCACGACGGTGCCCGCCCCGACCCCCATCAAGCTGGCCGATACCGGCCTGGGGAGCGTCACGATCCCCGTTTCCGACGGCTTTGGTGGGACAACGCCGGTGCCACTCGGCACGGCAGTGGCAAACCCGCTGCTGGCCAACGTTCCGGTGCCGGAGCTGAACTTCGGCCCCAGCCCGACGACCCGTATCCCGGTCGACTTGCCGACCGAAATCGTGGCCGTGCGACTCAAGGCCGGGTCCCAGCTGTCGATTCCGGTCACGAACAACACCGTCACGGCAGCCGTGCTCACGCTGGTCCTGACGGATCGCACCAACGCGGAACTGCAGCGGGTGGTCCAGGCCGTCGGGGCCAATGCCTCGGAGACCGTGGTGATGTCCCTATCCGGTGAGCTCAAGCCGCCTCTCTCCATGGCCGTCCAGGTCAGTGGCACGGTACCGAGCGGCACGCTCATCCGGGACATCGACCTCGACAACGGCTCCTTTGCCGTCGGCACGACGGCCGTGACGATCCTGCCGGACGAGGTCGACGTCAACCTGCCTGCGATGGGGCGGAACGCGGCCGGCTCGGCACGATTCCCGACGCCCGAGTCCCTGAAGCAGCCCATCCGCAAGGCTGTCGACATCGGTGCCCAGTTGCCTCAGGACCAGGGCATCCTCGAACTCGAGGAGGTGAATCTGGCCTCGGGCTCCCTGCGCCTGACGATGAGCAACGGCCTCGATGCCGACCTCGACCTCGATCTGACCTTCGAAGGCCTCGAGAACCTGACCTCGGCCGTAGCCACCGTGGATGCCGGGGACGTGCCCCCCTCGACGACACTGCCGGACGGCGGCCTGCGCCTGGGCATCAACGCCAGGCAGACCGTCACGTGGACGCTGGACCTGGCCGGAGCCCGCATGCGGCCCCGATCCGTCACCGACGACCAGGGCCAGACCATCAAGGGCATCGCCATTGCCGCCCAGGTCAACCTGCTGAGCACGCTCACGGATCGCAGCCACCTGCGCGCCGGCGTGCGTGTCCCGGCGACTCTCTTCTCCACTCAGGAAGCCACAGGGAACGTTGCCCTGTCCCCGATCGGCATGAATGCCCTTCAGGCCCGGATCAACCGTGTCGAGACCGTGCCCGGACAGGCTCCCATCGCGCTGCCCTCGGACTTCCTCGACTACGGCATCCTGCCCGGCCGCTTCACGATGAAGGTCAGACTCGACAACGCCAGCGGCATCGCCGGTCGCTTCGATCCGCAACTGGAGGCCAGCATCTCGGCCTCGGCGTCGGCAGAAACCTGTGCCAGCCTCTTCCCGGGCGGCGGGGGCTGTCCGGCCACGGCCTCGATCAGCTTCGTCACGACGGGACCGCAGGCCTTCGACGGGGCTTTCGTGGCAGGCTCGCCCACCGCCACGCAGTCCACCGTGCTCGAGCTCAACGAACGCAACACCAACCTGCTGGACCTGATAGCCCTCGGGATCGACGAACTGCGCATCAACTCCCGCCTGATCATCGGCGAGGGTGCCTCGGTCCGCCTGACCCGCGAGGACAGGATGGGAGGCGCACTCGACATGGCCATTCCCCTTGCCCTGCGGTTCAACGAGTTCGGCCCCGGACGGCAGCGCCCCGGCCCTCCCGCTTCGACCAGCCCGCTCGACTTGTCCAAGAGCCTCGACACCGCCACGCTCGAGCAGCTTCGCAAGCACCTGCGGCGGGTTTCCCTCGAGTTCCGCATCGACAACGGCTGGGGCCTGCCTGTCGACATCCAGCTGGACTTCCTGAAGGAAAACGGGAGCGTGGCCTTCACCCGGACGCTGCGCCTCGGGACCGCCGACGGCACCACGGCCCTGTCCCTTCTGGACCTGGGTCCCGATGAAGTGGCGGTCCTTCCGGATGTCCGCAACCTGGCGGTGAGGGCGGTATCCATGGGCAGCAACGGCCAGGTGCTCGCGATCCGCAATGCGGCCGAGTTGCGCCTGCGCCTCAAGGCCTACCTCGGGGTCTTGCTGTCACCTGACCTGCTCAAGGGTGCCGGAGGCAGCCGATGAAGACCATGCTTCCGACAAGCCGCCCTGGAACCATCGGCCTCGCCCTCGCGACCCTCGCCTTCGTGGCGCGGCCAGCTGATGCCTCGGGCAGCAGCAATGCCCGGGCCATGGCGATGGGCGGCGCGCAATCCGCCCTGGCCGACGAGGCTGACCAGGGCCTGTGGAACCCCGCCCTGCTGGCCATCCCCAGGCGTGCCCCCGGAAACGCCCTGCTCTTCAGCATCCAGGGCGGAGCGGGGGTGGGCAACACGTTTGCTTCGTTCGACACCCTGCGCAGCCTGCTGCCCGACCAGGATGGCAAGCGCCGGACCTTCTCGGAAGCCGAGTGGGCGACACTGGCGGCCGGCCTGCCGGAATCCGGCCTGGGCCTGATCGGCGACGGTGGCGTGCGCGTCTCCGTGGCCAGCCCCTTCCTGCACACGGGCATCTCGGCAACGCTCGACACCAGCATCCGCAACATCGGCATCCCCCGGGGGCTGGTGGACCTCCTGCTCCGCGGGAATGCCAACGCCTCGTCGATTCCCCTGTCCGGTCTGGAAGGAGCAGCCGCCTACGGGCTTGCCAACATTGCCGTCTCGCACGCCGTGCCCCTGCCGCTCGGGCTGGGCAGGGCCTCGGCCCTGGGCATCACCGCCCGATACATCCCGGCGATGGCCTTCGCCACGATCACGGAGGCTTCCGGATCTGCCCTGACGCTGGACGAGGAAGGCCGCATCTCGGCAGATGGCCACCTGCGCTACGAGGGCGTGCTGTCGGCGCCTGCCGCCATCAATCCCCCCACGACACAGCAGAACCTCGTCTTCGACATCGGCTTCGCGAACCGCTGGAACGACAACGTGACGTGGAGCCTGATGGCCGCCAACATCGGCGGCAACCTGCAGGCAGGCCCCTGGTCCGACAAGACGATCGACCTGGTCCTGCCCCCGACCACGCTGGGTCTCGACCTGAGCGGCGGCACCCCCAAGGCCCCGGACTTCGGGAGCGCCCTGAAAGATGGCGTCGGCGCGCGCAACGGGGAAGCCCAGCGTACCGTGACCATCCCGATGCTGCTTCGGGGCGGCCTTGCGTGGGAGGGTGACCTCGGCTTGCGTGGCAAGTTGTCCGACATCCTGGGCGAGGCCCGCTCCCCTTACAGCGTCGCGCTGGACCTCTCCCAAGGCCTGGGCGAGGGCTTCGGCATATCCCGAAACCCGCAAGCGTCCCTGGGTGCCGAAGCCAGGCCCTTCGGACGCTGGCTGGCCCTGCGCACCGGTGTCCGCCTGGGTGGCGCCTATCCACTCGGGGGTCTGGGCCTGGGCCTGGACCTGCGCTACTTGCGTCTGGACTTAGCCACGGGGACGGTGGGGGGCCTTTTCGGCGGCGCCAAGGGCTCCTTCCTTTGGCTCAGCACCTCGCTGGTCCTGTAGGCGACGGCGTCCGGCATTGCCGGACATGCCACCGGCCTCGACCAGGAGGCGAAGGCCGCGTGCCAGACCTTCGGCCATCTGGACCTGATGCTCCTCGTCGAGCAACCGACTGGCCTCGTCCGGATGCGACAGGAACCCAATCTCGACCAACACACCCGGCATCCCGGGGGTCTTGAGAACCATCAGGCGCCCCTGTCGGACGCCACGGTCCGGCCGGCCCGTCGCCTTGACCAAAGCCTCATGAACCTTGCGCGCCAGACCTGACCCGGTCTCATGCCGGAA
>JAYKIS010000096.1:0-56571 GCA_035286125.1 Candidatus Sericytochromatia bacterium
CTCAGCGACCGGGCGTCAGGCTCCCGCCGAGCGGCGTCACCACGGACATGGTCGCGTAGGCGAGAACGCCGTTCTGGGCCACATAGCGCAACTGCGCAATGCCCTTGACCACATCCAGAGGCACCTGGGTGTCCAGATAGGTGTTCTGGTTCAGATCCGCGCCCGTGATGGGCGCCGTCAGGACACCAGCAGCTCCCTGGAACTCCAGGACACCCTGGTTGTAGTAGGCCAGATTCACACCCGAGACTCGGATGGGATCCAGCGGCTGGAACACCGTGCGCGGCAAGCCGGTACCGATGTAGCGAACATCCTGGATGACAGGCTGCGATTCGGACTTGATGAGGTAGCGCCGGGGATTGGACTCGGCATCCCGCAGCTCGATGGCCGCGAGCGGATCACGATTGCCCTGCAGGACATTGGAAACCAAAGCCGAAACAGTCTGGAACTCGGCATCCGGAACCTGTACCGCGGCCACCTTGCCTGGTGCGACCGTTGGATTGCTGCCTGCCGTCCTCGGCGTCAACGAGCCGATGAAGGCCTTGATATCGCCGGCGGGAGACCTGGACTGGTCACGCAGGGACTTGATGACGGCCATGGCCGTCGTGTTGAGATCGATGAAGACGATACCCGTGCCCTGGGGATCTTCGTAGGTACTGCGGTAACCCGTGGCCCCCGATGCGACGCGGGTCAGGAACGTACGCAAGCGAGCTGAACTGGCCCCTGCCGCGTTGTTGCTGAGCCCATTTTCAGCTTGCAGGATCAACACCACTTCAGGGTTGATCGGGATGCCATTCGCACCTTCCGTGACTTCGGCCGGGAAGTTGAAGTTGCCAGCCTCATCTGTCAGGGCCGTGTAGACCGTACGAAACTGTCCGGCCGCAGAAGGTTGCAGCAAGCCGACGCGGGCCCGCTTCGCAACCTCGTCCTGACTCGCCATCAACCGACGATCCGCCTCGGGCCAGATGACGCGGCCCTTGATGCCTTCGCGAGGCGCGACTTCGAAATCCGGCAGAAGCGACAATTGCGCGAGGTCGCCGCCCTCAGGCGACCCGGTGGTCCGCACAGGCTGCGGCACGGCGCAAGCAGCCAGCACGAGACCCAGCGAGCCCAGGCCCAGTCGACCGACGAATTTCCGCATGGGACCTCCCTGACGGTCCAAGTACTTCATGCGTACCCTTACGTGCAGGTCCTTTAACCGCCCAGCAAGGCGCGACGCCCCCTCCCGGCCATCGGGAAGGGGCGTCGGCAAGAGCAGGGACCTAGAGGCCGAGATCGACCCCAGCCCGGGGAACCGAGTAACGCTGGAAGGGCGGACGACGCTCCTCCTCGATCTCGAAGAGTTCGATCTCCTGACCATCGCTGCGCGCGACATGAATGTCGAGACACAGGCTCTGGAGCTCGCGAATCAGGACCTTGAAGGACTCCGGGATACCGGGACGCGACAGGTTGTTGCCCTTGACGATCGCCTCGTAGGCCTTGGCACGGCCAGGAACGTCGTCGGACTTGATCGTGAGCATCTCCTGCAGGGTATAGGCCGCCCCATAGGCTTCGAGCGCCCAGACTTCCATCTCGCCGAAGCGCTGGCCGCCGAACTGGGCCTTGCCGCCGAGAGGCTGCTGGGTGACGAGCGAGTACGGACCGGTGGACCGTGCATGGATCTTGTCGTCGACCAGGTGGACCAGCTTCATCATGTAGATGTTGCCGACCGTGACCTTCCGGTCGAACGGCTCGCCCGTACGCCCGTCGTACAGGGTGGCCTTGCCGTCCTCGCCCAGCCAGGCGAATTCGGCGGCGGCCTGCTCCTCGGAGACCTTGCCGTCCGCACGACGCAGCTTGTCCTGGACCAGTTTCGTACGTGCCTCGCGCATCTTGCGCTTGATCAGGTCGTCCGAAGCCTCATCGTCAAACATCTCGTCGAAAGGAGGCACCGAGAAGTAGGCATCCAGCAACTCGGCTGCACGTCCCAGTGTCGTCTCGTAGGTCTGACCCACGTTCATGCGGCTGGGCACGCCCAGCGGATTGAGCACGATGTCGACAGGCGTGCCGTCGGGCAGGAAAGGCATGTCCTCGACGGGCAGGATCTTGGCAACGATACCCTTGTTGCCGTGACGGCCGGCGATCTTGTCGCCGACGCTGATCTTGCGCTTCTGGGCCACGTAGACACGCACCACCTGGTTGACGCCAGGCGGCAACTCGTCGTTGTTGTCTCGGCTGAAGACCTTGACGTCGACGACCCAGCCCTTTTCGCCGTGGGGCACGCGAAGCGAGGTGTCGCGAACATCGCGGGACTTTTCGCCGAAAATCGCCCGCAGGAGCTTCTCCTCGGGGGGATGCTCGGACTCACCCTTCGGAGTCACCTTGCCGACGAGGATGTCGTCCGGCTCGACCTCGGCACCGATGCGGATGATGCCACGCTCGTCGAGATCCCGTAGCGTCTCATCCGAGACGTTGGGCACCTCGCGGGTGATCTCCTCGTTGCCCAGCTTGGTGGCACGGGCTTCGATCTCGTACTTCTCGATGTGAATCGATGTGAAGACGTCGTCCCGGACCAGACGCTGGCTCAGAAGGATGGCGTCTTCGTAGTTGTAGCCCTCCCACGGCAGGAAAGCCACCAGGATGTTGCGCCCCAGCGACATCTCGCCCTGCTGGGTTGCGGCACCGTCGGCCAGGGGCGAGCCTTCGCGCACCCGGTCTCCCTTGCGGACAATCGGACGCTGGTTGATGCAGGTGTCCTGGTTGGAACGGAGGAATTTCAGCAGGTAGTAGGTACGAGTCTGCTTGGTCTCGTCCTCGAGGATCTCGATGGACGTCGCCGTCACTCGCGTGACGGTACCGGCAGCCTTGGCCACGGTCACCATGCCCGAGTCGACTGCGGTCCGGGACTCGATGCCCGTACCCACGCGGGGCCGCTCAGTCCGAAGCAGCGGCACGGACTGGCGCTGCATGTTCGAGCCCATCAACGCGCGGTTGGCGTCGTCGTGCTCGAGGAAGGGGATCATCGCCGTTGCGACCGAGATGATCTGGATCGGTGCCACGCCCACATAGTTGACCTCAGCAGGCGTGACCTTCTGGAAGTTGCCCTTGAAGCGGACGTTCACCGTCTCTTCGACAAATTCCTGATAGGCCTTGCCGCTGGCCTTGTCCAGCTCGCGAGGCTTCAGCTTGACATCCCCGGGGGCAATGCGCTGGTCGTCCTCGAGATCGGCCGTCAGGTAATGGACCTCGTCCGTGACGCGGCCGTGGTCGACGACGTAGTACGGTGTCTCGATGAACCCGAGGTCATTGACACGGGCATAGGTCGACAGGGAGCCGATGAGGCCGGCGTTGGGACCTTCGGGGGTCTCAATCGGGCAGATGCGACCGTAGTGGGACTGGTGGATATCACGGACGGCGAAACCGGCCCGCTCACGCGTCAGACCGCCGGGACCGAGCGCCGAGAGACGACGCTTGTGGGTCAGCTCGGCCAGAGGATTCGTCTGGTCCATGAACTGCGACAGCTGGCTGGAACCGAAGAACTCCTTGATGGCCGCCACCAGGGGCTTGGCATTGACCAGGTTCTGGGGCGTCAGCGTATCGGCCTCGGTAATGGTCATGCGCTCGCGGATGATGCGCTCGAGTCGCGTGAGACCCACGCGGAACTGCGCCTGCAGCAACTCGCCGACGCTGCGGATGCGGCGATTGCCCAGATGGTCGATGTCATCGACCGTACCGATGTCGTGATGCAGGCTGACCAGGTAGTCGATGACGGCAACGATGTCTTCCTTGGTCAGAACTCGTGCCGACAGGGGATCGGAGTTGCCCAGCTTGGAATTCAGCTTGTAGCGACCGACCCGGCCCAAGTCATAGCGCTTGGGATCGAAGAACCGGCTGTAGAGGACCTGACGACCGCCTTCGACGCTGGGCATGTCGCCCGGGCGCAGCTTGCGGTAGACCTCGATCAGCGCAGCCTCCTCGGACAGGTCGACTTCCTTGCCCTTGCCCGACTTGCCCTCCTTGCCCTCGCCCTGCATGGTCTTGCGGAAGAACTCGGGATGCCGGAACAGGTCGGAAAGCTCGTCATGCTTGTAACCGAGCGCACGCAGCAGCACACTGGCGTGGAGCTTGCGGTTCTTGTCGATACGGACATGGATTTCTTCCTTCGAGTCCGTCTCGAACTTGAGCCAGGCACCGCGACTCGGGATGATGGTCGCGCTGTAGGTACGCTTGCCCGAGGGGTCGATCTCGCGCTTGAAGTAGACGCCCGGGCTGCGGACGATCTGCGAGACGATGACGCGCTCGGCACCGTTGATGATGAACGTGCCATAAGGGGTCATGACCGGCATCTCGCCGATGAAGATCTCCTGCTCCTTGATCTCGCCCGTCTCCTTCGCATACAGGCGAACCTTGATGCGAAGAGGCTTGGCATACGTGGCATCCCTCGAACGGCACTCGTTGACGGAGTACTTGGGCTCACCCAGCTTGAAATCCGTCAGGAAATGCAGCTCGAGACGATTGGAATAGTCCGAGATGGGCGAGAAGGACTCGAGCTCTTCCTTGAGCCCTTCCTTCAGAAACCACTCGAAGGACTGCTTCTGAATCTCGATCAGGTTCGGCAAGTTCTCGTCGATCGAGCGGGTGCCGGGGTACACATTCTGACGTTCGCCGGAGAGATTCGGCATGCTTCCACCCTTCGTCTATCACTTGCCCCTCGTCACACCGCGACTCGTTCCGATCAAACAGAAGAGCAAGGCGCGCAGGCAGCAGGAAACGCGTTATCCCACAATATGCGGAATACACAGTCTAGCAGGCTCCCCGAGATGGCGTCAACGCCTGCACTCCGGCCCCCGGTGCACCCGGCATGACCGAAGGCTCGGATGGCTACTTGCCGGAGGTCGACTCGACCTCGGACGAAATACGCAGGCGCCTGGCCGCAGGGCATCCGACCGAGGTGCCGATGCGGGTCTGGACGACCGTCCAGACGTCCGGCCACGGCCAGCGCGGCCGGACATGGCGCGCGCCACCGGGCAATCTCTCCGCATCCTGGTGGCTTCCTGGCCCGCCCCGGGATGCATGGACCACGCATCGGGCCGGCATCGTGGTGCTCGCCGCCGCCGCCCGACTGGGCATCGAGATCGGGGAGTGCGGGCTGAAATGGGTCAACGACCTGGTCCACGTGCCGACCGAGGGTACCCCCCGGAAGTGGGGCGGTATCCTGGCGGAAGCTCCGGGCCCCGCCGGCATCATCCTGGGCATCGGAATCAACCTCGTGCCGCCCGACTGGCCTGAGGCGACATGGGTCGGTGCCTTCTCGAATTGCCTGCCACCGGCCGGTTCCTGGATGGAGGCGCTGCAAGAGGAAATGACCGTATCGCGAACGACCGAACAGGTCCGCATGGACTACGCCAAGGCATGTCGCACCTTGGGCAGGAAGGGAATCTGGCTGTGTCCCGATGGCACGACTCGGGAGGGCACGTTCACGGCCCTCCTGGAAGATGGCAGCCTGTGCATGCAGGATCATGACGGGCGCCAGCACACCATTCGCAGCGGTCAGGTCCGGGGCCTGGCCGACCGGTACATGTAGCGGCATGCACCATCAAATTGGTGACACAGATAGCATCCTGCCGCCGACAGCCGATGCTAGCCTCTGCATGGTCCCGGTCCGTTCCGGGGGGACGATGGAGCCCCAGCCTTGCGTATCCATGCCATCGACATCGAGAGACAGGACGGCGAGTCCTGTTGCGGGGTGATGGAACTGCGTGTCGGCAACCGCCGCTACCAGACCCTGTGGACCGTCACATGGCTGCCGGGGGCCGAGGTCGAGGTCGAACTCTACCCGGAAGCGGAACCCGGCCTGTCGGACACCATCCTTCGCCACCGCGGCCCCCTGATCGACACCCTGCTCGACACCGTACTGACACGATCGGGCCGCGAACCCCTGCCTACCTGATCCCGGACGACCGAAGGTCCGACCAGGCCGGCCCGGACACCCCTGCCCTCTCGGCGGGGGTGTTCTTGCTTGGGACCGGCAACCCCAACAAGGGAAAGGGCGACCACCCTATGGGTGATCGCCCTTTCAGAACCGGACGACGCTTACTCGGTGACGGCGCGGCGCGCGTTGATGCGGCCGTGACCGAACTGGATGTCGAAGCCCTTGTCGCCAAGGTCGTCGCTGGTCCGCTCGAGGTGAGCCCGGACCATGGCCGCGCCCCACTCGGGGTGCAGGTCACGAACCAGAGCCGCCACGCCGGCGGCGCAGGGGGTCGCCATCGAGGTGCCGCTGGCCTTGCCGTAGACCTTGCCCATCTGGCTGCCCTTCATCGGCAGCGTCGACAGGATGGCCTCACCAGGCGCACCGACCGAGATCCACTCGCCAAAGTTCGAGTAGCTGCTGCGCTTCTCGGAGACATTGGTGGAGCCGACGGCCATCACGCCGGAGATGGCGGCGGGGAAGCTCTTGACCTTGCGGCCATCATTGCCCATCGCAGCAATGACGAGCGACCCCTTGGAGATGGCGTACTTGACGGCATCCTCAACGACCTTGGAGCTGCTCGGGCCACCCAGGCTCATGCTGATGACCGAGGAACCCTGGTCCGCGGCATAGATGATGCCGTTGGCGACGCCACCGTAGCTACCCGAACCGTTGTCACCCAGAACCTTGACGGCCAGGATGCGGACACCGGGGGCCTGCCCGACGATGCCTTCGCCGTTGTTGGAGGTCGCGGCAGCGATACCGGCGCAATGGGTGCCGTGGCCGTGCATGTCCATCGGATCATCGTCCATGTTGGCGAAGTCCTTGCCCTTGACGACGCGGCTTCCACGGCCATCACGGCTCTTGAAGTCGGGGTGGTTGTAATCCACGCCGGTGTCGACGATGGCAAGCAGGGTCTTCTCGGAGCCCTCGGTCACAGCGTGCGCCGCGGCGGTCTCCACCTTGTCCAGGGTGTACTGGTCGGCGGCCATCGGATCGTTGAACCCAGCCTTGGCCGTGGCGCCGACACCCGGGCGGATGGGGCGGAAGTCAGAGACGGTGGCAACGTAGTTGGGCTCAGCGTAGGCAACCGAGGCATCGGAAGACAGGGCGCCGATGACGCTGGCCATGTTCGTGCGGCTGGCGTCGAACGACATCATCGTCCAGCCCATCCGGTTCAGCGTGGCGCTCTGCGCGGCGACCGAGCGAAGGCCCATGGCGGACCGGGCAGCCATCACGCCCATCGCATTGGCGCCGGGCTTCAGCTTGACGAGCACCTGACCAGGCACGGCCGCGGCCGACAGGTTCACCTGACCGCCGAGAGCTTGGGTCTGACCGACAGGGGAGGTGCCGCAACCGACGGTGCCGGCGGCAACCGCGAGCGAGGCAAGCAGGGCGAACTTCTTCATCCGGTGAACTCCTGAATGGGCACGGGGCCCGAGCAATGGGTAAGGGAGGGAACGAGCTATTACGAAGGCTTGGGGCCTGGGAAATGACGTTGCCTGGAAACCGGGGACTGTATGAAGAAGGCCGTCGCTTGAGCCAAACGCAACCGCGACTTAACCTGCACCTAACTTAACAGGTCCTTTACCTGGGCTCAAGAGGTGAGCCCCATATTTAATAGATTCTTAACCTGACAACGCAATCCCTGTGGCGGAGATCACGCAGCGGCGCCCATCACGCGGGTGGCAGACGCAGTGGTTTGCCGCACTGGTAACAGGCAAAGGTCTCGACCTGGGAGAGGACATCGTTGCGCGTCCCGCATCCCGGACATCCGACACTGCGCTGGGCCGCCATTCGACCCTTAGCGATTTCCCAGCCCCCGAGGGCCAGCAGGCAGGTCCCGAATGCCAGCATCCCCGCCGCCGCGGAAGGCTGGGCAAAGTAGAGCGCGCCCCCTATCAGCCACAGCACGACACCCCCTGTCACACGGCCGATTCCGCGGGATACGAGGTCGAAGCGGGTCCTTGGCTCAGTCATGCGTCCCCTATGCCCCGGCGGGCGCGGCCTCGCACGTGACGCGCGCCCTTGACGACACAGGGGTCGTTGCGGCGTGATGGAACCCGGTCGCGCCCGCAGTCGTCCCCAAGGGCGTGCACCTGAAGGGTCCGTCGCGTCCCGGGAGTGACCGATGCTCGAGATACTCGACACGCTGCGTCTGGGCGGATGGATGATGGTTCCCATCGTCCTCGCCTCGGTCGTCAGCCTAGCCCTCATCTTCGAGGTAGGCTGGCTGCTGGCCCGCAGCGAACGCCAGCGCGATGCCTGGGAGGAAGGCGACCGGGCCTTGACCCGGAAGGGCGCGCCGGCCGACCTGTTCAGCAGGACCATGGCCTGGGCGCTGGCGCATCCGGAAGCCGGTGCCGAGGGCCGCACGCGCTTCGCCGCAACGGTGGTATCCGCCGTCGAGCGTCGCATCGCGTGGCTGAATGTCATCGCCGCCATCTCGCCCCTGTTCGGCCTGCTCGGAACCGTGTCCGGGATGATCCAGAACTTCGCCAAGGTTGCCGCCGTCCGGCCGACTGACCCGCTCAACGAGCTGTCCCGCGGTATTTCCGAGGCCCTTGTGGCCACGGCAGGCGGCCTGGTCGTGGCGATCCTCGCCGCCCTTGCGCATCACGCCCTGCAGAACCGCCTCGACGCCTTCGCCGACACGCTGGGCAGCCTGCTGCAAGGCCCCGTGACCGCACGGCAGCCGAAGCAGGCGACGACCATACCCGCCGAGGTGCCCGAGCGTGGCTGATCCCCGGGGCCCGTCCCGACGCCGCCGACGCGAGACCCGCTTCGAAGTGGTCCCGATGATCGACGTCTTCATGATCGTGACCCTGTTCCTGATGGTAATGGCCTTCCTGCCCCAGATCTCGGAGGCCCTCAAGGCCGAGTTGCCAAGCAGCCGCTCGTCCGAGAAAACGCCACCCGCGACGGTCGTCCAGGTCCTCGAGGACGGCTCGCTCCGGCTCGAGGGGCAGGACATCGGGCCTGCGGCCTTCGAGGCCCGCATCCGGAGCCTGCGTCAGGACAAGGCGGATCTGGCCGTCGTGGTCGCGGCCGACAAGCGACTGACCTTCGACAAGGTCGTCTCTGTCATCGACCGCCTGAAGGCGAGTGGCGTCCAGCGCGTCGGCCTCGCCACATCCCGTGGGGACGGCACGGACAGCGCGCCCCCCTGAGCGCCGTCGATCAGGGCGCGAGCCGGCCGGCACCCGACAGTCGGCCGACCCGCGTACCCGCATGGTTGCGCAACTCCGGTGCCGCCAGCGACTCGAGCCGCTGGGCCTCGTTCGCGTCAATCAGTCCGAACCGCCGCAGGAAGGCCAGCAACGCGGGACCGACCGCCCTGGACGTGCCGTCGGCGACCTTGAGCGCCCACGCCCGGCCCGTCACCCGGCATACACCGACCGTCACGCCTTCCGCCCCACCCTTTGAGACAAGGCGACCACCCGTGGCCTCCATGAGCACGGAGTCCCGACGGCCCGTGCCGGCGACCAGCAAGGGGTGGGTTGCCATGGCGGCGAGCAGGCGGGCACCATCAGGATCCCCGGGCAAGGCCGAGAAGGCCCTCGCGAGCGCCTCCAGCGGCAGATGCCACGAAGGCGCGCTGCAACCGTCAGGCTCGCTGTCGGGCAGGTAGCCCCCCATCTCCTCGAGGATTGCGGCGATCTGTTGCTGCAAAGGGTGAGCAGGATCGAGATAATCGGCGGTGCTCCAACCCTGGTGCCGACACGTCGCCAGCATGCCCGAATGCTTGCCCGAGCAATTGTTGGCCAGCAGGCCCGGCGCGGAGCGCGGCGCAGAAAACGGCGCGTGCATGCCGCATCCGAGCATGGACTCTTCCAGTCCGGCCCGGTCGAGCAGGGCCCGAACGCCCTCCTGATGCATGGCCTCACCAGCGTGCGAGGCGCACGTCAGGGCCAGGTGGCGCTCCTCGAGGCCGAAGGCCGCGGCGGCACCCGTGCGGAGCAAGGGAAGTGCCTGGAACGGCTTGGCCGTCGACCGCGCAAAGATGCGCGGCGCTTGCGGCGTCATCTCCTCAACGTCCCCACGGGCATCCACCAGCGCGAACCAGCCGAAATGGACACTCTCCACGTGAGGGCCACGCCAGACCGCCACCAAGGGCTCGGGCGCGCTGCCGAGCCTCTCGGGCTGGCGGCTTTCGGTGGCGGGGGACATGGCCATTCTCCGGTCGGACATCAGGGCACGGCAGCAGCGGGTTGGACAAGGCCGGCCCCGTGCAGGTCATCCGGCCCCGGGGAGCCCAGGTCACGGGCCGTCTCCTGCAAGCGGGACCGGACCTGGACCGCAGGCAATCCGCGGGCCAGCATCAAAGCCGCGACACCCGCAACCAGCGGGCTGGCCATCGAAGTGCCGCTGGCATAAGCATAGCCTGCTCCCGCCGCCGTCGCATCGGGAAACAGCGCGAGGGGAACGGTCGAGAGGATGTCCACTCCCGGGGCCGCCACGGCATTGAAGGGGTTGTGGTTGGAGAAAGCGGCACGCACCATCACGGGTGCCCCGGCAGCATCCTTCCCGGACAGACCCAGCGCGGCCACGGAGATGACGCCCGTGAGCGCCGCAGGATACTCGATGGGGTTCCCGGAGAGCGCCTCGTTGCCCGCTGCGGCAACAACAATCATGCCCTGACCCACTGCGCGCGCCATTTCATCCGCCTCAATCCGGCTGATTTGCGCCGACCCCAGGCTCAGGTTGGCAACCTGCGCGCCACGCCTTCTCGCGGCATCCAGACCCTCGATGAGCGCTGCCGTCGTCCCGCCCTCGACCCCCAGGACCCGGATGGGCAGGATGCGGCACGCGGGCGCCACGCCCACGACCCCGCGACCGTTCAAGGCAGCACCCACGATGCCCGCGACATGCGTCCCGTGCCCGAAGTCATCGGTCGGTGGCAGGCCGCCGCCCTCGATCAGGTTCAGCCCCGAATCGAGGTTGTCCGCCAGGTCCGGGTGGCTGGCATCGACCCCGGTATCCAGGACCGCGACCTTGATATCCTTGCCCTGGGTGCGGGCCCAGACAGCCTCGAGGCCCAGGGCGCCGACCGCCCATTGCCCGGGCAGTCCGGCACCACCCGCGCCCTCTGGCGTCAGCGGGTCCACCGTCTGGACGCCCAGGCGGAACGCGGGCAAGGCCGGACGCAAGGCTGCACGCCATGTCCCCCACCACGAAGGCCGCAACATGCGATCCTCCTCGACGTGGCGGACGCCGGGCAAGGTCTGCCAACGGGTACGAGCCTCGGGCAGGGTCATCGCCCTCTCGGGTTGCACCAGCAGGACATGGTCGGACACGGCGCGAACCCGGGCACCGGAGCCCCAGGCTGCCGCCCGGGCCTCGGCATCGGGTGCATCGAGCGACACAAGGAAGCGCCCGAGGGCATCCGCCGTGACCGTTGGCTGCCACGGAGGCACGGCCTGGCAGGCGGCAAGAACGGGCAAGACCCATCCCCAGAAAGGAGCGCGGCTCATCGACGGAACCCCATGCCGCGTCGGACCGACTCCCGGCTCTTGTTGCGGAAAGGCCTCATGGGCGGGGCCGCCGGGCCCAGGACGCTCGGCCACAACCCGGGAACACCGTCTCCCGGCCCGAGCAACCACGGCGACGGGTCCACCGCCGCATCGAACGGATCGCCCGCCCCCTGAACGCCTCGCGTCCCGACGACCTCCACCTGAGAGCTCAAGGCATGAACCTCCCACGTGTAGTCCGTTCCGGGCAGAAGTGCCGCACCATTGGGATCGCCGTCCCCGAACCGGCCAAAGGAAAGGGAGGTTCCCCGGGTCCGCCCCCGCCACTTCGGCTGGGCGATGCCGGGTTCATAGACCTGAATGAGATAGCCATCGGCACCGGGAACGGCCTGCCAGGCAAAGGCCGGCCACCCGCCGACCCCCTCGGAGCCCGATGCGGGCGCCACGTTGTCCGGTGGCGTCAGCAGATCGAAGGGCACCTTGGCCAACAGGTTCGTCGTGATGGTCACCTTGCTGACCCGCTCGCCCTGCGCGTCGACGGCCAGGCCCTCGAGGACGGTCTTGGTCCCCGCGATGGAGGGCACCTGCAGGGTCTGCGCCGTGCCCGTACCCCGCGCCACGGGCACCGACCCCATCAGGCCGAAGTCCAGGGTCACCGAACTGCGTACTTCCCGCGCCCATGTCGTATTGGCGTAACTGATGGCCAGGCTGGTCATCGGCCGATCAAGCCTGAGCGGGATCTGGACGGATGTGGTCGCAGGATTCGCCGCAGCCGTGAACGGCACGTCGATGGCCTGCATGCCGAAGGAACGGAACTGGAACGGGGCATCCGGCGCATCGATCGGGCCATCGATGACCTCCCCCCCGGCGAGGACCCCCGAGAAGATGGAACCCGGAAGGCCGCTGGCAGGGTCCATGACGATGGCATAGCGCCCCTGGTTGATACGACCGGACTTGAGTCCGGCGAAGACGACATCCCCAGACACAGCCGGGGCGCCGCCGGCACCGACGGCCGATCCGAGCACGGTGGCGAAACGGGCCTTGAGATTGCCCGTCGCGGGAAAGAGCGGGGAAAGATGGTAGGCGCGACCATCCTCGAGGGGACCTGTCGCCAGTGTCTCGGACGTGTAGCCCGCCCGAGCAAGCGAGAGGGTGTGCCGCGAGATGGCCCCATAGAGTTCGAACCGACCATCGGGCCCGGTCGTGGTCCAGCCGACATCGCCCACGACCGACGCACCGCCCAGGGGCAGGCCCGTCAGCGCATCGAGAACCTGCCCGCGCAGCGGCTGGCCGATGCCGGGCACGAGACCGGGCATCGTGGGCGACAGCAGCAGGACGTCACAGCCCGCAAGCAGCACGATACCGGGCAGGACCCGGCACCAGAGGCTGCGGAGACCCACGCCCGAACCTCAGCCCGTGACGCGGGGCAGCGGGAGGTCGAGCGCGGATCGCAGGCCCCGGGGCGCCTCGAGGACGCGCCCGATCGTGTTGACCAGCGTGGCCACCGTCGCCTTGTCGCCCGAGACACCGCCCTCTACCCGCAGGCGGACGGGTGGATCGGACTCGAGTTCGACCTCATCGGCATCAGCGCCGCCCGCCAACTCCATGACCAGTTCAAGGAACACGGTACGACCATCCTCGGTGCGCGCCTCCATGGTCTGGCGCAGGCCGGCGACATGACCGGCCGGCACCTCGATTTCGGTGGAACGGGTCCCGGCTTCGGAGACGATGGGCGACAGCTCCTCGTGAATATCGCCCACAGGCCAGCCCAGGCCCGCAGCCACCATGGCCAGCGATTCCGCAAGGCCGATATGCCCCATACGACCGGCGGCCATCTCGCTGCCGAAGGCCGAGACGGTCATGCCCGCTCCGGTCTTGACCTGCAGGTTGCGCCGACGCAAGGCGGTGTCGACGCGACGCCGGATCACCACACGCCGGACGTCGCGCACGGCGTGTGTCGCCACCAGGGGCAGGACATCCATGACGAAGCCGGGGTTGACACCGGTACCGACCACGGTGCAGGACGCCTTGCGGGACACCGCATCGAGCTCTGCAGACAGCTCCGGGTGACGCAGCCACGGCCACGCAAGCTCCTCGGTGCTGGAGACCACATGGAGGCCGGCACCCACCAGGGCCTCGATCTGGGCCTTGATATCCGGCAGGAAGGAGCCGGTCGTGTGTACCGCGACCCGGGCACCCGCCACATCCCCGAGATCACCACGCACCACGACGCCCCACAGCTCCTCGCCCAGCAGCGTGCCCAGATCCCGACCCACCTTCGCAGGATCGGCATCGACGGCCGCCACCAGCCGGAGGCCCCGCGATCGGCGGATGGCCCGCGCTACGCCGGCGCCGATGGCACCGGCGCCGTACAGCAACACGGGCACGGGGGCCGACTCCGCGCCGAGGGGGGGAACAGGCACGCGTCGTTGCAGGGCCTTGGTCATCTGCGACTCCTCCGATGGAATCCAGTGTACCGGAACTGCTACAGTGGCCGGCATGTTGCCCCGCCTCGGCGTCCTTGCCGCAACCCTGTTCCTGGGCTGCGGACCGGCCCTTGCCGTCGCGTCGGGTCCCGAGCCCCTGAGGCTGCTCGCAGCGTGCACCCTCGCGACCGGCGTGGAGCAGCCTGTGCTGGCCGCGTTGCCGATGGCACGCCCCCTCGTGGCGTGGACCGACATGGAAGGCCTCCGGCTCGCGCAGCTGCGCAACCCCGATCCAGTTCCCCCCGCGGTGACGCCGCCGCCGTCGCCGCAAGCCACACTACCCGTCGAGGGGACCGTCACAGGGACGTTGTCGGCCTCCCCCACAGCAGGCCCCTCGACGTCACCCGCCCCATCCGCACTGACATGGGACCCGGTGCCTGTGCCCGCGGGACTGGCCTCCGCATCCCCCGGCGCGTTCGGGTTCATCGGGGCCGCCGACGCCCCGTGGCTGGTCAGCATCCGCCAGATCGGCCGGGAGAGCATCGTCGCTGCCCATGCCTTGCGGGGCGACAAGGCATGGATCCTGCAACGCAGCCCGGGCGTGCTCGACCGCCTGACGACGGCAAGCCGCAAGACCGATGGCACGGTTCGGCTCGGTGCCATGTGGCGTGTCCGGCTCGGCAGCCAACGGGTCGCGCTCGCGGCCCGTTCCTGGGGCACGGCCGATCTGGGACGCCTGCGATGGATTGCCCACGCGGGCAAGGTACCTGAACAACCCGTCCTGCAGGCGCTGCCCGACCGGTGGCTGGCCCTGTGGCGCAGCACGGCCCCGGGGCGTCCGGACCGTATCCTCGCGGCCTCCTGGCAGGAGGGTCAGGCACTGCCACTGACCGTCCCGATCGCCGACGGCACCCCATTGCTTGGTCCCCTGCCGGTCGAGGGCAGCTGCCCCCCGCTCGCGGGCTGGCAGGGACCCGACCCGATAGGCCGCCAGCTGCACCTGCGTCGGGTTGGCGATCCCGGCCCACGGTGGCATGCCGACCTTCGCACCGACCTGTCGCCGGCTTCACAGGACAGGGCGCGTGTCGGCACGGATGGCCACGGCCGCCTGCTCGTGGCGTGGTCCCAGCGCGTCCAGCCCGGCCTGCCGGGTCAGGCCCTGATGGCCCGTCTCCACGCGGAAGGCGGCGAGGCCACGAGCGCACCCATCCTCCTCGACATCGCCACGCGCGACATCGTGCCGCTCGTCCTGTCCGCCGCCGGCCCCCGCCAATGGCTCGCGGGCTGGGGCCGACACGAGGCCGAAGGCTGGTCGTTGCAGGTCGCCCTGCTGTCGGGCGAGGCCCCGCGGTGAATCCTGAATTCCGCGCAGGAGCGGCGCAACTCGTCTTGTCGGACGACGACCGCGAGGCCAACATGGCGTCCGCGTGGCATGCCGTCCAGCAAGCCAGAGCGCTCGAGCTCGACCTGCTGTTGCTGCCCGAACTCTGGCAGGAGGGCTACTCCCTGGATAGCCGGGCTCCCGAAGCCTGGCCGGAAGACGCCGTCGAAAGGCACCCCATGGCGGCCATGGCCCGGGAAGGAAAGCTCGTCGTGGCAGGGACCGTCGCGCTCGCCACTGCCCGAGGCATGACCAACCGCCTGCTCGTCTTCGAACCGTCCGGTGCCCTCGTGGGCCAGCAGGACAAGGTGCACCTCTTCGGGCCAGGCGGCGAACGACGCTGGTTCACGGAAGCCGACGCGGGTGCACCGTTCCACCTCGGATCATGGGAGGTCGGGGGCGTGATCTGCTATGACCTGCGGTTTCCGGAATGGTCCCGCAAGTTGGCCCGGGCGGGTGCCAGCCTGCTGCTTGCGCCCGCCCAGTGGCCGGCCGTCCGCGGCGCCCAGTTCCGCACCTTGCTCACGGCACGGGCGCTCGAAAATCAGGTCTACGTCCTGGCCGCAAATCGCGTCGGCTCAGGCCATGTGCCCTACGGCGGGCACAGCGGCCTCATCGATCCTCGCGGCAACTGGCTGGCCGATGCAGGCACGGACGAGGCCGGCGTCGCCTGGGGCACGCTGTCGCAGGACAAGGTGGGGGCCGCGCGCCGGCACCTGCCGCTTTGGCAGGACCGCAGGCCCGGGATGTACCGCACGGACGAGGCCGAGGGTACGCTATGATGGAGCGTTGGGGAAGCGTCGTCTAGCGGTCAGGACGTCCGGCTCATAACCGGATCAACCTCGGTTCGAATCCGAGCGCTTCCATAGGAGCCACTGCCCCGGGCCGTTCAAGGGCCCTATCTGGCCCAGGGCAGTGCGCGCTCCAGCATGCGGGCGACGCCTGCCGGGGCCGTCACCCGCGGGCTGCGCTGCGGCTGCAGGGCCTTGAGGCGATTGTCTGCCTCGAGCCGCACCATACCGGTGGCACCTGCCTCGATGCATTGTGTCAGGCTCAGGACGGCCTCGGCACGCAGGCCCGAGGAGGCCTCGAGCTGGGCGATGCGCAGCCAGAGCGGTGCCAGTTCGTCGGCGGGAGTCGTCGGAACCAGATCCCGAAGCACCTGCAAGGCTTCACGGAAACGATAGGAGGCGACCAGGGCCTCGGAAAGCTGAAGGGCATGGGCGTGCTCGGCACCCAGCGCATAGGCCCGCGTGAAGGGCTCGATCGCCTCGAGCGGCTGCCGACGGGCCATACGCGCCATCCCCATCAGCGACCACGCGGCAGCCGTGGGGCGAAGCGCCAGCAGTTCCTCGAGCACGGCCTCGGCATCGACAGGGCGCCCTTCCTCCAGATAGACCACGGCCAGGTTCTGCATCGCGCCCTCGCGCGTCGACTCGTGGTCGAGGGCAGCGAGCAGCAGGCGCTCGGCCTCGGCCCAGTGGCGCGCCTGCAGGTAGAGGGTCCCCAGGATGTAGAGAGCATCGGGCTGCCCGGGGGCCGTGGACAGGACGGCCCGGAAGGCCCCGATCGCCCCGTCGCGATCGCCCATCCTTGCCAGAATGCGACCCCGCTCAAGCTGCGCACGGGTCTCGTCGGGATGCCGCGTCAGGATGATCTCGGCCAACTCCAGTGCCTCGGCATACTGGCCGGAACGCGTCCGGCTGGCGAGCAACTCGAGGCAGGTCGCAAGGTCCGTGGGCTCGAGCGTCCAGGCACGCTCCAGCATTCGGGCCGCAGCCTCGAGGGAGCGGGCATCGCCGCGCTTCTGGTACAGGGCTCCAAGCTGCCGGTACGCGCCGACATGCGAGGGCTGGGCGCTGACCACCTTCAGGAAGCAGTCGAGTGCCGCACTGTCCTGGCCCAGAGCCATCTTGGCCTGGCCAAGGTCGAACCACGCCTCCGTCCGGGCCGGGTCCTGCGCCAGGACGTGCTGCAGGGACAGGGCGGCCTCGGCCCAGGCCCCCCGGGCCATGAGGTCCTCGGCATGGGCCAGATGCAACTCCGGACGTGCCAGCTCGGCCCTGAGGTCTGCCGCCAGTTGCTGGGCAGAGGTGTAGCGGGACTCGGTGTCCTTGGACAGGCACCGAAGCAGCAGCTTGGCCAGGCTCTCGGGCAGATCGGCGCGATGTTCGCGCGGATCCGTAGGGGCGTCGTAGAGCAGGCGATGCGCCATGCCGGCGACGTCATCGGCATGGAAGGGCAGGGTGCCCGTCAGGCACTTGTAGAGCACGACGCCGACCGAGAAGAGGTCGGCACGGTTGTCGACCAGGGTGGGATCGAGCAGTTGCTCGGCAGACATGTAGGCGATGGTCCCGAGCATCATCTTGGTCTGCGTGATTTCAGGATGCAGCGCGATCCGGGCCAGGCCGAAGTCGGTCATCATGATGCGGCCGCTTGGATCGACGATCAGGTTGGCCGGCTTGATGTCCCGATGAACCAACTGGAAGCGGTCGTAAAGGTATTCGAGAGCCGAGCAGAGTTGCAGGCCCCACTCCAGTACCTGCGGAACCGGGGGCAGTCCCTGCTCGATGAGCGCGTGCAGCGTGAGACCAGGCTGATGCTGGCAGACGAGGTAGTGGCGTCCTTCCCAGGTCCCGCCACCGATGGCCTTGACGATGCTCGGGTGGTCCAGGACGGAATGCAGCCGGATCTCGCGTTCGAACCGTGCGGTCTGCTCGGCCTCGGACAACGCCCCTTCCTGCTCGAGCAGCATCTCCTTGACGACCAGCAGGTTGTCGTCGTCGATCTTCTGCGCAAGCCAGACCCGGCCCGTCAGACTCTCGGCGAGCAGGGTAATCAGCTCGTAGTCGGCAAACCGTTCGGCCATGACGCCTCCACAACATGGAGCATGAAGCAACATGCCATGCTGGTTAGGCGCATCACGCGCTGTCGGTGATGGTCGTTACAGCGCGAGCTTCACGACGACATCGTCCGAACGGACATCCGCCTTGAAGCTGTAGGACCGGATTTCAGCCGGGGCAAGCTGGACAGGAATTTCCTGCGGCGTGCCGACCACCTGGCCCTCGAGGTACCAGGTCACATGCAAGCGGCCGGCCTGGGTCGCGACGAACAGGGGATTGTGCACCTGCAGCGCCACGCTGGCGCGCTTGAACCACATCAGGCCGCTGGTGCTCTTCTTGAGGTCGAGGATCCGCAGGGAGTACGCGGACGGGTAGGAAGGCGCCGGGGTAACGGACGGAGCAGGCGCGGTCGATGGCGCGACGGAAGGCTGTGGCGTCGGGACTACAGGCAGGACCGAACCGGTCGCGTAAGGAGCACCAGGATAGGCGGACGCGTAAGGATCCACGTAAGGCGTGGGATAGGCCACCGGGGTCGTCGGATAGGTCTGGTTGTAGCCGTTTCCGGTACCGTTGCCGTAGGTGCTGCCGTTGCCGTAGGTGCTGCCGTACGACACGGTGGCCCCGGAATCCAGGCCGCCGCAACCCACGAGGCTCAGGACGGCGAGGGCCATCAGGGCCGGAAGCGTCTTGCCACGCAGCATGGGGTTGGTCTCCTTCACGAGAGGGTTATCGGGCTGTCGCGCAAGGGACTGACGCCCGTTCCCCAAAGGAGACCTCAAACCATGGAAAAGCTTGGGTTAACGGATCTCCGGAGAAGGCGTGGCCAGCGGCATCGAACCCGAGGCCAGGTCATCGAGGGCATAGCGCACCTCCCACGAGAGGCTTCGACGCTCCAGCCAGCCCATGGGGCCCTCGGGCAAGCTGCCCCCACGGACCTCCTTGGCCAGGCGACCGGCAAGTTCCGAGGCAGCCTTGCTGCGGGTCCGTGCCGCGACATCCCAGTCTCGCGGATCCCGGCCCTGCCGGATGGCCCAGCGCACACCCAGCGCAACGACCGTGCCGGCAAGACTGAAATTCAGGCCGCCGGAAGGGAGGGCACCGGACCGCAAGAGAGGCGCCATCCAGAGCGGCTGCCCCCCGCCGTCGAGGACCACGGCCTCGTGCAAGCCCGGCCCCGGACGCTGCACGAGCGACAGCACGCCGCGGTCCTGTCCCGCTGCCAGCCGACCGTGCGCGAGCCCTGCCACATCAGGCCACCAGCGGCGCAGCACGACATTCCGGTCCTCCGGAGACTGTTGCCATGGTGCACCTGACGGCTCGATCCGGAATCCCAGGGGCGCAGGCAAGGGCAGGACGACATCGACGCCCGGAGCCAGCGGTGCACAGGCACCGAGCAGGACAGACACGCAGAGGAAGTGTGGCGCACACCGGTGACGACCCATGTCCCCATGGTCGCGTTCCGACGCCCGCGGGCTAGGCCGCGCAGGACCACGGGCGTCTGCGGACGGTCGTCAGGAGAGCCTGTTCAGGACGGACTTGGAGATGGCCTTGAGTGTTGCAAAGACGCCGGAACCCTCGACGGCGACCGCCTCGAAGGACGGGACACCCCGCTGGTTCAGCGCCGCCTCTAGTTCCTCGAAGCTGCTGACATTGGGCATGTCGCGCTTGTTGTACTGAAGGACGAAGGGCACGCTGTCCAGCGTGAGCCCGTACTCGGCGAGATTCTCCTCCATGTTGCGGAGGGACTCGATGTTCTCGCCCATCTTCTCGACCTGCGAATCGGCTACGAAGACGATGCCATCCACGCCATTCAGAATCAGCTTGCGGGAGGCGTTGTACTCGACCTGGCCCGGCACGGTGTAGAGGCTGAACTTGGTCTTGAAACCCTGCACCGAGCCCAGGTCCAGAGGCAGGAAGTCGAAGAACAGCGTCCGCTCGGTCTCGGTCGCAAGACTGATCATCTCGCCTCGGATACCGGGGGCCAGTTGCTTGAAGATGTACTCGAGGTTGGTCGTCTTCCCGCCGAGACCGGTCCCGTAGAAGACCAGCTTGCAGTTGATCTCACGGCTCGCATAGTTGATAAGGGCCACGTGCGTCGCTCCTAGAAGAGATCCTGTATCTTCGGGGCCGCCTGGGGAGCGGACCGGAAGGGGTTGGTGGGGGAAGCCTTGTACATGGCGCCGAGCGCCTCTTCAATCGCAGGCATGGCCTGCTCGACCTGGAACTTGATCTTGCCCATGGTGATCTCATTGGGGAAGACCACCGCGAGCAGATCCGCCGCGCCGACCAAGGCCATGTAGAGGCTGGACTGGCGCCCTTGCTGGAACATGCGGCGGAATCCGGACTCTCCCACCAGCCCGGCAATCGCCTTGTTGGAACCGAACGAACCTGAGGACAGCGCCGCAAGGGACATGGTGTCGAGGTGCTGGGTTTCCCCCTGGGCCGAAATCAGCTGGCCCGCCCCACCCACAAGCAAGACGGCCCGTGCGCCGGACTCCGCCACCAAGTCGCCAAGGAACGCATTGAGCGTCCTCAGGCCCTCCTCGGTGAGGACCAGATGGCCCCCTTGACGTTGCACGCTCGCAGCCCTCCCGTCAGGCACCCTGCGCGACGAGGGGCCACTTGCCCAGCAGCAGCACCCTGCCCGGCTCTTCGAGCGTCGCCACTTCCTGACGACACCAGCGGACGATGGGCCCCTGTCCATGCAGGCGGGAAGCCTGTTCGGCCACGGCCCCAAGCAAGGCGATCGCCGCCTCCGCCGAAGCCTCGGGCGGCGGATCGACCACCTCGAGCCGGCCATCGACCCATCGCACGTCTACCCCAGCACCGTCGGCAAGGGCCACGATCTGCTGCTCGAACGCCTCAGTCATTCGCAGCCCGGAGATCTCGGAAAAGCGCCGGCGCACACCCGTCAACACCTTGAGCAGCGAGGCCCAGGCCACCTCCTGCTCCGGAAGATCAGCCTCGAGCAGGCCCTCCTCCCACAACCTCACCAGATGCTCCGCCGCCTCGGCCGGGCTGCAGCCCAGCAAGCGGCCCAGCGCACCGATGGTCACGGGCTCCCGCAGCGCCGCGGCAAGCTTGTCGTCCGTCGCTGCCGCGTCAGGCCGCAGGACATAGGTAGCGTCAAGGCTGGGCAGGACGGCTTCGGCCGCGCGCCACGCATCCCGACGACGCAGTCCCTCGCGGGCCAGGTCGACCAGATCGGTCGTCACCGGCGGCACATCCGATGGCGCCTCGCCCTCGGACCAGCGGAAGGTCGCCTCGTCCCACAGGAACAGGGCATAGACGGCATCCTCCCCGACCTTGGGCCCACAGGCGGCCGCCACGATGCGGCCCTTCTCGACCGCCAGACGCGCCCGCCGACGAGGCCCTTCCAGATGAAGGACGCCCGTGACCTCTTCGAGCGCCATGATCTGGATCAGGTCAGGCAAGGAAAAACCGGAAAGGTCACCGGTCGCGATCATCGACCGGTCCTCCCGCGTGGCTGTTGGCGCGACACGGGGCCAACATACCACCGCCGGGTGAAGGGTAACGCCCCGCGCGCGATGAGCCTAGCCCTCGAGAACCGCAGGGCCGAGGGGACGCGTCGGCCCCCGCTCGGGAATCCGCGCCGCGATCCAGTCGACCAGTTGCGAGACGGCCTCGGGCCTGCGTGCCTCCGTCAGCCGTTCGACCGCCTTGGCATGAAGCGCCGGATCGTCGATGTGCCTGCGGATCATCTTGGGCAGGGCATCCATGTCGAGGATGGGCTCGCACAACCCACGGGCAATCAGGTACTCGAGGTTGCCCTTTTCCTGCGGCATGGCCTCGCGCGTCGCATCAATAAGCAAGGGACGGGCCATCTGGATCGCCTCGGCGATGGTACCCGGGCCAGGCTTGGCCACGACGAGGTCGGCGGCCCGCATCAGCGACGCCATGCGATCCGTGTGTCCGAGGACCCGAAGTATCGGGCCGGACTTCTCCACCAGGCGGCGCACCTTGCGCTCGAGAATCCCGTTGCGGCCGCAGGCGACCACCACCTGGATGGGCAGGTCGGAGGCCGCGAGCGCACGGCTGACGCGCCACGCGTTGCGCACGGCCACGCCACCCATTGTCACGAGCACGGTGAAGACGTCCGGCGCGAGGCCGAACTCCGCCCGGGAGGTTCCCTGGTCCCCTTCCTGCCGGATGAAGGCCGGATGCACCGGCAAGCCGGGCAGCGTCAGGATGCGATCGGCCGGGTAGCCATAGGCAACCAATTGGCCTGCCGCATCGGGCGTCAGGGCGATCATGCCGTCCGCCTCGCCACTGACCCACCCCCTGAGAAAGTCGGTGGTCATGTCGGTGCAGAAAACCAGGAACGGCACGCGATGGCGCCAGCCGACGTGTTCCAACGCCATGGGCGTGGCCGTGTTGCCGACCCCGAAGACGCTCACGATGAGGTCGGGCCGATGTCTGCGGATGCTTTCCTGGAGATTGCGACGGGCCTTGGCGAATACGCGGTAGATCAGCGGCTCGATGTCCAGACGGTTCATGACCTTGAGGCCGACCTTGACGAGCCGGGGGTCGCTCTTGAGCAGGGCATTGTAGCTGGAGAAGACGGCCCGGATGCGCTGGCTGCCCAACTCGTCCGCCAGATGGACCAGTTCGACCTCGACATGGGGATGCCGATCGGCCATGGCGGCCTGGATGGCGCGTGCATTGGCCAGATGGCCACCGCCGGCCGTCTCGTAGAGGACCATCACTCGCTTGCGCGCCATGCCACCCAACCTTTCGCCATCTCCGGCCGATGCCGGACGGGAACGTGCCGGCAAAATGCACGGCAGGGCCGGAGGCAGCATAGCATGGGGCGTGCGCCGGGTCGGGGCGGGTTTGGCAAGTGGCTTCCCGGGGTAGGGAACGGGCGACCCATGAGACCCGAAGTCCTGACGCTGCTGCTGGCCGTGACCCTGGCCCCGGCGCTGTCGGGCTGCGGCGACGACGGGCCGCTTGCCGGCGTCGGAACAGCGGTCTCGGACAGCCTGCGCGCCATCCTGCCGGAGGATCTCGCCGACTCGCTCCTTGGGCCGGCCGCAGTGGCCGGCAACCCCGAACTGGACCGGTTGCGCATCAAGGCGATGGCCCGAAAGGCGGCTGCCAAGGCTGCCAAAGAGGCTGCCCGGCCGGCGACGGAAGCCATCGACGATCGGGCTGTCGAGCAGCAGACCCGCAAGAACATGTTGTTCGACCACTACCGCACCGAGGGCATCGAGGCCCTCGAGGCAGGCCGGACCGCCGACGGCATCGCGTCCTTCAAGAAGGCGCTGCTGATCAAGCCCGGGGACACCAACGCCCTGATGTGGCTGGACATCGCGGAACACCCCGAGAATCATCCGGCGGAAGTACCCGTTGCCGAAGGCAATCCGCTCGAAGGCATCCCTGCCGGGATTCCGGGCGGGATCCCCGGTGGGTTCCCACAGGCCGTCCCGGTCCTGCCCGCGGGCGCAGGCAGGGCCATGCCGCAGGGCAACGGGGCCCCTCCGCCCCTGCCCATGCCGCCCGGCTGAGTGCCTCCGGCCCTCGACACGACCGGGCTCCGCCCGGCCAAGCCCCCGATCGATCCCAGCCTTCCCTGGCCGTATTTCGCCCTGCCCTTGCTGTTCGCGCTGGGCGCGATCCTGCTCTGGCGTCGTCGCCCGGGGCGTCCGGTGCCGGGCAACAAGCCCGCGCGGCGCAAGGACCCTCTCCGGACGCTCGGTCGCCTGGGCAACCTGAGCGGTATCTCCCGACCCCAGTTGCTGGCTGCCGCGGAGCAGATCCACCTCGCCCTGCGCGAGCACCTCGCCCGCATCCACCAGGTACCGGCTCAGCGCATGACCACGCAAGAACTGCTCGGGCTGCTCGAGACCCATGAGGCCCGTGAGACCGTACGCCGCAACATCGCCGAGACCCTCGAGGCCTGCGACCTGATTCGCTTTGCCGGCTGGGCACCCCCGGCAGGGCACCTCGAGGGTCGCATCAGGACCCTGCTGCAGACTCTGGGACCGCAACCGTGACGTGGCTTGCGCCCGGCTGGCTGTTGCTGCTTCCACTCGGCCTGCTACCTCTCGCCGCCCTGGGCAAGCCCCGGTCGGACGCCGCCATCCCGCTGCCGACCGTCCACCAGTGGCCGGGGACCGACCTTGATGGCCGCCGGAAGTGGCTACCGCTCCTGCGGTCCTGCGCCCTGGCACTGCTCGTCCTGGCCTTGGCCGGTCCGGTCTGGTGGACACGCGGGGACACCGACCCGCCCTCGGCCGACCTGATGCTCGTGCTCGACATGTCGGGCTCCATGGCTGCCCGGGACCTGAGCCCGGATCGCCTCGCGGCTGCCCGTTCCGTTCTTCGGGCCTTCATCCGCCGCCATCCCGACGATCGCATCGGGCTCGTCCTCTTCCGGGCCGGAACGCTGACGGCGTGTCCCCTGACCCGGCACCACCCTGGCCTCGAGGCGGCGCTGGACCGGGCAGAGCCTGCCGACCTGCCCGAGGACGGTACGGCGCTCGGCGACGCCCTGGCCGTCGCCGTGGCACGGCTCGGGCAGGATCGGACACGGGCCCGCGCCGTGGTCCTGCTGACGGATGGCGTGTCCAATTCCGGCGCACTTGGCCCGGGCGCCGCTGCCGAACTCGCAGCCGCGTCCGGCATAACCGTCCATACCGTTGCCGTCGGACGCGATGGTGGAGCGCCGGTACCGGTGCGCGATGCCAAGGGCCGGATGGACTGGGCGCGAGGCCCGGATGGCAAGGTCTTCCTGACAAGGGTCGACCACGCCGGTCTCGCCGCCGTGGCCCGGCAGACGGGGGGTACCACCTTCCGCGCTGGCGACACGGCAGGGCTGGCACGCGCCTATCGCAGCATCGACGGCCTCGTGCGGTCGCGTCTGCCGGCGGGCGAGAGCCGCCGAATCCCACACCCCTTGGCGACCGGCCTGACGCTGGCCGCGAGCCTGCTGTTCTTCGGCGACCTCGTGCTGCGTCGGGGTCCGGGCGCCGTCATCGCCTTGCCGGAGCCGATCCCGGGGGACAAGGCGTGACCGCGGCCCTCGCCAGCCTCATCCTGTTCATCGCGGGCGCCGTGATGGTTCGCCGTTACGGCAGGGAACGCCGGTTGACCCTCGAAGCCTGGGGCTTGCCCGGGCTCCCGTTGCCCCGCGGGCGCGAGGCCATGGGCCTGCTGCTGCCCGTCCTTGCGATGGTTGCCCTCGTGCCGGCCACACACGGCCAAGGGGGCTCTCCTGACGGCCCCTTGATGATCGTGTGCGACGTCTCGCGCTCGATGGGCGCCCGGGACGGTCGGGGGCCATCCGGCTTGACCAGCCGCCTCGAGGAAGCGCGGACGCGCCTGAGGGAGGCCCTCAGGGACGAGGAGGGACGTGAGGTCGGCATCGTCATCTTCGCAAGCCGGGCCACGCTCGCACTGCCCCCGACCCCGGACCGGGAAGCCGTGACACGGACGCTGGACGCCCTGGTGCCAGCCCCTGCCGAGTTGGGCGGGGGAAGCAGGCCCGGACCGGCCCTCAGCCTCGCAAGGCTCGCCCTGCCCGTGGCGAGGCCCGGATCCCTCTGGTTGGTCACCGACGGCGAATTCCACGGCCACGATGCCCGTGCGGCCGCTCGCCTGCTGGCGCCCGCCCTCGCCGACGTCTGCGTGATCAGCGTGGGAGGCGAGACGCCCGCGACCGTCCCCGGTCCGGACGGCGCTCCCTGGCCGGAAGCATCCCGTCCGGCGCGCAGCCTGCGTGACGCAGCTTCAGCCGCCGCCCTGGGCAAGGCCCTTGGGGGAGGCCGCAGACCGGGCACGACCGACGCCTGGGCTGCGTCAGCAGCGGATATGGTCCGGCTGCTGGCAATCGCGAGCTGCCTGGCGCTCTGGGGACGTATCCCCACGAGGCTTTCGGCGGGTGGCCGACGGGCCCTCACAGCTCTTGCCCTCGCGGGCTTGCTGCAAGGTGCCACGTGGGCTTCCCTCCCGGACCTCTGGGCAGGCCAAGAGGCCTGGCAGCGCGGGGAACCCGAGCAGGCCGCCCGGCACTACCAACGCGCGTTGCGACGCAAGGACCCCCACCCGGCGGCCCTGTACGACCTGGCCTGCGTCGACCTGGCCGTGGGCCGCATGGCCGAGGCCCGCGAACGGTTCACCCTTGCCGAGAGGCAACAGGGGGCCAGCCGTCGGCTGAAAGCCGCCTGTGCCTACAACCTCGGGATGGTCGAAGGACGTTCCGGGCGTTGGCAGGCGGCGGCCACAGCCTTTCGGCGCAGCCTCGCGCTCACGCCCGGCGACGCCGATGCCCGGCACAACCTGGCCATTGCCGAGGCACACCTGCGCACTCAGGATTCACCCTCGGAAGCGGATGCCGCCTCGCTCCGGACGCTGCAGGCCGCCCTCTCGCGGGACCGGAGGCCCGGGGCGTCCAAGCCTTTGCCCGAGGCAGACCGGGGTCCCGGAGACACGGCACCGGATTGGTAGCGTAGAATCTTGACATGACCTTCCTGAAGCCGCTCCTGATGCTGCTCGCCCTGTTCGTGACGACAGCCCTGCCTGCCTGGGCCGGTCCTGCCCCGAGGTCCTTCGTGGCGACGGGGACGCTGGAGAATCGCCTCGATGGCGAACGGGAAGAGCAAGCCATCGTGCTCGCCTTCCATCAGGGTTCGCTGCGCGTCGAGGCCACAGGCAAGGACGGTGCGCGCACGGTCTTCGTGGTGCGCAAGGGAGACCGCGAGGTCGCCATGCTGGACCCGGCCCAGAAGGTCGTGGTCAAGCTCTCGCCGGCGGCAATGCGCCAACCCGGCACCCCGACCGGGCTGGGCTTCGACCAGCTGCTGGACCCGGATGGATTCCGTCGCGCCCTCCTCAAGGAGGGAAGGAAGGTCGGTCCCGGCGAGACACTCGCGGGCGAAGCGACCACCATCTGGACACGATCCGTGAAGGATGGCCAGGCCCGAATCTGGCTCTCGGACCGCCTGCAGCTGCCGATGCGGGTGGACGGATCCTCCGGGCGGGATGGCTTCCGCCTGGATATCCGTCGCATCGACATGACACCCAGGTTCAACGCCGACACCTTCAATCCGATGCCGAAGGGCTATCAGGAATTCAAGGGCGAGTAGGCCCTGACCTCACGGCCATGACCGGCCTGGTCGGTCGCCACGGGAGCCGTCAGGCTGCATGGTGTGCACGCGCCACCCTTGCTGCTGATCCTGCTCGACGGATGGTCCCCGTTCGGGCCACGTCCGTGGGACGAGCAACCGGATCGGACGCCGCACCTGGCCCTGCTTGCGCGACACGGCCACCACGGCCTCGCCGTGACCACGTTTCCCGGAGTGACGCCTACGGCCGTGGCCAGCCTCATGACGGGAGAGTGGCCGGATCAGCACGGGATACCGGGCATCCTCTGGTATCACCGCAACGAGGACAGGCACGTCCACTACTGGCCCAGCTGGGAGCAAGCCAAGGCTCGCCGGATGGCACGCGTGGCCCGGGACATCCTGATGGACCTCAATGGCCGCCACCTGAATCCCGGAGTCCCGACCCTCTTCGACAGGCTCGAGGACCGGGGCGTGCGCTGCGCGGTCGCGAACCTGCCCATCCATCGAGGCCCCGTCGCGCACGGGGGACGCCTGCACTTCCCGCTCGACCCGCTGCTCCACAGGGGACCCGTGACAGTCCTGGGTCCGACGGACCTGACGCTTGCCGGCTTCCGGCAGCGCTCCTTGCCCGGCTCCGGCCTGCCCGGAGAGGGCAGGGCGGTAGCCGCCGCGGCAGCCTGGTTGCAGGGCGGCCGCCATGGCCTTGTGGTCCTCTACCTGCCGGCAACGGACATCGCCAGCCATCGGCACGGCCCTCCGCCATCCCAGGCACACTGGGAGCGCCTGGACCGGCATGTCGGCCGTCTGATGCGGGCCGTCGGGGGACCGGCGAGGGCCCTCGCGCGCATCCGGTGGTTGCTGGTCGGGGACCACGGCCAGAGCCGTGTCGCGGGTGGCAACCAGGCTCTGGCACCGGACAGGCTCTTCCGAGACCTCGATCCGGTCCGGTTCGGGGGAACGGG
This sequence comes from Candidatus Sericytochromatia bacterium, assembly GCA_035286125.1. Classification (GTDB taxonomy): domain Bacteria; phylum Cyanobacteriota; class Sericytochromatia; order S15B-MN24; family VGJW01; genus VGJW01. The sequence goes on from JAYKIS010000096.1 coordinate 28,117, forward strand.
CCTGGGTACGCGCCATCCCCTCGCGCTGGCACCCAATGACCGTGCCCTGCTCGCGTGGTGCGCCGACACCCGGGCAGGCCATGTGGCGGCAGCCCGGCTCTGGCAAAGGCTGGGCGCCACGGCGGGCATCGAGCTCATTGCCAGACGCGGGGCCGATGGGGCGATGACGGTCCGGGACACAAGAGGCAACCGGGAACTGGTCGCCCGCCCTGATGGGCCGATGCGGGACCCGTGGGGCCATGGCTGGCACCTGTCGGGGGATCCGGCTGTCCTCGACCTTGCACCCGACGGGTCACGATTGCGCGAGGGTCGATTTCCGGCGGCCCTGCAGCGCCTGTGGACGGGCACTGCCCACGCGGATCTGGTCGCCAGTGCCACGCCCGGCTGGGAATTCACCACGGGAACCCCGCTCGGGCTGGGGAACCACGGTTCGCTCAACGCCTGTGACAGCTGGACGCCCGTCCTCGCTACCGGCTGTGCGCTGCCCACGCGCCTGACGCTGGCGGAACTGGGCCGTCAGATCGTGACGGCCTGCCTGCCCTGAAGCGGCGCAAGGGCACGCTCCGCAGCGCGCGGCATTCCGGCACGCTGGCAGGCCTCGGCCAACCAGGCGCGCAGCTCGCGATCCCCCGGACGCAAGGCCACGGCACGCGCAAGGGCGCGCCGGGCTCTGGCCGGCACTCCGTGTTCCAGCTCGAGCAAGCCCAGGACCTCCCAGATATCGTCCCTGTCCGGCGCCTGCGCCAGCCCCGCCGTCCACGCCTCACGGGCCAGGTCCACGGCCCCCGTGCGCTTCCAGCAAAAGCCCAGGTTGAACCACGCCTGCGCATCCTCGGGGGCGCGCTCCAGCAGGGCGGCGTAGGCCAAGATGGCCTCCATGTGATCCCCGGCAGCATGCAAGGCAACGGCCAGCCCGAACCAGGCCACACGGGAGGACGGCTCCTGCTGCAGGACCCTGCGCCACGAGCGGCTGGCCGCCTCGTGGGCACCGCGCCGAACGCGGGCTCTGGCACGCTCCTCGTGATGGCGGGCCCGGGCGCGCTGGGCGTCCCGGACCAGCGGCAAGACCAGCGCGAGGCAGCGGCCCCGAGCCTTTCCCACCGGCATCACGTCACCCACGAGCCGTCCTCCCCTTTGACGAGGGACCATCGGCAGACTCGCGGGCAGACTGTAGCCGTACCCGACATGGCCAAGCGACGCCGGACGACGTACCATGGCGTATCCCGACCCTGAACGCGCCGGTCCGACCGGAAGATTGGGTCCAATCCGTGAAGATCTACACGAAGACCGGCGACAGCGGCACGACCGGCCTCCTGGGTGGTGTCCGGGTGGCCAAGGATCACCTGCGGGTCGAGGCCTACGGCACCATCGACGAGCTCAACGCGACGCTCGGGGCCGCGCTCGCCTTTCTGGAAGGCGGGGCCGAGACGCTCGGGGCCGAGTTGCTCCGGACCCAGCGCGTGCTGTTCGACGTGGGTGCCGAGCTGGCGACACCCTCCGGAAGCCAGAAGGCACGCTGGCAGATGGATGAGGTCGCCATCCAGGACCTGGAAACCTCCATCGATCGGATGGAAGCCGAGCTGCCGGCCTTGCAGAACTTCATCCTGCCCGGCGGCAGCAAGGCCGGCGCGACCCTGCACCTGGCCCGGACGGTCGCACGTCGTGCCGAACGCTGCATGGTCCGCCTGCACGCGCAGGAAGAGCTCGACCCCAGGCTCCTCCGCTACGTGAACCGGCTTTCGGACTGGCTGTTCGTTGCCTCCCGCTGGATGAACAGGCTGGCGGGCCAGCCGGAGCACCTCGTCAAGTCCTGACGAGACGGCGAACTTGGTGTCAGGGCTAACCGAAATGGCGCCATGTCGCCGCCATCATGGCGGGCAGATGCGCCTGCTTCCCTTCTTCGCCGCAGCCTTGGCCCTCCAGCTGGCCGTTGGCGCCTCCCCGGCGCGCGCGGAGGGTGGCCTGCTGGGCCTCCCCTGGTTCGGAGGCGGCGACAGGCCTGCTCCCCAGCCGTCGCCCACTGCCGTCCCTCAGCCCCTGCTCGCGACCCCGGGCCCACGGAATCCCAGGCAGGGTGAGATGCGCCTCGAGCACGGTCTGCTGCTCGAGCAGTGGAAGGCCGCCCAGAAGCGGGTGAAGACGGCTGAGACCATGGCCGTCGATATCGCCTTGCCCATCGCCCGCCAGCAACTGCTCGCGGCGCGGACGGCACTCGATCAGGGGGCCCTGCTGCTGGACCGGGACGCCGACGCGGGCGAGGTCCAGGAACGCTTCGACGCCTTCCAGCAACACCTGAAAGGCGTCAAGCTGGCCCTGGTACCGTCGCGGGCGGCCGAAACCCGGGGCATGCTGCTCGACGCCGACGCGATCCCCACCGACGAGGCCGGAGTCCGGCGTCTGGTCCAGGATCTGGACACGGCGGGCTTCAACCTGCTGGTGCCCGAGGTCATCCGCCGGGGCTACGCCGTTCACGTCTCCCGCATTCTGGCCCGGGACGCCACCTTTCGGGACAAGGCGGACGTCCTCGCCATCATGGTCGACGAGGCTCACAAGCGCGGCATGGCGGTCATGCCCTGGGTCTGGTCCTTCCGGGTTCGCAGCTACGACGAGACCCGGGACTTCGGGAACCCGATCCTGGGCCTGCTGCCCAGCCTGGCCTCACGCACGGAGCAGACCCAGAAACCCCGCTTCCTGTCCCCCTCGTTGCCCGGGGCGCGAGCCTACATGCGCATCGTGCTCAAGGAACTGCTCGACGGTCACGACGTCGACGGCCTGCTGCTCGACTACATCCGATATGACGAGGAGACGCCCGACGACGATGCCAGCAGGACCCAGTTCCAGTTGGAGCGGATGGGCCTCGCGAAACCCTCCACCTTCATGGCACCGGCCCCCTCGGGTCTGGGGGACGAGGCACGCCGCAGGGACTACCAGCTCTGGCGCGAGGCCCAGGTGAGCCAGTTCGTCGCCGACGTCAGCCAGCTCTGCCGAAATCGCCGCCGACCGATACCGCTCGCCGTGTCGACCTTCCGGGGCGAGTCCTACGCCCGCCTTCGCAAGATGCAGAACTGGCGGCACTGGGCGGACAACGGCTGGACCCAGGTCACGACGAGCATGCTCTACACCGGCGAACTTGCCGACCTCAAGCGCTGGATTCGCCAGGAGACGGACCAAGGCAGGCGAGCGCCCGAATTCCTGCCCATCCTGGGCCTGCATCGCATGGATGATCCGCTCGCGGATACACTCGAGCAGATCCAGTACATCCGGGACGAGAACCTGGCGGGCTTCATGTTCTTCGCGATGGGCCACGTTCCCCGGGGCCTGCTTGCCGATCTCGCGCAGGGCCCGTTCCGCAACCGGGCGGCGATGCCGCTCGTCCAGCCGCGCAAGGCCTCGGAGGCCATCCTCGCCGAGCTCGACCAGGGTTACCTTCGCGACTTCCCGCTGGCCCGGCTGGGGACCAACGACTGGATCACGGGTGCCGCCTTGAGGGTTCTGCGGACCGAAGTCTCCAGCCTGCGCCGACAAGCGGGCAAGCTGCCCACGGCCGCGCTCGCAGGGCGCATCCAGAACCTCGCCCAATCCCTTGAAGGCCTCGAGCGCGTCCATCCGGCCCTGACCCGGGATGTCGGCCAACGCCTCGCGGATATCGGCCTGCTCCTCGGTACCCAGCAGGGCAGGTCCGTGCGCCGGCGCTACGTGCCCTTGGGCGACCCCCCGCTCGAGAGCGCGGGCCGGCAACCTCCCCCGTCCGTGCCCCTACCCCGGGTCAAGCCCGCAGATCGGGCAGGCACCCTGGGCCGCGCGCCGATGGGTCCACCCGTACCGCGCGACCTGGTGGCCTACGGTCCCCCGGTGCCGCGGCGTCCGGATCGCAGCCGCTGACGTGACGGCCTCGTCTTCCGGACGCGGCCTCGTCGTCCTGGACAAGGACGGCGTCGCCCTCGACTTCCATGCCCTGTGGGGTGCCGTGACCGAGGCCCGGATCCGTCTTGTCCGGGAGGTCCTGGGTACGCACGCCCCAGGAGTCGATGAGCTGGCCGCCTGGCTGGGCGTCGACGCCGCGGGACGGCCACGCCCCGAGGGCCGGCTGGTCACGCTGCCAGGTACGACGACCCTGGCCGAGCTGACGACCTGGCTCACGCTTCGCGGCACTCCCGACACCCATGTCAGCCGCGTACCGGGCGCTTTTCGTGCGGCCTTCGCCAGCCTGCCCTCCTCGGCCTACAAGCCACTGCCCGGTGTCCCCGAGGCCCTGGCACGATTGCGCGATGCCGGCTGGCAACTGGTCGTGGCAACTTCGGACACACGCGCCCACGCAAGAATGAGCCTCGAGCGCGCCGGACTGGGCGACCTGCTGCCCGACATCGTCGGCGGCGACGAGGTCACGCGCCCGAAGCCCGCACCGGACCTCTACCTCGAGGCGTGCAGGCGATCCGGGGTCGCCGAATCCCGAAGCGTGGCCATCGGCGACGCGCCCGGCGACGTGCACATGGCCCGCGCCGGGGGCGCCGCAAAGGTCCTGGCCGTCACGAGCGGCGTCTCCACCGCCACCGAACTGGCACCGCTGGCCGATCGGGTCTTTGCCGACCTTGCGGGGGCAGCAGGGCACATCGCGGACCATGGCCTATCATAAGGGCGTGCTGGTAGAAGGCTATTGCGATGCGTCCTGCTCGGGCAACCCGGGCCCCGGGGCGGCGGCCGCCATCCTGGTTGCGCGCGAGGGAGCGGCCGTCGCACGGGAGATCGAGGTGGTGTCCGACGTGACGCCCCAGACCACAAACCAGCGCGAGGAACTCAAGGGCGGCATCCTCGTGCTCGAGCAGCTCAAGCGTCCGACGCGCATCACGATCACGAGCGACTCACGCTACCTGGTGGACGGCATGACCAAGTGGATGCCGGCCTGGATTCGCAAGGGCTGGCGAACGGCCGGAGGCGATCCCGTGGCCAACCTCGATCTCTGGCAGCAACTGCAGGCGCTGGCGGGCCGGCATGAGGTCACGTGGCAGTGGGTCAAGGGCCATGCGGGGCACCCCTACAACGAACGGTGCGACCGCCTGGCGGTCGCGGCGGTACGCCGGTTCCAGCAGGAACGGAGGACCTGACGTGCCCACGGCGCTGTGGTGGTTCATCGGCACGCTGGTTGCCTACCTGCTCTCGGGCAGCGGCCAGTTCATGCACTTCAACTACCACCTGCACCAGGCCGAGGCCTTCCTGCGGGGCCGCCTGGACATCGGCACCCCGCCCGCATGGCTCAACGAACTGGCATGGAAGGACGGCAAGGCCCACGTCTACTTCGGTCCCGCGCCTTCGCTCCTGCTGCTGCCCCTCGCCGCCATCTGGCACATGAATCTCGACCTGGCCCTCGTGGCCAAGCTGGTCGGTGCCGCCGCGGTGGCCATCGCGCACCTGACCTTGCGGCGCCTGCCCCTTGCGCCGCCCGTGGTCCACGGCCTGACTTTCCTTTATGGCTTCGGGACCGTCGCCTGGTGGTGCGCCAGCCACGGGAACAGCTGGGTCTATGCCCATCTCGTGGCCAACCTGTTCCTTTGGCTGTCGCTGCATGAGCTGGCCGGGCCCCGGCGCGGCGCGCTCGTCAGCCTGTGGTTCTGCCTCGCCATCCTCTCCCGGGAAGCTGTCGTGGTCGCGAGCCCCGCGATCCTCGCCCTGCTGCTCGTCGGCCCCGGCAAGCTCGGCCGGGTGGGGCAGGCTGCCGGGATGGCCGCCATCCTCGCCGGCCTCGACATGGCCTTCAACATGGCGCGCTTCGGCCACCCGCTCGACAGCGGGTACGGCGCGGGCAACGCGACGTGGGGCGCCATCCACGGCAACTACCAGTACGGGCCGTTCAGCCTGCACCATCTGATCCGGATGCTGCCCGCCTATCTCTGGCGCGGTCCCGACTTCCACGCGGGCTGGCCACCCGTCTCCGTCACGGACCACGGCCTCGGCCTGTTCTGGACCACGCCAGCTTTCCTCGCGCTTTTTCCGGCGGCACAACGCGTCCTCGGGCGCCTGGGCTGGCTCCCTGCCCGAACCCCGGCGGCTGCCTCGGCCGCAGACCCCGTGGTCCTGCCCCACGCCTGGCTGATGCCGGGGGGCCTGCCTGCGCGGACCGCCCTCGAGACAGGGCCGGTTCATGCCGCGCTGCCGGCTGCGGACGACGCACGGCTCGTTTCATGGTCGCGCTGGGCCTGGGTCGCCCTGCTGCCCTCCGCGGCGCTCTATCTCGTCTACTTCGGGGACGGGTGGCGCCAGTTCGGCGTACGCTACAGCCTGGACTACACGCCTTGGCTGATCCTGGCCCTGGGATGCGCCTGGCCGAAGCGGCTGCCGCCTTGGTTGCTCGGCCTGACGGCGTTGGCCGCCGTGATCAACCTCTGGGGAGTTGCCTGGTGGCTGGTGCACCGCTGGTGAGCCCCAACCGATGGGCTGCGCTGTGCACGAGGCGCCCCAGGTTGCTGCGCCATCCGGTCTGCAGCACCGACGGGTCGAGCGGCGTCGTCACCGCGGCCCGGGTAGGCACGGCAAGCGGACGAGTATAGGAATAGGTCATCGAGAGCCCGCGGCGGGCGGGGTGGTAGACGTTGGCAGAAGACTTGATCACGGGGGGAGGTTCCTGGTGGACCCGGAAGACCCGGGGCGCTGGGGCTTTAACTTGAGGTTAATATAGTCTTATCTTTCCGCAACCTTGCGTGTCTGGAGAAATATTTTTCGGAAATCCCCCGATGACCCTGCCCACCTTCATCAATCCCGCCGCCGCCAACCAGCGTGCCAAGGCCCACTGGCACCGCCTCGAGCCCCGACTGCGAAGCGCGGGATGGACGTGCCACGCGCACGTTGCCCACGGCCCCGGTGCGATTGCGGAGGGCGTTCGCGCGGCCTTCCTGGACGGCGCTCCCGAGGTCCTGGTGGTCGGGGGCGACGGCACGCTGCATGAGGCACTGCAGGGTTGCTTCACGGAAGGCCGACTGACCAGTGGCGAAGGCATCCTGGCGTGGCTGCCGCTGGGCACCGCGAACGATACGCTCGCCGCCCTGCCCTTCGAGGGGGCTTCGGGCGATCCCGTCGCACGGTTGCTGAGCGCGCCCGTGCGATCTGTCGACGTGGGCATGGTGCGCTGCGTCGGCGCTGATGGCGCGTGGTTGGAACGCGCCTTCCTGAACGTGGCCGAGGTGGGCCTCGGCGCAAGGGTGGCCGATCGCCTTGCCCGGACGGGCAAGCGCTGGGGGAAGGCCAGCTATATCCTGGCGACCCTCGCCTCCTGGAGCCAGCTTGTGGCGGACCATGCCGTCGTCGAGGTCGATGGCACGTGGACCCGGGCCGTGCCGCTTTCGGAAATCGTCATCGCGAACGGTCGGGCGTTCGGGGGCGGCCTGCCGGTCATGCCCCAGGCCCTGATGGACGACGGGCATCTGGACCTGGCGCTCCTGGGCGCCCTTCCCGCCTGGCAACTGCCCTCGCTCCTGCTGGCCCTGCTGCGCGGCCAGCACCTGCTGCATCCTCGAGTCGAGGTCATGCTGGGCGAACACATCAAGGTGACGAGCCCCGTCCGCATGCCTGTCGAGGCCGATGGAGAGGTCCTGGGGACCACACCTGCGGAATTCCATGTCCTGCCCGGTGCCCTCCGGTTGCGCGCCTGAGCCCTGAGGCGCACAATCGGGACATGGCGACTCTCGTCATCGTCGACGACTCCTCCTTCATGCGGCGCATGCTGAAGGACATCGTCTCCCGGGCCGGCCACGAAGTGCTGGCCGAGGCGGGAGATGGCGCGGCCGGCGTCGACGCCTGGGCTGCGCACCACCCCGACATCGTGACGCTGGACCTCGCGATGCCGACCATGGACGGCGAGTCGGCCCTGGCGGCCATCAAGCGCCGGGATCCCGGCGCCCGGGTGATTGTCTGCAGCTCCCAGGTCCAGGACGAGATCATCCATCGCTGCCTCGCAGGCGGAGCGGCCGCCTTCATCGGCAAGCCCTTCCAGGCCGAGGACGTGCTTCGGACGCTGGAGCGTGTCCTCGAATAAGGCCCCCCGCCCCCTCGACGGCCTTGCGGTCACAGCGCTGGGAGCCGACCTGGGTCAACGGGCCACAGGGCTTCGAATCGACCGGGTACGCCGGGTAGGCCAGGGCCACGTGGTCTTCCGGCTTCGGCCCGGCACGGCATGCCTCGTCGTCTGCGCGGCAGGACGCCTCGCCCGGGTGACGTGCGTCGCCGAGGACGTCGCGAACGGCCTCCTGCCTGCCCGGTCATCCGGGACCGGGGATGCGGACAGCTTCGTGTCGGCCCTGCGGCGGCACCTGACGGGTGCCGTCCTCGAACGCGTGTCACAACCTGGTGGCGAGCGGCTGCTTTCGTTGGCCTTCCGTGGGCGGGACGCACTCGGGGACATCCGGACGCACCACCTTCACGTCGAGATGACCGGGCGCCACGGCAACATCATCCTCGCAGACGAGGACGGCATGGTACTTGAGGCAGATCGCCGGGTCCCGGGGCACATGAGCCGGGTCCGCCGCATCCTGCCGGGTTTGCCCTACGTGCTCCCGCCGGTACGACCGGGCAGTCGGCCGCCGGGGCGCGGGCTTCCAGCCGAAGAGTTGGCGGCCGACCGCGCCGTCGTCGAACTCCTGCCGGCGTGGGTCCAAGGCCTGTCCCGCGAAGATGCCCGGGATCGCCTCGAGGAAGTCGGCATCCCGCCCGAACTTCCGGCACGTCATCTCTCACCGGCGGATTGGCAGCGGCTGGACGCCCATCTGGCGCTGTTGCGCGCCGAGGCCGAAGCCGGTCAGCTGATCCCGCAGCGGCTGGGACCGGGGGCGTGGCGTCTGGGCGCAAGGACCGATGCGACCGCCAGCGATGCCGTGGAGCAAATCATGGTGGAAGCCGGCCGCATGCAGGATGCGAGCCGGGACACGGACCACGCACGCATGAAGCACGAACGCCTGCTGCGCGAGGCCCGTGCCGAGGTCGCACGGTTGCGCGAGGTCCTGGACCATCTGCCCGACACCGACCACCTGCGGCTCGAGGCCAACCTGCTGCTGACCTGGCTACCTCAGGTCACGGAGGCGCTGCAAGCCGGTGCCACAGCCATCAGCCTGCGGAACCTCGAGGATGACGACGAGTTCCTCGTGACGCTGGGTTCGGGCCCCACGGCCGCAGCCGAGGCCGCCCGGCGCCACGGGGCCGTGCGCAAGGCCGAGGGCACGCGCCAGCACGTTCTGCCCAGGCTTGCGGAAGCCGAGGACCGCTGCCGACGCCTCGAGTCGACAGGCCCCGATCCTGCGGCTGATCCCGCCACGCGCCCGGCCGCACCGAGCCCGGCCTACGACCCGGCACCCAAGGGACCGGGGCTGAGGGGGTGCTCGTCGGACGGCTGGCTCCTCGTCGCCGGCCGCTCCCCGAAGGAGAGCGACCTCCTGCTCAGGGACTGGGCCAGGCCCGATGATTGGTGGTTTCACGCGGACCGCCACGCCGGCGGCCATGTCCTGGCCCGGCCGCCAGTCCCGGGCGCCGCCATGCCGGACCGCACGCTGCTCGAAGCCGCCACATGGGCGGCTTGCCGATCCAGCGGCAAGGAGGACAGCCGCGTGAGCGTCCTCGTGACCCAGAGACGCCACGTGCGCAAGGCGAAGGGCCTGCCCCCGGGCAAGGTGCTGCATCGGCAGGCTCGGACCGTCCTCGTGGTGCCCGATGCTGGCCTGGTCAGGCGCCTTGTGGATCGGGCGCGGTACCCCGGCGCTCCCGACGCGCCATGACCTCTTCATAGATGGCCAGCGTGCGGTCGAGGCAAGCCGGGATGGCGTGGTGCCGGACAGCTTCCTGGGCCGCCAGTCCCATGCGGTCGCGAAGGCCGGGCTCCCGGATCAGCCGCCCGAGGGCTGCCGCCAACCCAGGCGCATCGCCCGGTTCGTGCAGGAAGCCCGTGACCTCGTCCTCGATGGCCTCGGGAATGGCCAGTGCTCGCGCCCCGACCAGAGCACAACCACTGGCTGCAGCCTCGAGCAGGACCAGGCCTTGCAGTTCGGCTTCGCTCGGCAGCACCAGAACATCGACAGCCCTGTAGATCAGGGGCATGTCCTGATCCGTCAGCAGGCCGAGCATCCTGACCCGGGACGTGTCGACGCCACGCCGGCCAAGCTCTGCCACGGGGTCGAGCACGCCACGACCCACGAAGGCCCATGTGGCCGCGGCATCCGGCGGCATGTGGGACATCGCGTCGAACAGGACCTCGAGCCGCTTCTCGGGAGCAAAGCGGCCGGCGTACAGGACGACCGGCCCCTCATCGGGGAGACCGAAACGTGCCCGCAGCATCCGACGTTCCCCCGCGTCGACCGGCGGTCGGTAGACTTCCAGGTCCACGCCGTTGGAAACGGGCAGGGCCGCCTTCCTGAGGCCCTGGGCCCGCAGCAGGTCCGCAGCGATGCGGGTCGGCGCGAGGACGGCGTCACAGCGCTCGAGATTCTCGAGAATCAGCGACCAGATGAAGCGCCCGAAGGCCTGGAATACCGGCTGGCTGCGATCACCCGGTGCCCAGAAATTCTCGGGGATGCCATGACATGTGGCGACCAGAGGGGTGCCGTCGAGACGGGCCAGGACCGCTGCCGTGGCCGCGGTGTAGCCCGGAACCTGGAGGTGGATCAGATCGGGACGGAACCGGTCCATGGCCCTGCGGATGGCGATGGCCGGCAGCAGGGGCAGACGGATACCCGTCTTGCGTGGATCCATGCCGGGCCTCAGGTCCGGAATGGCCCCGCACCGGATCACGACGGTCCGGCCATCCTTCTCGGCCGTATCGAAGAGGCTGTGACCAGGAGCGACGATCTGCACCTCATGACCCCGGGCCGCCATGCCGTGGGCGAGGCGACGCACGGCAATCGCGCTGCCCCCGAGGGTCGGGGGATAGTACATGTCCGCGACGTAGAGCAAGCGCACGTCAGACCTCCCGGACAGCCGGACGCGGCGAAGGCACGAGCGCCAGCGCGAACATGCCGGCCCCCATGATCACGAGGATCGGCGTCAGGCCAAGTTGCGAAGCCAGCAGGCCGATGCCCCCCATCGGCAGGGATGTGGCCAGGTTGGTCGCGACGTCCCGGGTGGCAAAGACCTTGCCGCGAAGCATCTCGGGCACCTCTTCCTGCAACAGGGTCTGCGCCGGGATTGCGACCCACGCCGAGGCCAGGCCCACCCCCGCAGCCATCAGGCAAGGCCACGGCGAGATGCCGGCCACGGTGGCCGGAGCATCGCCTTGCACCCACAAGGCCATGGCAGCAAGGGCAAGGCCCGCTCCGAGGAATCCCCCGCGCATCATGGCGAAGCGGGCGCGCCCGCCCCCCCACCGGCCCACCAGCCAGGAACCGGCCGCCATGCCGGCCCCGGCAGAGGCGAGCAGCCAGGTGTAGGGCAGGCCGAAGCGCACCCGCGCGTGCAGGATGGCCAAGGTCGCCACCGCCGCGAACATGGCATAGAGGGCGACTTGCCGCAGGATGGCGCCCCGGATGGCCTCCTCGCGCCACAGGTAGCCAAGCCCCTCGCGGAAGTCCGCCAGCAGCGAACCCTTGCGGGCTGCAGGCGCGTGGTCTCCCGGCGGTAGCCGGACGAGAGCCAGGAAAGCCGTCGACACCAGATACATGGCTGAAACGGCGGACGCCGGCACCCACGGCGCCTCCGTCACCAGACGGACGACGACGGGCTCCCCCAGCAGGAACCCCACCAGGATGGACCCGATGACCGTGGCGGCAAACAGCGCGTTCGCGCCCAACAGGTCATCCCGCGCGACGACCCGCGGGATGGTGGCACCCTCTGCCGGGGAGTAGGGCTGGGAGAAGGTCGACACGAGGAAAGACAGCACCACCACGGGCAAGGGAGACTCGGGCGCGACCCAGGGGACGAGGGCGATGCACGCCGCACGCAACAGGTTGGAGACGACCTGCGTCACCACCGGATGCCAGCGATCGACCAACGCGCCCGCGAGGGCCCCGAACAGCACGGTCGGCAACGTGTAGGCCAGCAGCACGGCACTGGTCCATGTCGCGTCCCGAGCCGTCCTCAGGGCGACCAACTCGACCATCAGGACAAAGTAGACCTTGTCCGGCACCTGGCTGAAGACCTGGCCGAGCCAGAGCCAGCGGAAGGCCCGGGTCTGGAGGACGCGCCCCATCCGGTTCGCTTGCACAAGGGGCAGTGTACCAAACGACGGAACCTCAGCAGGGCATGCGTCGTCCTCCGGGCATGCGCCACACGCCGCTCGCCCTGATCCCGGTCCTGCTGCTGCAGGGTTGCACCATCGTCTCGACGCGAACCCTGCCCCTCGCCGCGACACCGACAGCCACGACGGCGCCGGTCGCGGCAGACGCCGAGGCCGTTTCCGTCCCCGTGCTGCAGCGACTCGAGGCTATCCCCGGAGAAGCCGGTCCGACCGTGAACCGCTGGCAGATCATCGCCGAAGCCGCCGACCGTGCGGGCACCCCTTCCTATCACTGGTCGGCCTCGGGGGGAACGCTGAGCGCCACGGCCGGAACCCGGACCTGGTGGCTGCCGCCGGGCGAGGCAGGCACCCATCTCGTGCAGGTCCTCGTCAGCAGTCCGACGGGCGGGGCCCGGACCGGGACGCTGGCCCTCGTGGTCGATGACGAGGGACGGAGCACGATGGGGGCACCGGTCTTCCGTGTGGTGACGGACCCGGCATCAGGAAGCCTGCTGGCCCCGGCACCCTCCGTCAACACGTCCTTCAGGCAGCCCGTCTGGTACCAGGTGGCCCAGCCCGGACCCACGCTCCGAATCGAGCCAGGGGAGGCGCTTCAGGCCCTCGCGTGGCGCCGGGAAGGCACGGGCTACCGAATCGACCGGACCGTGGACGGCGGTGGCCACTGGGTTGGGGGCGCCACGGCGTCCGCCATGCCCGTCGCCGCAGGCCACGATACCGCAGGCTGGTGGATGCAGGTAGAGGGCGGCGCCCACCTGAGGTCCACGGACGGTCTGCGCTGGGCGGCTGCGAAGACCGAACTCCCCGTGGCCACGGTCGCGGCGCGCCGGTTCAGGACGACAGGCCAGGCCCTCCAGCGCCGGGAGACATCGGGCGCCTGGGTACCCGTGGCCCGGGTGCCGCTCGAGGACCGCTACCTGACACTGCGTGATGTGCTGGCCGTCCACGAGCGTGGGCCAAGGACGGTGATCGAATGCGCCGGTGGCCCCCTGGTGCAGGACGGCGACAGCCCGTGGCGCCCGGTGGCCCTGCCTGGGCTGGCCGGTGACACCTGGCTGCGGCTGGCCCTCGGGACCGACGGGACAGTCTGGGCCCTGTCCCGCTTCGGCAAGCTCGCGATTCTGCCCCGAGAAATGAGGTAACGACCGATGTTGCGCGAACTGATCGTGGCGCTGGCCATCACGGTGCTTCCGGGCTGCGTGATCCAGACGACGGGCACCTTGCCCCGAACAGGTGGCACGCTGCCGGCACGCAGCGGCGACGATGCCGTGCCCGACCTCGCCGGGGGCGGCCGCTGGCTGGAGCTCAATCCGGGCGTATCCTACGAAGCGGTGGCCATGCGGCCTTCCGGGCAGGGCTGGCTGGTCGGCAAGGCCCAGGGCACCGCAGGCAAGGCCGTGATCCGCCATACGGTGGACGGCGGCCTCACCTGGACCGTTCAGGACCGCGGCAGGCTGGACCTGCTGGCCGTGGCCGCGCTCGGCGACGCCAGTGCCGTCGCCGTCGGCCGGGGAGGCGTGGTCTTCCGGACCGAGGATGGCGGAGCCCGCTGGACCCTGCAGGACGCCGGCACCGACCAGGACCTGGTGGACGTCGCCTTCGCCGACATGTCCCGGGGCTATGCCCTGACGACCGACGGCACGCTGCTGGCCACGACCGATGGCGGCCGCACCTGGTCCGAGCGGATGCGGACCGGGGCACGCGGGATGAAGGTCCTCCGGGATGGCTCGGCGCTGCTGCACGACGACCAGCGCCTGATGCACTGGGGGCCCCACGGCCTGGCCCAGCTTGCCAGGGTCAACGGGCTCGCCAGCCTGCACGAGGTGGACGAAGAGGGCCTCGAGCTCTGGGCGCTCGCCAGCGGCGGCCGCATGCTGCGCAGTGTGGACGGGGGCCTGACATGGGATCCGGTGACCTCCCTCGCGACGCAGGACAGGTGGCTGCGGCAGCCGACCGCCCTCGCCATGGCCTTCGGGGCAGATCGTCGGGGCATCGTGCTGACCCGATTCGGCATCTTGACCACCCTTGATGGCGGCCGCACGTGGTTCGAGGGTGACGCTCGGCTGACAAGCGGTTGGCAGCCGTGGCTGCATCTGCTCGAGGACGGCAGCGCGCTTGCCGGTGCCGATGGACGGACGCTGTGGCGACTCCGGCCCTAGGGGGCGTGATGACCGCCGTCGTGATGTTCAGCCGGGGCCTCGCCGTGAGCGGCTCCGGGCGCGTGCTGAGGGGCATCCGGCGGCGGTGCGCCTGCCGCACCCTCCTCATGGCCGGCAGCGACGGGCTCATGCTCGGGCGTGACCGGCTGGCGACCAGAAGCGCCGTGCGACGCCGCGCCGTGATCACCGCCCGTTCCGTGATGGCCGCCGTGAGCGCCGTGCCCCTCATCCTCCAGCCCCGACCTCGGATAGAGGGCCCCGTAGGCGAGGGCCAGACTCCGATTGACCTCGGCCGCCCGAACGGCCTCGTCACGCCGCGCATAGGCAGCCGAAACGGCGGGCAAGGCGTCTGCTTCGGCCTGGTTCGAGACGACGCGCCCGGACGGCACATAGCGGCCCTCGCCGATTCGGACGCCCCCCTGCACGACGCAACGCGGTTCGAGAATGCAGCCCTTGCCGACGGTCGCGTCGTCGACGACGGATTGGGGACCGACCCAGACATCTTCCCCGAGCGCCACAGGCCCGCGTAGCACGGTGTGCGCGCCCACCGTGGTCCGCTCCCCGACATGCACCGAATAACGCACATAGTTGATGCGTACGGTGTTGCGCTCCAGGAACAGGCCGCGCTGCTCGGTGGGACGGCCCGTGATGACGGCGCCGTCGAGCACGGCGGACGCCGTCGCCAGTTCGATGCCCTGACCCTCGTCGCCACGAATGCTCGCCTGAGGGGCGATGAAGACCTCGGCCTCCACCGTCACGGCCCCGACGACGGTGGCCTGCGGATGCACGAAGGCGTCGTCCGCGACCACGGGGTCGGCCAGGTGGGTCACGAACGAGGTCGGCACGTTCGGGCCGATCGTGAAGCCCTGCAGACCGAAGGGGTTGAGCTTGCGCGCCTTCTGCACCTCGTGGCCGGGCTCGGCCATGCGGACCTGATGCTCCGGCATGAAGACACGCACGCCCAGAACGGAGGCACCCGCCGACAAGCCGGCGATCACGATCGCGCCGGCAATGATGCCGATGTCGACCTTGGGCAGGGGGAATCGCTCGAGCAGTGCCTTGATCCGCTCGGCTGGCGTGGGGCCCTTGGCCTTGCCCTTGCCTTCTTCCTGATCTTCCATAGCTCCGATTCTACGTCACCGGAGGCTTGACGGCCCGCCAAGGTCCCGCCGGGACGCGATGACGGTAGGCCGCCCAGCCCGGATCCCCGGCGAGCACGCGCTCCTCGAGGTGGGCCCTCGCCACGAGCAACGCACCCGTCAGGACAAGCACCGTCAGGTTACCCGGGGACGGGTGAACCAGGCACAGGCCAGCCCCGCAGAGCCACTCGGCAACATAGAGCGGGTGCCGCATGGCGGCGTAGGGCCCGCGTGTCACCAGGCGCCGCCGCGCGGGCCGGATCCCGAAGGACCGGCCGAGTGCCGCCACCGAGGCCACCATGAGCAGCAACGCCGCGACCTGGATGATGCCGGCCAGCACGGCCCCTGCAGGGCTCACGGGCCAAAGGCACGACCAGGCATCCGGGGGACCGGTGCGGGCCGGCCGGAACAGCAACGGGGCCGCCGTCCCCGCGAACGCGAGCAGCGTACCCGGCAGGCTGGCCGCGTCCCGGGCCGGCAACCTGCGCAGAAACTGCCAGAGGACCACCCCCTGGAACAGCACCAGCAAGGCCGGCGCAAGGCCCGGTGCGGCTCCCCAGGCGCGGATGGCACCCACAAGGACGACGGTCCAGGCGACGACGACGAGGCCACGTTCGACACGCTGCATGTCCCCAGTCTGACGTTCGACGATCTCCTTGCCGTTGCGCTATCGTGGGGTCTCATGAAGGAGTCGAACATGCACCGTCGCATCCAGCCAGCCCTCTTGGCCGTGACCCTGTTGGCCCTTGCGGCCGCACCCGCGCTCGCGAACCGCAAGGCAACCCCCGCCAAGGAGCCCGCCCGCAAGGCCGCGACGGCCGTGACGGAGGAAGCCCAGGCTGTCGCCGCGGCCTCCGAGGCAGCAGGCAAGAAGCTGGTCCTTGGTCGCCGTGTCGCCCTCGAGACCAGCAAGGGCACGCTCGTCGTCGGACTCTTCGAGAAGGACGCCCCGAAGACCACCGACAACTTCCTGCGCCTGGTCCGCAAGGGTTTCTACGACAACACGCCGTTCCACCGCGTGATCGAGGGCTTCGTGGCCCAGGGCGGGGACCCCACGGGAACGGGAACGGGTGGCCCGGGCTACACGATCAAGTTCGAGAAGACCCCTCTCAGGCACATTCCGGGCGCCATCGGCATGGCGCGGTCCGCCTCCCTCGACTCTGGCGGCAGCCAGTTCTTCATCGACTTCGTGGCACTGCCGCAGCTCGACACCCGACTCGACGACAAGGGCGTCCCCACCGGGGGCTACGTCGTCTTCGGCCAGGTGGTCAAGGGCCAGGCCATCCTCGCCAAGCTGACCCGGACGATGACACCGGACAACGCGCCGCGACCCGGCATCAAGCCGGATCGCATCGTCAAGGCCCGGATCCTGTAGGAGCGGGAGCCATGAACAAGGTTCGCAAGGACGCGGTCGAGGCCCTGACCGGCCTGCTGCGGGACGGCATGACCATCATGGCGGGGGGCTTCGGACTGTGCGGCCTGCCCGAGCACCTGCTGCTGGCCATCCGCGACTCGGGCGTCCGGGACCTGACGTTCATCTCGAACAACGCAGGCGTCGACGACTTCGGCATCGGCCTGCTGCTGCAGCGCCGCCAGGTCCGCAAGATGATCAGCTCGTACGTGGGCGAGAACAAGCTTTTCGAGGAGCTGGTCCTGTCCGGCGAGCTCGAGATCGAGCTCGTCCCCCAGGGGACGCTCGCGGAACGCATCCGTGCCGGTGGGGCAGGCATCCCGGCCTTCTTCACGCCGACGGGCTACGGGACCCTCGTCGCCGAGGGCAAGGAAACGCGGGAGTTCGACGGGCGCTGGTACGTCATGGAACGGGCGCTGTTCGCGGACCTGGCCGTCGTCAAGGCATGGACGGGCGACACGATGGGCAACCTCGTGTACCGGAAGACCACGCGCAACTTCAACCCGATGATGGCGACGGCTGCGCGGGTCACGGTGGCTGAGGTCGAGCATCTGGTCGAGCCCGGAACCCTCGATCCCGACCACGTCCATACGCCCGGCATCTATGTCCAGCACATCCTGCAGGGCACCCGGTACGAGAAGCGCATCGAGCAACGCACGACCCGGCCCCGCGCGGCAGCGCAGGCCTAGGAGCACCCCATGGCCCTCGATCGGCACCAGATAGCCCGCCGCATCGCCCAGGAACTGCGCGACGGCTACTACGTCAATCTGGGCATCGGCATCCCTACCCTCGTCGCGAACCATATCCCCGAGGGCATGGACGTGGTGCTGCAGAGTGAGAACGGCCTGCTGGGCATCGGTCCCTTCCCGGTCGAGGGCGAGGAAGACCCGGACCTCATCAATGCCGGCAAGCAGACCATCACGGATGTCCCCGGTTCCGCCTACTTCAGCTCGGCCGACTCGTTCGCCATGATCCGGGGCGGCCATGTCGACCTGACGGTGCTGGGCGCGATGCAGGTCTCCGGCAAGGGCGACCTGGCCAACTGGCTCATCCCGGGCAAGATGGTCAAGGGCATGGGCGGGGCGATGGATCTGGTCGCCGGTGCGCGACGCGTCGTCGTCGCCATGGAACACTGTGCCAAGGACGGCAGCCCCAAGATCCTGCCCGAATGCACCCTGCCGCTGACCGCCCGGGGTTGCGTGTCCCTGATCGTCTCGGACCTCGCCGTCATCGAGGTGACGCCGGATGGCCTCGTGCTGCTCGAGACGGCTCCGGGTGTCACGGTGGACGAGGTGCGCGCACGGACGGGCGTGCCCTTGCGTGTGGCGGAGGATGTTCACGAGATGCGCCTTGCCGCTCCCCAGGAGGCGTAGGACGATGCGTCGCAGACTCGCCGGCATTGCGGCCGCAGCCGCCATCCTGTTCCCCGGCCTCGCCGGGACCATGCCGGCCCGGGCGGCTGGCGTTCCGGTCCGCGCGGCAGCCGTCGAGGTGCACCACCGCAAGCTGGCCAATGGCCTGGAAGTCCTCGTGGCGCCGCGCCACCACGCGCCGCTCATCAGCTTTCAGGTCTGGTACCGGGTCGGCTCACGGGACGAGGCCGTCGGTGAGTCGGGCATCTCGCATCTGGTCGAGCACCTGATGTTCCAGGGCTCGCCCAGGTTCCCGACCGGCCGCTACGACGAACTCGTCGAGCGCAACGGGGGCAGCAACAACGCCTTCACGACCGAGGACTACACCGCCTACTACGTCGACCTGCCCGCGGACCGCCTCGCGCTTGCGGCCTCGCTCGAGGCCGATCGTATGCGTGGCCTGCTGATGCCCCCGGGCAAGTTCGGCTCCGAGCTGTCTGTCGTCAAGGAAGAGCGTCGCTGGCGTACCGAGAACGACCCCTTCGGCATGATGTGGGAGATGCTGGGTGCCACGGCCTATGTCCAGCATCCCTACCGCTGGCCCGTCGTGGGCTGGATGGACGACCTCGACCGGATGACCCGGGCCAAGGCGATGGCCCATTACAAGCGCCACTACCACCCGGACCAGGCCGTCGTCATCGTGACGGGTGACCTGAAGCCGGAGGTCGCGTTCCGGACGGTCGAGACGGCCTTCGGCAGCATCCCCCGGGGTCCCGGGGTGGACCGGCGGGTCCCCGAGGAGCCCATCCAGCGTGGCGAACGGCGCACGACGCTCATCCGGCCCGTGCAGGCCCCGGCCGTGATGCTTGCCTACCACACCGGGGCGCGCGGCCATGCCGATTACCACGCCCTTGCCGTGGCGGAGCGGGTCCTGTCCTCGGGCCGCTCGTCGCGCCTCCACAAGGATCTGGTCGACACGCGCAAGCTGGCTCAGGAAGTGGGTGCCAGCGCGATGGCCGGCCTCGATCCCGGCCTGTTCCTGGTCTACGCCGTGCCGATGCCCGGCCACGACGCGGCCGAGCTCGAACAGGAACTTCAGGCTGCGCTCGACAGACTTGCCCGGGAACCCATCACCGAGCAGGAGCGCCGCAAGGCCTTCGATCAGGCCCGGGCCGCACACCTTATGGGCCTCGAGAAGAACCACGACCTCGGCATCGAACTCGGGACAGCAGCCATGCTGGGCAACTGGCGCTGGGCCCTCGATTTCGTCCCGGGCCTCGCGGCCGTGACGCCGGAACAGGTCCGGGCCGTCGCCGACCGGACTTTCAGGAAGGCCAACCGTTCCGTCATCGTGCTCGAGCCCGAAACGAGCGCCGGAGGAGGCAACTGAGATGCCGCGTCGCCCCTTCGCCGCCTTGCTCCTCGCCACCGGGCTGATTTTCGGGGCCGCCTTGTCCGCGCCGCAGCCGGCCCTCGCCGGCGGCCTGGCCGCCCGGGACTCCCTGCCGAGGCCCGCGACCCTGGCCATCGCCCCGGGTGTCCCCCTGCACGTGGTCCGGAGGCCGGGCATGCCGGTCGTGACGTTGCTCGCCCTGGTCCGCACCGGTTCGGCGCAGGACCCCGCGATGCGCGTCGGACTCGCCAGCCTGGCCGGTGCCCTGCTCAAGCGGGGTGCGGCCGGCCGCAGCGGCGCGGAAATCGACGAGGCGCTCGATGCGGTCGGTGCCGACATGTCGGTCGAAGTCGACGACGACCGCATGCTCGTGAGGTTCACGGGCCTGTCCGAACACCTGGCGTTGGGCACGGGCCTGCTGGCCGACATCCTGACCCGTGCGGACTTCCCTGCGGCCGAACTCGAGCGCGAGCGCGACCAACGCCTCGCTGCCATGCGCAGCACCCTGGACGATGCCAACGCCATCGCCGGGCTGGCAGCGGCCCGGAACCACTTTGGCAGCCACCCCTACGCACGTCCGGGTCAGGGCACGCGGACCGGCCTCAAGGCCATCACGACGGGAGACCTGCGCCAGTTCCGCGATGCCGCCGTGCGACCGGGCAACGTCGAGTTCGTGGCCGTCGGCGACGTCGCTCCCGAGCGTCTGGCCGAGACGCTACGCGCGGGCCTCGGAACCTGGTGCGCAAGCCCCCGGGCTGACGCGGCGAAACCCCTGCCCCCCCTGCGGGTCCAGGCGGGCCGGCGTGTCCTGTTCGTGCCCATGCCGGTGACGCAGGCCTACATCCAGTTGGACCTTCCCTCCGTGGCCCGCCGGCATCCCGATCACCTGCCCCTGGCGGTCATGGCCTACATCCTGGGAGGTTCTTCGCGTGGCCGCCTGTACGCGGACATCCGCGACAAGCAGGGCCTTGCCTATGGCGCCTACGCTTCCCAGCAGGCGCAATCGGCCGAGGGACGCCTGGTCCTCGAGCTGCAGACCAAGGTCGCCAGCGCGGGCAAGGCCATCGACAGCCTCCTGGGCCAGATGCGGCGGATGGCGGCGGAGGGCCCGACCCGCGCGGAACTGGACGCCGCCAAGGACTACCTCACGGGTTCGTGGGGCAGCCGGTTCGAATCCGGATCCGATGTGGCGGGCCAGGTGGCGGCCATGCGCTTCCACGATCTGGGAGAGGACTGGTTCCGCGTCTATCCGGATCGGGTACGCGCGCTGACGGCCTCACGGATCCAGGGCGTGGCCGCGCAGTACCTGCGAACCGGTCGCTACAGCCTTGCGGTCGTCGGTCCCGAAGATGCACTGGGCGGGGAACTGGGTCGTTTCGGCACCGTCGCGCGGATCGAGGCGCCCGCCCTCCTCGACTGACGGGACACGGATTTAATAATCCGAAGCCGGAAAACCGCCCCCCGGAAACCTCGAAACCTTTATGGTGACGGGGTTTCATGCATTCTGGAGAATCTTTTGAAAAAGGGTTGACTACCATTAAAAGCCTGTTAATATCGAGACAAGCAACCCTCGGCCCGCCCCCCCCCACAGGAGTTCCCCGTGAAGATGCGCGCACTCATCGCCGCCAGCGTCACCGCCTCTGTCCTCGCCGGCTGCGGCGCGGCCGTTGCCAACCAGCCGTCCCTCCAGTTGGCGGGCCTGCGTTCGGGCGACTTCCGGGCCGACGGGGTGTCGACCCGTGAAGTCCTCGTTCGCCTGAGCAACCCGATGGCCGACGCCGCGATGCCCTACAAGGTGCTGGATCGCAGCCTTGAGCGCCTGGGCGTCATCAGCGTGGCCGTGCCCCAGGGCCAGTCGCCCGAAGCCGTGGTGGCATCGCTCGCCGGCAAGGCGGGCGTGGCCGGAGCCTCGCTCAACCGCCGCTACACCTTCGACCGCCCCGTCAGCGTCGAGACGTTCCTTCCTGCAGCGTTCGCACCCAAGTTCGTGCTGAATGACCCTCAGGCCGGCGCCCAGTACCATCTCGCGCTGACCGAGGCTGAAAAGGCCTGGGATATCCAGCCTGGCCAGAAGTCCGTCCGCCTTGCGGTCGTCGACACCGGCATCGATCCCAAGCATCCTGACCTGGTGCCCCAGCTCGACCCCCAGGTCGGCCTCTACAACGTCTTCACGAAGGACGCCAAGGTCAGCGACAGCCATGGTCACGGGACGCACACCGCCGGCATCGCAGCCGCGGCAGCCAATAACCGCGAGGGCGGTGCAGGCATGGCCCCCGGCGTCTCGCTGATGGCCGTCCAGGTGCTCGACGCCAATGGCTCGGGTGACTCCAAGTCCATCGCGGCCGGCTTCATCTACGCCGCTGATCAGGGTGCCAAGGTCATCAGCGCCAGCCTCGGCATCTACCGGTCCGACAAGGTCATCGAGGAAGCCCTCCAGTACGCCCTGGACCGGGACTGCTCGATCGTCGCCTCGGCCGGCAACAATGGCGCCGA
Source organism: Candidatus Sericytochromatia bacterium (assembly GCA_035286125.1). Lineage (GTDB taxonomy): Bacteria > Cyanobacteriota > Sericytochromatia > S15B-MN24 > VGJW01 > VGJW01. Next base: position 50,263 of record JAYKIS010000096.1, read on the forward strand.
GAACGACCCGGTCAAGAAGCCCCACCTGCCCTCGACCTACCCCGGCGTCATCGAGGTGGCCGCTACCGACAGCAAGGACAAGACCGCTTCCTTCAGCAACTGGGGCAAGACCGTCACCGTGGCAGCCCCTGGCGTGGACATCATCTCGACCCTGCCCAACGGCAAGTACGGCAAGATGAGCGGTACCAGCATGGCGGCTCCTGGCGCAGCCGGCGTGGTCGCCCTGATCCGCAGCCAGCACCCCGAGCTGAAGCAGGCCGAGGTCAAGGAACTGCTGCACAAGGCTACCGAGGACAAGGGCGGTGTCGGTTTCGACGTCCGCTTCGGCCACGGCCGCATCAACGCCCTGAAGGCTGTCCAGCTCTAAGGTGAGTTGGCGACGGGCGTCTCGCACCATCGGCTGCGGGACGCCCGTCGCACTTGGGACCGGCAGACGCCCGGACTCGGCTACCGGGCCAGAGGCTGGGTTAAGCCTCCCTCAAAAGCCGGCAACCCACGCGTGTGCATCCCTGCGACGTCCGACAAGGGAACCGTGAGAACCTTTCCTTTGCCGGCGCTTCCCCTCCTTGCCAACGGTACCCGTCCGATGGCCGGTCGCTCCGGACCGCGCCACCCGGTTTCGGGCACGCAACTCGTCCAGGGGCCACCCGAGACACGCATCCAACGCCTACGAGCCCTGAAAGCCCTGTCTGATGCCGCGCGACGACTGCTGCAGATGATGGACGAGGCTTGCAGGGAAGACCGGCGCCTGCGTGGCATTCAGGGCCTTCCGGCAAGGGGGCCGATCCCGGGCCCCCCCGTCTCATCAGATGGGTTCGGTACCCGGAAGTGGCTCCGCCGGACGACGCGCCGTCTCGACGACCGCGACGGCGCGTAGCGCGCTGCCCAGGCGCCAGACGTCCTCGGGAAATTCCTCCTGGCTATGGCGCTGGCGTGCGGACAATGAATGGTCATGACGCCGCGCACGCAGGCGTACGGCAACCAACTGCTCTCGGGGCAAGACAACCAGATACTGGCCCAACCAGCCGTCCGACAGGAAGGCCTGTCGCTCCCCACCGTGAGGTGCCGGTCGAGTGTCTCCAAGCAGCCACCACAGCAGGCCCGCCGATGGATAGAGGCGCGTAGGCGTGGTCATCGTGCGAATCCAGGCAGGCTCCAGCAGGCGCCTACCCTGCCATTCACCATCGGCTGCCAGAAGCTCCCCGATCCGGGCCAGGTCCCGCGCCGTCATCGCGAGGCCGGAATAGGTCGGGGGATTCCCCGCACGATCCAGGGGCCACGACCAGTCCCGAATGCCAAGGGGCTGGAAGAGGGTCCGGGCCACCCAACGGTCGGCCGGCATGCCGGAAGATTTGGCGAGAATGGCCGCAAGAAGGGCCGTGGCCTCATTGTTGTAGGCAAAGACTGTCCCGGGTTCGTCGATGAAACCGCCCGCCAACGCACGGCCGACACGATCCGGAGCACGATTCAGGGACCCCACCATCTCCGAACAAGCGAGGCCCGAAGAATGCTCGAGGATGTGACGCAAGGTCGCATGGCGACCCCGGCCCTGAATGCGGCCGGGAAACCAATGGGTGAGCGGCCAATCCAGCGATCCGATTCGACCCGACGCCAGCAGCGGCCCCAAGGCCAAGGCGGCTACGCTCTTGGTCACGGACCACGTGTCGATGGCCCCCCGCACGGGACCAAGCTGCCGATGCATCAGGGTCCTGCCGCGGTGCACGACCACCACCTGATCGGCATCCGTCGCACGCGCACGCCGCAGCAGATGCTCCAGGGGAGCCTCTGCTGCGGCCCCGGGAGAGGCCATCAAGACCGCTGAAAGCCCCGCTGACGCCCAAAGCAAAAACCTATTCCACGACACCCCGGCCTGGCGCACCATCAGGGTCGGACGACGGCCCCCCGCCACGCCAGCATGCCGCCGGTCATGTTGACCGCGCGCAGGCCGGCGGCCAGCGCCATCTGGGTCGCCATGGCACTGCGACCGCCACTGCGGCAGACCATGATGATCTCCTGATCCGCCGGCAAATGGGAAAGGTGACCCTCCAGCGTACCAAGCGGAACGAGCCTGGCGCCCGCAATATGCCCGGCCGCCGTTTCGTGGGGCTCCCGCACGTCGACGATGCAGGGCGTCTCGCCCGCCGCCAGACGAGTCGCCAAGGCCTCAGGCTCGAGGACCGGAACCGACGTCGCACCGAATCCGAACATGGGACACCTCCTGAAGTACCCTACCCGGGTATGCCCGAGGATGTCAAGCGTGCCTCCTGCACGCCACCGTGAACCTGTAGGAAACGATCGAGGTAATCAGGCCGCTGGGTGCCGAAGCAACGATCCCAGACATTGCTGTAGAGGCCATAGTGACCCCGAATGTACTGGTGATGCATGTTGTGATGCGTCGACGAGTTCAGCCAGCCAAGCAGGGGATGGCTCGCCCATCCGGGCTTGAAGACCTCATGGCCAAGGTGGCCCAGGACATTCAGCGACAGGCTTGCAAGGGCAAACAGGCCCAGATCCAGAGGGCGCCAAGGCAGCAGGAAAGCCAGCAGGGGCAGGATGCCGGCCTCGAGCAAGGCTTCCAACGGATGGAACGCAAAGGCAGCAAAGGGCGTCGGATGGGTCGAGCGATGGTGGACCTGATGAGCCAGGCGATAGAGCGGCCCCCAATGCAGGAATCGATGCAGGGCATAGAAGTAGAGATCGTGCACGACCAGCATGGCGCCAACGGTCAGGACCAGGCGGAAGCCCTCCATGGCATCCGGGGGAGTCGTCAGCATGCGGGTCACGCCAGCACGGGCCGCCACGAAGACAACACCGGCCATGGCCGTGAAGACCAAGGCCGTGCTGACGGACCAGGCCAGTTCCCGCTGCATCTGCTGGCGTGTAGGCCATGCCTGCTGGATGCGCGGCGCTCCGACCCAGGCTCGCATGGGACCGTAGTAGACCCAACAGGCGCCGCCCGCCAGCAGGGCGAAGCGGACGACGGTCGCCAGGCCCAGCAGGAGCAGCAACAGGGCAACGGGCGTTTCAGGTCTCAACCAGGCACGCAGGACGAAACCCACCAGCACGACCGCGGCAGCGAAAGGGAGCCAGGCCAACAAGGCTCTTGCCCGCATCCTGACCTCCCTTGGCGGGTAAATCCTACAACATGGATACCACTGCGACGTATGTGTGCGCCTGGTGCGGTCAGGAGAGCGTCACGGAAGTGGACGTCTCCCAGGGCATGAGCCAGCAGTATATCGAGGACTGCCAAGTGTGCTGCCGACCGATGCAGTTCTTCCTGGTCTTCGACGAGGAAGACTTCTCGGCCAGCATCAGCACCGAGCCGCTTGATGGCTAGGGCGCCGTCGGGCGCTCCGTGAAACCGAAGTGCTCGCAGTATGCGAAGCCCGACGTTGTCTGGCCACCCGGACCGGTCTTGGCCACCTTCATCGAGCCCTCCCAGTATTCGGGCAGGGGGTCCATCAGGAACGGGACACGACGGGCCAACTCCTGCGCAGGAACGGTGGCATCGAGCCGGAGGGTCTCCTGACGGTCGGGCAAGGCCAGGGTCCATGAGGTGGTATACCACTTACGGGTGCGTGGGCTCTGCCACCAGGCCTTGCGCTCGAGATCGAAGGCACGCGCCGTCGTCAGGCGCCCCTCGGCGTCCAGGACGTTTGCATAGCGGGCAACCACCGTGCCATCGCCGTTGCGGAAGCCGAAGAGATTGTAGTCGACACCATCGTCAGTCTGGACCGAGAACCAGTCCCAGCGCTCCTTGAAGCCCGAGACATAGAACGGACCCCACTGATGGTCGAACCACGACAGGCCCGTGACGGCCAGTCGGCGACCATCCAGCAGCAGGCTGCCCCGGGTCTCGAGACGCGTACGCGAGTAGTACCAGGAGAAGTCACCCTCGGGCATGTCGATGATGCCGTCGCCATTCATCAGCATCGGGGCCTTGGTCGTCGTGAAATCGAGATCAAGTTGGGCACCGTCGGTCCGACCCGTGAGGGACCAAGCATCCGGGCCTGTCGTGCGGAAGCGATGAGGACCGTAGGCAAGGTCCAGACGATCCGTCGCCTCGAGCGCCTCGCGGCGAGCAATCCCCTCGCGCAGGTAGCGGAAGCGACCGGCGGATTCCTCCGTCAGGGCCACATGGGCCCAGCGAAGGAGGGGTCCCACCTTGAAGAGGGTGTATTCGAAGCCATAGCGCCGCTTGCCGTCCGTCAGATGGCCATTGAGATACCACCACTCCGTCAGCGCCCTTGGGTGCGCCGTTTCGTCGACGGGCAGGCGAATCGGCGCCTTGGCGCCTGAGGACCGGACCTTGGGGGCGACCTGCCGGGACAGCGCCACGAGGCGCTCGCGCCACGCCATTGCAGAGCCCGAAAGGACACCAGCCCCAGCGGTCCGGGCGAGGACCCGGGCGAGGATGGCACGCGTGGCGACAGGATCGGGATCCGCCCCCCCGGCCCAGGCGACAAAAGCCTCGAAGGATCGCGCATCACCCGCACGCAAGGCGACCTCGAGGGCTTCCGCCGTCCCGGCGACATAGGCCTCGCGATCCGCAGCCGGCGCCGTCGCCAAGGCACCCGTGGCAACCCGATCCGGGACAGCTGGGGGCAACGGAGAACCGCACGCCGAAAGCAGGACGACCGTCAGGACAAGAAGCACACGAAGCTTGGCTGAACGCATGCCTCAACAATAAGGCTTTATTCAGATATTGTAAATATCTCGTTAACCCACGGGTTTCCGGGGCCGGCCACCCTTGCGACCATTGCGTCGCGCCGCCTCGGCCTTGGCCTCGCTCCGACGTGAACCGGCCGCCCTTGCCCAGGCCCGTACCAGATCACGTTCGGTCCAAGGCTCGGGAGCAGGCGTCCCCGGCACGGGTCCGGCGCCCTCGAGGCCAAGTCCTCCGGGTTCGGAAGCGCCGGTGTCCTGGGCCGAAAGGCCGAAGAGCAACGGCACGAGTGTCGCCACGGGCAGGACGAGGCCCAGGGCCGGCCAAGTGACGGCACGACCATCCTCAGCCACTTCGAGACCTGCCAGTTGGTCGGTCGAAAGCCGCCGCAGCGGAGGCAGCAGGGACGCAGGCAGCGCCAGCCTCGGGCCATGGGCAAAGGTCAGAAGCAGGTCCCGCGCGGCCGGCCCGAAACGCACGGCACTCAGCGTCGCCTGCTCCGGAAGGTGGTTCAGCGGATCAGTCACGACTCCGGCTTCGTTCAGCCGACGGCAATCTGATGGCCACCCGAGGGATGCGCCTTCACGAAGCGGTACATCTCGTCGGGGGAAACACGCTTGACCCGATCGTCGGCCGGATCGTGGACCAGGTACTGGCCGTTCTCGATTCCGTAGCAGAGCACGTAGTGACCGGAGGTCCGCGCGGGATTCCGATGGGGATTCATCTCATGGTAGTCCCCGTTGAAGATCACCCACTTGCCGGCCGCCAGCTGGCCATTGGCCCAGGCGAGGTAGGACCCGGCCTGGCTGGTCACGGAAAGACCCATTGCCTGCGCCATCTTGCCGAGGCCGGCCACGCTCGTGCCCTCGGCCGTCGTACCGCCGATATCGCCCAGGGCGTTGATCAGGCGCGCCTCGGAAACACCGTCGCGCCACCCGATGGCACGAGCGATCATCGCCATCGAGGTGGGGCCGCAATTCGAGGGACCGTTGCGATAGCCCGAGGCGCCTCCGTCGGGACGATACTGGTTGATGGCCGGCGTATGCGCACGGACCTGGGTCCGATCATCTCCTCCGATAGGCGCCGGGCGATCGACGACAGGCGCGGCTGGCTGGGCGGACTTGCCCGGGATGACGAACTTCTGGCCGGGGAAAATCAGGTTCGGGTCCTTGATGAGGCCGCGGTTGGCCTCATGGATCTCGCGCCAGCGGCGGCCGTCACCCAGCTCACGGGCCGCGATGGCCCAGAGGGTATCACCCTTCGCGACGGTCACGGTGCGACTGGCCGCAACCGGGGCTGCCGGCTGCGCGGGCACAATGGGTGCCGGAGTCGCGGGGACCGGCTGCGCGGGTGCCGGGGCAGGAGCTACGGGTGCAACCGGCGGCGGCGCGACCACGACTGGCGCGGGCACGGCGGGGGCGGGAGCAGGGGCGGGTGTGGGTGCGACAGGCGCCTGGACCGGAGGGCGACCGATGGGCAAGGGCGTGGCACCGTCGCGGGGCTGCGGTGAAGGTGCAGGTGCCGGCGCCGGCACGGCCGAGCCGGGCGGGGGCAGATAGACCGGGGCCCCGGGCGGCATGGCATAGGGCGGGCGGGTGGTCGGCGTGCCGGGCGGCACGGGCGCCGGCGTCGGGGGGGTCGGC
>JAYKIS010000097.1:0-8948 GCA_035286125.1 Candidatus Sericytochromatia bacterium
TCATCCAGAGTGTGCTGGGGGGTGTCGTACCCAAGCTGCGTGGCCCGGACCTGAAGGCACTTGGCGAGGACTTGTTGGCCAAGGCAACCGGTCGACCTGCAGACCCACGCTTTGTGTCACCCACGGATCTCGCGTGGGGTGGACTGCCGGTTCTGGACTTCAATACAAAGGGCCGGCCCATGGACCCTGCCGCACGGCGCTGAGTCGAGCACGGCACCCGCACGGCGTGCCACTGGAGGCTGCCGGGCATCCGGCCGGATTCTCCAGCCGGCCCCCCGAGCTCAACCCTGAAACATCTTGGCTTCGACGGTCTTGCGGAAGTCCGGCTTGAGCAACTTGTCGTACATCTCGCCGGCCAGGATACCGACGCCAGCCCCGACCAGCATGCCGACAAGCGTCCCCGCGACAGGCACGATGGAACCGACGAGCCCCCCAATGGCCGTGCCCAGCGAACCGGCGACGGTATAACCGATGCCGTCGGCAACCGTTCCGGCCAGCATCTGGTTCTGGGTGATCTGTCCCTTGCGCATGTCGATGAAGTTCTGGACGAAGGCCAACGGGAAGCTGATGAGCGCCCCAAGCTTGAGACTCCGGAACAGGTTCATCGGGTTCAGGGCCTGACCGAGCGCCGCCCCGAAGGTCGGCTTCAGACCCTTGAGGCCGTCGACCGACGCCTTGAGCATCAAACCCGCATCTGCCGAGCGCGCCACTGCGGAGGCTGCAGCTCGGTTCATCATCTCGGGCACCATGCGCACCGGCGCCACGGCGCCGATGACATTGAGCGTATGCGCCCCAGGCCGGGCCATCGGGTCGACCGGGGTGGCCGAAGGCGCTGGAGAGGCCACGGGCAATGACGGGCCGGGGACGAATCGGTCCGGCTGCTGGCCAGGCACAGGCTGGGGCGCCTGGCCGGGCTGGGGCAGCGGGGCCAACACCGGAGGCGTGGGCACGACGCTGGCGGCGGACCAGGGAGAGACGGCAGGCACCATCGTCATCGGGCGGACCTCGGGCGGCTGGACACGGTAACGAAAAGATTGTCCGAGGCGATGGCCGCTGCTCGGTAAACCTCCGCCATGGATCAGGTAAAGGTTTGCGTCTGATCGCGCACGGCGGATCGAATCGGATCGTCCGGCAACAGGAACATGTAGCCGACCCCTGGAATATTGCGCAGGCGAGGGGGCTCGCCTGGGCGCCGCTCCAGCTTGGCCCGGAGATTGCGGATATGGTTCCGGACCGCCTCCGGGCTGCCCTGCCCGGACGCATGACCCAGTCCCTCGACCAGCAGGCGCTGCATGGGCACCACCTGCCCCGGCGTCTCCAGCAGGCACTCGAGCAAGGCCGCCTCGAGCGGCGTCAGATGGATACGACGGCCCTCCTCGCGCCACTCCGAACGATCAAGATCGAGTACCACGGCGCCCCGAGAAAGCACGCCACCGCGTCGCTGATCCGTGCCGGCATGGCGCAGCCGGGCTTGCAGCCGCAGGAAAAGCTCCGTCACCTCGTACGGCGGAAGCATGACATCCGTCGCACCCTCGGCCAGCCATGACGCACGATCTCCCGGAATGGCCATCGGCGCGAGGAGGATGACCGGAGCACCTCGGAACGCGCCACGTCCCTCCAGGCACCAATGCGCGAGGGGCGGTCGTGGCCACAAGGCAAGGTCCAGGATGATGCCGCCGTGGGGACCATGTGGCAAAAGGCCTTCGAGCTCCCCTCGAGAACGAATGGGACGCAACGGCATGCGCGCATCCGGCCACATCGCCAGCAGAAGGCGTTCGAGGCCACCGTCGCCAAGGGCCAGCAGAATCTCCTTGCGGGAAGCAGAACGTCTCAGAGGGCACCTCCTTCGAATCGGGACGCCCTCTGTATCCCCTTGGAGGTCACGGCATCCTTGGACGTTCCACACAGTATCCACAGGCCATGCTGATGGTCCGAAGCAGGCCTGCTTGGCACACTTGGCTCATCGCAAGCGCAGGAGGAGGCAAGGATGGAACTCTGGAGCCTTGGGGAATCGGAACACGTACGGCACGCCCTGGCCGAAGCTGCCCGGCGACGGCGCTGGAGCTTCAGCCGCCTCGAAGGCTGGCACGAGCTGGGACAGCTGATGAGCGATGGCCCACGTACAAGACTTGGCCATGTCCATCTCGATGGGGACGGCCTCGAGCAGGGCACACGTCTCGCTGCAACCCTTCGGGCCGGGTCTTCACGGCTGGGTCCGGTGCTTGTCACGCTCGACCACGAAGGCGCAAGGTCCCGTCATCTGGCCTGGGCAACGGGCTGCTCAGAGGTACTGGTCGCGCCTTTGGACCAGCGGGAACTCGACCTCCGCCTCGAGGCCCTTGCTCGTCGTGCCCTGCGCCAGAAGCCGCGCGCGCTCCCCGTGGACGAGCGCACGGTACCCTCCTGGATACGGGTAGAGGACAGCCACGTGCACCTGACACCATCCGAGGCGGCCATCCTGCACTACCTGGCAAGGCGACCGGGCAAGGCCATTGGCGCCCACGAGCTGCTCGCAACCGCCATGGGCTATGCCCCCGGCGAGGGACACCCCGACATCATCCGCACCCACATGCGCCGCCTGCGCGGCAAGCTTGGGGCGTGCCGAGCAGCGATCGTGACCCGCGCAGGCTACGGCTACCGCTGGGAAGGCAGCGAGGGCCTGCAAATACAGGAAGGCCTTCCCCGGATCCAGACACCGGGAAAGGCCAACCTGACGGCTTGAGGCGGATTCAGGCCTGCGGACGAAGCTTGATGCGACGTCCGCCCAAGATCTCGACCGCGCGAAGGCGAACCAAGGCCCGGGCCAGCGCGGCCTCACCCTCGGTCGTCCGGGTCCGGTCGATCTCGAGTTCGGCACGCTTGCGCGCCTCCTCGGCGCGCAGCTTGTCGATATCCTCGGCCCGCTCGGCAGCGGGCGTCAGGACGGTGACACGACCGGGCGACACCTCGAGGAAGCCGCCCATGACCGCCAGCACCATCTCGTCGCCGCCCTTGCGGGCCACCACGACATCACTCCGCAGGGCGGTGAACAAGGGGGCATGGCCAGGGAGAACCCCAAGCTCGCCCTCGAGCGCACGCGCCGACACGAAGTCGACCTCCTCGGAGAGCACGGTGCGCTCCGGGGTAATCACATCCAAGGTGAGCGGCATGTCGGACTGACCTACTTGCCTTCGGCCTTGAGCTTCTCGGCGCGCTCGAGGACTTCCTCGATGCCACCCGCCATGTAGAAGCACTGCTCGGGAATGTCATCGTGCTTGCCCTCGACCACCTCACGGAACCCGCGGATGGTGTCGGCCAGCTTGACGTACTTGCCGGGCGAACCGGTGAAGACCTCGGCCACGAAGAACGGCTGCGACAGGAACTTCTGCAGCTTTCGGGCGCGGGTGACGACCTGCTTGTCCTCGGCAGACAGCTCTTCCATGCCCAGGATGGCGATGATGTCCTGAAGTTCGCGGTAACGCTGCAGGACACGCTGCACCTCGCGGGCCACCTTGTAGTGCTCCTCGCCGACGATGTTCGGGTCAAGCGAGCGCGAGGTGGAGGCCAGCGGATCGACGGCGGGGTAAATGCCCAGCTCGGCAATCTGGCGGGAGAGAACCGTCGTCGCGTCCAGGTGAAGGAACGCGGTGGCGGGCGCGGGGTCCGTCAGGTCGTCTGCAGGAACGTAGACGGCCTGGACGGACGTGATGGAACCATCCTTGGTCGAGGTGATGCGCTCCTGCAGGGCGCCCATCTCGGTGGCCAGCGTGGGCTGGTAACCGACGGCGGAGGGCATGCGGCCCAGCAGCGCCGAGACCTCGGAACCCGCCTGGGTGAAGCGGAAGATGTTGTCGATGAACAGGAGCACGTCCTGCTTCTGCTCGTCACGGAAGTACTCGGCCATGGTGAGTGCCGAGAGGCCGACGCGCATGCGGGCTCCGGGCGGCTCGTTCATCTGGCCATAGACCAGGGCGGTCGAGTTGATGACGCCCGACTCCGTCATTTCGGTGAACAAGTCGTTGCCCTCACGGGTACGCTCGCCCACGCCGCCGAAGACCGACACGCCGCCGTGGTGACGGGCGATGTTGTGGATCAGCTCCATGATGATGACGGTCTTGCCGACGCCGGCGCCACCGAACAGGCCGACCTTGCCGCCCTTGGCGTAAGGCGCCAGGAGGTCAACGACCTTGATGCCCGTCTCGAAGATCTCGGGCGTCACGTTCATGTCGGTCAGCTTGGGGGCAGCGCGGTGGATGGGCCAGCGGGGGGCGCCTTCCGGCTCCGGCTTCTCGTCGACGGGTTCGCCGATGACGTTGAAGATGCGACCCTTGGTCAGGTCACCCACGGGCACGGTGATGGGCGAACCCGAGTCGACCACCTTCATGCCGCGGACCAGACCGTCGGTCGAGTCCATCGCGACGGCGCGGACGCGGCCGTCGCCGAGATGCTGCTGGACCTCGCACACGAGGCGGACATCCTTGCCCTCACGGGTGAAGGCGATCTCGAGAGCGTTGTAGATGGCAGGCAGATGGCCATCGGCAAAGAACACGTCCACGACGGGGCCGCGGACCTGCGTGACGGCGCCCTCGCGGGCGGCAACAAGAGCTTGGGTCATGGCTGGATCCTTTATCCTTTCAGGGCCTCGGCCCCACCGACGACCTCCAGGATCTCCTGGGTGATGCCGGCCTGGCGGGCCTTGTTGTAGACGAGCGTAAGGTGGCTGATCATCTCGCCGGCGTTCTTGGACGCCGCGCCCATGGCCATCATCCGGTTGGCGAGCTCGGATGCCGAGGCATCGAGCAGCGCCTGGTAGACCATGGTCTTGAGATAGGCAGGCAGGATTTCCGAGAGCATCGTCTCGGCGTCGGGCTCGAAGAGCATCGCCGGCCCGACCTTGCGGGCGGAACCGGAGTCCCTGGCCGGCGAAGCCGGCAGCAGGGGCAAGGCAATCGGCTCGTAGCGAACCATGCTCTGGAACCGGGTGTAGACGAGCTCGACGGCATCGACTTCACCCGTCTCGAAGAGGCGCTGCCCCTCCTCGACCAGGACCGATGCCTCGGTAAAGGTCGGCACCTGGGGCAGGTTCTGAATCCGGCCGACAACCTCGAAGGCGGCGTGCTTGAAGAAGTTGACGCCCTTGGTGCCGACGACGAGGACCTTCGCTTGGACGCCCTTGGCCTTGTAGTCACGGATGCGGTGGACGAGGAACCGGATGACGTTGGCGTTGTAACCGCCGCAGAGACCCTTGTCGCTCGTCAGCAGGACGAGCAGCACGGACTTGACGGGCCGGGCAGCCAGCAAGGGGTGGCGCGCTTCACCGCCGCTGAGCCCCCGGGAGACTTCCCCGTACATCGCCTGAATCCTGTCGGCATAGGGCCGGCTCGCGGTGACCCGGTCCTGGGCACGCCGCACCTTGGCGGCGGCCACCATCTCCATCGCCTTGGTAATCTTCTGCGTCGACTGGACGCTTCGGATCCGGCGACGGATCTCCTTGGTATTCAGGGGCATGAGTTTCCCCCTAGGCCTTGATCGCCAGGAAGGCGGTGGTCTTGAACTGGTTGACGGCTTCGGTGACGGCCTTCATGTCGGCCTCCTCGAAGGTGCCCTTGACGGTAATACCGTCGACCAGCTCGGCCTTCTGGGCCTTGAGCCAGGTCAGAAGTTCGGCCTTGAAGCGGGAGACGGCCGACACTTCGATGTCGTCCAGCAACCCATTGGTCGCGGCATAGATGATGATGACCTGCTGGCCGACAGACAGCGGGGCGTACTGGGGCTGTTTGAGCAGCTCCGTCAGGCGCTGTCCGCGGGACAGCTGGGCCTGGGTGCTCTTGTCGAGATCCGAGGCGAACTGGGCAAACGCCGCCAACTCGCGATACTGGGCCAACTCGAGGCGCAGCTTGCCGGCGACCTTCTTCATGGCCTTGGTCTGGGCCGCACCACCGACGCGGGACACCGAGATGCCGGCGTTGATGGCCGGACGGATACCGGCGTTGAAGAGGTCGGTCTCGAGGAAGATCTGACCGTCCGTGATCGAGATGACGTTGGTCGGAATGTAGGCCGAGACGTCGCCCGCCTGGGTCTCGATGATGGGCAGGGCCGTCAGGGAGCCGGCGCCGTTGGCATCGGAAAGCTTGGCGGCACGCTCGAGAAGGCGGCTATGGAGGTAGAAGACGTCGCCAGGGTAAGCCTCGCGTCCGGGCGGACGACGGAGCAGCAGCGACATCTCGCGGTAGGCCCACGCCTGCTTCGTCAGATCGTCGTAGACGCAGAGGACATGCTGGCCCTTGTTCATGAAGTACTCGCCGATGGCGGTACCCGTCAGCGGAGCCAGGTACTGCATCGGGGCAACCTCGTCGGCCTGGGCGACGACGACGACGGTGTACTCCATCGCTCCGGCATCCTCGAAGGCCTTGATGACGCGGGCCACGGTGGACGTCTTCTGGCCGACGGCCACATAGACGCAGACCATGTCCTTGCCCTTCTGGTTGATGATCGTGTCGATCGCGATGGCCGTCTTGCCGGTCTGGCGATCGCCGATGATCAGCTCGCGTTGGCCGCGGCCAACAGGAATCATGCCGTCGACGGACATGATGCCGGTCTGCACGGGCTCGTGGACCGACTTGCGGGACACGATGCCGGGGGCCTTGCGCTCGATGGGCAGGGTGCCGACGGTCTCGATGGGACCCTTGCCGTCAATCGGCTGGCCCAGAGCGTTGACAACGCGGCCCAGCATGCCGGGGCCCACGCCCACGGAAGCGATACGGCCGGTGGTCTCGACTTTGTCGCCCTCCTTGACGGTCTTGGTGTCGCCCAGGATGACGGCGCCGACATGGTCCTCGACCAGGTCGAACACCAGGCCCTCGACACCCGAGGAGAAGGTCAGCAGCTCGCCGGCCATCGCCTTCTGCAGGCCGTGGATGCGGGCGATGCCGTCGCCAACCTCGAGGACAGTACCCGTGGTCTTGGCCTCGAGAGCGGTCGAATACTTCTCGATCTGCTCCTGGATGACCGACGCGATCTCGTCGGGGCGAATGCTCAACATATGCGGAACGTCTCCTCTGGGTGGGGGAAGGCTGTCTGGAAAAGGGTCAGGGGCGCAGCAGCTGCTGCTTCAGGGTGTCGAGGCGAGCGCGCAGGCTGCCGTCCAGGACCTCGTCGTCGACGCGAAGGCGCGCACCGGCGACCAGTTGCTCATCGACGACGATGTCCAGCTCGACCTGCTTCTGCCAAGAGGTCTCGAGGCGGGCACGCAGACGCGAAACGGCTTCTTCGCCGGGATGACGGGCCACGCGCAGGTGTGCGGTGGTTCGCCGGGCACTCTGCGCCACCAGCTGGTGGAACCGGGCCTGGATGGCCTCGAGCAGCGTGCCCCGGCCCCTGTCCTGCAGCAACTGCAGGAAGTTCAGGGTGATACCGTCGACCTTGCCCGTGAAGATGCGGCGAACCATCTCGGTCTTGTCCGCCTTGGCCACGAGGGGATGCTCCAGCAGCTGGCGCAGGCTCTGGCTCTCGGCCACGGCCTGGGTCGCCAGCCCGAGATCCTTGTCGACGGCGTCGAGCAGATCCTTGGCCTTGGCGAGGCGGAAGAGGGCCTCGGCGTAGCGGTTGGCGATGACCTGACTCATGGCGTCACCTCGGCCACCTTGGCGGAGAAGTCGTCGAACAGGGCGGCATGGTGCTCGGGCCCGAGGCGGCTGGCGAGCTGGGCCTCGGCCCGCACGAACGCAGCCTCGACCAAGCGACGGCGAACCTCGTCAGAGAAGGCGCGGCGAAGGCGATCCGACTCGGACGCGGCGGACGACTTGATGCGGGCGGCCTCGGTCTCGGCCTCGGCACGGATCCCTGCCGCCAGGCTCTCGGCCATCGCCCGGGCACCGGCGCCAACCTGCTCAAGCTGGGCCAGGCCGGCATCGGCCTCGCCCTTCTGGCGCCCGAGGGCGAGCTGCGCCTCGGCGAGCCCCCGCTCGAGCTGGTCGACCTCATCGGCCACCCGCAAGCGCCGGGTCTCGAGCGCCGCCTTGATGGGCGCCCCGCCGAAGCGGACGAGCAGCACCACAAGCAGGACAAAGTTGATCAGGGACCAGAGATCCCCATTGCTCCACACGGGCACACCCGAGGCGTGCTCCGAGAGCATCGGCAGGACGCTGAGCAAACTCACGCGCTGGCTCCCTCCCGGGCGCGGTCCGATGAAAGGACCTGGCCCACGATGCGTTCGGCGATCCGCTCGACTTCGCCATCCAGCGAACCCAGCGCACGGTCGCGCTCCTCGGTCAAGGCCTTGCGGGCCTGATCGAGGGAGGCCGCGGCCTCCTGAGTGGCGGCAGCCACCACCCCGGCCTTCTCGGCCCGGGCTTCGGCAACAGCCTTGTCGACGACGGCCTGGGCCGAGCGCTGGGCATCCACGAGACGCTGCTGCTGCTCGGTCACGAGACCACGGGTCTCCTGGTTGAGACGTTCGATTTCCGTCCGTCGCTCCTGCAAGAAGCGCTCACGCTGCTCCAAGTGGCGGAGCACTGGCCGGAAGAACAACCGGTCCAACAGCCCCGCAAACACCAGGAAGCTGACCATCTGGACGATCAGCGTCAGGTTCAGGTCGAGCATGGGTGAGTGCCTCCGCAGGTAACGACAGACAAGAGACGGCTAGTTGTTGCCGTTGGCCGGGGTGACGACCGCCGTGCGGGCGGCAGGCTGCATCGCGGCCTCCTTGGCGGCCTCGCCGGCAGCCTTGGTCAGGGGGTTGGCGAACAGCAGGATGATGGCGACGACCAGACCGTAGAGGGCCAGTGCTTCCATGATGGCGAACGAGACGTACATGACGCCCTGGAGGGTGCCCTGGGCTTCAGGCTGACGGGCAATGCCCTCGACCGTGGCGGACGAGACGTTGCCCTGGCCGATGCCGGGGCCGATGGCGGCAAGGCCGATGGCCAGACCGGCACCGAGGGCCGAGGCGGCGTAGACGATGGACGTAT
>JAYKIS010000098.1:0-7407 GCA_035286125.1 Candidatus Sericytochromatia bacterium
TATCAGTCAACCATCTCCGTGGTCCTGTCCGTGAGGGGCTGCAAGATCCCGGTCGACCACATGAGAGCGGCCGGGACACCCCCACCCCGGAAGGGCTATGCTGGAAGGGTGTCTCCACGCGGCAAGCGCAAACGCCCCCCGGCGCAACTCGAGGACCAGATCGCGGCCCTGCCGTCCGGCCCCGGGATCTATTCGTTCCGCGACGCCGACGGGCGCCTGCTCTACGTAGGCAAGGCCAAGGACCTGCGCCAGCGCGTACGCAGTTACATGGGCAAGGACGGCGGTCATTCGCGGCCCACGCGCAAGCTGCGCCGGATTGCCCACCACGTCACCCACACGGAGACGGGCAGCGAGCTCGAGGCCCTGGTCCTCGAGGCCCGGACGATCTCGGCGGCCCTGCCCCGCTTCAACATCATGGGCAAGACGGATCGGCATTTCGCCTACGTCCGGATATCGGCCGACCCTTGGCCGATGGTCCAGGTGGTGCGACGCCTGGTTCCGGACGGCAGCCGATACTTCGGCCCCTACCTCTCCGAAGCCTCCCTGCACGACGCCCTCGCGGCCTTGCAACGGCTCCTGCGCTGGCGCCTGTGTGACCCGCTCGGACCGGCCCCCTGCCTGCACCACGAGCTCGGCCGCTGCATGGCACCGTGCATCAGCGCGGGACAAACGGCCTATCCGGAATCCATCGCGACCCTGGTCCGCGTCCTCGAGGGCGATGCCGCAACAGTGGTGACAGCCCTGGAGGGACAGATGCACGCCGCAGCCGAACGCCTGCAATTCGAGACCGCAGCGCGGCTTCGGGACGGCCTTTCGGCCTTGGCGCGGCTGTCGGGATGGGCGCGCCTCGCCCCTGTCGATGCCGTCGTGCTCTCCCCCCACGTGGCAGGTATCCGCATCGTCATCGTGAGGATGGGACGCCTGGCAGGCGGCGAAACCGTGCCGGCATCGACAGAAGGCTGGGTCGAGGCGCACGCCTTCATCGGGCGGATGGCCACCATGCCCCCGCCCGGCGCAGCCCAGACCAGCGCGGCCATCCGCGAGATGGGCCTGGTTGCTCGGTACCTGAGCCGACCGGGCAAGGACGCGATGGTGCTCCAGGGACGTCTTGAAGACGAGGAGATGGGGCGACGCGTCCTCGAGGCGATGACGCGCCTCGTCCCATCCGAGGGCCTGCGCGACTAGATCGGCCGCACCAGGATGCGGACCGTGCTCGAGGCGGTCGCGACCTCGCGACCCGGATCTTCCGGGGCACGGAACGAAAGACTGCGGGTCCCCTCCCACCAGCCTTCGCCCGACAGCGTCACCCATCTCAGGTCCCAGACTTCCCGCTGAAGGCTCTCTCCGGTCGTCATGTGCCAGCCATGCGGATCCTGACTGCTCGTCGCCAACCCCGTCGAGGATGCTCCCCCCGAGGGCTCCGGCGCGGGAGTCACACGGTGAAGGGGCGGTGACAGCCGCAGCTCGGTTCCACGACAGACTCCGATGAGGTAGGGCGTGGCGCCCGTTCCGGAAGGACGGTGCTGGACAAGCCCGCGATCATCGACCAACCACAGGGCCTGGACGAAGGCGGGAGGGAAGGGGGCCTGGTGCCCCGAGAGACCGAGGGCATCGTGCAGGCCGGTACGGGCAGCGGGCGTCTGATCCGGAGTCGGCACCGAGGATGGGGTTGGTGATGGTGCGAATGGCGTTCCCGTCGCCTCGAGGCCGACAGGGCCCGACGCCTTGACCGCCGATGCCGCCGGAGAGGCCGCGGTCGCGGCCCCATCGGGGGCAGCGGGTGCCAGCGAGGCGCAGGCGGCCACCAGCACGAGGCCCGAGGCCGCGAAGGCAGGGAGGGTCCGGGAGCCGTGCATCATGGGGAGATCCTACCCCCCAAATGGCAAGGTCCCGCCCGGGCACAGGCCCGGACGGGACGAAACCGAAACGACGGCTCAGCGATCGCCGACGAACGTCAGGCTGACCTTGCCCCAGGTGGTGGCGTTGGCCGCCTGGCTCCAGTCGACGAGACCCAGGTCCAGCCAGCCACCGCCGCCGAGATTGTAACGAACACCGGTCATCACGGTCGCACTGCCCGCGGATCCGACCATCTCGTATCCCGCCCGGACCAGCAGGTCGGTGTTCGTGGAGATATTCTGCCGAATACCGACGCGCGTTCCCATCGCCATGCTGGCCCCTGCAGTCGTCGAGCCCGAGAGATACGGCTGGACATCGAGGTTCAGGCCACCCAGGCCGACACCGATGGGCAGCGACGCACCATAGCCCAGACCGGTTCCGGGGTTGGACAGGTCACCGGCCATCACACCCGCCTGACCGGCGAGGTTCAGGCCAGCCACAGTGCCCAGGGAGTACTTGACGCCGACTCCGTAGCCGCCCTTGGCGACGTCTTCGAGCTTCTGTCCGGAGGCGAAGTCATAGCCGACCGCCAACTCGACGTCCTTCATCAGGCCGTAGCGGAAGTTGACCATCGAGTCGGTGCCCATGGTGGTGGCCATCACGCCCAAACCGAGGACACGCGCCTGATCGACATCGAGGTAAGTGGTGGGATCAGCAGCTGCGAGGGCCGGGGCGGCGGTGGCGACAACGGCGAGCGCAGCGAGCGACAGCGAGAGCTTGGACGACATGGATCCTCCTCATCGAGTGAACCGACGCCATTGTCGGTTCGGGTGTTCCGGCGGTGCTTTCGGACCTCGCCGGCAAGCGGACCATACACCCGGTCCATACCGGATGTCGTGACCAAGCGCACCGTAACCAAGAATGCCTGGTTCGTCAACAAGGCAGATCCGGGCGGCCGTTGTCCCATCACGACATCGGTGTCAGGCTCAGCCGGCGGAAAGCTGCACGGAGGTGACACGATGGGCCTCGCGAAACGCGCATGCTCCAGCCATCCGCCGCAAGGCGGAGGACGACGGCTGGACAGGATGGAGCGCCTGAACCACGTGGTTTACGGCAAGAGCGATGAAGATCGCCATCGCATGGTTCACAAGCGCGAGCACGGCAGTTGGCGGCAATGTCCCGTCTGCGGCGCCCAGGCACGGCGCAAGCGTTGGACCCGGATCGGCCGGATGCCCGGCCGCCATCGCGCGCCGGACGCGCCCTTGCTCGAATGGACGCTCTGCGCCGGTTGCGATCGGGTTCGCCAGGGTCGTATCGATGGCGTGCTGACACTTACCGGGCTGGCGGAGGCCTACCGGGAGGAACTCGGCCACCTGGTACGAAACATTGCCGTGGAAGCCTGGCACAACGATCCCGTACACCGCATCCTTGGCTTTCATACCGAAGAGGACGCAATCATCCTCGAAACTACCTCACTATGGCTGGCAGAAACGCTCGGCAAGGCCATCCGGCGGCGCTTCGGGGGGGATTTGGACATCCGCTGGGCACCCGGTTCCGACTTTGCACGGCTCTATTGGCAGGCTCCGACCGGCCAAGGCCGGGAGACCTGCCGACGATGCAACGGCAGGGGGCGCCTCCGTCACGTCAGAACGTGACGTGACGGCCCTTCTGGCGCCGACTGAAGTTGGCGAGGGTCGCCTGAGCCTCGCCCACGCCCATGTTGCCCGAATCGCCGATGCCCGAGGCGCCGAACTCTTCCCATTCGAGGGCAGAGTCGGTGCCGTCATTTTCCTTGAGCATACCGCCCAGCACCCGCCGGGCACGCTGCAACTTGCGATCGTCACGTGTCCAGATGCTGCAGGCGAGGTCGTGGGGATTGGTCAGCAGGCTGAAACGCACGAAGTCCTCGAACTCGCCCATCTCCATCGCGCACAGGATCGGCATGAAGAACTCGGTCGTGGCCAGGTTGAAGGTCACGTCGCCCTTGTCATCCCAGTCGCAAGTCAGCTTGCTGTCGGGCCGGGTCTCGAGGATGACGGGCCGCAGGACCTCGGCGTGATCGGCGTAATCGTCACCCGAAACCTTGCCGCCCCGGCGCAGCACCTTGAGGCCGGCCGCCTCCGCCGCAGCCTGGATACGGTCCACCGTGACGGCCTTATGCACCATGTTGGGACCGACGACCTTGCTCTCCTGTGTCTGGCGCGGGTCGCGCACCTCCCAACGATCCATCTCGGCATTGACGTAGCCGATGACCTTGGCCAGCGTCGCAGGGTCCGCGGCGATGCCGTGCAGGGTCGTGCACTTGTGGGAGGAGAAGCCCAGCTTGCTGTAGGCCAGCCGGGTCCCGATGACCTCGAGTTCGGCGTCGGAGTAGCCGGCGTCGATCCACGACCAGTTGCAGCCACCGCCTTCGAACCGAAGGGTGCGCAGGCCGCGCTGTGCCGAGATGGCCCGGGCCGTCGCCTCACCGCCCGTCAACGACACCACGGCCACGCGCGGGTCGGAGGAGAGGTTCCCCACGCCCTTGCCGAAACCCTCGAGCGTGTGGAACCCGCGAGGATCAGCGCCGGCCGCGAGGAACATCCGTGCCATCGTGCGATTGCAGATGGCCCCGTAGGGATGCCCCTTGAAGACGACCGGCGAGCCCGACAGGTAGGCCCCGACGAGCTGGATCATCGGGATGCCGTAGATGAAGTTCATGGGCGTGATGAGGACCGAGACGCCGGCCGGCAGGCAGGGGTTGCGCCAGTAGTGGTGGCCCGGGACCTGGCCGGGCAGCCAGTCACCCGTCATGGCACGGTCGGCATTGCCGCCGATATGGTCTGCAGCCCGCTTCGCCTCCCAGAAATCCTTCTGCGACTCGAGGCGGGTCTTGGGGATGACGTGCCGGATCTGGGCCATGACCTCCTCGCTGAAGTGATCGAGGATTCGCGACACATTGGCCACGACCCACTTGCGGTAGGTCAGGACTTCATCGGCCCACGTCAGGCTCGCCCAGAAACCATACGCAGCCGACAGCACGGCCTCGACGTCGGCGGCCTGCGAGTCGGGCACGTCGGCCAGCGTCACGCGGCGATCGAACAGGGCAGGCATCAGGGCCCGCTTGCCCGGATCGCACCAGACACCGTCAATCAGGTTCTGCACGACCACCGGCGCATCGCCCGGGCGCTGGGGAAGCTCGGGAAACAGGTAGTCCCGCAGGCCCTCGATCTCCGCATCGGACAACTGCGGCGTGAAGAGGTCCCAGGCTGCCCTGCGCGCGGCATATCGCCCGGCAAGGGGGTCAAGGCCCAGGCCCTTCCAGGCAGACAGCTCGCGCCGGATGCCCTCGGGCTCCCATGCGACGGCTCGGGCGGGCGACGTTGGGGCGGTCACGGTCATCGGGGCCTCCGGGTACAGGGCGTCACGCCGTCATTGTAACCCGAACGCGCCTCAGGACTGGCGGCGCACCTGGCGGACAAGCCGGACCGTATTGACGCCGGCCTCGTCGCGCATGAACCCGACCTCGTCGAACAGGCGCCGCATCAGATGCAGGCCCAGCCCGCCTACCTTGCGCTCTGCCCGGTAGCGCTCGAGATCCACCTCGGGACCTGCACCGTCGAAGGCCTCGGGGGCCGTGTCGCACAGCAGCAGGACGAGAAGGTCATCCGTGACCTCGAACTGCAGATCGACGGCAGCACCGTCATCAACGCGCGGGCCGTAGCCATGCTCGATGACATTGGTCATGGCCTCGGTCACCACCAACTGGATATCGTGGACCTCGCTGGGGCTGAGGCCGGACTTGTCGCCCAGGACGGCGAGGAAGCGCCGGGCCACCTCGAGGTAGGCGAGATCAGCCGGCAACGAGAAGCGGACCGCACGCACCCCGGGCATCGGCCTAACCTTGTCCACCGGCGGGCGCCGCGAGTCTCAGCGCCTCCCCGAGGCTGTCGGCAAAGGGAAAGAGCGAAGAGAAGTCCAGCAGATCGAAGGTCCTGCGGACTTCAGCCTGGACGCCGGCAAGGACGATGGTCCCGCCTGCCTGCTGGACCGGACCCAGCACGCCCATCAGGACGCCCAGTCCGGCGGAGGCGATGAAGGCCAGGCCTCGGCAATCGAGCACGATACGGACCTCGCCGCGCGCGAGGCAGCCTTCCATTTCCTTGTCGAAGGGCCCGACCGTCTGCGCATCGAGCTCGCCTTCGAGGACGAGCACGCGCACCTCGCCTTCTTGGCGCGCCTCCAGTTGCAGGGACATGGCCAGGACCTCGGATACTTGCTACCCGGCCAGCATACCCGGCACGCAGCCACGTTATCCGGACCCGCGGGCGTGCTAGGATCGCAGGCCTATGGGTGCCCTCGAGCCGCTCAGGCCGTACCTCTCGGGAAGCCCGGGCCACGCAGCGCTCGAGGGCCGGAGCCACACTGTCCTTCAGGGCATGTCCCTGGGAGCAGGCGTGTTCCTCGCATCCACGATCGGCCGACCTTGGGTGCTGGTCGTGCCGGACCCGGATACCTTGCGCCAGGCCCTGCTCGATCTGCCTGCGTATGGTTGCCGGGCCTTGCCTTTTCCCGGTGGCGAGCTGTCCGTCCACCACGGCGTCTCACCCGAGCAGGAAAGCTCGCTCCGGCGCTTCACCGCGTTGGCCGCATTGGCCGCGGGCGAAGTCGACGGGCTCGTGACCACCACGGCTGCGCTGGCGCACCGGATGCCCGCACCCGGGGTGCTTCGCGAGAGCCGATTGACGCTTCGTGTCGGGGATGTGCATGTGCCGGCCGAGCTCGCCAGTCATCTGGTTCGCCTCGGCTTCCGGCCGGAGGCCGCCGTCACGACCAAGGGCACCTTCGCCCGCCGTGGCGGGCTGTTGGATGTCTGGCCACCAGGCGCCGAGCAACCCGTCCGCATCGAGTGGTTCGGCGAGAACATCGAGTCTCTCCGGAGCTTCGACCCGGTTTCGCAGCGGTCGGAGGGCCAATTGGACACCCTCGCCGTCTGGCCGGTGCGAGAGCTGCTGCTGCCCGTGGACGCCTGGTCCGACACCGCTACGACCATCCAGCAAGCCGCCGACCAGCAGGCCGCACAGCTCCGCGGCTGGGGCCACAGGGCAGAGGCCGACCGCCTGAAGGCGCTGGTCCGGGAACACCTCGAACGCCTCGGGGCCTTCCAGCCCGGCGACGGCGACGAGGTCTACGCGTCTTTCTGCCACGACACGGGCACCCTGCTCGACCATCTGCCCGAGGACGCGACGATCTTGCGGTGGCTGCCCGTGGAAGGTGAAGACCGCCTGGGGGTCTACCTCGGTCAGGAAGAGGCCGAGCGGGATCGCAAGCGCAAGGCCGGCCTGCTGATTACCCCGCCCACGGAGCCCCTGGCCTCCGTCGAGGAGATCGGAGCGGCGATCGCCCGCTTCCGCAGGATCGACCTGCAACCCGAGGAACCCGAGGACGACCTGTTCTGGTGGGCGCCGCAAGTCCAGGGCTTCCCCAATCACTACGACGAACTGGCGCGACGCCTGCTGGCCCGGTCGCGGGCCGGGGAGCGCGTCGTCATCGCCTCGAACCAACCCCAGCGTGTCTTCGCCTTGCTGGAGG
>JAYKIS010000099.1:0-3770 GCA_035286125.1 Candidatus Sericytochromatia bacterium
TTCAATCCAGGTGTCCTCGTCAGGTCTGAAGTGCCCCCCTTGCTCAAGCGCATTCTGGATTTCCTGTCCCAGTGGCTTGGTCTGGCTGGTCAGAATTGGGAAGAAAGCGACACGATCCTGGTCACGATTGATGATGCCAAGTTGAAACGCTGCTTCGATCGCAAACTTCGAGGTATGCGCCTGACCTGACCACGTGTAGGTCACTTCGCTGGGGCTGGTTCCAACCGAGAAGAAGCAGATCAGTCTCGCCAAAGAATGCGGGCCTCCTGAATGGCTGCAGGTACCAGACATGTAACACGAATCCAACTCTGTCCGGTGGCTGCTCAGCGTGTCATTCGATCCCCCTGAGCGGATAGCAGCGACAGAGCCTCGGGATGCCCCCCTAATCCATAAGGCACAGGATCTTGAAATAGATAGATGACGTTATCAGATTTTGATCCAATTCTATTATACCTATCTTCATTTTGAAATTTGACCGAGACCGCGGGCATGGTTGCTCATCGCACTGACCGCACAATGCCGTGAGGCCTTGCCATGGATCCCGGACTGGAAGCCGTCGTTTCATCCATCAGAGCCGCCCTCGGCGAGGGCGACCTTGAAACCGCACATCGACTGCTGGATACGGTCGACGGTGCCGCACTCGCACTCGCCGATCGCCTCAAGGTTGCTGCAGTCGCCGAAGACATCGGGGCACTCGATCGGGCCGTTCACGAATACAACCAGGTGCTTCAGGCCGATCCGGCCTGCCTTGATGCCTATGCGCGCCTCTTTCAGGTGCGATGTGACTTCGGAGATACCGAACGTGCACGCCGCTGTCTGGTGCGCTGGGAACGCCTCGCGCCTGAGGATCCGCGCCTGCCTGACAGCCGTCGGCGCTTGCACGCTCTGGAACATGACGCGGGTCCGGACGAGATGGAGGCCACGCCCGAGGTGGCCGTGGTGCCCCAGGGTCCTGCGATGACCTTCACGGATGCCGACGCGATGCTGTTGTCTTCCTTGTTTGCAGGACGGGAAGCGGTCCATGCCCGCCAATGGACCGCCCCCTCCGAGCGAACGGGCTATACCCCTGTTCACGAACCCTTTTCACCCGAGGTGGCGCGCCATCACCTTGCGGGCGACCTCACGGCAGGGTTCTACCTGATTCGCCTCGACCAAACCACGCAACATCTGTGTTTCGACCTCGATATCGCCGCCTACTTGCGAAAGCCACTGCCCACAGGCAAGCGAATGTTGGAGCTTCAAGGACTGGTTCAGCGAACCGCCGTGCGCTTGCAGGATGCCTGCGCAGCGCTGGGACTCGCAGCCCACATCGAAGATTCGGGTCACAAGGGACGACACGTATGGGTCTTACTGGATGTCCCATTCCCGGCACGGGACGTCCGACGCCTCGCCTCCCGAATTCTGGAAGGCATGCCTACGCTACCGCTCGAGGTAACGCTTGAGGTCTTTCCCAAACAAGATCGCGTGGCCCCCGGTGGACTGGGCAACCTCGTCAAGGTACCCCTTGGCCGCCACCGTCAATCGGGCCGTCGCAGCCTGTTCCTGATGCCTGACGGTCGCCCCGTACAAGACCAACTCGTCTACCTGCGAACGTTGGCCCGGGCATCTCGGACCAGCGTGGAGAGCTTGCTGCGAGAGTTCAGCCCTGCAGCCAAAAGCCAACGGACTGCGCAATCAACATCGGGTGCTGGGGATGAGGATGACCACGAACAGCGTGAAGCTGATGCCCCCAGACGCCCGGAACCCCGTGCCGTGGAGACTCCGCCATGGCTTCCGGAAGAGGACGACAGCCTGCAGTACCTGCTGGAAAAGTGTCAGGTCCTGAGTCGGCTCTGGCGCAGAGGTGTGGTACACGGCGACCTTGGCCCACAGGAGAGGCTGGTGCTGCGGTACACGCTTGGTTACATGCCGACCGGGGTCGAGGCCGTGAATCATGTCCTCAGTCGTTGCCGGGGCGTGGATCCCGCTGAATTCATGAAGAGCCCGTTCCGCGGATTCCCGATGGGTTGCAGGCGCATTCGCGAACGTATTCCCGATATCGCAGGTGCTGAGGGTTGCCCCTGCCCAGGCACACATGGCCCTCAAGCGCATCCTCTGGCGTTGCTGGTCGGTCGCCCCCCTGGGCCACGTCCTCTGGAGCAATGGTTGCTCGACTGGCTCAAGACGCGTGGCGAGCTGGCCGCATTGCAGGCACACGAGCGGTCGTTGGCCGTTCGTATTCGTTCCCTGATGGCCAAGGAAGGGCTGACGGAAATTCGCACGAGGCGCGGTGCGGTGTCGTTGGGACAGCAGGGGCAATTGCTGATGGCCGAAGGTCTTGGCGATGCGGGGCAGGCGCAAGGCGGAGAGTCGGGAACCCCATCGCCATGACAGTTCTCTACGTGACCGAACCGGGAGCGGTGGTATCTCGGACCTCCGAGCGCCTGATCGTGTCTAAGCGCAAGATTGTCCTGGATGAGGTGCCGCTGGATGGCCTCGATCAGGTCGTCTTGCTTGGCAATGTTCAGTTGACGCATGCCGCCACGCGCGCCTTGTTGGAGCAGGGAACGGACATAGCCCTGCTGACGGGGGGCGGGCGTTTCCTCGGGCGCATCGGTCGGGGAAGAGGACGCAACATTCCCCTCCGGCGTGCCCAGTTCCGGAAACTCGAAGATGAGCAAATCGTTCTCGATCTCGCGCGCCGATTCATCCGGGGCAAGTTACATCATCTCCGCGTCCATCTGGGCCGGGCGCAGCGCAATCGGCCAGAATCCGAGTTGGCCCGAGCCATCGCCATGATCCGACGGGCCGAGGAGCGCCTGCCCGAGGTCAGTCGCTACGAGCAAGTTCTGGGCCTCGAAGGCACGGCAAGCGCAGCCTATTTCGGAGTCTTCGGAAGCCTCCTGCGGGCCCCTGGCATGGTGTTCACGGAGCGCCGACGTCGCCCGCCGCCCGATCCCGTCAACGTGCTGCTGTCCTTCGGCTACACGTTGCTCGGCAACTTGATGCAGAGCCACATCGAGACCGTCGGGCTAGATCCTTTCCTAGGGGCACTTCACAAGCCGGAATATGGCCGCCCCTCGCTCGCCCTCGACCTCATCGAGGAGTTCCGTCCCATCATCGTGGACATGGCCGTCGTTCGGGCGGTCAATACCCGCACCATCGTGCCAGCAGACTTTCATCACGAGGAACGCGCGGATGTGGTTGAGGACCTGTGGGAGGACGAGGAACGCCAAGATGAAGGTGTGGTGCCGCCTCAGCGCATAGTCTTCGGGGCACTTGGTGTTCGCAAGTGGCTGGCCGCGTATGAACGACGCTTAAACGAGCGCACCCGCTACGGAGCCGACGGGCACCAACTGACCTACCGCCAGATCATGCGCGAGCAGGTCCACGCCCTGGCACGCAGTCTTGAAGATGGCAGCCCCTATGTCCCTTTTCGGCTGGAGGCCTGAACCGTGTTTGTCGTCGTGACCTATGACATTCAGGATGACCGCAGGCGAGCGCGTGTCGCGAAGCGTATGGAGGACTTCGGAACGCGCGTGCAGTTCAGTGTCTTCGACTGTGTTCTCGACGAGCGGCGGTTTCTCGACATGCGCCACATTCTGTCGACTTTGATCGACCCTACGGCCGACAGCGTCAGGCTCTATCGACTGTGCGCACGATGTCGGGGACAACTCGACATCCTTGGAGCCGGGCGGATTGTGGAGGATCGGAGGGTCATCATCCTGTGACGACTCCAGACGCAAGATCCTTGACTCTCGAGGCAGATGCCCTAGCACAAGGGGGGAAAT
>JAYKIS010000100.1:0-3890 GCA_035286125.1 Candidatus Sericytochromatia bacterium
GGTGTGCCGTCCACGGCCTGGATCTTGATGCGCACCAGGTATAGCGCGCCCGTCATCCAGCGCAGTTCGGCGTGATCGAGCAGGACGGTGTCCGGTGCGTCTCGGCCCGGTGCCATGTAGGTCAGTCCCAGTTGGCGACGGTCCTCGAGGGCGGCGAGCAGGTCGCGCCAGACCCCGTCCTGAACCTGGCCCGGTGGCGGGGGAAAGGTGCGACCCAGGGCAGAAGCCTCGCCCGGTAACGCCGGCAGGCGGAGCAGCAGGTCTCGCAGCAGGGCGGCCTCGGGGAGGTCCAGTTGGCTGGTCAGGTGCCACGCCACGGCCAGGGCGCGGGCCTCGTCCGGCGTGGTCCACAGGGGCAGGGCCGATCCCGGTCGGGCCGGGCCCGACTTCAGGTTGGGGCCCTGGATCAGGTGCATCTGCCGCAGCAGCCGCAGGTCCCGGTTCAGGGTGCTGAGCGCATCGGCATGACCTTGGCGGGGCATCCTTGCCAGCAGGTCGGAGCGGCTGCGCACGCCGGACAGCAGGGCCGGCAGCAGGGCGAGGACCCGGTCGAGGACGCCGTGGTTGGTCGCGGCATCGCCGACAGGGGGCCGAGGCATGGCCCCATCCTGCATGGCGACGGGCGCTGGATGGTGGCGCCAGATGACACTGTTCCGGTGGATGTTCACTCAGGACATCATCGGGGCCGTGGTGACTCGTGAAATACGGGAAATCGAGGTTTATTTACGCCGTGCGTCACGCATGATCATGATCAGGAAAGTTTATGCAGTTGAGTATCCGTGTGATTCATGGGGTTGGCGGTATTTCTGACGTCTGTCGTTATTGGGCGTACAGCCAATGACAGCCAGTGTTCCCACCGACGGCCAGCTGGCCGAGGTCCGCAAGCGCCGCTGGGTCGTGACCGGCGTGCGGGCCTCCGTGTCCGCGGGCCTCGGCGGTCCGCTCGGCACCTTGCCCGCTGCCCCGCAGCACCTGGTTGCCCTGCAGTCGGTCGAGGACGACGGCCACGGTGAGACGCTCGAGGTCATCTGGGAAATCGAGCCGGGTGCCCGCACCATCGAGCGCGATGCCTTGCCCGACCCCACGCAGGGCTTTGATGCCCCGGATCGCCTGGATGCCTTCCTGGATGCGGTGCGCTGGGGGGCGGTGGGTGAAGACGGCGACCGCATCATCGGTATCGTACCTGCCACCCACGGGCGCGTAGAGCGGAGGGTGTAGCCCGTGGGCATTTTTAGCCAAATTCCAGAACTGAGGATGAAAGCGGCGGCTGCGGCCCTTCGCTCGGCCATCGACGCGTTCAAGCAATCCGAGGGGCGCGATGGCGACTGGTCATTCCTTGAGCTTGGCGCTGATGAAGAGGATCTGACCAAAATCCACGCGTGGTTGAGTCGTGCTCCGAAGGTCGCAGAGGCTTACGCGTATGAATCCGCAAACGCTTTGGACGGGAAGTTCTCGGAACAACTCCACACACTGGGCATTCTTATCCTGATGCATCACTGCCTGGTGGCCCGTCGCGATGCCACTGAGGGGGCCATCTGGCCGGCGATACGCCAAGCTCTCCCGCAGGCCATGCAGGAAGCCCTCTTTGCTCCGGGACCAGTTGCGACCCCGACAACTGGCCACTACGCCCTGCTACGTCGAACCTTTGAGCACTGGGACTGTCTCAGCGTTTCTGAGTCTGACGAAGGCCAGCGCTACTTCAACACGATCAAAGCCCACATCGGATGGACCTTCGATGGGTTCCGCACCAAGGTCGGTCTGTGGATGCTGTTTCCCGAACTGCAGACCAGGGCCATGCGAATCCTTCAGGACCATTCCCGGTCCTTTCAGGAGGCCATCGAAATCATCGAGGGGATCGTGCATGACCAGATCAAACCGGCAGATGCTCTGGACTTGATGCAGCAGAATCCTTTCACCAAGGGAATCCCCCCTCATGATCTTGATGAGGCACTGAAGAAGCTCCCGAAGGGTTACAAAGCGTGGCTGCTACATGGGGAGCAGGCTTGGATCAAGCAGCCGTGGCTGCGCTGGCATGACGGCGAACGACCCATTTTTGAAACCTCGCTCGGTTTCATCAGCGACCTTGATACAGAGGAGTCGGTTCTGCAGTTGCACGTGGACCAGGAGTACATTCGGGACCTGTGGCGCCATCCGCAGGGGGATTGGCGGATCATGGGCAAGAAGTACATCACGCTTCCGGCCAGGCGGAGTTCGATTGTCATCGAACTCAAGGAGGCGGCAGGCAGGGTCGTTCGGCAACTCGAACTCGAATATTTCCCTGGCGACAAGGAAATCAGCCTCTATCAAGGCACCGACGGTTCCTTGGTCAAGGCCTCGGATAAGTTGCCGGTGAACCGACAATATCGGCTCATCTACCCCAGCCACTATGCGCTTGAGATGGCCCCTGCTCAGACCGTTCAGGACGAGGAGCTGATACCGGATGCGTTCCGGCTGGCGAGCTTCAGACTTCTCGAAGATACGATGGTCAAGCTGACCTTCAACGGTGTGACGCGATGGCAAATATACCGGCAGAAGGCAGGCTGGCCTGATGTCCCAATTTGGGCGAAGCCTGAACTTGTCGGTAAACCAGCAATTGAGACGTCGGACGGAAGTGTTCGGTACAAACTTCCTCCGCTTCGGTTGCGCCAAGGTGTCCGACTTGCGGATGTACGTCTGGGACGGTTTTCCGTGCCCTTTACCCCGCTGCCTGACGGCACGGTTCGGGTGGCTGAGCTTGTGCTCAAACTGGCCCCTCAGTCCCGCCCCAAGCTCCTGCTCGAGTTGACTCGCGATGGGGAGCGAACGAGCTTCAGGTATCCACTCGGCTTCCCTCGTCCTCTGTTCCTGCGGTGGGACGGGGACGTGCCCGTGACCCTTGAGGGTACCGCTGTCTGGTCTGCGGCTCGTGGTCCGGTATCGGCCTTGACTCGCTGTCAGATCCTGCATTCAGAGCCCTTTGCCGAGGAGGAGGGCGAGCCGGATGCGTACCTGTTCGAGGGCCAGGTGCAACTGAGCCACCTGGTCAAGGCCTCGCAGCGCGTGTCATTGCCCAGGTTGTGGGGCTGGGGAGAAGCGGTGACGCTTCGGGTCAGGACCCCGAACGACACGCCCCATGTCGTGGCGAATGAATCGGTGGATCAAGGCGTTTTTGACTCGATGGTCGTGCGTCAGGGCCGGATTTGGCTCGATCTGAATCGAGCGATAGACCTTTCGCCGGACCATCGGCTTGCTCTTCTAGGTTCTGATGGCCAAATCACCGAGCACAGCTTGGGGGAAGGCCTGAACCGTCAAATCGTTTGGCCATGGACCAGGGAAGAGCCCCCTGTGGCAGTAGCCCTCACGTACAAGGCCGGCTTGTTAGGCTCGTTGGTTGGCGGTTCCGGTCAGAGTGACCTGCTTATGACTCCTGAAGTTGCAGCGTTTTTGAGAAGACATCGGATTCCTGTTCTGGGGCATGCGCTTATCACGCTGATGAAAGACTGGGCGCGTCATCATCCAGCGAGCCTGCTCAGGGGTTGGCTGACAGGGCTGACCGATCCTCGGAGACAGGAGATGACGCACCCGCTGAGGGTTCTGGCTTATTCGACCCCTGGCGATGCGGCCTCTGCCTGGTCCGCACTGCTGGCGTCTTCGGGGGTGGTGTCGGGACCAGGCCTTGCTGAAGTGCAGCAGGCGTGGATCGGGGCCGTTGTGGCGCTGGGACTGCACCATCCTATACTTGCGCTGCAACTGGCGCAGTTGAGCCTCGGGCCAGGTTCACCGGCATTTCCGCTCGCCAGGGAAGGTCAAGTCCCAGATCGTGGTGTAACTTCCGCAGTCCTTCCTTTGGGATAACTGGTTGGGTCAGGCCACGAGCATCATGGGTTCCTCCTTGGGATTGCCATCCAGCA
>JAYKIS010000101.1:0-5476 GCA_035286125.1 Candidatus Sericytochromatia bacterium
GGCCGAGCCCATCGAGTCCTCCGTGCGTGTCGACGATCGGGTCGGCTATGCCGTCAACCGGGGCAATCTGGCTTTCCTGCAGGGGCGCGAGGACGAGGCCGTCACGCATGTCCACAGGGCGCTGGCCTTTCCGCACCTGGGCCGTCCGCGGGTCGCCCTGACACGCGCCGAGGCCGCCTTGAACCTTGCCCTGTTGCACCACGAACGGGGAGCCTATGGTCAGGCACGACGAACGCTGGATCGATTGCTCGGGGATGTCCTGGCCCTCGAACTGGATCCCAGCCTCGAGAGGCGCGCTGTCAGCCACCGGGTGCTGCTGCATCTGGAGCAGGGGGACTTTGGCGATGGGGTGCGTGCCTTGGCCCGGACTCAGGCCTTGCCCTTGCCGGCCAACGGCTATCACCAGGCGGCTTGCCTGCGGCTGGAGGGCTCGGCCCTGCTGCGGTTGCGGCGCCTCGACGAGGCCCACCGTATCTTGTGCCGGACGTTGGATTTGTTGCACGGCCACGGGCTCGAAGCGGGCACCGAGAGTGCCTCGACGCTGATCATGCTGGCCGAGGTCGCGCGGCGCCGGGGGTCCTTGGACGAGGCGGGCGTGCTGATCGACCGGGCTCGGCCCATCACGGGTGGCTTTCCGCGCATCAGCGCCATGCTGCACCAGCATCTGGGGATGCTCGCGTGGCAGTCGGGTCACCCGGAAGTTGCAACCGCGGCATTCCGCGAAGCGCTGGCTTGCCTGGAACCCGTGGTGGCGCGGCCGCAACGGGCTTGGCTGACGCTTGCCCTGGCTTGTCTGGAGCCCCGTCCGGAGGTCCGCGGACCCCTGCGTGCCGAAGCCCATCGCCTGTTGCAGGAGGGGCCCTACCCCTTCCTCCCACTGAGCATCCGCGAATTCGCGCCGGCGATGCTGACCTGCCTCGCCGAGGAGCAGGAATCGCCGTTGGTCGCCGACATCGGCTCTCGGTTTCCCAAGGCGTGGGAGGCCATCCTGAGCGAGGCGCATCCCGCCGCACGAGTCGAGATCCGGACCTTTGGCCGGCTGGTGGTGACGGTCGCCGGCAAGGCCGCTGCCTTTCCTCGCCGCAAGGCCCGGGTCCTGCTGGCCCTCCTGCTCGAGCGTCCTTCTGGCCTGTCCCGCGATGAGGCCGCCGACGTGCTTTTCCCGGACCTTGACTGGGACGAGGCGCGCCACCAGGTCGACAACCTGACAAGCGTGCTGCGCCGGGCGCTCAACCCGGGCGGGGCAAGGGACGCGGCTCCGCTGCTGCTGCGGGAGGGAGGACGCTACAGGCTCTCGCGCGAAGGGGTCTGGCTTGATCTGGACGCCTTCCACAAGGCCAGGGTCGCCGGCGATGCTGCCTGGCAGTCCGGGCAGCAAGCTGAT
Source organism: Candidatus Sericytochromatia bacterium (assembly GCA_035286125.1). Taxonomy (GTDB): domain Bacteria; phylum Cyanobacteriota; class Sericytochromatia; order S15B-MN24; family VGJW01; genus VGJW01. The sequence goes on from JAYKIS010000101.1 coordinate 1,385, forward strand.
GCTGCCGTCCACTATGCGGCCGCCTTGGACCTGACGCCCGGCGGCTGGCTGGCCGAACCCGACATGCAGGAGTGGTTCGAGGCGGCGCGAACGGCGCTTGCTGCCCAGATCATGGTCATGCGGGAGCGTCTCGCCTTCTGTGCCCTCGAGCAGGGTACCTGGGAGCAGGCCCGGGAGCAGGCCGAGGGGATGCTGCGCGAGGACCCGGCGCATGAAGGTGCCCATCGCGTCCTGATGCGTCTCTATGCGGCGCTGGGCGAGGCCAGCCTTGTGCAGCGCCAGTTCGAGGCCTGCGCGCAGGTCCTTCGTTCGGAATTGGACGTCACGCCTTCGCCCGAGACAGTGGCGCTCAGGGAAGCCCTCAGGCGGCAGGACCAGTCCCGCGCCTGAGGGCGCCCGTCGTCAGGGCGTGGCGATGCCTGCTGCCAACTCCAGCAGGTACCGGGCCGCCGGTTCGTTTTCCCGCCAATACTGGGGCACCTTGGAGAAGGGCGGCGTGAAGCCGTCGTCCCAACTGCCGACCTCTGCGGTGAAGGCCATCGTCCCTTGCGTCCCGAAGGCCCAGTCCGAGATGTCGCCGCTGGTCATGTAGAGGTCCTTGCTCTGGATGCCCCTGTAGCCTGTCAGCTGCGCGAGCTTCTGGCCGATGGCGGGAAGGCGGGGATCGGGGGCGGGGGCTTCCGTGTGCCCCCAAGGCCAGAGGATCAGGTTGCTGTAGGAGTGGTAACTCATCATGTACCTGGCCTTGCGCCCCCCGATGAGCCGCATCAGCGCCTGGGTCTCAGGCTCCGATCCACCTGCGGCTCCCCTGAAGGTGGGGCTCAGGGGCTCGCGAGAAGCCCCCACCTCACCCCAGTGGAACGGGAAGTTCCTGTTGAGATCGACACCCGGGAAGGCGTTGCCGTCGAGGCCCAGCAAGCCGGGACCCGTCTGGGTGTCGTTCATGTTCTTGCGGCGGTTCTCGCCGGCGACGACCTTGGCGTGGCCGTCCGGATTGCTCATCGGGACGACCCACGTCTCGCAGCGGCTGACGATGTTGGCCAGACCGGCGTCGGCCTTGCGGCCCTCGAGCAGCATCCGGATGACCCGGATGGCCATCTCGGGAGTCACGATCTCGCGGGCGTGCTGCTCGGCCACGAAGACGACGACAGGCAACTCGGGCGATGGCGCAGGACCGATGCGCATCGCGAGGATAGGCCGGTTGGCGCGGCCGCGACTGGTCTCCCACGAGGGCCCGATGTTGTGGATCGTCGCCACGTCGCCGTGGGCACCGGCCAGGGCCTGCATCGTCTGGACGATGGCGGGATACCCCATATAGCCGGGATCGATACCGGGTGTTGCCTTGACATCCACTTCCTCGGCAATGGTGAGACCCATGGCTGCTAGCTGCTGGCGGTTGGCGGCGGTCTCCGTGACGCGGGCCCGGCGACGAATCGGGTCCTGGGCCTCGATGTCGAGACCCAGCCGATCGATCTGACTCAGTAGCGCCGGGGTGGTGCCGGTGACGGTGTAGCGCACGGCGTCCCCTGCAGCCGTGGCGAGCGTCGATCTTTCGGAGGCCGCAGAGCCGAGCCGCCCGATCTGCAGGGTGCCGCAGCCAGCGACAACGAGCGTGGCGGCGACTGCCACGCCGCGACGAAGATGGATTCCCGGGCGCATCAGCGGGCTCCTCGTTGCAGGGTCTGGGCGTCAAGCCAGCGCTCGGCCAGTGTCGCGAGGCTGAGCATCACGATGGCATAGCCGCATCCGACCAGGCTGAGGCCCTCGAGCGTGTGGTCGTAAAGGGTCCACAGCCCGCCGGCGATGCTGCAGACGCCCACCGCGACCAGGGCCTTGAGGGCGCCCTGGGGAAGTTGCACGGTAGATGCCGGGCGCGTCGCTTCTCGTATCTGGGTGGGCATGTCGGGGAAACCTGCGGGATGGGTGCCTGAACCAGGCATGCCGCGACCTTGATGGCCGTACCTCCCAGAGACCTCCCACGTCGGGCTGGTAGCTGGGTGTCAGATTTTGAGAATGTATGAAATCTAGGTGTGGGAATTCTTTTCCGGACGACAGGCGTGGTGGAGGCGGCTCGGAGGGGCCGAAGACGAAAGGGGGCTTTCAAGGCACATCACAAGGTTCACGGCGGTGGCCACGCCCATCATCACCACGGCAGCCATGCCCGGACGCATGGGCATGCCTCGGGTGCTCATCACGGGGCGTCGCACGCGGCATCGAAGGCCGCGGCCGACCAGGCCGCCAAGGAGGCCGCACGGAAGGCTGCCGAGCGCGAGATTGCGAGGCAGGCCGCCAGGAAGGATGCCGAGCGGCAGGCTGCGAGGCAGGATGCGGACAAGGCTGCCAAGCCCACCGTCCAGAACTCGAGCATGAAGCTGCATGATGAAGTGGCCCCCAAGGTCAAGGCGGGGGGCAGCGCCAAGGACCGTGCCCGTGCGGCCATCCAGCGGGCTGCCGACCTGGTCGTGGCGTCGGGTGTTCCGGCCAGGAAGATCAATGTGGAGGCCTTGGTCAAGGTGGCGGGCAAGGAGTCCACCTGGAATCCTCGGGCAGTCAATCGCTGGGACAGCAATGCCAAGGCAGGTCATCCCTCCAAGGGCCTCCTGCAGACGATTGATTCCACATTCAATCGATACAAGCTGCCTGGCCGCAATGACATCTTCAACCCGGTCGACAATGCCGCGGCGGCCATTCGTTATGCCGTGGACCGCTATGGCTCTGTCGACAATTTGCCGGGCGTCCGGAGCATGGCTGCCGGGGGCAAGTACCGGGGCTACTGATCAAGCCATCGTCGCGTGGCCGTCATCCGCAGGCAAGGGGGTGCCCGCAGGATGGCGGCCATGGCCATGGGGACCTCGGAAGGCAAGTACGGCGCAGGTGGCTGGGGCTTGCTGGGCCTGCTGCATGCCTGGTTCACCCAACTGGCGCGACCCGTGCCGCAGGACCAGGCCGTTCGGGCGTTCCTTGCCGACGTGGCGGAGATGCTGGCGGCCCCCGATGCAGAAGTCTGGGTCCGGGGGTCGCACGGGGGCTGGCGACGGATGGCGACGCTGGGCGATGCTCCGTTGCTGACGCCAGATGTGTTGCAGGATGCCATGAGCGCGGCGGTGGGCCTGCCGATGGACGAGCAGGGGCCTCGGCTGTGGTTGGGGTGTCGCTGCCCCGGGCCCGGGGGCGAGGGCAGCGAGGATGGCCGCTGGCTCGGGGCGCCACTCGTCACCGACCGGGATTTGCACGGCGTGATGGTTTTTCGCCGCGCCGTGGCGCAATCGCCGTTTCCGATGGAGTTGGTCCCGCTGGTCGCGGTCGCGGCGCGCCCCCTCGCCCTGGTGCTGGACCACCAGAGACTGAAGGACGCCTTCGTGGCGACGGTTTCCCACGAACTGCGGACGCCCCTTGCGACATTGGGGGGCTTCGTCGAGCTGATGGCGGCAAGGCCCATGCCCTATCCCGAGCAGCAGCCCTTGCTGCAGGTCATGCTCGCCGAGGCGGGACGCCTCGGGCGGTTGATCGAGGACCTGCTGGATCTCACGCGGATGCAGGCGGGTACGCTCCCGCTGCGTCACAGGAAGTGTGGTGCCCGGTCATTGCTGCATCGGGCCCTGGGGCCCTGGCTTCTGCATCCGGACCATGCCGATCGCCTGTCCTGGACTGTCGCGCCCCACTGCCTGCAGGTGCGCGTCGACCCGGACCTGTTCATACGTATCGTCGTGAACCTAGTCGGCAATGCCTATCGCCACGTCCCGGCGCCGGCGCCCGTATCGGTCCGCCTGATGGCCGTGGAGGATGGCTGGGTGCTCGAAGTGGCGGACGGTGGCCCCGGTATGGCACCTCATGTCCGCCAGCGCGTTGGCGATGCGTTTCTTCAGGGCGGCGATGCCCCGCCAGGTGGATTGGGGCTTGGTCTGGCGCTCTCGCGGGCCATGCTCGATTTGCACGGTGCGACGCTGTCGGTCGAGGTTCCTGAACATGGGGGGACGGTCTTCCGGTGTCGTTTCCCCTCGAGCGGAACCCCTTCAGCCAGCGGCAAGCGGGGAGGCGCCCGTGGTCAACGGTCAAGGAGGGTTCGTGGTCAGGCTGATGGGACGCGACCTT